>CAYFGU010000005.1:0-94250 GCA_964343115.1 uncultured Desulfurococcales archaeon
TCTTGTCGTTCCCGACCTTCCTCTCCTCCACAAGGTCTGCGTAGCCTAGGCTCTCCGGCTTCAGGTCCCTGATGCTAGTAACTATCTTGGCACCTGTGGCCTTGGCTAGCTTCTCTATGTCGCTCCTCTTGACCCTCCTGACCGCGAGTATGCCCCTCTTGGCAAGGAAGTGCTGGGCAACGTCGTCAATTCCCTTCTGGGTTATGACGACGTTGGCGCCGGTCGCCGCTATCTGCTCGACCATGTCCTTAAGGATCTTCGTCTCCTCCTCCAGGAAGGAGTCCAGCTGCTCTACGTCAGTCACTCTTATCTTCGTCGTTATGTCGGGCTTCTGTATTTCGAGCGGGGCGTCGAGGACCGCTATCTTCGCGTTGGTGACCCTCCTGGGCATGCCTGGGTGGACGACCTCCTTGTCAAGCACGATGCCCCTTACCAGCATGGAGTCTATGAGGCCGCCTCCCTTCTTCTTCTCGATCTTAACGTTGTCGAGGTCGACGTTGTAGCCGCCCTCTGGCTTGGGCTCGGCGACTATCTTTATGGCGTTTACAGCGAGCTCTACGAGCTTGTCCCTCTCCGGGCCCTGCCCTGAGTACTTGCTGCCGATCGTGGTGACGGCGATCCTCTTCAGGTTGTCCTCGTTGTTCACGTCAACTGGCACGGCTATCTTGTCAAGTAGCTCAAGGGCCTTGTTCATCGCCTTGGTGTAGCCCTCGATTATTATAGTCGGGTGGATGTTTTGCTCAAGCAACATCTCGGCCTTGTCAAGGAGGGCCCCGGCCAGGACGACAACGCTTGTGGTGCCGTCCCCGACCTCAGCGTCCTGTGCCTTAGCTATCTCGACCATCAGCTTGGCGGCGGGGTGCTGGACCTCCATCTCCTTCACAATCGTGGCGCCGTCGTTCGTAACTGTGACGTCTCCGAACGAGTCGATCAGCATCTTGTCGAGACCGCGGGGTCCAAGGCTCGTCTTTAGCATCTCGGCCAGTACCTTAGCGGCCAGTATGTTGTTCCTGAGGGCTTCCCTCCCATATGACCTCTGCGTACCCTCCTTCAATATCAGCACAGGTATCCCAGATGCCATATCGACCACCCTGCTTGAGCTGACCCCATAGAAGGACCGTGGACTGCCTCTATAAAAGCTTTTCTGAAGTAGGACCTCAGGCCTTCCTTGAAGGCCTGTGCCCTCCGACGGACCTTATGATCTCCTCGTTAGGCTCAGCCGGCCTCCTCCTGGTCGGTGCCCTTGTGGCAGAGGGACCACAGACGAGCACCCTCCCCTCGAAGAGGGCCCTGCAGTAGGGGCATACGGCCACGACCCTCCCATCAAGCCTGCACGTGGTGGTCGCCAACCTCCTCTGACATACGTCGCAGACCTCCCACGAAAGCGTTGCACGCAAGGCGCCTCCCCTGGTTTGTTGCTCGAGGGCCTAAAACAGGGATCGGCGGCTCTTCCTCTCCTCCTTTATCGCGTAGATGCCGACAACCCTCCTCTGCCCCCCTCCAGGGCACTGGCCCAGGACGAGACCGACGAAGTCGCCCTCCTTGTAGTCCCTCGTTGAAGTCTTTCCCTCGCAGTCCTCCACTGTCAGCACCCTTGGCCTCTTCCTGGCCTCCTGGAGCCTCTTGATCTCGTTCATCTGCCTTATGGTCATAGCAGTCGTAGCGACAAGCATCACGAGGAGGATGAGGAAGAGGTAGAGCTGGTAGACGTTCATCACTGTCCGACCCCCACCGTGTTGCCGACGCCTATGAGGATGACGGTGTCGCCCTCCTTGCTCTCAGATCTTATGATGTCCTTAATCCTCTCGACGGCCTTGTCAACGCCGTTATATATGTACTGGTTCATGGCAAGAATAGCCTCCTCCATGCCCATCTTAACGATAACAGCCCTCAGAGGTATGTTATACTCCGTGGCGACCCTCTCGAACCTTATCTTCTCAGGCCCTGGGTCCCCTATGGCGGCCCCGACTCCCTCCGCCACCTCCCCGGTCTCCTCGCCCTCGAACTTGAGCGCCGCGTCAACAGTAATCATGAGGGAGACCCTCCTCCCCTGGGCCACCGCCTCCCTGATCACCTTCTCTGCGGCCTCGCCCGGCCTCCCCACGGTAGATCCTGGCCCCTTCGCCTTGACTATTATCAGCCTCCTCCCCTCGAGCTCGAC
Organism: uncultured Desulfurococcales archaeon; assembly: GCA_964343115.1. GTDB lineage: Archaea > Thermoproteota > Thermoprotei_A > Sulfolobales > Acidilobaceae > Acidilobus. Next base: position 2,162 of record CAYFGU010000005.1, read on the forward strand.
CTCCGTAGCGACAGTGTCCTCGCTCACCTCCCTCCACTTGGCCCCCTGGCCGGCGAGCCTGAACGCCACGAGAGGCCCCGCGCCGTCGCCGACTGGCACCTTGTAGAGGAAGTCGTCGAGGGCCTTCCTGTACGTCTGGGCGAGCTGTATTATCTGCGGCATGAATATCTCGAGCTGAAGTATCAGGTACCAGTTCTTCGTCTTCTCTGCGAACAGGAGCAGGTGCCTCACGTACTTGTATATGAAGTTGAGGGCTGACGCAATCTCAGCGGCGGTCGAGGCCACGCTCCTCGTGACGTCGTCGCTGTCAGGCATGGCGCTGACGAAGACGTCCTTGAACCTGGCCTCCCTTACGTTGATGAGGTGCCTCAGCCTGCTTATTATGTCGGTGGGCTCAAGCGACACTGGCTCAATTAGGAAGAAGTCAAGCAGTCGTGATAGCAGGGAGGACGCGTCCTTGGCCTTGTTCTTAGTCATGAAGTCTAGGGTCTCCTTCCTAGCCTCCTCGGCCAGACCACCTAGCAGCGTGAGCTTGGACCTTATGTCGGCCCTGTACCAGTAGACCTGGATCCAGTTACCCAGGCCTGTCAGCCAGAGGAAGAGGAGGGCTACCCAGAGCACGTTAACAACTACTGTTATCCACGTCGTCAGTGCAGCGCCGGAAGCCATCCTCTGCTTCGCTCCGTTGAGCCTTCTTCGACACAGGCTTTATAAGTTGTAATTTTAAGACGTACTTCTCAGCCGCTCCTCGTTGTGACCAGCACGCCGCCCTGCGTTATGTAGAACGTGTGCTCAAACTGGGCGACAGGCGCCCCTGACGCCTCTATGAGGACGGGGTATCTGTACAGGGCCCTCAGCCTGGTCAGCTCGTCGAGCGCCCTCGCCACCTCGGTCTCCTTCCACTGCGGGTATAGCCACCTGACGGCGAAGGGCAACGTCCTGAACCTATCCATGACGTACTCAAGCACCGACACGGCTAGGTCGGAGGCCCCCTTCGGGACGCGCCCGGTCGCGGAGTATATGTAGGCGTTAGGCCCGTCGACCACCAGGCCCCTCCCTGGCGTGCTGAAGGGCTCTATGGCGACCAGGACAGGCGGCCTCAACCTCCTGTAGAAGGTGGACCTATCACCGTAGTTAGGTATAGACTCGCCCGCATGCAGCAGGTACCTGGACATGGTGTGACCCGTCAGGTTCTTCACAGGCCTGAAGCCCCTGCCCGTTATGGCCCTCTCTATGGCCCTGCCTATGTCGAACACCCTAACGTTTGGCGACACGACCCTGGCCGCGGCGTCGAGGGCTTCTCGCGCCGACTCGGACAGCGACCTCAGCTCCTCGCTCCCGACCACGACGCTGGCCGCGGTGTCGGCGAGGTAGCCGTCCACAGAGGCCCCTACGTCTACCTTGACAATTGACTTGTCAGGGACTCTCACGTCGTCGGAGATGCCAGGCGTGTAGTGGGCAGCCACCTCGTTGACGGAGAAGTTGCAGGGGAACGCCGGCACCGCTCCCCTCTTAACTATCAGCGACTCTACCTCCTCGCAGACCTCGCGCGCGCTAGAGCCTGGCCTAACGAGCGAGGCACCGTAGTCCCTGGCCTCGGCAGCAATCCTGCCGGCAAGTGCTATCTTCTCGAGCTCCTCGCTCAACGTCCCTCCCTGTGGTTTGACGCCAGGGAAGTAAAATCCGCTTGCACGTAGCTGCCGATTCCAAAAGCGGATACGATTTTAACGAGGCCCACGGATCTAGCGCGGGGGACCCTGGATGGGGTACCTGGTTTACTATGGGCACTCGGCCTTCGAGCTTGGTGTGGCCGGGAGGAAGATCCTCATAGACCCCTGGCTGGGCAACCCCCTATCACCCGTCAAGCCTGAGTCGGTGACAGGCGTTGACTACATACTCGTAACCCATGACCACGATGACCACCTTGGTGACTCTATTGAGATAATGAAGAGGAACCCCAAGGCCAAGTTCGTTGCGACCTTCGAGCTGGCCAACTACGTCGGGGAGCAGGTGGGAGATGCGGGGCGCGCGATAGGGGGCAACATGGGAGGGCCCATAGTTCTGGAGCCAGGCCTGAGGGTCGCCCTGGTCCCGGCCAACCACACCAGCTCAAGGGGCGCTCCCACGGGGGTCGTGGTGATATCAAACGAGGGAACCGTTTACCACGCGGGCGACACGGGGATAACTGCTGAGATGGCGCTCATAGGGGAGATCTACAGGCCCCACATAGCGCTTCTACCCATAGGTGGCCACTTCACGATGGACCACAACGAGGCCGCGAAGGCCGTCGAGCTCCTGAAGCCAAGGGTCGCCATACCTATGCACTACGGCACGTTCCCCGTTCTCTACGGGGATCCCCAGGAGTTCAGGAGGATAGTCACTTCAAGGGGTCTGCCCTCTAACGTCGTTATCCTGAGACCGGGGGAGAGGTTCGAGTTCAAGTTTTAAGCCCTTGACCTTTTCGTGAGCAGGGTAAAGGATGGTACGTGTAGCCGTAATAGACGACGAGCTGTGCAAGCCGAAGCGCTGCAGCTACCAGTGCATCTCGGTCTGCCCAGTCAACAAGAGCAGGAAGGGCGTCGCCATAGAGGCGGACACGAAGGCTAGGGCCAAGCCAGTGATCTACGAGGACGTTTGCATAGGCTGCGGCATATGCGTGAAGGCGTGCCCGTTCGACGCGATCTCGATAGTTAACCTGCCAGAGGAGCTCGACGAGGAGGCCGTCCACAGGTACGGCGTTAACGGCTTCAAGCTCTTCAGGCTCCCAATCCCTAAGGAGGGACAGGTAGTCGGCGTCGTCGGTAAGAACGGGTCCGGCAAGACCACCTCTATAAGGATACTCACAGGCGAGCTGAGGCCTAACCTAGGAAACCCCGAGAGGCCAGCCGAGCCTGAGGACGTCCTAAGGCACTTCAGGGGCAGCGAACTCCAGACCTACTTCCAGCTCCTCTACGACGGTAAGGTCAGGGTGGCGCACAAGGTCCAGTACATAGACCTCGTGCCAAGGTACGTCAAGGGGACCGTAAGGGAGCTGCTTGAGAGAGCCGACGAGACAGGCTCCGCCAGGGATCTAGCCCAGGAGGTGGGCCTGGACAGGGTCTGGGACAGGGACGTCCGGAACCTGAGCGGGGGGGAGCTCCAGAAGCTCGTGGTGGTCGCAACGCTAAGTAAGGACGCCAATGTCTACGTATTCGACGAGCCCAGCAGCTACCTCGACGTCAGGGAGAGGATAAGGGTGTCGAGACTGATAAGGTCGAGGGTTAGGGCTTCGAAGTACTTCATCGTGATCGAGCACGACCTGGCCATGCTAGACTACCTCAGCGACTACGTCCACGTGATATACGGTGAGCCGGGCGTCTACGGCATAGTATCTCAGCCGTACGGGGTGAGGGTGGGAATCAACGCCTTCCTCGACGGCTACCTCCCAAGTGAGAACGTGAGGATAAGGACGACCCCAATATCGTTCTCTAAGTCTCTCCTGGGCCAGCAGCAGGAGGCAGAGTTCAAGTACCTCGAGTGGCCGAGCGCGAGGGTCAGGCTCGGCGACTTCGTGCTCGACATAGAGCCGGGCTACATAAACAACGGTGAGGTAATTTCGATAGTGGGGCCCAACGCAATAGGCAAGACCACCTTCATCAGGTTCATAGCTGGCGAGGTCAAGGCTGAGGAAGGTGCGCCGTTCACGTACAAGGAGCTCAAGGTGAGCTATAAGCCCCAGTACGTCGGCCCAGACTTCTTCCCGGAGGGCGTCACAGTCTCCGACGTACTCAGGTCGTCGAACCCTGAGGCCGTCACGCCCGGGACGTGGCTTTACGTCGAGCTGACTGACAAGCTCGGCCTGACTAAGATGATGGACCGAGTTGCCAGGGACCTGAGCGGGGGGGAGCTCCAGAAGCTCGCTATAGCCTCGGCCCTCAGCAGGGAGGCAGACCTTTACCTGCTTGACGAGCCCTCGGCCCACCTCGACATCGAGGAGAGGCTTGCGGTGGCCAAGATAATAAGGAGGCTGACCGAGAACAGGGGATCTGCTGCCTTCGTCGCCGAGCATGACGTGATGACGATAGCCATGATTAGCGACAGGGCGATGGTGTTCTCCGGTGACCCCGGCGCGAGGGGACTGGCGAGGTCCCCTAAAAGGGTAAGGGACTCCATGAACGAGCTCCTCGGGCAGCTAGGAATAACAATGAGGCAGGAGAAGGATTCCGGTAGGCCCAGGATAAACAAGGAGGGCTCCTACCTGGACAGGCTTCAGAAGGCTAAGGGGGTTTACTTCGAGATATAGCTCTCCCGTTCCCCTGACAGACCCCTCGCGGCCTCCTCAGCGGCCCCCTTGCATCCGAGGGCTGAGCAGGCCCTGCTGAGCAGCCTTAGCAGGTAGGAGGCCTCGGCTGCGTGGGCCCTCGAGACGGCCTTCCTGACCGCGAGCCCGACCTCCTCCTGTCCCCCCTGGCCAAGGGCGCCCCAAAGGGCCCTTGCGTAGGCCTCGGCCCACAGGACCACGTCCCTTCCGGGGGCCTCCTCGCTGATACGAGGGGACTTGCGCGCCTTGTAGATCTCGTACAGAAGCACGGCGGCCGCGTTGCTGACGTTCAGGGCTCTGTACCGCTCCGATGCAGGTATCGTGCACAGCATGTCGCAGAGGGACAGCTCTTCCCTTGTCAGACCGACGCTCTCCCTTCCCAGGACAAGGGCCACGAGCCCCCTCCTCGTGGCCTCCGCCGCTGCCTCCTCGGGCGTTACCGCGGTCCTCAGGAGGTCCCTGGCCGAGCTCTCGTCAGAAGTGCATATGGATAGGTCAACGCCTCTCAGGGCGTCCCTTAGGTCAGGGAAGAACGAGGCGCTCAGTAGCCTGTGCCACGCCTTGGCGGCCCACCTGAGGGACTCGGCAACGCTAGCCTGCGGCGAGACTATTGCGAGCTCGTCGACCTCGAAGTTCTCGGCCAGCCTGGCTATGAACCCGAGGTTCACGGGGCCTTCAGGGCCCACCACTACGAGCCTCAGCCTCATCGCGTCCAGCCCTTACGGGCCGCTCAGAACTCTATGTTAGCGTGCCTATTTCTCATTTCCTCCTCGCTCACGTTAAGCCTAAGCATCAGGTGGTAGATGACGCCGTCGAGGAGGAGCATGGCTGTGTCCTCGAAGAGGGTTCCCAGGGGGGCGAGCGGCTCGTGGAGGCCTAGGATCTGCCTGGCGAAGTAGTCGTCCATCTTGCTTATCTTTGACCTGCCTGGGACCATGACAACGAGGTCGGCCACCTGGCCAAGTGGGCTGTCAGGATAGGTCGTTATCGCTATGACGTAGGCCCCGACCTTCTTGGCCGCGTCTGCTGCCTCTACGGTCAGCCCTGTCCTGCCGGACCCTGATATGGCTATGGCCACGTCGCCTGAAGCTATGCTGGGTACGATCGTCTCCCCGAGTACGTACGAGTTAAATCCAAGGTGGAGGAGCCTCATGGCGAAGGCCTTCCCCACGAGACCGCTCCTCCCAGCCCCCATTACGAGGACCTTGCCCTTCCGCCTATACACGTCAACTAGGACGTTGCTCATGCGCTCGAGCTGGGAGGCGTCTATGGCCTCCGATGCCTTTATCGCGAACTGGGCTATCTCACGCATTGCTCTCAGTACAGGGTGCTCAGGCCCCAAAGCTAAGGCTCCGCGGTACACAGACCCCCTTAGGACTTAAAGCTTACTCGACCAGTAGGCGAAGAAGGGCTTTTCCCCTCGGCCACACTTAAGGGCGCGGCCCCGCCGGTCTCACGTTGTCCGAGACCCTTGAGGGGATGAAGATGAAGGACAAACGGTCAGGCGGGGCACACCTGTAAAGCGAACCCCTGTACCCCTCACTCGGCGACCTGTGAGAGCCCTTAATTCTCCCACACACCCTCTAGGCTGGGGTCAGATAAGATGGGCCGCAAGTCAAGGCCGCAGCCGCCGACCGGCCTTATTGAGATTGAGGGGCTCGCCATGAACGGGCTGCTGGAGTCCTTCAGCGTTGAGGACTGTGACAGGCCCGAGGGGTTCAAGTACATAGTGGCCAGGGCCAAGGACGGCCGCGTCCTGAGGACAGGGTGCATGAGGGACGATGAGGCCAGGAGGCAGGCCATGGTGTTAAACCTTTATATGAAGCAATGGAGCGACATCATCGTGCAGGAAAGAGAGGGCCAGTGATGAAAGGTATTACCGCTGAGGGGTGAGGAGACTTGTCCCCCACTGAGGCCCGTGGCTGCGGCGAGGGCTCGGCTGGATCGCCCGCCATCGAGCTCGCCTCAAGGCTTGTCAAGGGGCTCTCCTCGGGCCTAGAGGCCTTCGTTCTCGATAAGAGGGAGGACGACTACGACCTGCTCGTTAAGATACTGAACCTCTCAGGCGTTAGGGGGGTTCTACTCTCCAAGGACCTGGGTCCCTACGTCGTGGTCTACCTGGACAGGGCCGCCATAGAGAGGAGGTGCCTCTACGACGCCTGCTCGTCAGCCCAGGGCCTCACGGAGAGGAGGGTATGCGCGAAGAGGTGCGCCGCGGAAAGGCTAGGGGAGACCATAAGGCAGGTATCCGAGAGCCTCTGCGAGGCCGCTAGGTCCCTTGCTCCGCGGGGCCCTCCTGGCGGGGCCTAGGGCCAGGGGACAGGCAACGCCCCAGGATTGCGGCCGAGCCGTCCTCGCTGCCGAGATCCTTGAGCACGGGCTGCCCCAGCAGCTCCGCGAGCGCGGGGCTCCTCTCGGCCAAGGCTAGGAAGTAGGACCTCAGCGCCTCCCTTATGATAGTGCTCTTAGAGGCGCGGCATGCCGACGAGAGCCTCTCGAGGGCAAGGAACTCAGGCTGCGCTATCTTGGCGCTCACCGTTATTATCTTGGACCTCCTTATCTCCGTGAGGGCTATCTCGACCAGCTCCTCTGCTGGGGCTTCAGTGTCGTCCTGGGCCAAGGCTGGAACCGGGATCTGAAGGCATGGGCAATAAATAAGCGTAAACTGTCGTAGCCAAGGTTTAAGGCCTTAAAAGCTCGGTTTTGGGGGCCTTGGACCAGAACTCGACCCATAACCTCTCAAAGAAGAGCTCGCGGCGGGAGGCCTCAAGGACCTTCTCGTGCCCCAAGTACCTTAGGCAGGAGTCTACATCGAGGTCGGACAGGGACGACCTGACTATTAGGACGCTCTGTCCGAGCCTTCCCGCCGCGGCGCACATGGCCTCGTGTCCCGCCTCCTCAGACCAGGCTAGGTCTAGGTATCCGCCACATGCCTCAACCTCGCCAGGCCTAGAGGGGAGGTAGGGCGGGTTCACTATAACGAGGTCCCAGGCGCCCCTTAGGCAGGAGGCGGCGCTGCATTGGAGGATCGCAGCGTCGGTCCCCAGCGTGACCCTAGAGACCTCAACTGCGTAGGGGGACAAATCTACGGCCGCCACAAGGTTGGGCCTGAAAAGGGCCCTGGCTACGAGCGCGAGAACACCGGTTCCCGAGCCTAGGTCGAGGACGGAGCCGAAGGAGTACCCCATGGAAAGGAGGAGCTCTAGCGCCTCAACGGCCGCCCAGGTGTCGTCAGAGGGCTCGTAGGTGCAAGGGCCCTTGAAGTACCTCAGGGGGCCCGCGGAGGTCATGACCTCCCCCATCGCGAGCCTGCCAGCCATAAGGACACCTCCAACAGCTCCTCTGGCGTGAGGTCCCTGACACGTCTCTTCCCGTCGAGGCTCATGGGCAGGCCTTGGCCCTGGGGGAGGCACCTCCTCACAACCTTAGACAGGAGCCTGTTCCTCTGCGAGAAGAGGCACCTGCTGAGCTCCTCAAGAACTGGCCCCTCGCGACCCCATGACCTTCTCCTCCTCATGAGGACGACGGCCGCGTCCACCTTGGGCCTGGGCCTGAACCACTCGGCAGGGATAAAGCCCTCGACAGAGACGTCGAAGTAGGCCTGGGCCAGGACGCTGAGCCTCCCGTAATCCCTGTCACCGACCCTGGCGGCCAGCCTCAGGGCTACCTCACGCTGACAGCCAAGCACGAGCCAGCGGACGCTGTTGTTCCTGACGGCGGAAGCTACGAGCCTCCCAGTTATGTAGAAGGGCGTGTTAGACAGTATCACCTCGCTCTTGGTAGTCAGGGCGAACTCGACTCCGTCGCCCACCATGACGGACGCGTTGCCAGGGAGCTTGGGCGCTAGCTTAGCCGCGAGCTCTGGGTCTATCTCGACGGCCAGGAGCCTCCTCGCGAGCCTGGAGGCCTCCAGGGTCAGGGCGCCGAGACCTGGGCCAACCTCGAGGAAGTCCATGCCTTTCAGCCCCTCAAGGGCGTCGAGGAACAGCGACACCCCCCGTGGGTCGACGAGGAAGTGCTGCCCCAGGTCCCTTGGGGGCCTCCGGGTCACCTCGGACGCCCTGTCGATCTTATCACAGACATGTAGTCCACGAACGGGACTGAGGGGTCAGGGGGCTCGACAAAGAGGTTGTACTTAGACTGCCCGCTCAGCTCCTCGACGACCTTGTCGGCCAGCACCTCAACGGGGTCGCTCTTCAGGACCTTCTTCACCTCCTCGAAGCTCTGGAAAGGCCTCTTAGCCCTGGCGTCGAGGAGCGCCTTCAGCGTCTTCTTGCCCACGCCACGGAGTAGCTCGATGGAGTGCAGCCTTATGTTAATGGGCTCCGCCCTGTTGAAGAACTCCACGAAGAGCTTCTCCTGCGACGTTATTATGGACTTCACAGCGTCCCTGAGGTTCCTCTTGGCTATCTCTGTCAGGTCGGAGTACCTTATGGGCGTCCTGGGGCAGGCGATCAGCTTGGATGGAAGGCCAGCGGACTGAGCAGTCTTGCTTATGTCCAGGGGGTCCGCAAGGAGCTCCACCTGGTCGCCGAGGGCTATCCTAAGGAGGTCCATTATCCTGGGCTCGAGCCTGCCCATTGGGGAGCAGAGCCTCTTCCCTCCCTCGTCAATACATATCAGGGACACGTCGATCCTCCTCGTCCTCTTCCCCGTGGGGTCGAGGGGCTCCTCAAGGGGCATGAGGGTCTCCTTGACGACCGTCACCCGCTCCAGGGGCTCCACCCTCTGGAGCGGGACGCCGTCGAGGAGGGTGAACCTTGAGGTGCCCACCGCCTGCGCAACGGTCCTGCTCCTGTGCCACCTGTGAGGATCAAGGTAGTACCCGCCCTCTATGTAGTCCAGCACCACGGCCTCCCTCTCGAGGGCCGTGACGTCAGCCGGCTCCCTCTGCTCCCTCCTCGGTGGCCCTCGGCTCATCCTTTGCCCTCTCCCGCCTTGTACAAGTCCTCGCAGGCTAAATTTAGTAGCGGCCTTCGGCCGGGGCCCACACCTCATCGACAATGTAGGGGGTAAGACAGATAAATTTCGGATCCTCAGGAGCGTCGAGGAGAAGCCGTCGTGGGAAACGCGCCGCCTGAGAGGAAGCGCATGGAGCTGCCGAAGAAGAGGGAAGACCTAGAGAAGATAGTGGAGGAGGTAGAGTCCAGGGAGCACGAGCATGAGCACCACCACGAGCACGTTCATGAGGAGATGGAGGACGTGGTGTCAGTGCTTGAGCTCCTGGTTGACTCTCTGAACGCCAACTACAAGTCTCTCGAGTCCACAGTGAAGGTTCACTCGGACGAGATAATCAGGCTCTACAGGGTCCTGGCCAAGGTCGTGGAGGCCTGCGGGTCCCAGAGCGAGGAGGAGAGGGAGAAGGCGCTAAGGGAGGCCCTGTCGATCATATCGTCATAGCTAGAGCCTCTTGTCTATCACTATGAAGTCCCTGCTCCTGACCTTAAGGAGGCCATAGAAGAACCCGGCGGCCTCTATCAGCCAGAAGGCCGGTATCGTAAGTATGTAGACCAACCTGCCCGAACGGCTGACAGCATAGGCGTAAACCCCCCAGTATACAAGGCCCGTGGCAAGGCCGACGACAAGGACGAGGAGAGAGTTCGTGAAGGGCAGGAGGGCCCACAGGGCTATGAGGCCTGCCGTCCTTGAGAATGACTTGACGAGGGTGGCGACCCTCATGCCAGCTGGAACCCTTGGAAGGCTCTCAAGGATGCCTGAGTGCCACCTGCTCCTCTGCCTTACCAGGTCCCTCACAGAGTTGGGGCTCAGTATGCTAACCCTGGTCCTGCTCTGCCACGTCCTGCCGCTGTACCTGACTATCTTGGAGGCCAACAGGTAGTCCTCGACCTTGCTCTTTTCGTTGAAGGCGTCAACCTTTAGGAGGAAGTCCCCCCTCACCCCAAGGAGCTCGCCGTGGAGTCCAACCAGCGGCCTCCTCATGACCCCCGTGAAGAGCCTGAAGAAGGAGAGGTCGTCGAGGAGCCTCGCGTGGTCGAGGACGTACGCAAGGTAGGACCTGCCCTTCCTCGGCGTCAGCACGGGGTTAAAGGCGACGTAGCCCCTCCTCTCGTAGAACGGTATCTCGTAGAGGAACCTATCGTCCTGGATTAGGTTGTCGTCATCAAGGAACACGTACCACATATTGGGTTTCTTGGTCACATAATTTTCAACAAAGTATCTGAGGGCCCTGCCCTTCCCGACCAGGTCGGGCCGGAAGGACCTGGGGACCACGACCAGGTTTATCCAGTCCACCCTTTTCAACTCGTTCTCGAGAGGCGCGCCCTCGTCTATAACGACGTACATGGGAACTCCGAGGAACCTGTTGTGGCTGAGGGAGGCGAACAGGCTGTCCCTCACGCTCTCATTCGCCACTGACGGAATCACCAGCACCACGTTGGACGCCTTAGTTGGGGACCTCTTGGCGCTGTAGGTCACAAGTGCGACGGCCAGGACGGCCACGTAAAGGCTCAGGAGGGCCCAGTCCGCCGTGACGGCAACCCTGGCGTATTGGTCAGAGGGGACGGAGAGGACCTGGCCGCCCGTTATCTCCTGTAGGATGGTCTCCTGCAAGGGCTCCCCCGTGAGCCCTAGGTCTAACCACTATATATAATATGTTTAGGTATCAGGCGTACTCCCTCCACGTGTACCCGCACTTGGTGCACCTGTAAAACCTGGTGGGGGGCTCATCGGCCGCCCTCGTCTGCATCATCCAGGCGAGGACCTCGTCGTTCCCGCACCTCGGGCACCTGACGCTCCCCTTGAGGACCTGGGCGGTGGGCGGGGGCGCGTTGGCGTCCACCACGACTATCTTCTCCCTCGGCGTGTGAACAACCCTCTGCCTGACGCTCGCCTCGGGCCTAGACTGGCCCTGCGCCTCCTCCCTGTAGCCGCAGCTGGGGCACTCGTAGTAGAGTTTCCCGTTGACCACCCTCGGCCTCATGAGCGTCCCGCACCGCGGGCAGAACCTGGGGCCCTGGGCCAACTCCAGACACCGTTAGCCTCTGGCGACCAGGCCAAGACAGGTTAAATCCCTTCCTACTTGGGTTACCTCAGCTCAAGTGATGCCCTCCTCAGGGCCTCCTCAAGCTCCTTGACCCCGACCCCCTGCCTGAGCCTCCCAGAGGCTATGTTCTCGTGGCCTCCCACATCCTCGACGACGCCGAGCCTGAAAAGCGCCTCCATGAGCTTCATGGCGTCCCCCTTCACCCCCCTCACGATAAGTATGTTGGTCCCGTCCCCCTTGGCTATGAGGAGGGCCGTCGTCATCCTGGTCATCCTGAAGATTGCGGAGGCCAGCGCCGAGGCCCCGCTCTTGTTCCACTTCCCCCTCGCGTCGACGAACTTCACAAAGCCGACAGTCCTTGCCTCCATGGCAAGGTCCCTGGCGGCGTCCCTAACCTCATGGTCCGTCTCGGCAGAGGTCGAGAGCCCCTTGGCCACTATGTCCTCCTCCCCGGCAAGCTGGGAGGGCTCAAAGGGGAGCACGCTCGAGGCCCACTTGACGTACCTCCTCCAGAGGTCGGGGTCCTTGGACTGGTTGATGCTTTTCGATATGGAGGCGGCTATCTTGACAACTCCCTCGGGAACCTGCCTCACCTGTCTGCTGAGCCACCCGCCGCTCTCAAGGACGGCCATGCTGGCGACCAGGTCCTTCAGCCTCGGCGTCAGCCTGACGCCTAGCCCCTCCAGGAAAGCCTTCACGAGAATTGAGGTGGGGGAGACCCCTACAAAGGCAGTCGCGTTGAACCTCTCCTCTATATAGCTGGTCTTCTCCAGCGTCACCTTGTGGTGGTCAAAGTAGTACACCTTGGGCCTGCAACCTGAGTCGAAGAGGGCCTGCAGGCCAGCCTCCACCTCCTGGGTGAAGGGTATGTCTAGTATGATGAGGTAGTCCCAACAACCTCCCTGGAGGGCGGCCTGAAATGACCTAGGGCCCGAGGGCCTAAGCTCAAGGGATGCCCTCCCCCTAACCGGAAAGACTCCCAGCACCTCCTGGGCGTAGCTTATCTCGGCGGCAGCTATGACGCCGTCAGCGTCCCAGTCGCCTACTACTAGCACCTTAGCGCTCGCAGCCTGCTGCATCAGGCTTTAGGTCCTCCGCATCAACTCAGCTCATCTACCCCTAATTAGGTTTCCGCACGTGGGCCCAAGGAGGAAGACCTCCCCGTCAGGGCCTACCACCCGCAGGGCCCTACCAGCGGCGTAGGCCATGGCGACGGCGGCGGCGACCAGGGAGTCGACCTCATCCCTGGACGAGGGCTCCCTGGCCAGCCTGAGGCCGAGGGCCTCTGCGAGCTCCTTATGGTCCCTGCAGCCCCCGGCCCTCATCGCCGAGCTCGGGTGGGTCTCGACGACTGTGACGCCGATGGCCCTTAGGGCCCCGGCAAGCCTCGAGGCCCTCTCATAGAGGGACCTCATGCTGGGCCAGGAGGCGGGTAGGACCCTGTATCCCATCCTTATCATGAGCCTGTCGACGGCCCTGTGGCCTCTCGGGGGAGGCGGCGTGAGCGGGGAGTCAATGGCGACTACGGAAGCCGATGATAGGGCGGTCACGATCTCGTCGTCAGCACTTGGTTCGACAAACTCAACGAGGCCCTCGGAGACTAGGGCGACGGCGCTGGCCCTCCTCCTCGAGGCCGCTAGGTCAAGGCCCCCGTAGATCCCCCTCAAGGCGTGAGCCTCTCAGGGTCCCTCGGGAGCAGCCTGGCCTCCCTAACGTTATCGAGGCCGAGGAACTGCTTCACTATCCTCTCTAGGCCCAGCCCGGCGCCGCCGTGCGGGGGAGCGCCGTGCTTGAAGAAGCTGAGGTAGAACTGAAACCTGGCCGGGTCAAGCCCCTTGTCCCTAAGGTTCCTCAGGAGCTCCTCGTACCTGTGCTCCCTCTGGCTGCCCGTGGCGATCTCAAGGCCCCTGAAGAGGAGGTCGAAGCCGAGGGTCCAGTCCGGTTCACCCTGCTTCCTCATCGTGTAGAAGGGCCTGACCCTCCACGGGTACTCGGTCACGAATATGAAGTCGCTGTCGAACTCCTCCTTTGCGTAGTCCCCCAGCAGCCTCTCCGCCTCCGCGTCTAGGTCCTCCCCTTGGGGGACCTCCTTCCCGTACCTCTCCCTCAGCACCTCGTAGACCTCCCTTATCGTGATCCTGGGTATCCTAGCCGGGACCCTGACGTTAAGGTCGAAGAACTCCCTCACCCCCCTAAGCCCCTCGTCCCTCACGGCCTCGGAGGCGAGGCGCCTGAAGAAGCCCTCGAGGGCGTCCATAACGTCATCGGGCCCGTCGATGAAGCCCATCTCAATGTCGAGACCGTGGAACTCGGTCAGGTGCTTCACCGTGTGGTGGGACTCGGCCCTGAAGACAGGCCCCACCTCGAAGACCCTTTCCAGGCCCGCTATCACCGCCATCTGCTTGTAGAACTGAGGGCTCTGTGCAAGATAGGCCTCCCTGCCGAAGTATATGACCGGGAACACCTCAGCCCCTCCCTCAGTCCCGGCGGCCACTATCTTGGGGGTGAAGACCTCAACGAAGCCAAGGCCCCTGAAGTGCTCCCTGAACTGGTGGGCCACCCAGGAGCTGAAGACGAAGATGGATGACACCCTCCTATTCCTCACGTCGAGCCACCTGTAGTCGAGCCTCACGTTGAGCTGGGCCTCTGTGCTGGTGGCCGGCTCGAGGGGTATGGGCTCCACAGGCCTTGAGAGCACGGAGACCCTCCTGGCCTGGACCTCGTACCTAAGCCTCCCCTTGCCCTCCACGAATGTCCCCTCGAAGCAGGCGACGCTCTCCTTCACGAGCTGGGAGGCGGTCTCTACCGCGTCGTCGGGCGCCAACCCCTTCTTAACCACTACCTGCAGGATGCCGGTCCTGTCCCTAAGGAGTACGAACCTGACCCCTCCCAGGTCCCTGACGTTGTCGACCCACCCGCAGACCCTGACTTCCTTGCCCAGAAGGCTCTGCGCCTCCTGGTAGAGCTGGGATATAAAGCGGTCCTTCAGCAAGCCTCCAGGCCCTGAGCGTCAGCGTGGGTGCGTCTAAATAAGGGCGCCCGTGGGCCCCACGACCTGCCGAGGACAGGCCTAGTCGGACACCTCGCTTCGCTCTGCAACTGGCACAGGCCCTAGGTCGGCCCGACGGCAGCGATGCGAATGTTCAGGGTGGGATCTAGACCGTGTGGGGCGGCTTAGCGTTAAATATGCCGGCGTCTAGCGACAAGGGGGGCGCACCCTTGCCCTCCTCTAAGCTTACCTCGCTGAAAGAGGCAGCCCAGCTCGTGAGGGACGGGGACCTAATAACGATAAGCGGCATAACATTCTTTAGAAACCCCATGGCCTTCATAGCCGCCCTGATAAGGGGGGGCAGGAGGGGGCTGTCATTTGTAGACAGGGAGCCCGGCCTCGGCCTCGACGTACTAGTGGCGTCCGGCTCCCTCTCCAGGGTGAGGGCAGCCATGGCAACCTTCGAACACATAGGGCTGGCCCCGAGCGTCAGGAGGGCCGTCGAGAGGGGGGAGCTAGAGTTCCTAGAGGACACCTGCGGGGCCGTGGTCGCGGGCCTTAGGGCCGGGGCCCAGGGCGTCCCCTTCATGCCCGTCAGGGGGGTCACGGGGTCAGGCCTAATCCCGCTGCACGAGAGGGCTGGGACCTGGAAGGTTATGAGGGACCCGTTCACGGGCGAGGAGGTCATAGCCGTGAGGGCCATAGAGCCCGACATTGCAGTGATTCACGTGCACGTGAGCGACGAGTACGGGAACGCGCTGATAAGGGGGCCGAGGTACGAGGACGAGCTCAAGGCCAGGGCCGCGAGGAGAACGATAATCACAGCCGAGAGGGTGGTGCCGGAGGACGTGATGAGGAAGGTTGCGAGGGAGGAGGGCGGCGTCCTGTCGGCCTTCTCCCTCAACGTTGAGGCAGTGGCCGAGGCGCCTGAGGGTGCCTGGCCCACAGGTGTCTACGGCCTCTACGCCCCAGACTACAGGGCGGTGGAGGAGTACTATGAGGCCGCCAGGGAGGGCAGGGCGGCGGAGTGGATATCCAGCAGGCTACTTGGGAGGTGGCGGGCTTGACCTCGAGCAGGCCCACGGACCTAATGGTCAAGTGCATGGCCTCCTTCGTTGAGGACGGCGACTACGTGTACCACGGCCTCAGCAGCGTCCTCCCTACCCTCGCCATGGTCTACGCGGCCCTTCGCCTGGGCAGGAGGTTCACCTGGCACAGCGTGGCGGAGCCCTTCATGCCTGACCCGTCAAAGGTCGTCGTGAGACCCTCCACAGGCGACCCCGACATGGAGCCTGAGCCGCTCGGCTTCCTCACAACCATAGACGCCTTTGACCTTGCCTCAAGAGGGAGGATGGACCTGATGTACTTCGGAGCCGCCCAGGTCGACGAGCAGGGGAACATAAACCTAACCGCCATAGGGGAGTACGAGAGGCCCAAGGTCAAGCTACCAGGGGGAGCCGCGGCCGCCTACATGTTCCCCCTTGTCAGGAAGATAGTATTGTGGGCGAGGCACGAGAGGAGGGTACTCGTCCCAAGGGTCGACTTCGTTACGGCCAGCGGGAGGGTCAGGGTCGAGAGGGGCCTGCCCCATTACCTCTGCACGAACAGGGCCCTCATAGAGTTCACCAGGGAGGGCCCCGTGCTTAGGGCCGTGCTTCACGGGTTCAGCATGAACGACGTGCTCGAGAGCTCCTCCATGAGGATACTGGTCAAGGGTGACGTGGGCATCGTGGAGCCCCTGAGCGATGAGGAGGTGAGGGTGCTCGAGAGGGCCGATCCTGAAGGGCTCAGGTACGAGGAAGACTACGGCTAGGGCCTGAACGAGACCGTGAACGAGAACTCCCTCGTCTCCCCCGGTCCTATCACGGTGAGGCCGAGGCCGTTGTGGTAGGCGTCTGGGGCGCCGCTCATAGGCTCCACCGCAACGGCCCCAGGGACGCCGGTGTAAACCTGGAAGAACCTCATGCCGCTTCCCCTGACGAGTATACTACCCTCCCCCGTGTCCAGCTCGACCTCTCCTGACTCCACGTAGAAGCAGTCATCGTAGGACCCATCGGGGCCGAATGAGTGGGGGACAAGCCTGCCCGTTGGTATCCTGTCGACGCTCTCGCACCTCAGGGCCTGGCCGCTCGGCCTGATGGCCCAGCCCCCTTTGACAAGGAAGTAGGGGTGCCACCCGACTACGAGGGGCGCCCTCCTCTCCCCGACGTTGGTGACGGCTGCCGAGGCCATCAGCAAGCCCCCTAGCTCGTAGGTCACACGAAGGAGGAGCTCGCTCGGGTAGCCTGGGTGTCTTAGGGCCCCCTTGAGCGAGACCCTGTCGACCTCAAGGTCCTCGACCTCGAACTCGGAGTCAAGCACCAGGCCGTGTATCGCGTGGCCCTCCGCGCTCCTCGGCAGCTCGTACCTCCTCCCCTCAAACTCGTAGGAGCCTCCCCTGACCCTGTTGGCGTAGGGGGCCAGGAAGGCCATGCCTCCCTTCGTGGGCCTCCGCGGGTCGCCCCTTAGAAGCACGTCTACGTCGCGCCGTCTCAGCGCAGACACGTAGGCCCCCGCCTCATGCACCTCGAGGTAGAGCTCCCCATCTGAGAGCGCTATCAACTGTGCCCCTGACAGTCAGGCAAGCTGCTCTATAAACGCTGGAGCGCCCCAGCGTCTCAGGCGGATGAGGAAAACTTACCCGGCTTAGGCCGGTGCTGAGGGATCAGGGTTCCCGACGCCCTCCTCGCCCCCACTCGTTCTCAGTGTGCCTGCGACCGCGCCTAAAAGGGGCCCTTGCCGCGCGCCAGCAGGAGCCCGCTTGCGCCCGAGGAAGGTGCTGATAGTAGACGGCTACAACGACGAGCCAGGCGGCCTAGGGGTACCGCCCTACATAGACGTGTACCCGAGGTACGTGGCTGGCGCCCTGTGGGCCGCCGACAAGTCGAGCGTGGTCCATTACGTTACCGTCGACGAGTTTAGGTCATCGGCTGCCTGGCTCAGGAGGGCCTCCCTCTATGACGCGGTCTTCTTCATAGCGGGCGTCGTGGTTCCGGGGAAATACATAGGAGGGAGACCCGCCACAGCCGAGGAGCTCGCGACCTGGGCGTCCGTGATCGACGGCCCCCTGAAGGTCCTCGCAGGCCCGGCGGCCAGATGGGGTATGGGGCCAGAGGGGGGCAGGGCTGCGTACCCGCCCAGCTACTTCAGGGGAAGAGGGTTCGACGTACTCGTCACGGGGGACGTTGAGGAGTACGCCTACGAGCTTGCCGTTGACGGGGAGGAGAGGGCTTCGCCCTACAGGGTTAGGGACGGCTACGGAAGGGTCGACAGGTTCGCCTTCCTTGGGGCCAGGGTCGTGAGGTTTCACCCGAACCTGGGGAGGAACCTTGTCGCTGAGATAGAGACCTACAGGGGATGCGCTAGGTGGGTCAGCGGTGGGTGCTCCTTCTGCGTCGAGCCCCTGAGGGGCAGGCCTATCCAGAGGGACCCGAGGTCGATAGCCGAGGAGGTCGCCGCCCTTCACTCCTACGGGGTGAGGAACTTCAGGCTGGGAAGGCAGGCCGACATACTGGTGTACGGATCGCCCCAGCTCGGCGAGGAGGAGTGGCCGAGGCCGAGCCCTCAGGCCCTCGAGAGGCTCTTTCAAGGCATAAGGTCGTCGGCTCCATCGCTCGAAGTCCTCCACATAGACAACGTCAACCCCGGCACCATATCTAGGTACCCAAGGGAGTCAGAGGAGTCCCTGAAGGTCATAGTCAAGTACCATACCTCTGGAGACGTGGCCGCCCTGGGGGTCGAGAGCGTGGACCCTCGCGTCATCAAGATCAACAATCTCAAGGTCACCTCCGAGGAGGCGATAATGGCTGTTGAGCTCATTAACAGGGTCGGTTCAGCGAGGGGTCCCAGTGGCCTGCCCGAGCTCTTGCCCGGCATAAACTTCATACTGGGACTACCCGGCGAGACCGCGGAGAGCTACAGGCTTAACAGGGAGTTCCTGGAGGAGATACTAAGGAGGCGCCTCCTGGTAAGGAGGGTGAACGTGAGGAGGCTCCTTGCCCTTGAGACGACCAGGGTCTTCAGGATGGACTGGGGCGTCAAGGGTAGGCTCGAGGGCCATGCGAGGGCCTTCATGCACTTCGTGAGGGAAGTCTTCGACTTAAGGGAGCTCTCGATGGTGGCCCCTCCTGGAACTGCCCTAAGGGACCTATGGGTTGAGGAGTGCGAGGGAGGCTACTGTTATGCGAGACAGGCCGGCAGCTACCCACTGATGGTCGTCCTCAGGGGCAGCTACCCAAGGCTCCAGTACCTCCCATCCGTCGTCGTTAAGGGGGTTCATTCCTCGAGGTCCCTGAGAGGGGAGGTCGTCGGGGAGGCCTTGGCCGGGCCCTGAACTGGAACAAATTTAAGGTCTAATTAGATTATATAGCCGGGGCTTGGCTTGCCAAGGCACGATGAGTCGTCGTCACTGGTCGTCAAGAGGAGGGTGCAGCTGACGGGCGGCTCCACTTATATAATCTCTATACCCAAGGAGTGGGCCAAGGCCCTCAACATAGACAAGGGGTCTGAGGTCACCCTTGAGCTCTCCCGGGAGGGCTGGATCAGGATAGCCTCGCCGAGCGCGGCCAGGAGGAGGCAGCCGAGGGTCATCGAAATACTCCTCAATGAAGGCATAAGCGACGCGGCGGCGTCCATGCAGATAATCGCTGCTTACCTGGCCGGCTATGACACTATCAGGGTGAAGTTTGACCCCTCGATGGCGGGTCTCGCTGAGAGGGTCGCTAACACTGTCAGGTCTAAGGTTGTAGGGCTCGAGCTGCTGGAGGAGTCCGACAGCCAGATGACGCTCAGGGCCGTCGTCGACCTGACCTCCATATCCGCCGAGTCAGCCCTCGACAACCTGGTGAAGGTCGTGAGGAGCATGCTCGCCGACGTGAACGACGTGATAGCGGGCCTGAAGGGGAAGGACGTCCTGGCCGCTGTAATAAGGAGGGACGACATAGTGGACAAGCTCTACCTGTACATCTTCAAGCAGCTCAACCTTGCACTCCAAGGGCTCATGAGCCCGAGAGACCTTGGCATGAACGATCTCGCCGAGGTCATAGGGATCTACACCATGGTGAAGAGCCTCGAGAGG
Organism: uncultured Desulfurococcales archaeon; assembly: GCA_964343115.1. GTDB lineage: Archaea > Thermoproteota > Thermoprotei_A > Sulfolobales > Acidilobaceae > Acidilobus. Next base: position 21,570 of record CAYFGU010000005.1, read on the forward strand.
ATAGCTGACCAGGTCGTCTACATAGCCCAGTGGCTTGACGAGTTCTCGCCTGGGAGGGCCGTTGACGGACAGGTTAGTGACCTGTTCCTGAAGGTCAGCGGGGCGGTGGACGGGGCCCTGAACCTTGTCAAGAACCCCCAGAGGGAGAGCGTGGTGAGGCTCTACGAGGTCCTCCACGGTCAAGCCTCGGCGCTTGCGGAGGTTCAGTCGAGGGCAAGGGCCGGGGAGTGCAGCGGGGACTGCTACCCTCTACTGGACGGGCTCAGGAGGATACTGGCCCAGGGCATAGACCTGCTGGAGGCCCTCATGGGGATCCAGAGCCTAAGGTCCGTCGAGCCCCAGGTTTAGCTTAAAAGCCCCTAGGCGCTTGCATCCCCGCGTGAGGGTGAACGCCTTGGGGAACGGCCTGAGGCGTGTAGCCGCGATGAGCTAGAGGGCGTCCTTAAGCTGGCCCACCTTACAAGGGTAGGTCTCTCTAATGACGAGATAGAAAGGATGTGCGTGGAGGCCAGGTCTGTGAGGCGGCTCCTCTCAGCAGTTACTGAGCTCAGGGCGCTAGACGTCAAGCCTCTTTACAACGTCTGGGACGAGCTGCTTGACCCCCCGGACAGGGTGTCGCAGGAGGACCGCTCCGTTGGACTGACGTGGCTTCCTCAGGGGAGGCTGCACGGCGGAAGGGTGAGGGTGCCGTGGCGGGGAGGCTGATCAGGACCGCGACCGATGTTCTCGAGCTCATACAGGGCGGTTCAATGAAGCCGACCGAGCACCTTGCAGATGTCCTGGACGCTATCGAGTCGTGGGAGGGAAGGGTCCACGCCTTCATAACCCTTGAGGACAGGGCCAGGCTCGAGGAGAGGGCAAGGGATGTTGAGAGGAGGTTAAGGGCCGGCGAGAGGCTGAGGCTAGCTGGCCTGCTAGTCGCAGTGAAGGACAACATATCCACGTCGTTCCTCCCTACCACGGCCGGGTCAAGGGTGCTGGAGGGCTACGTGCCTCCGTTCAACGCGACAGTAGTCGAGAGGGTCCTGAGGGAGGGGGGCATAGTTATAGGCAAGACGAACATGGACGAGTTCGCCATGGGGAGCACGACGGAGCTCAGCGCTTTCGGCCCCACGAGGAACCCGTGGGACCTGGAGAGGGTACCGGGGGGCAGCAGCGGGGGCTCGGCCGCGGCCCTCGCCTATGGGGGAGCTGACCTAGCGCTGGGGAGCGACACGGGAGGGTCGGTCAGGCTCCCGGCCGCCTACACCGCTACGTACGGTCTCAAGCCGACCTACGGGCTCATAAGCAGATACGGCCTCATACCCTATGCCAACAGCCTCGAGCAGATAGGTCCCATGGCCCGCTCCGTTGAGGACCTAGCCCTGCTACTTAGCGTCATAGCGGGCCGCGATGGAAGGGACGCCACAAGCCTGGGCCCATCGGCCTTCAGGCTGAACGAGGGGGAGGGGCCTGAGCCAGGGAAGATTAGGGTCTGCGTCCCCAGGGAGCTCATAGAGGGTGCTGAGGAGCCCGTAAGGAGGGCCATAGAGCTTACCCTCGAAAGGCTGTCCAGGGAGGGCGTTGAGTTGGACTTCGACGCGTCGCTGCCCTCCCTCAGGTGGGCACTGCCGGTCTACTACACGATAGCTCTCGCCGAGGCGGCCAGCAACCTGTCCAGGTACGACGGCAAGCTGTACCCCTTCGTTCGCGCCGCCCCAACGTACACGGAGACAGCGTCGCTCACGAGGCGGGAGGGGCTCGGGTGGGAGGTGAAGAGGAGGATTCTGCTCGGCGTCATGGCCCTCAGCGAGGGGTATAGGGACGACTACTACGTGGCCGCAACCAAGGGGAGGAGGCTGATAAGGGACGAGGTCCTGAGGCTGTCCTCGAGGTGCCTGGTGGCTGGTGCTGTGAGCCCCGTCCTCCCGCCCAGGATCGGCGAGAGGGTATCAGACCCCGTGAAGCTCTACGCCCTAGACGTTTACACGGTTGTAGCCAACCTGGCAGGGGTCCCCTCGCTGGCCTTGCCAATCGGATTCCACGGGGGACTCCCGATAGGCATGCAACTCATGGGCCCACCGGGCGGCGAGAGGGCCCTGCTAGCAGCCGGGATGCTCGTTGAGGAGCTCACTGGCGTGAGGGGGCTGGTGGCCCCTTGAGCTACAGGATAGGCCTTGAGGTTCACGTCCAGCTCACCGAGGCCGGGTCGAAGCTGTTCTGCGACTGCAGGTCGAACTACAGGGGCCTCCCTCCCAACTCTAACGTCTGCCCCGTGTGCCTAGGGCTGCCGGGCGCCCTCCCAGTCCCCAAGAGGAGACCGCTAGTCCTGGCGATGGCAGCGGCGCTGATGATGGACTGCATAGTGCCCGAGGAGATAACGTTCTCCAGGAAGCACTACTTCTACCCTGACCTGCCGAAGAACTACCAGATCACGCAGTACGCTGGCGGAGGCGGGGCGCCAATATGTTCAGGGGGCAGGCTGAGGTACTACGTTCCGGAGACCGACGAGTGGAGGGAGGTTAGGGTCAGGAGAGTCAACGTAGAGGAGGACCCAGGCAGGACAGAGTACGAAGGTTCCGTGACGAGCAGCGAGTACGCATACGTCGACTACAACAGGAGCGGAGCGCCCCTGATAGAGGTCGTCACGGAGCCCGAGGTCAGGGGGCCGAGGGACGCGAGGAGGCTCGTCGAGTATCTGCTCCTCTCCCTCGAGTACATGGGGGCTACGAACCCAAGGCTTGAGGGGGCTTTCAGAGTCGACGCCAACGTCAGCGTGGAGGGAGGGGAGAGAGTGGAGGTTAAGAACATAGGGAGCACGCTAGATCTCGAGAGGGCCCTCCGCTACGAGATATACAGGCAGTCCAAGATAGTCTCGCAGGGAGGCGTCGTCAGGAGGGAGACCAGGGCCTGGGACCCTGTGAGGAGGGTCACCAAGCCCCTCAGGTCCAAGGAGACCGAGGAGGAGTACCTCTACTTCCCCGAGCCTGACATACCCCCCGTCCCGACAAGGGACCTGGTAAGGGAGGCGGCCCCGCTGCTCCATAGGGCGCCAGAGAGGCTAATGAGCAAGGTTGTCGAGAGCCGCGTCGACAGGAGGACCGCGTGGAGCCTCGTGACCGTTAGGCCGGCCCTCTCCCTGTTCCTGGCCTCCGTAGAGGAAGGCGCCGACCCCAGGCTGGCCGCGAGGATCCTCGCCATTGACCTAAAGGGCCTGCTCAGGAAGCTCGGCAGGGACGTTTACTCTGAGTCTTCGTGGCCGCCCTCCTCGACAATCAAGGCGGTCACCGAAGCCGTAGTAGGGGGTTTCTACACGTACGACGAGCTGAAGTACAACCTGCTGCCGAGGCTCGCCCAGGACCCCTCCATGGATCCCGCCGCAGCGATGCCGAGGAGGGCCCCAGACCTTAGGGAGACTGTGAAGGCCGTACTGGAGACGGAGACCAGGGCTGTCAGGGACTACCTCAGCGGTAGGCTGCAAGCGATGGACTACCTAGTGGGAGCCGTGCTAAGGGCCAGGAAGGGCGAGGCGGTGGACCCCAAGGTCGTGAGGGCTATGATAGAGGAGGCCTTCTCGGAGCTCCGGGGTTCAGGGCTAGGGCAAATAAACCCTAAACATGGGGGATAGGAGGTAGGCCGGATGACACAGGCCCTCGGCGAGTCAGGCTTCGTGCTTCCCAGCTACACGGACAGGAGCTCACTATATAGCGTCGCATGCGGCGTGTCTGCGTTCCTGCAGGTCAAGAGGCAGTGCCTAGGCCAGCCGTTCCAGCTAAGCGGGAGGAGGCTGGTGCTGATATACCTGGACGCCCTTGGATGGCAGCTCTTCCAGGAGGCCGGAGTCAAAGTCAGCGGCGTAGTTGAGAGGGGAACAACGGTCTTCCCTTCCACTACCTCGACCGCCCTCTCGACGCTCATGACGGCGCAGACCCCCGGCGAGCACGGGCTGCTGGGATACATGATCTACAACAAGGTGCTTGGGGGCGTGATCAACGGAATCAAGTACTCCTACATGGGCGAGGGCTCGGCGGGCACCATTCGCAGGCCCCTATCGCAGTCCTTCCCTGTCAGGCCCTGGCTCAGCGAGACGGAGACCAGGGTCCTGGCGCTGATGTCTTCAGGGGCGTCCAGCGGTGAGCTGACGAGGGCCTACCTCCTCAACAGGCCGGCCGAGGGGCTGACCACGATAAGGTCCCACTCAAGCCCTTACGAGATGATTGCCTCCCTTACGGAGGCCCTGCAGGGGGACCCCTATGACATGATATACGTCTACTACGACAACCCCGACCACATGGGCCACGTCTACGGGCTGGACGGCCAGCACAGGGAGTTAGCCGTGGCAGAGGTGAGGGCCGTGATCGAGCATGTAGAGAGGCTTGCCCAGAGGCACAGGGACAGGTACTCGTTCCTCCTGATATCCGACCACGGCCAGGTGACGGTATCAAAGGTCCACGTGTTTAACAAGGACCTGGAGCTCATGAACCTCCTCGAGGTGCCCCCCTACGGGGACTCAAGGGCTGTCTGGTTTAGGTCAAGGTATGACGTAAGGGGCCTGCTCAGTGAGCGGTACCAGATGGCAGTGCTGACCAGGGAGGAGGTCATAGAGGAGGGGCTCCTTGGCAGGGTCCAGGACTGGGTCAGGTACAACGTAATGGGCGACTACCTAGGGGTAGCAACAGACGCCTACACTAAGTACCACTACATGTACTACGATGATGACCCGGCCCTGAGGCTGAGGGGGCACCACAGCGGGCTCACGCCACAGGAGATGTTGATCCCTATAGTCTACTGGGAGTGAGCCCCACCTCTTAATATCCCCGCCAGGGATCACGGGAGGCTAGAGTCTCAGAGGGAAGGACGCTTGGAGTTCCCTTCCGTTCAGTACCTGCTGCTATCCGTGGCAGTGGGCGCCGTGGTCGGGCTCGTTAACGAGTACAGGAAGATCTCGGGGGCCAGGATATTCCTAGGGCTCAGGACGTCCATTTTCACGTCAATGCTTGGCTTCACCTTCGCAGCCCTTTCCTACCCATTTGGGCCCGCTATGCTTGCCGTCGGTTTCGTTGCAGTGACCGTGATTGCCGCTACGATCTACCTCGAGAGGGCCAGGGTCCTAAAGTCCCTGGGGGCAACGACTTACGTGAGCATGATTCTCGTCTTTGCATCTGGGGCCCTGGTAGGGCTTGGCCTCTACGTGTACGGCGTGATGATATCAGTCCTCGTGGCGGTCCTGAGCTTCTACAAGACGCAGCTCCTCAACGCAATATCCAGGATAACGAGGGAGGAGCTGCTGGCCATACTCAACCTCCTACTCATATCAGCGGTGATCCTACCGATCCTCCCTGACAGGTTCATGGGCCCCTATGACTTCTTCAATCCCTTCCAGTTCTGGCTGACCGTAGTTATAGTAGCCGTGATCTTCTTCGTCCAGTACGTCGCCCTCAGGGCCTCCAGGAGGGGTCTCTTGGCCTTCACTTTGATAGGCGGCCTGGTGTCGAGCACGACAGTCACCCTCAGCATAATTGATCTCAGCAACAGGGTCAAGGAGGAGGCCGCGCAGGACTCGCTCGCCCTGAACGTCCTGATGTCCAATATACCCCTGGCCCTCGTCCAGGTCGTGGCAGCCCTCTACTTCAGCACGGGGACCTGGTACCCCCTCGTATACGTGTGGCCGTCAGTTACGGTTGTCGTCATCTCCCTCATCATGTTAGCGGTAATTAGGAGGTCGGTCGTGAGCCCAGAGGGGCTTGAGCCCCCCGCCACGCCCCTCCCGTTCATGAGGATACTGGAGTTCGCCGCGCTCCTCTTCGTGATAACAGCGGCGTCAAAGGTCGTCGGCAGGGTGGCGCCCAACCTGCTCCCGCTCACGATAGGGGTCAGCGCCCTCGGCAACGCCCTCAGCGCCGTGATAGCGGTTGGTGTGCTCTTCAGCAGGCACGTAATAGGCTCTGTCCTCGCGGCCGAGCTGGCCATTCTCTCACTGACGGCCGGCATAGCTGAGAAGGCCCCCCTGGCCCTGATATCAAGGCACAGGGGGTTCAGGTTGACAGTTGCTGTAGGGTCGGCCGCGCTCGCGGTCGCAAGCGTGGTACCCCTGCTTGTCCTGGTCTGACACTTCCGGCCTAAGGAATAGGGGTCCGGTGCGCCGCCCCCACGGCGTCGGTACTATGCAGGTCGAGTTCTAAGGGGATAAGGGGCCGCGGGGGCTTTACTTGAGGATATAGGCTTTGCGGCGCGTAGGGTCCATGGGTGAGACAGGGTTGGCTCAGGAGACGCACAAACCCAAGGACATCACAGAGCTGCCCGGCGTCGGGCCAACCACGGCCGAGAAGCTCGTTGAGAGCGGTTTCTCCACGATAGAGGCAATAGCCGTCGCCACCCCTCAGGAGATAGCCCAGGCGACGGGCATACCGCTACAGACGGCCCAGAAGATCGTAGAGGCAGCCAGACAGGCCCTGGACATCAGGTTCAAGACGGCCCTGGAGCTGAAGAAGGAGAGGATGACTATAAGGAAGGTCACAACGGGGAGCAAGGCCCTTGACGAGCTCCTCGGGGGCGGCGTCGAGACCAAGCAGATCACAGAGTTCTTCGGCGAGTATGGGACCGGGAAGACCCAAGTATGCCACCAGCTCGCTGTTAACGTCCAGCTCCCTGAGGAGAAGGGCGGACTCAGCGCTAAGGCCGTCTATATCGACACCGAGGGCACATTCAGGTGGGAGAGGATAGAGCAGATGGCGAGGGGCCTCGGGCTGGAGCCCGACAAGGTCATGGACAACATATACTGGATTAGGGCCATAAACAGCCACCACCAGATGGCGATAGTCGACTCGTTGTTCGACCTCCTCAGCAAGGACAACGTTAAGCTGGTGGTGGTCGACTCCCTAACCAGCCACTTCAGGGCGGAGTTCCCCGGGAGGGAGAACCTGGCCGCGAGGCAGCAGCTGCTCAACAGGCACCTGCACCAGCTCATGAGGCTGGCGGAGGTATACGACGCGGCGGTAGTCGTTACTAACCAGGTTATGGCCAGGCCTGACGTGTTCTATGGCGACCCGACCACAGCCGTGGGCGGCAACGTGGTCGCTCATGCCCCTGGCATAAGGGTACAGCTGAAGAAGAGCAGGGGCAACAAGAGGATAGCCAGGGTCGTCGACGCGCCTCACCTGCCCGAGGGGGAGACAGTATTCGCTATAACCGAGTACGGCGTAAGGGACGCTGAGGAGGAGTGAATGGGAGGGCTGGGCCCACCTTCCCTGATCCTGCCCTGGCTCGTAGCCATAGCTATGGCGGCGGTGCCCGCAAAGCTAGACTGGGACTACCGGGAGGTGCCTGAGAGCTTCTGGGTGACAGGCTCAAAGGTTGGCCTTGCCGTGTCCCTGGCCGCGTACTCGGGCTTTTACCCTATTAGGTCGCTGGCCGTGTTCTACGGGCTGAGCCTTCTGGGGGCAGGCTCCGTCGGCCTGGCCTCTCTCCTCGGCCTCATGGGGGAGGGCGACTTCTGGGCAGTCCTTGCGATAGCGCTGACGTTGCCCGCGCCCCCGCCTGGCGGCATCATACCGCCCATATACCTTGTGCTCCTCATTGCGTCGGGGGCCGAGCTGGTTGCAAGGGCAGTGATCGCAAAAAGGGTCTGCGGGTCCCTCGCCTGCGTGAGGGGGGCTGAGGTCTCGTGCAGCGCCCTCGTCGGGGGCCTCAGGTGGTGGTTCCCCAGCGGGACTGATGTAACCTCTGCCGTGCCCAGCGAGGCCTCCGTGAGGGCCTGTCAGGGGGGCAGAGAGAAGGTGAGGGCGGAGCCCGGCCTTCCATACGTCACATTTATTCTCCTCGCCCTACCGGTCTCACTGGCCCTGGAGGTCGTCTTAAGGGTGGCATGAATGGACTGGCCGAGACCGTGGTACTCGGTGCTCTGGGCCCCATGGAGGATGAGCTACATAACGGGCGTCGTTGAGAGGAGGGAAGGGGGGTGCTTCCTGTGTGAGGCCCCCCATATCGGCGACGACAGGAAGGCCCTGATAGTCTACAGGGGGAGGGCCTCCTTTGTGATCCTTAACAAGTACCCATACAACACAGGTCACCTGATGGTGGCGCCCTACAGGCACGTCCCTAGTGTCGAGGACCTAACGGACGAGGAGATGTTAGAGATGGTGAGGCTTGTGAAGGCTTCAATAGAGGCCCTTAGACAGGCTTACAGGCCAGAGGGCTTCAACGTTGGCGTCAACATAGGCGATGTGGCAGGGGCCGGCGTGCCGGGCCACGTGCACATCCACGTGGTGCCGAGGTGGAAGGGCGACTCGAACTACATAACGGTGATAGGCGGCGCCAAGGTGATATCCCAGGCCCTCGACGAGACGTACGATTTGCTCAGGCCCAGGATAGAGGGGGCAGCGAGGAGGTATGGGCTCGGTTAGCGGCCAGCTGATCCTCGTAACCCACACGGACCTAGACGGCGAGGCGGCGGCCGCAGCGTACCTAAGGATATCCTCAACGAGCCCCGACAGGGCTCTGATCTTCTTCGCAGAGCCCTACAGCCTTCACGAGGTCCTCAGGGACGTGGCTGATATTGCGAGGCCTGGGGACAAGGTCATCATCATGGACATAGGGTACAACAGGGACTCCACCCCTGAGGCCCTCAGGCTTGTCGCGGCTCTCATCAACAGCGACGTGAAGGTTGAGTGGTACGACCACCACGTCTGGGGCGAGGAGGAGGCGGCCTCCGTCACCAGGGCCGGGGCAAGGCTATTCGTTGACAGGGGCACCTGCGGGGCAGGCGTCGTGATAAGGTACGCCTCCAAGCTCTACGGGGTGCAGCCCGACGAGTACCTTGCAAGGCTCGAGAGCGCCGTTTGCTCGGCCGACCTGTGGACCTGGAGGGACCCCCTCGCCCCCAAGCTCATGAGGGTGTCCGGCTCTTCGAACGGCCAGGCAAAGAACAGGTGGAGGCTTCATATGATAGAGAAGCTCTACTCTGGCGTCCTATGGGACGACGAGCTTCAGGGCAGGCTCCTGAGCTACCTCAGAGAAGAGCTCAGCAACTCGACCTCAGACTTGTCAACTGCGTCCGTTTCCAGGGCCGGGGGATGTTCTGTAGTCACCGTGTTGAGGAAAACTGAGCTTCCCTCAGACAGCATAATCGGCTCGGCGCTTGTGTCAAGGATGTCGGCAGACGTGGCAGTCATGGTTAAGAGGAAGGGCTTCGCGGAGGTCTCGCTGTCACTAAGGAGCAGGGGATCGGCAGACGTTCAGGTGATAGCTAAGGCGCTGGGCGGAGGGGGTCACCCGAGGGCGGCTGGGGCCTCGATGAGGATCAACCCGCTCATCTACCTCGTAGGCCTTGTGGTCCCCAGGGCCCTGACGTGGTACGTGTCGACAAGGGTTGCCACGCTTGGGGGGAGGCTGGGCGCCTGCCGGCAAAAGCTCTCTGACAGGGAGTCAGGCGGCCCCACTACCTATTATAGCAGCTAAGGTTGCTCCTGGGGGCGGGCTATCTCAGGATGACTTGCCCTCTCCTCCCTCTCCCTTTTTGGCCTCGGCCTGCTGAGCCGCTTGGGCCTCCTCGGGCTGCTGCGGGGTTCCCTGCGGCTGCTCGGGCTGCCTCACAGCCTCAGCCTTCTCCTTCGCCGCCCTTCTGGCCTCAGCCTTCTCCTTCTTCCTCTTCGCTATCTCAGCGTCCACGTCGATAACATTCTTGCAGCCTAGCTTTGATATCACATCGTCGACCTGTGAGGGGTCCACCTTGAGAGTATATAGGTACCTCTTGGTCCTAAGCTTAACCTTGGCCTTGCCGTCCCTGGCCACCCTCTTAACACGGCACTCGACTGCCTTGGGCGCCACCTTGAGCGCGTCCTCAAGGGAGTACAGCTCTACTGGCATGCCTGGGACCCGGCGTACCTGTCAAGGCGGGGTTTTTAAGTTATGACCTCTGCTCGTTGAAGATCTTCATCTTAGAAATATAGAATTTCACAGTATCCCCCTCTCTCAGCCTCCGACTCGAGTACCCCCTAAGCTCCTCCCCCTTGAAGTTGAGGTGGACGAGGTATCTGCCCATCAGGAACTCCACGTCCTCAACTACTGCCTCGTAGGGCCCGTCCCCAATTATTACGTCCTCCGCCCTCACGCCGACGGACCCCTGCACGTTGAGGACCTTGCCGTCTATCACAGCCATAGGCGGGTCGCCAATGAATGAGGCTACGTACTTGTTGGCCGGCTCTGTGTAGAGCTCCTCGGGCGTGCCGACCTGAAGTATGCGGCCGTCCATCATTATCGCCATGCGGTCCGCCTCCGCCATGGCTTCTATCTGGTCATGGGTCACGTACAGCGTCGTTATCTTCTCCCTCCTCTGCAGCTCCTTGATGAACCTTCGCGCCGCTATCCTCTGGGGAGCGTCAATATTACTAAGCGGCTCGTCGAGCAGGAGCACCTTAGGCCGCTTCACGAGGGCCCTGGCGAGGGCGACCCTCTGCTGCTGGCCGCCTGACAGCTGAGAGGGGTACCTGTTTAGGAGGTCCACTATCCCCAGCTCCTCAGCCATCTCCTTTACCCTCTTCAACGCGTCAGACTCTCCCTCTATGGGCATCAGTATGTTCTCCAGAACGGTCTTATGGGGGTAGAGTACGTAGTTCTGGAACAGCATCGACACCGACCTCCGGGAGGGCGGCAGGTTCGTTACGTCAGCCCCGTCTATGTATATGTGGCCTGAGTCGACCCTCTCAAGGCCAGCTATGGACCTGAGCAGAGTGGTCTTCCCTGAGCCCGAATAGCCGAGTATGACGAAGAGCTCACCGTCCCTCACTTCAAGGTTTACACCCTTGAGCACCAGGTGGCTTCCGAAGCTCTTGTAGACGTCCTTGATCAGTACGCCCAAGGCTACCCTAGGGGGTTCGACTGAGAAGGGTTTTTGAGCGCATCACGCGGAGAGGTGGTGATCTCCCCCAAAAACGCCTTCAAGGTGAGTGTAACGCCCGGCCCCGGCTTGGGGGAGCCTGCGAGGCCTTTCGGTCCTCACGGGCCCCTCCAACGCGGCCGGCTTAACTTCCGGGTTCGAAACGAGTCCGGGTGTTGCCCGGCCGCTATGGCCGGGCCGGGCGATTACCAGGACCCGGCTTCCCTGCTTATAAGCCTTTCTGACCTCAGTGCCTGACCTCAGCGTGGGCCCTCCGGGCGGCCTCCTCGAACTCGTCCATTGTCAGAGGGAGCCACTTCCTGAGCTCGTCATATAGCTCGAGGCTGACATAGCTTCTGCCCTTCTCGCTCATGTTCTTCACTATCTCCCTGTACGCCCTAGCAACCCTGTCCTTCTTAGTCATTGTCGTTATCACGGCCTTCTCAACGTCGCCGTTGTAGACGTACCTGGCCTTCAGCAGTATCTCAATTATCCTGTTGATCCTCTCAGGCACCCCTATCACTGACCCCCTAAGCTCGATCCTTCTGGGGACCCCCCAGGGCACGAGGCTGTCGAGCATCCTGCTGAGGCCAGGCCTGGGTATCTTATCAACGATGCCGCCTATGAGGAATGCGTCGGCCCCTATAACGTCCTCAGGCCTCAGGGGGGTCGCGGCGTCAGCCCTCAGTATTATGACCTTATCCGCATCGTACCCCCACAGAACCTCGCTCGGTCTCGCGTTAACTATTGAGACCTTGTTCACCCCCATCACCTCGCCAAGCCACCTCGCGGTCTCGTCGTCAGCGCCGGTTATCGAGAAGTGGGCGTCCCAGAGGTGCTCCCTCAGCACCGAGAGCGAGATCGCCAGCTGGAGCCTCAGCTTCGAGAGCTCCTCTGGGGTGTGAAGGAACTTCATACTGAGGTCAACTACGAACAGGGGGAGGGGCGGCTGAGGTAGGTAGTCTAGGAGGGCCCTCCAGGGGATGGCCCTTTCCGTGGGGGAGGACTTCTTGACAATGACAACGTCAGACTTCACATCACCCTTACCGTAGACTATGACCTTCCTTCCCCCCCTCCACTCGGTCTCATAGGTTTTCCTGCCCCTGTAGTCCTCCTCGGCGAAGAGGTACTCCCTCACCAGGGTCTCAACGGCGGCGTACTGGAACCCGAGCCTGTAGAGCCTCTCGTTCTCGAGCCACTCCTTGGAGCCAAGTACGCTATAGCCGTAGTTGTCCATCAGCCTGAGCAGGGCCTCGAACGGCCTCGTGTTAACCTGCCCCTTGCCCCCCGTGCTCGGCACCCCTATACCATGAAGTCCTCAAGTGTCCTACGGGACCTTTTAACCTTCTTCACGAAGGCGTCGGTGCCCTCCAAGGTTGACCAGGAGTACCTGATTATTGGGGGTCTCTGCCCCGACCTTATCACATCCATGACCCAGCCCCTAGTCTCAGGGTCAGCCGGGTAGCCGCTCCCCCTCACGCCGTACATAGACCTAAGCACGTCGATCCTCCTGTCGCGCACAACCTTAGCGATTATGCTTGCCGCCGAGACCACAGGGTACCTCAAGTCAGCCTTGGGCTCCACAACCAGCTCCCCTTTGTACCCGGCAGCCCTCAGCCAGCCAGGCGCCTCCCGCAGCTCGCCGAACTTGTCGACGTAAATTGCCTTGACTGCCCTGGGCCCTCCTACCCTCCTGAAGACGATCGAAAGTAGGTCGATAACCCTCCTCTCCTCTAGCCTGTTAACGTTCTCCGAGTCTATCTGCTGCGGACGTATGGGCAGCACCGCGAAGACTCCTAGTCGCATGAGATCCAAGTAAAGGCTCTCCCTCCTTGTCCTGCTCAGCAGCTTGCTGTCCCTCACGCCGATCCTGACCAGCTCAGGCTCATCCCCTTCCTCTATTGCGAAGGCTGCTATCATGAGCTCACCGACCAGGCTGCCCCTTCCTGCCTCATCTATGCCGATGAGCCACAAGGCCAGGCTGAACCCCCTAGGAGCCCTGCTGAGTTCCCCCCTCGGAGCCCTCGCTCAGCTCAGCCATGCGCTTCTTCCAGTCCTCAACAACGTCATAGCCGTAGACCTCCTTCAGCATCTCCCTACCCGCCTCGCTCACCATGTCGGGGCTCCACGGCGGGTCGAAGGTGACCTCGATCTCTAGGTTGTCCTCGGTCAGCCCAGGGATCCTGTCAAGCAGGGCCTGCTCAACATACGCCAGTATTGAGCCGGTCACTGGACAGCCTATCGCGGTGAGGGTCATTATGACCCTGACCTTAGGCTTGCCGTTGACCCTCCTGGCGTCAATCTGGTATATGAGGCCTAGGTCGTAGACGTTTACGGGGATCTCGGGGTCGTACACCTCCCTTAGCGCGTCCTCGGCGAGCCTTACCAGGTCCTCGTCGCCGCTAACCTTCAGGTTAGGAGGCCTCTGCGCTGTGCTCAAGGCCAGCCCAGAGATTGCATCCCCGATAGGGGTAATAACGCTATGTTGTAAACGCTACTGACCCTCGTCATCCCTGTAGTTGATCACGGCCTCCCTGTAGAGCGCTAGGATCAGCACGTATGAAATCCACGGGGAGGCGATCATTATCGCGGCCCCGGCCCACAGGAGCCATCGCCCCTCCTCTGGGCTCAAGGCCACCATGGCCCCCCCGGCCAGGGCTATCGCGACTGTCATTATGATCTTATTCCTGACAATCCTCCGAAGTAACCTCTCCACCGAGCGACCTCGCACCCCCCTTCACCACCTCAAGGGCCCTTTGCGCCCTCTCCTTCGCCTCCCTGGGGTCCCTGCCTGAGGCGAGAACCCTTATCTCGAGTACGGGGCCCCTTATCTCGTGCCCCTTCGGGTGGCTCTTCACATAACAGCCGGGGTTCTTCCTCTCAGACTCCTCAACATATGGTGCCAGTGCTGACTCGGGCACGCCGACTACGACAAAGCCGCAGTCAGCGACGCTAAGCGGGGGCGCCAGCCCCCTCAGGGTCGGCATCACCTCCTCGAACATCGCCTGCATCTCTGCCGGGACGCCAGGCAGCGAAACTATGATCGTCTCGCCTGCCTTAACAAGGGCCCCGGGCGCCGTGCCGACGGGGTTCATTATGGGGGCGGCCCCCTCTGGCAGGTACGCCATCTTCTCCCTCTCCCTGGTCATCTCCATCCCCCCGCTCTCATACTTCTGACGCACCCACCTCAGCGCTTCTTCATTAAGCACGAGCCTCCTGCTGAGGGCCAGCGCCACGGCCTCAAGCGTCCTATCATCGTATGTCGGCCCGAGCCCGCCGGTCGTCACTACGACCCTGACGTCACCTCTCTCAAGGGCCCTCCTAATCTCGGCCGCTACCTCGGATGGCTCGTCAGGCGTCACTATTATCCTCTCGACGTTGAACCCCAGGAAGGTGAGCCTCCTGGCAAGCCATGCCGCGTTAGTGTTAACTACCCTGCCTATGAGTATCTCGTTGCCTATCGTCAGGAGCCACGCCTTAGGGCCCTGGAGGGCGGACACGCGGACCCCTTCGGCCCTAAGGCCGCCCTGTGCTTTAAGGTATTACTGACTCATATGGCCTAGATGTTCCAGGCGCCGAACAAGCGACTGGGGTCTAGGGTGAGCCTGGAGACACTGCAGGCGGCCGTGGCCGGGGTCTTCGGAAGGCTTCAGCCGGCCAGCCTCAGCGGCGTCGGCTACGCCCTTGTGATCATAGGGATAGGGCTGCTGCTCGGCGTGATAACGATAGGGGGAGCGATCCTGATAGCGAGGGGGGTCAAGGCCCTTGGCAACCTGACGCCGGGCAGGTTCGTCGCGGTCATGATAGCGATGGCAGTGGTGCTCATCATTGCTGGGGCGCTCTTCCCGTGACCGTAGCCCTCTCCTCCACGGCCACAAGCCTTCTTTTGAGGTGCTTGAGCCTTACGAAGTCCTCCCTTGCCCTCTCCTCGAGCACCATTGAGATGAACTTCATGGCCCTCTCATAGCTTGGCATTATCACGTAGTCCATGGCGTTTATTAGTCGCTGCGTGTCCCTTAGCTCCTCTATGAGCCTCTTGACGGTCTCCTCGTACTGGGCCAGCCTGAGTATGGCCGGCAGCTCGTCCCTCAGCATAACGTAGCTCTCGACAAGGTCTGGGGAGACGCCAGGGGGGAGGGCAGGGGAGGCTATGGACTCGGGGACTAGCTGGAACACCGGCGTCTTAACGGAGAACAACACCATAGTTGACTTCCTCACCTTCAGCTCGTCCCTCACGGCGCTCGCCAGCGCCCATGTCCTCTCGGCGCCCTCGGCGGCCTCGCCCCTGTAGAACGTGGTAAACATGTCCTCAAGGAAACCGTACACCTCCTTCTGGTACCTGTTGTACTCCTCGGCCACGCTCCTGATGTAGTGCAGGAGCACCTCCCTCTTCTCCTCCATCACCCTCCTTATCCTCTTTATTGTGGCGTACTCCCTTCGAAGCCTTATCAGGTTAATCTTTGTCGGCAGGGTGGACCTGACGTCAACTGCCAACAGCTTCCCCCTAGTTGCTGAACCTCGCTGAGCTTTAAGCTCTAGCGTGCGTCACGTAAGCGAGCTTGGAGGTAAAGGTACTCGACTCTAAGAGGCGCGTGATCGAGGTCCTGCCCAGGAGCGAGGAGGACCTGTGGACGCTGGCCTTGAGCCTGAGGCGGGGAGACAGACTCAGGCTAGTCGTCCTCCGTGACGTAGCTGGGAGGGACGCCAAGGAGAAGCAGAGGAGGCCCATAGAGGTCACCCTCAGGCTGGAGTCCCTTGAATTCCAGCCTTTCTCGGGGGCCCTGAGGGTCTTTGGCGTCATAGAGGAGGGCCCAGACAGGTTCGGCGTCAAGGGGCGGCACCAGTCGGCCTACATAGCCCTGAACCAGCCGGTGCTGCTGTTGAGGGAGGAAGGCTGGGACGAGAGGACCATCAGGAAGATGGCCGAGAGCGGCCCAAGAGGCAGGGCGGTAATAGTAGCGATCGACTACGACGAGGTCGCGGTCGGCCTGCTGAGGTCAGAGGGGCTCAGGGTCATCCTGGACAAGGCCCTTTCCCTAGGCCCGAAGGACGACCCGGGGAGGGAGGAAAGGCTCAGCGAGGCGCTCTCAGAGGTGTCAGGCATAGTGGTCGGGGCCCTGTCTCAGGAGCGCGCCTTGACTGCTGTGATAGTTGGGCCGGGCCCGCTCAAGGAGGGTCTCGCAGAGAGGGTCAGGTCAATGGCTCCCTCGGTCCAGATCATCGTGGACACGACCTCGAGCGGCGGCGTCGAGGGGCTGTACGAGGCTATGAGGAGGGACTCCATAATCAGGGCCCTCAGGGAGATAGACAGCGTTGAGGCTCAGGAAGTCCTCGAGGAGTTCCTACAGAGGATCTCCAGGGACCCCTCGACAGTCGCGTACACAATTGACGAGGTGCTTCGCGCAGCCGAGCTTGGGGCTGTTGACAGGGCAGTCGTGCTAGACGAGTACCTCTACTCGCCCGACCAGGAGACCAGGGAGAAGTTCACAAGGGCCGTTGAGGCCATTGAGAGGAAGGGAGGCAGGGTTATCATGGTGACGCCCGAATCGCCGGCGGCCCCCGTCATCTCAGGCATGGGAGGGGTCGTGGCCCTGCTGAGGTACCGCATTGGGGGCGCTTCCACCACCTGATATCGCCTCTAGGATCGCCCTATGGTCGCCCCTTGCCACTATTACGTTCCCTACGACGGAGACCTCCGTTATGGTGGAGTCCACGTCAGCCCCTGTCTCGTTAAAGACCCGCGCGCCGCACTCCCTTGCGAGCCCGACTGCCGCCGCAACATCAACATTCCTGAGCTTTCCCCTGAGGTCTACGAACAGCAGGCCCCTCCCTAGCCCGACCGAGGCTATCTCCAGCGCAGCGCTGCCCAGGCTCCTCATCTTGAGCCCGGGGAATGCTGTGAAGAGCCTGCTAACCTTGACGGCGTCGTCGAGGGACTCGACGTACGTGAACGCGATCCTGCCCCCTGAGGCCCTCGGGTATACCCTCCTATTCCCCTCGTAGCAGCCCTCCCCCCTTGCGAAGGATAGCGTCTCCCCCCACAGGGGCGCCACGGCACCTGCCACAACATCGCTCAGTCTCCTTGAGCCGGGGGGCGCCACGGCAACCGACACGGAGGACCACCTTATGCAGTGCTCGTAGTTCAGGCTTCCGTCAAGGGGGTCTACGACGAAGACGTAGCCTGTGGACCCAGCAACGCCGCTCTCCTCAGACACCATGGTGAAGTCGCTGAGGCTCCTCCTGATAGCCTCCCTTATCACGTCCTCAGCTACCAGGTCAGCCCTTATCGTATCCCCCCTGACTACGTCTGTCAGGTCGCTGCAGGCCCTCTCGGCAAGGAGCCTCGAGGCAGCCTCAGCTACCTCGACCGCCAGGAGCCTGAGCTCGTCTGGACCCAAAGGGCTTTCCCTATGTGCCTGACCGAGGCGGCTATAATTTGCTTGTTCTGGCTAGAGGACCGAGGCTGCAAGGGAGACGGCCGATATCGGCAAGGCGGCGAAATATAGCGCTCCTAGCCCAGCCTTAGTGATGACTAGCGCCGCCAGGACAGGAGACAGAACCTCACCTGCGCCTGAGGAGACCAGGAAGACGTAGTTTGCCTTGACAGGGTCTCCCCCTGACGACAGGGCCTGGTAGAGCGTGGTCGGGTAGATCAGCGAGTGGGGAACTGAGAATAAGATAACACCCGTGACTACCAGCCACCACAGCCTTGTCGCGATTAGGGACAGGGACGCCACGAGGAAGATCTCAGAGGCGAGCTGGGCCTTTCTTACATCCCTGAGCCCCGCAGACAGCCACCTGATGACGCCTGAGGAAAGGAACATGGCGGCTAGGATGGCGTAGGAGACCTCAGGCGCGATGCCCACAACCCTGAGGGAGTAGAGGGACCAGTAGGAGATTATCATTGGCAGGACAAGCGAGTAAGCTAAGTTGGATGTAAAGGGGAGGCCGAAGGGCCTGCTCGCAAGCAGTGCGAGAGCGTCTGCGGGGCTCGGGACCTCAACCTTAACCATGGGCACCTCGATCCGTGAAACGGCAAGCACAAGAGCTATCGACAGCGAGACCAGGGCCGAAGCGATGAAGGCAAGGCGTATTGAGGACATGGAGGCCAGCGACGTGAACGCCATAGCTAGTACGAGCCCCACTGATAGGGAGAGGGAGTACCTGGCAACGCCCTCAAAGGGCCTGTCGCTCGAAGACATCATGTGAAGGATCGGTGGGAGGATGGAGGCAGCCAGGCCTGAGCCAAGGCCCGCCAGGGGTACGCAAACCACAGCGAGCCTTGGTTCTAGGAAGAGGGTTAGCGTGCCAGCCGCCATGGTGAGGAGGCCCGTAACGCTCACCCTCCTGGGGTCGCCCAGAGCCGCAGCCAGCAGGGAGCCGACGCCTGACCCTACCCAGAGGGCTATCGTCAGGAGGGCTATGCCGTAGAGCCTGACCCCAGCCCATGCAAGCAGGAGAGGTGTTGCGGCCTGAAGGATGGACGTAGAGAACCTGGTGGAGGCAGCCGTGGCCGCTAGGGCCGAGGCCCCCCTCCTCAAGACCCTTCCTCCACGGCCCTGTTGTAGACCTTCAGAAGGCTCTCCCCAACCCGCTCTGGGTCATGTCTCACAGAGATCAGCTCCTGGGCCCTGGAGGAGAGCTTCGCCCTAAGCGCCCCATCGCTTATCAGCTCCTCAACTACGTCCGCAAGGGAGTCCACGTCGTCAGGCTCGATGACGAACCCAGCGTCAGACACAAGCTCGGGCAGCCCACCAACCCTTGAGACGACAGGCACCGCGCCGTGGGCCATGGCCTCAAGCACTGTGAGGTTGTAGGCCTCCGCCCGGCTGGGCGCGAGCACAACATCAGTGCGGGGAAGCAGCTCATTGTAAAGGTACTCCTCGGTTACCCTGTCGAGGGTTACGATGCCTCTCCTTTCGCCAACAGCGTTGCCGGGGCCCACCACGTACATCCTGGCAATCCCGTCGGCACCCCTTGAGGCCCTCTCGAAGGCCTTGAGGGCCAGGTCGAGGCCTTTCCTGTAGGGGTCCCTGCCAACTATGAGCAGGTTGACGCCCCTGTGAGGTCTCTGTTCGCCGAGCCCCATGGGGGGCGGGACCACGTGGATCCTCGAGTACTCGATTCCATCGACCACGAACCCCTTGGCGGCCCACGAAGACCAAGTTACAACAGCCGGGCACCTCTCCACCAGGACCTCTGTCAGGGGCCTGAGGAGCCTCTCCGAGACCCCGTCAAGGCTGAGGTAGCCCTCAAGGTACTGGCCAATGCTCTGGTCGGACTCGTGCACGCAGGGCGCCGAGAACCTGGTTAGGTCAACGAAGAAAGTGTGGACCAGGTCGAAGCCCTTCCCGAGAGCTGGCCTCATAAGCCTGGCAGCCTGCCTGAACACGTACCTGGTTATCTCAGCGACTGATGGCCTCTCATAGCTGGGAGGTACCACGTATAGCTTGCTTAGCTCGCCTGGCAGGTAATACCTGACCCCCCTGGGCCTGTGCCTCACCCTAAGTTGAGGACCCCTCCTTAGCCAGCCTATCCTTGGGTCCAGCTCAGCTATGAGCAGCACCCTTAGTCGCCTGTCTCGCATCACCTCATTAAATTGACCGAACCTTACCGCCATAGAATTGTCATGGCCGAGAGCTGTCAGCGGCTCGCTGTGCATAGCTGTTGTCAGCTCGAATATTGACTTGCTTTGCTAATAAGGCTCTTGGACTCCCAGTCTATAGTGAGAACCCGAACCCCCTCAGGAAGTACTCCATTCTCTTGAGCTCCCTCAGGAGCTCCCTTCCCTTATCGGTCAGCACGAGGTAGTTCCCGTCCTCGCCCCTCTCCTCAACTATGAGACCCCTCTCCTCGAGCTCAGCGAGGTAGGTTAGGAATCGCTCGTACGGGACATTCGCATCGGAGAGCACGTGAGAGAACCTCGCCCTCCCTCCCTCGGACTCTATGCTCCTCATCAGGTCGAGGTATATCCTTAGCCTGCTCCTGGGAGGGGCCCTGCTAGCCAACCCGGTACCACCCGAGGAGGAACAGCAGCAGAAGGGCGAAGGAGACGAATTGAACCAGCTCGCCGACTATATAGTAGAACGGCGTTAGGACAAGGGAGGCGTAAAGCATAGTGACGTGAGACAGCAGAAGGACAACGAAGGCCACTAGGACAAGCCTAGAGAAGGAGCCACCGCTCCTGCTCGAGGCAAGCAGGGCCTCAAATACGAGCATCATCAGCAGGAGGACCGATACGAGCTGGGAGACGTCGAACACTAGGTGGCCAAGCAGGAAGAGCCTGCTGAGCTGTGGGGGCGTAATAATTACCATTGGGGCAACTGGGGCAAGCGGGGCGAAGGCAGACCTCGCATAGCCTATCACCAACATCAGGTACGCCACGTTCTGGACGACCAGGTATATGACGCCTATCAGGTAGGCTGCCCGAGCGTCCTCGTAGATATTACCTAGCCTCAGGCCTAGCATGACCCCCAGGCTGCCCTGCAGGATCAAACCCACGCCAAGCAGCATGAAGCTGACGCTAATGTATGTGAGAATATTGACGTCGCCGATCTTAAGGAAGCGGTAGGCCGTGTAGCTCACGAAGAGGGCAACTACGCCGCTTACAACGCTTACAGCGCCGCCTAATGTTATGAAGCTCGGCGATGCCACGCCTTGCTCGCTTGGTTCTCAGCCACCCTTGCCTAAAAAGGCTCCCCTCCTCAGGGCGATCGCCTCTTTGAGAATCGATGTGAAGATGTCAAGGGACTCCATGTAGGCCTCCTCAAGCTGCAGCCCCCTGACTATGAAGTTGTGGGACACTAGGGCAGTGATCACGTCACCCGCCCCAGTTCTGTCATCAAGGGTGGGACCGCTAGAGGGCATGGCGGTCGCCAGGCCCCGATGGAATGCGACAGCCCCCCCAGGGCCGACTGTGTAGAGCAGGGCATCGAACTTCCTCGAGAGCTCCCGGGCAACTGTGTAGGGACCATCGTCGTCGGACATGTGGACGAGGCGCGCGGACCACGCCGGTATCAGGTTCCACCAGCCGTCGCCGCCGGACCTTGCGTAACCCTGAACGTCAAGTACGACCCTGTCGCTAGGACCCGCGGCCCTGATTATATCAAGCGGGGCTTCGTCGAAGTTAGGGGACACGAGAACTATGTCTGGGTCGCATTCCCTAATAGCATCAGCTACGCTCTTGGGGCTTAACGGGCTTGCCCTCGACACTATCCTCGTCCTCCTCTGACCTGTGGCTAGATAGGTGTGGTGTACCACGAAGCCCTCGCCGGCACCATCGCAGCACAGGCGCCTCAGCCCAAGCGAAAGCTCGAACTTGACTACATTCGCTACCCTGACACCATAGGGGCCCACGGAGCAGACGTCGTAGCCGAGCCTCCTGTAGGTAATGCCTGCGAAGAGACCAGGCCCTCCTGGCGCAACCGAGGTCATGCCAGTGGCGGCGAACTCTAGCTCGTCAAGCGTAGGCGCCGATACTATCAGGGCCCTCACCGCTCATCGCCCCCGCACATATCCCTCAGCTCCTGAAATATGCGAGGGTCCCCTATGACGACGAGGCCATCCCCGGCCCTGAGCCTGAAGTCCTTGCTGAAGTAGGGGGTGAACGAGCCTCCCCTCTCGACAAGTATTGGGGTCACGCCCTCGGGCAGCTGACCCAATGGAGCCCCGTCACATTTGGAGCCCTCTTTGACGACGAAGAAGCCGACGCCGTAGCCATGCTTCCTCAGGGCTCGGGATGAGGCCTCAGTGGACTCCAGCAGGACGCCGCCAACGTTGCCTGACAGCGCCAGGCCCACGAGCGCCCGCCCCAGCAGCCTCTTGAACCTGATGACGCTGGAGGCCCCAGCGCTCCTGAACACGTCCTGGAGGTCATCGTGGTGGGCGAGGACTACGACTCTCGCCTTCGGGTTTAGCTCCTTAACCCTTATGAGCGCCACGAGGTTCTCGAGATCGTTCTCGAGCGATATGATTATCGCTGAGGCGCCGTCAATGCCTGCGGCCTGCAGGTCACTCCTGCTGGTGGGGTCACCTAATATCACCCTCCCCTGGCCTAGCCTAGACGCGATAGACTGGTCCTTTGTAACTACTACGTACTCAAATCCGAGGCCCTCAAGCTCCTGAGCGGCCTCTATCAGGTCGCCAAGGAGGACAACGTGCCCCCTCATGTGGCTTGCCCTCCACCTTGCACGGGCGTCAACCCAGACAGACCTATCGGTGAGGGTTCTGATGATCCCGCCTATAAGGGTTGTGTAGATGGCGACAGATGAAGCGACTATCACGGTCAACAGGGCCTTCTCAACGGCCGGCATGACCTGTATGGGCGGCGTGTATAGTCCTATCGTGGTCACCAGGCCCACGGCGGCGTACAAGGCTGAGACCACGTCAAGGCCTTGGTACTTCATGAAGACGAACGCAGCAACTACAACTACTATCACGATGGCCACAAGCTGGGGGAGGATCCTGGAGACGACCGAGTAGGGGGCGACCAGCGTCTCAAGCAGCCTCAGCAGCCTCCTGCTCCTAACCTTCAACCCAGCCCACGGACGGGGCCACTCACGGCGTTTTATCCGTAAGATGGTCAATGGCGCCTACAGGCCCCTGAGGTACCTCGCCCTCACCGCGAAGTAGAGCGTCAGGGCAAGGATCACGGCCACGGCTGGCGTGATCAACAGGAAGGTCTCCCGGTACCCTACCCTGTCGGCCACCCACCCCAGCAAAGCTGGGAGCACAGAGCCTATGATCATCATCACTGAGAAGAAGTAGCTGTTGGCGGCGTTCAGCTCCTCTCTCCTGAACGTCCTTGATATCGCGAGCACGCTGAGGGTGTACGTCATCCCGTGAGGTATGCCAAGGATCGTCATAGCGATGTAGAAATCCGTCAGAGACCTAGAATCCCATGCAACTGTAAGGCCTATCAAGCTCAGCGCGGCCGCGGCTACCATGTACTTCACGATATCCTTCGGGGGCCTTATAGTCATCATCAACCTGCTCCCAAGCGAGGTGGTGTAAAAGGGGGCGTAGGCGAGCACGCCCAGCCACCCCTTGGCCCCGAGCTCGTCAACCGCGTAGACGGCAGCGAACGCGGTAAGGTATGAGAAGGGAACCTGGTACGTGAGGTTGTTCAGGACAGAGGCTATGAAGCCCTCGTTGGTCAGGACGCTGGATGGCCTCACCTGCGCATGGGCTCCAGGGCTTACCCGCGATGGCTCGCTGGGGAAGGGAAGGAGCGGGGCGGATGCCCCGACGAGCGCGGCAAGGGGCTCCAGCAGGAGGAACCCCTCCCTCACGCTGACGGCCCGTATTACGAGGGCCGCCAGGGTCTGAGCTACGAGGAGGGACACGCTGAGGGTGAGGGTGTAAAGGGCCAGTAGCCTCTCCCTAGCCCCAGGGTCCTCAACGCTGCCGGCTGACGTCATTAGGTTGGGCATTATGGGCCCGAGGGCGAGGCCGGCAGCTATCATGAGCGGCCAGATGAGGACAGGGGTAACGAGGTAGAACGCCGGGTATATCAGGGAGTAGGCAAGGGCTGAGGCGATGAAGTACTTCCTGCGGGCACGCGGATGCAGCCTCGCGTTAATGAGCGCGCTCGCGACGAACGATGATAACATGAAGGAGACTGCCATCAGCCCAAGTTCAGTAGCTGAGAAGTTGAATTCGCGGCCGATTAGTTGGCCATATGACGGTATGACGCTGTTTGACGATCGCGCGCCGAAGGTGGCTGTCACTATTATGGCTGCCGTCCAGGCCAAGGACCTCCTTACGTCTGCTCTGCCGCGGTTGGCATCGTCCATTGAGGCCACCTTGAGGTAATTAGTCACTTAAGCTTTACACATAAATCTTTATCTATAGGGAAGAGGTCATGGATTATGAAGTCCCTGAGCACCCTGCCCTTCCAGTCAAACCTTACCCCCTCCGCCTCAAGGAGCCTCCTCTTGACCTGGGGCCCCCCAAACGAGTAACCTCCCAGGGAGCCGTCAGCCCTGACGACCCTGTGGCAAGGGATCAGGATGGGTAGCGGGTTGTACCTCAGGGCGGCCGCGACCAGCCTCGGGTGTACGCCTGCCGCCCTCGCTATCGCCCCGTAGGTCGTGACCTTGCCCTTGGGCACTGTCATCAGGATCCTATATATCCTGTGGTAGACGTCCTCCCCCATCAAGCCGCGAGGTACGTATTAACCGCCCCTATTACAGCTTAGCGGGGAGCTGTTAGATGGAGCAGAAGGGAACCGAGGAGGGCATTGCGGAGGCTGCTAAGGCCATAGGGCTATCAGTGGGCGGGCTCGTCGCCTCCCTTCTTGGGGCCCTCCCCGTTCTGGCCAGGTCGTTCTCGTCCGCCCAGGGCGAACCCTACAACAAGCTTGCGGATTGGGCCGACAAGACGTCCAGGGCTATCGTTGAAGTGCTGGTTAGAGAGTTCCCCCCGGAGGAGGTCGCAAGGCTAGCTGAGGACATAGCAAGGTCCGCTAGGGGTCTTGCCCTCATAGCTGACGAGGTTCTTAAGGCTATTGGCGACCCGCAGATCGCCGAGGTGGTGAAGAGGACCATAGAAGGCTTTAGAAAGGGCTTGCAGGCCCTAACGTCGCCCAACGTATCAGATCTCATAAGGGCGCTCTCAGACCAGGACGTAGCTTACGCGCTCAGCGTGATGCTCACGCTCCTTAAGGCTCTTGGAATTGCAATGAGGTCTGCTGGCGCGACGGCCGCTGCCCAGGATAAGGCAGCTCAGTGAGACCCCTTAGGTCCCTCGTAGTGTATTATTTGCGTGGGGCAGCTGGTGGCGGCAGCGTCGACGCAGTCCTGGTAGTCGTCAGTGGTCTCACCCTGGCTCCTTGAGCCCTGCTGCTTGTTGTCAGGGTCGGGTCTCCACTTCGGTACTATCTCGGCCTTGCCGTCAAGCTCGTTCATCTCGAACACGTCTGGACACAGGCTCACGCACACCATGTCCGCGATGCAGTTCTCCCTGGGCTCTATCCAGACCTTTACGGTCACACGCCTCACCTCAAGAATAAAGGAAAAACAGAAAGCATTTAAGGATAGGTAAATATATCGATTAAAAACAAAACCTAACTGCGGCTCATATGATCAGCTTCGGGGTGTTCAAGGCCTTCTGGTACCTCGTCTCTACGTCGTCCCAGTTGACGAGGCTCCACCAGCTATCCACGTACTTCGCCCTGTCGTTCCTGTAGTCTATGTAGTATGCGTGCTCGAACACGTCGACCGCAAGCAATGGTATTAGGTTAGACGTCACCACATTGTTGTGCTTCTCGACCTGTAGCAGCCTGAGGTCGCCTGTCACGGGGTCGTAGGCTAGGATGGCCCATCCGACGCCCTCAACGTTCTTTGCGGCGTCACCCATCAGCTTCTGGAACTTCTCGAAGGAGCCGAAGTATCTATTTATGGCGTCAGCTATGGAGCCTCCCGGCTTACCGCCTCCCCTGCCCTGCGGCGCCATGTTGAGCCAGTAGAGGGTGTGCAGGATGTGGCCGCCGTAGTTGAACTCGAAGTCCCTGAGGACGGCCCTCACATCAATGCTTTCCAGCTGGCCGTTGAGGTACTTCTCAAGCTTCTCAAGGGCTGCGTTGGCCCCGTTAACGTACCCGAGGTGGTGCTTGTCATGATGGTAAGTCAGCGTCTCCTTGCTTATAACTGGCTGGAGCGCGTCATAGGGGTAAGGGAGAGGAGGCAGCTCATACCTCTTCAACGAGACCATGTTAGGTCCCGTCTGAGGTTTGTCTGACTTGATAATAAGTCTGAGTATGTTCTTTGCTAGAAGCGCTCCCAGAGGGATGCGGTCAGCCCCTCCCCAAGGGACACCCTGACACCGTATGCCTTGGAGAGGAGCTCGCAGCCTAGGCCGTCTGGGTCACCGAAGTAGGCCTCTCTCCCTCCGTCCAGTAGAAGGACCCTGTCCGCCGCCTTGACGAAGTTGACGTCATGCGTGGCCGCTATCACGAGCACGCCGTCCCTCGTGAGGCCCTTAAGTAGTGAGAAGACCCTGGCCTGGTTGCCGAGGTCTAGGTATGCTGTCGGCTCGTCAGCAATCAGTATCTCTGGCTCCCTCGAGAGGGCAGCCGCGAGAAGGGCGAGCCTCTGCTCGCCGCTGCTAAGCGTCGACATTCTCCTCTCCTCAGCCCACCCAACTCCAAGCTTCTGCAGGTACTTCCTGAGGGAATCCCTCCAGCCCGGCCCCTTGCCATAGTTCATGGAGTCCGCCACGTCTATGACCCTCGCTAGGGGGTCGGTGGCGAAGTGGGCGGGAACGTAGGAGATCCTGTCCCTTGACTTTAGCGGCGGGTGCCCGTCTATGTGAATGACGCCTCTCGTTGGCCTGACAAGGCCCGCCACCACCTTCAGCAGGGTCGTCTTGCCGGCGCCGTTAGGCCCTATGACTAGGTTGAGACCACCGCACATCTCGGCAGTTACGTCGCTGAGTATCCCCCTTCCCCTGACCGAGTACGAGACCCCTTTGATAGTGACGCAGGCCGTCCCTAGTCACCCCTTGACTTAAGTAGGATGTAAACGAGGAGGGGGGCGCCGAAGACGCTGGTAACGGCTGTTAACGGGGCCTCGGATGGGTATAGGATCACCCTGGCTACAACGTCGCTTGCTAGAGTGAGCTCAGCCCCTATCACGGCTGACGTAGCCAGGTTCAGCCCGAACTTCACTCCGAAGGCCCTCTTGGAAAGCCAGGGTGCCGCTAGGCCGACGAACCCGACGGGGCCGGCCATAGCTACAAGGGACGCTGTTATAAGGGAGGCCAGCGTGAATGCGACTACCCTCACGGCCCTTACCCTGACTCCGATTGCCCTCGCCACATCATCCCCAAGTAAAAGGGAGTTAAGGGGCCTTGACAGAAGGAGGAGGGCAGTGATGGAGGCGAGCACAACAACGAGCGTCCTAATAACTAACGGCATCGTGACGAAGGCGACGCTCCCGAACATCCAGTAAAGGGCACCCGGCAGCCTTGGGCCCAGGTCTATCATGAGGAACATGGTGACGCCGCTGATAACGTAGGAGAAGGCGACCCCTGTCACGAGG
The DNA here is from genome assembly GCA_964343115.1 of uncultured Desulfurococcales archaeon. Taxonomy (GTDB): domain Archaea; phylum Thermoproteota; class Thermoprotei_A; order Sulfolobales; family Acidilobaceae; genus Acidilobus. The sequence continues at coordinate 48,462 of CAYFGU010000005.1, forward strand.
AGCGTTGTGGGGCCTCCGCCAGCGAGGCTGGAGACCGCTATGACAGCGGCAAGGGTCGCCAGGCCTCCGGCCAGGGCTGCTGAGTAGAGCCCTAGAAACGTTGACCTCCCTGCAAGTAGGGCTAGCGTAACGCCAAGTAGGGACCCGCTCGCCATGCCTGTCAGGTAGGGGTCTGCTAGAGGGTTCCTAACAGTGAATTGAAGCGTTGACCCTGCGGCGGCCAGCCCAGCGCCCAGAAGGGCGGCCGCGAGGGTCCTGACGGCCCTGTACATTAACACGTCAAAGCTGACGCCACCCGATACGACGCCAATTGCAACCCCAAGGACTGTCAGAAAGTTAACGTCCCTGTACGGCCCGACGGACAGGGATAAGGCTACCGTCACAGGGAGTGCGCCGATGGTCGCTGCTAGGGCAAGGCGTCCCCTCAACCCTGTTCAATCCCTCTACCCAGGCCCCAGAGGAAGGTCTGAGGGAGAAATCACCTGAGGTAAGGACGTAACGTTGAAGGATCCAGGGTGCAGAATTATAGCGATCAGCTTCAGCCCAAGGGGGACGAGGACTGCTGGCTCGCTCAGGATGTCCTCATACCAGCCTGTTATGACATAGACCCTTCCGTGGTTTATGGCCGAGATGCGGGTGTAGGCGGGACCTATGGTCGAGTTGAGCCACCCGTACAACGAGCTCACGTTGAAGAGGCCCCCGTTGCTCACTATGATGATAACGCTAGGGTTAGCCTGCAGGAGGCCCTCGGGGCTTATGACTGGCCAACCGCTGAGGTTCCCGAAGGCGTTAAGCCCCCTGGCCAGCGTAATAAGGTCGCTTATGAACGTCCCTCCTCCCGCCACATATGTCGGGTTTACCCATAGTATCACGGTCGCGTTGACCTCTGTTGCGCCTGAGACCACCGTCTCTACCCTCGTGAGCTGTGCCGACATGTTCTCAACCACCTGAGCGGCCTCCGACAGGTGGCCAGTGGCCTCGCCTGCCATAATTACGGCCCTATATATGTCCTCGATGGACGAGGTAGAGGGCAGGAGCACTACAGGTATGCCGTACTGCGCGAGGGTAGTCGCGACGTAGTTGTTGTAACCCCAGCCCGCTGTGCCTATAACGAGGTCGGGTCTCAGCGACAGTATTTCCTCAATGCTGGGCGAGGTGTAGGTGCTTCCTATGACAGACACGCTACCGTTAGCGACCATCATGTGGATTGTGTAGTTGAAGGGCGGGGGCAGGTATGAAACGCTGTCGTTGTCGACCCCGACGAGCTGGCCCCCTGCGCCGATAGCGAGGAGTATCTCGGTAGTCGCGGGGTCAAGGCTAACGACGCGAACAGGCCTTAACGGTATTACGACGCTTCTGTTCAGGGCGTCTACTATCTCGGCAGGGAAGCCCTGCCTGGCCTCAAGCTGGGCGAGCTGTGACTTGAGGGCATTGACCTCCTGGGAGAGGCTGGAGTTGACCTGACCCAGCGCTGACCCCAGGGACGCAGCAACCTCGGTTAGGTTCCTCTCGTAGGCTATCGAGTACTGAAGGGTCGAGTTCACTGACGACACGCCTCCCCTCAGCCCGGCCAGCTCCCCTTCAAGCCTTGAGAGCTGGACGGAGTTGTAAAGAGAAAGCGCCATGACTACAATAACTAAGACAGCGATTACTACGGTCACGTAATCGCTTCTATTCATGGCGCTCACGAACTGGATACGGTATCCATATTATTTAAGCTTAACTGTATGAAGACGTCTGGGCAACGTGGCCTGCTAAGCAGCGTTATATCCTTGGCAGTCCAGGTAAGCGAGGCGGGCACGCGTTGCTAGAGTACCTATCACAGGCGGTGTCCCTTGTCTCCAGGGAGCAGGTGAGGGGCGCGGCATGGTCCGCTGAGACCCTCGCCACAGCTATAATAGACGACGCGAGGTCAGGGGGCGCTAGCTGCGACAACATCGAGGAGATTCAAAGGCTCTTGGTCAGCGCGAACCCCACCATGGGGAGCATATCCAACCTGGCCTGGACCCTCAAGGAGGCCTGCCTCCGCGGGTTCTCAGTCCAGGATGCCGCTGAGGCATTCATAGAGTACATGAGGGTGTCAAGGTCTAAGGTCGTCTCCCATGCGAGGGACCTAGTGAAGGACGGCCCGGTGACTGTTGTAACGCTCAGCTACAGCACTAACGTGATTGATACGCTCTCTTCGCTTGGTCAAATGTTGAGGAAGGTCTACGTCCTCGAGAGCCTGCCCGGCGGCGAGGGTCGCAACGCGGCAGCGGAGTTGAGGTCGAGAAGGGTCGACGTAGAGCTTCTGCCCGACAGCGCCGCCAGCGCCGTGATAGGGAGCGTGGACGTAGTGCTTATAGGCGCTGACAACGTTACCCTCGACGGCTGCGTCTACAACAAGGTCGGCTCGAGGAACCTAGCAATATTGGCTGGTTACTTCGGTAAGCCCGTAGTTTCCGCCTTTGAGCCATATAAGATCTCAGCGGACGTGCAGTGCGGCGATGTAAAGCTACTCGAGAGAACCTACGTAGCCGAGCCGTGGGGTGAGGTTACGTACAAGGTCTTTGACGAGCTAACCCGTGACCTAGTTGATGCCGTGCTGAGCGTCCAGGGGCTTGGTGACAACACGCCCTCAAACCTTGTGGCGCTCAGGAGGTCTTTTGAGGACTGGGTCATGGAAAGGCTGAGGGGCGGGGCACGCGCGGGCTGACTGCCTAGACGACGCTCTGCAGACGATGGTATTGCTGCTGTGGCTGTCAGCAGGCGCTTTCACTGGTGTCGTTGCTCCAAGGCGACGTTAGCGGCCTCAGGTCGCCTTGACCTGTGGGTCACCTAGGTGCTAGGGATCGCTGACCAGCGGAGAATGCCCTTAACGCAGAGCTCAGCGGCGTTGACGCTAAAGTGGTAGGCGAGCCTCTAACGGTCCTATGATGTTAGGGCCCGCCTGACGTGGACTGACCTTTGGACAACAGTTATGGCAGCGAGCGCAGCGACTAGTAGCAATATAGCGTTGCATACGACCGTCCCCCCTAGCACGACTGCAATGGCTGCGAAGAACAGGAGGACGGACCTCTCCCCCCTCTCAGCAAGGCCTACGCCCTCCATCTTCACCCCAAGCTGCTCCCCCTTTGACCTTGCGTAGCTGACGAGGAAGGAGAAGGTTAGCGCTATAACAGATATGTAGACGTTTGAGCCGAGAACTATCAAGGCTATTATAAACAGCGCGTCCGAGAGCCTGTCCGTAACTGAGTCGAGGTATGAGCCGAAGCGACTGGTCCTGTTGAGCGCCCTTGCGACTGCCCCGTCGAGTACGTCCATGAGGGTTGCAATGGCCATGAGTGTAGGGACTAGCCATAGCACCCGGAGCCAGGCAACTACTGGTGTCAATGCGGCGAGCGCGAGGCCCAGGTAAGTTAGCTCGTCAGGCTCCAGCCCGAGCCTAGCCAATGCCCGGCCAACAGTTGCGGGGGCAACCCTGTTGACAAGGTCTCTAAGCTTGCCCATCACCACACCTCTTCACCAGCGACGTCGCGGATCCCACGGTAGCGACCTGGTATCCTATGGCGACGTAGGCCTTCACCAAGCTCTTAAGTTTTAGGTACAGCCGAGGGCCGGTCCCAAGCCAGATGTCGGGTCTCCAGTGCCTAACCTTGACGAACTCCCATGGATGAGCGAAAAGCGTCACGTAAGGCGTCCTGAGTACCCGGGGCATCAATACTTCGGCCCCCGGAAGCCTCAGGGTGCTGCTCGTCACGGTGGCTGGCACCCTCAGGACGCCTTCGTCGCAATAGGGCGTCCTGTGGAAGGGCGGCTTGTAGGCGGCCAGGCTCGAGTCGACCTCAACGCCGAGCCTAGCTAGCACGCGGACGAGCCCCCTTGGAGGGGCTAGGTTTGGGGCCCTGAAGGCCCTCACGTCGTAGTGCCTCCTGAGCACATCGATGGATCGGGCGACCTGCTCCGCTGCCTCTGCAGGCGTAAGCCTGTCAAGCCTGACGTGGTCATAGCCGTGACTGCCGAGCTCGTGCCCCCTCTCAACGATCTCCCTCACAATCCGCCTTTCCTGCTCGGCCAGCCTGGCCACAACGAAGAAGGTGGCTTTGACCTTGAGCTCATCAAGCGCGTCAAGGATGCCGGGCAGCCCTTCCTCGACGCCCCTTTTCGTCATAATATAGGGCGGAGCGTCAGGCTCTACGTCGAACGATAGGAACAATACCCTCCTTAGCCCGCTCATGATACAACCACTTCCTCTCCTCGCACCACTCCCCTACCTTGACAGGGTCGCCAACTAGAGTGCGGTAGAACCTGTATAGCAGGAACCTTCTGTCAGACTCGCGGCACCCTTCTATGGCAGAGCTGTAAGCCGGCTCCACATAGTTACTTATTACGTTACCGCAGTCAAAGATCTCGGCGCGCTTCACAGAGGCCCAGGAGAGCCTCGCATAGAGGTCATGGTCCTCATAGGTGGAAGCTATGGTCTCAGCCATGGTCTGGGGGTCGCTAACGACGAAGCCGTTGACGCCATTTTCGACTAAGTCGATGACACCAGGGGACCTGTAGACGACAGGGACAGCGCCAAGGGCCATGGCCTCAAGGACGGCGAGGCCGAAGGACTCCTTGTAGCTGGTCAGGGCGAAGAAGTCTGCTGAGGCCAGTATCTTCGCGATCTCGCGCCTTGGCCTAATCCCAAGGAGCCTTACCCTGCCGTCAAGGCCCCTTCTTTCAAGCGTGGCCCTCAGGGCAGGGCCGAGGGCGCCGTCGCCGATCACGTGGAATGAGGCCCTGGGCAGCCTTTTCAGGACAAGCTCTGCCACCCTAGCTATCTCAAGGGGGTTCTTCCTCTTAGAAAGCCTTGACGTAATTACAATCGCGGGTTCCCCCTCGAGATCGATGGGCTCCGAGGTCTCGCGCCACGCCTTGACGTCAATGCAGTTGGGCGTGACCACGGCGGGCCGGCCGCTAATAGCCTCGATGTCCCTTGCGGCTGCCCTTGAGACGCCTGTGAGCACGCTGGGCCAGCTGAGCCCGTACTTCACTAGCCTCCTCAGGGGATCTCGCAGGCCGTCGCTTAGCAGCGAGTGGTTCGTGAGCACGCTCGGTATGCCAGTGCCACCCCTTGCAATCATTGCTGTCATGAGTCCAAGGGTTGAGGTAACCCCGTGGGAGTGGACTACGTCGAAGGCGTTCCTCTTGACGAAGAGGAGAGACCTGACGACTGCAAGGGGGTCAACGGTCACCTCGTCAGCCCCATGTAAACGACTTGGGATCCAGTACACTGTGTACCCGTCGTCTATGCGATCGAGGGCCGGCCTGGCGCCTGACAGGGAATTCGGATGTGTTAGGACGAAGACCTCGTGCCCCCTCCTGGACAGCCCCCTCGCGAGCTCATGTATGCTTACCTCTACCCCTCCGACGCGTGGGAGGAACCAGTCAGAGACGAGGGCGACCCTAAGCGCCTCCACGTCTCATCCACCTCCTGGCCTCGTTGAGGACGCGCCACGAGCCTGTCACGGTGAGCACTACAAGGCCTACAGCGGCCGGTATAACCGTATCGACAAGCCTGAGAGCGACCACGTATAGCACGGCAGTTCCGGGCGGCACTCCCATGAGCGTGAGGGCTGTGAAGGAGCCCGCGTCAAAGACCCCAACGCCGGCAGGCGTGGGGGCCATTGACAGGACCCTTATTACGATATAGAGGACAAGGGCCTCTATAATCGTAGGCACGAACCCTAGCAGCACCAGTATGTATGCGACCTTGAACAGATCAAGCATTATTATTAGGAATGAGAGGCCCATGTAGGTTATCATTATCTTCTTGTTTGAAGCCAGGAGCTTGATGTAGGTCGCCAGGTCGGTTAGCGTTCTTCTCAGCCTCCCCTGGGGGGAGGTCTGTTCAGCCTCAGCGTAGGCGATGCCCGCGAGGCCGATTGGCGCCTTGGTGGCGAGGGCGACGACTAGAAGGGCCGTTATCACGAGACCTTCGCTGACCCACTCCATCGTTGTCGCTGATATAACCTTGCCCCGGTCCATGTTCTGCGACCTCACGTACGCTATCCTGAAGGCCTCCTGTGCTACCTTGTTCCCGGGGATGAAGACGCCTATAGGGAAGCTCGACGTTATCGCCTCTAATGCCTGAAAGTAGGAGACCCTCAGTCCCAGGAACCTGAGGCCAGTCCTCCAGCGAAGGGCCCAGAATAAGGTTAAGGCCAAATTGACGGCTGACCCGAACGCGACAGCGTAGCCTGTCTCCTTAAGGTACGCCAGCAGGCTTGAAAGGTCGCTTACGCTTAACACTGCATATCGGGGGTAACCACGGCGATCTTAAAAGTGTATTCCTGGGACGCCACGCAGGGCACCAGGGGATCACGTGTACCGCCCACCGTTTATGTTGAGCACGTGGCCCGTTATGTTAGCTGAGGCGACGGGGTTGGCTAGGAAGTATATTGCCTCAGCGACGTCCTCTGGCGAGGCTATCCTCATGAGTGGATGCATGGCTATCACTTGCGATCTCGTCTTGGGGTCCGACAGCAGCTGGGACGTCATGTCCGTCTCGACGAAGCTGGGGGCGACGGCGTTTACGCGTATGCCGTACTTTGCCAGCTCAACAGCCAGCTTCTTGGTCAGGCCTATCAGGCCCGCCTTGGCGGCCGCATAGGAGGCGCTGGCGACCACGTTACCCGTCTCCCCTGAGATGCTCGAGACGTTGACGATGGATGCCCAGGGCGCCCTCTTCATCATGGGGAGCAGGCCCTTTATGAGGTAAAATGGGCCGTAGAGGTTCACCCTTATCACCCTGTCCCAGGTCTCCGGACTTAGGTCCTCAATGGGTGAGTAGTCTATAATCCCCGCGTTGTTCACCAACACGTTCACGTAGGGGAGGACCTTGGAAAGCTCATCGACGAACCTCAGGACGGACCCGTAGTCGGATACGTCGAGCTGGTAGTACATAGCGGAGGGGGCGCCTGCGGCCAATGCGTCTTTGATCGTACGCTCGGCCGCCTCCCTGTTCCTGTTATATGTTATTATCACGGTGAACTGCTCGCGTGCGAACCTTAGAGCTGCGGCCCTGCCTATGCCCCTGTCACCGCCGGTTACAACGACAACCCTGAGCTCCAAGGGTGCCCGGGCTTACTCGCTCTAAGGGACCTATATCCGTGTCGCTGGCTAAGGGGACAGGACTCTGTATATCATGTAGACGCCGACCAGCACAATGATTATGCCGTAGGCCCTCTGGAGAGTTCTCCTAGGGGCCTTCACCGCTAGGCTGGTCCCCGCGTAGCCCCCCGCAACCCCGCCGAGAACGTACAGCGCGGACACTAGGAACAGCGTGTCTCCAAAGGCCGCGTACTCAAGGCCGCTTGCCACCCCGAACGTGCCCACGCTGATGAGGGACGTGCCGATGGCCCTTGCTATGCATAGGCCTGAGGAGAACATGAGGGCGGGAACTATGAGGAACCCGCCCCCTATCCCGAAGTATCCGCTTACTAACCCAACGACGAAGCCCGTCACGGAAACCATCAGGGTGGTCCTTAAAGTCAGCTTAGGGCATCCCCTTGAGGCCTCCAGCACCCTGTCAAGCTCGTTGTGGGTCCCGGCGACTGAGCTCCTCAAGAAGCCTATGTAGAAGCCCAGGACGATCATGGCGATCGCGAAGTACAGCAAAAGCTTACCCCCTGGGGTGATGTGACCCAGGTACGTCCCAAGGAGGCTGCCAATGAGTCCAACGCCAGCGAAGAGCCCACCTACCCTGGGGGCCACGTTTCTTTTCCTTAGATGCATGTACGAGTTGATGTACGCGTTAATGCCTACTGCGAGAGCGGTCGTCCCCAGCGCTATATGGGCCGCGTTGGGCACCGATGAGAGCCCCACGAAGTAAAGCAGCAGGGGTACTGCAAGGATCGAGCCGCCTCCGCCTATGAGACCCAGCGAGAACCCTACGAGGACTCCTGAGACGATAGACAGGACGTACTGCATGAGCGTGAGCGTCACCAAGTCCACCACCCTGGAGGCGCCGCCGTCACTTCGAGCTACAGATCGCACTAATAACTACATGTCTGGAAGGAGCCCTGAGAGAGATGCACCTCGAAGTTGTTGATTCATAAGACGTCCAGCTGCTTTAGCTCCCTAAGCAGGTCATAGTAGGCCACGATCCTGCTGACGTTCCTCGTACCCTTCGGCCCCGGCATCTTCATGAAGAACCTGTTAGCAAGGGCGTGCGTTCCGAAGATCCCCCTGTCTATGAGCGACTTTGACAGGGGCGCTATTGAGGCTATGAGGCCTGCTAGGTTAGCCTTGTCGTTGATCCTCGCGTTCACTATAACCTCGTCCCTGAAGCCGCCAAAGCTCACGTACTCTATGTGCATGGCAACGAACTTCCTGTCACCGAGGGGCTCAAGGTACCCTGTGGGCTTTATGTAGTGAGGGGCTTCGTAACCCAGTATGTCAGAGACTATGCTGCTCTTAGTAACCTCCTTGGAGTGGTTCCTGTCGGGCTCCGTGAGGCTCAGGAAGTCCATGTTCCCGCCTATGTTGAACTGTGCTATCGACAAGACCCTCCTGCCTCTCTCCGCCATATGCTCAAGCAGGTCGGCCGTGAGCGGGGTCGCCCCTGTCGCGGCGTCGTCGCCGAGCACTAGAGACCTCACCCTCTCGTAGTACTTCACCACCCCGGGGCTGTTCGCAAGAGGCGGGGGCGTGAAGTTCACGAAGGCAACAGGCCTGCCTGACCTGCGGCCGTACTCGGCCGCGACATAGGCGTAGGCCATAGACGCCCCAAGCCTGCAGGACGGTGCCAGCTTCATGAACTCCTGTTCGGTCTCAGCGTACGTTATCGGCTCTGTCGTGATTACGTTAACTATCACGTCCGGTTGCAGCTTTGAGAACATGGATAAGACCTCATCAATGGCCTGCGATGTGTCGCCCAACACCTCCTCGAGCCCCGTCGCCGAGATCGGCAGTCCCTTCATGCTGTTGCAGTGAAGCCCCCTCTCTATTAGGACGTCCTTAAGCGCCCGCGGTATCTCGTCGTAAGGAACGAGCTTCCTGGCAACCTCGTAAAGGTCCTTGCCAACCTTAGAGTTGTCTACGTCAAGCACTCCGACAATCTTTAGGTCTTCGGGGGCGTAGTACCTAAGCTCGTTCCAGAAGGGTATGCCAACTGGCGGTATCTCCTTGGACTTAAGCTTCTCCAGGCCGGCTGCGAAGTACGACGCGCCCGCGCCCGCGCCAAGCATTAAGACCCTGACGCTGGCCATCAGCTTCACTACTAAGCAAGGTTGTTCAACAGGTGTTATTTATAGTTTCACTTCTTGAAAGCGCAGTCTCTCACCTGACCTCCACGTCTGGCGCGGCTACCTCAGGGTTGAAGCTCACGTACTGTATCATGCTGCCACGTATCAGGACCTTCCCCAGCTTAGCCACTACCTGCTTCCCGTCCTTGACCTCGACCGAGTTCTCAAGGACGAGGTTCATGGTGGAGTCTGTCACCTTAAGCAGGCCTACGTACTCCGTCCCGTCCTTAAGCTTTACGTAAACTGTCGTGTCAACAGCTTCCCTCAGGTACTTGAGCGGGTTGGCTGCCCTGTGACCCTGGTTGCTTGACATCGATCTGACACCTCTCCATCTTTCTATTGTCTGGGCGTTTTGTAAGAACTTTAAAAGGTTAGCTTGACTAGGCTCCCAAGATCGCCTTGATAAGGCTGGCTGCCGTAAGCTATGGACGCGCCATTGCTCTGGCGCAGGTAGAAGCGGAGAGGCTCAGGCTCCTGAGGGACCGGGAGGGGAGGACGGTAGACCCCATGGCGCTCTTCAGCAGGGAGGGGGTTTCGCCCAGGCTACTTGACGGCCTTGTCCCCTCTGAGGACCTCGGCGACCTGTCCACGCCCCTTGAGCCGCCTGTGCCTACCCCATCCAAGATAGTGGGGGTTGGCAAGAACTACGAGGGCCATGCAAGGGAGATGAGGTCAATAGCGAGGCCCGTTTACTTCATGAAGGCCCCAAGCGCCCTGATTGGTCACCTAAGCCCCATCCTGGTGCCTCCCTTTGTGACGAAGCCCGACTACGAGGGTGAGATCGTGATCGTTTTAGGCCACCCTGTCAAGCACGCGTCGTTTAACGAGGCCAAGGACGCCATACTGGGGTTCATGGCAGGGAACGACGTGACGGCCAGGGACCTGCAGTACGACGAGTGTATGCCTTGGTGCCTCTCCAAGAGCGTGGACACGTTCTCCCCTACCGGGCCGTACCTTGTTGTCATCGACGACTATGCCCAGCTGGAGGGGCTCTGCGTTGAGACAAGGCTAAACGGGGAGAGGGTCCAGAGGGGGTGCGCGTCCGAGATGACGATGAGCTTCGCTGATATAGTATCCGACCTATCCCGCTTCATGAGGCTACTGCCAGGTGACCTGATATTTACTGGCACGCCGCCGGGCGTCGGCCATCCAAGGGGGAGGTACCTTATTGATGGCGACGTCGTCAGCGTCCAGGTGGGCGGCGACGCCCCTCTCGTCAACTCCGTGAGGAGGCCCTCGGCCTAGGCTCACGCTTATTAGCCATCGCAAGCGCGTCGACGTGGCCAACAGAGGGTGTATGGCTTGGAGTACGTGAAGCTTGGAAAGACTGAGGAGAGGGTTTCCAGGATAGGGCTAGGCGCGTGGCAGTTCAGCGACGCCTGGGGGCTCACCGACTACGAGAGGGCTAAGGCCGTCATCTCTAGGGCGCACGAGCTCGGCATCACGCTAATAGACACTGCCATGGTCTACGGCAGGGGGATGAGCGAGAGGTTCCTAGGTCAGGCCCTCAGGGACCTTGAAATAAAAAGAGATGAGGTGTTCATAGTCACAAAGATACCGGGGGAGTACCTATCCCGTGACGACGTAATACGTGCCACGCAGGGCTCCCTCAAGAGGCTGCAGACGACGCATGTTGACGCTTTACTGGCGCATTGGCCGCCGGCCTGGCACAACATACCAACATGCGAGTACGCAAGGGCCTTCGAGCTACTTGTTGACATGGGTCTCGTGAGGTATATCGGGCTCAGCAACTACCCAGTTGTCCTGGCTGAGGAGTTCAGGTCTTGTCTGTCGAGGCATGACGTAGAGATACTCGAGCTCAGGTACAACATAGTCGAGAGGAAGGCGGAGGAGGAGCACCTGCCCTATGCGGAGGCCAACAGGATGACTGTGCTTGCCTGGAGCCCCCTGGCTCAGGGCGCCGTGCTGGGGAAGTACTCCCCGGAGGATGTCACCAAGCTCCAGGACGTTAGGAGGAATAACGTCCTCTTCAGGCCTCACAACTACGAGCAGATAAGCAGGCTCGTTGACGCCATGAGGGAGATAGCCAAGGCCAGGGGGAAGACGCTAGCCCAGGTAGCGCTAAACTTCATAATGGCGTCGAGCCCCAGCGTTGTGCCGATACCTGGCGCAAAGAGCCCCGAGCAGGTTGAGGAGAACGCTGGGGCTGTCGGCTGGTCCCTCAGCTTTGACGAGTGGACGAGGCTTGACTCCATGAGCAGGTCCCTTAGGATCAGCTACGTAGACATACCTGAGTAGGCGCGATCAAATTTAACTAGGCCACCGCTTCTAGCTGGGGATCAAGTTGTCCAGACAGGTTCCCCTATATGACATCCACAAGGAGCTGGGTGCTACGTTCGGGGAGTTCGCAGGCTGGACGGTCCCTATGTCGTTTACGTCAACCATTGAGGAGCACATGGCGGTTAGGGAGTCCGTGGGGATCTTCGACATAAGCCACATGGGTAGACTCAGGCTCAAGGGCTCAGACGCCGCCAAGCTTCTCGACCTTGCCTTCACAAAGGTAGTGTCGTCGACTCAGCCAGGCTTCATGAGCGGTCCCACGCTTGCCCTCAATGAGCACGCCAGGGTCATCGATGACGAGATGTGGTACAGGCTTCCATCTGGCGAGTGGCTGTCGGTCCCGAACGCGGCGGCGAGGGAGAGGATAAAGTCACACCTAAGAAACCTTTCCGCCTTAAGGGGCTATAGCGTTGAGATCGAGGACCTAACGGAGTCTCTCTCGATGTTAGCGGTACAGGGCCCCAGGAGCGTATCCGTTATGGAATCCCTCGGCGCCGCCTGGGCGGCCCAGCTAAGGCCCCTCGAGTTCCGCCTCGACGTGCAGGTCGCGGGGGCGAGGGCCTACCTAGTCAGCAGAAGCGGCTGGACTGGTGAGGACGGCTTCGAGGTATGGGCAGAACACAGCGAGGCTGAAAAGATATTCAGGGCTGCAGTGAAGGCTGGCGCGAGGCCGGCCGGGATAGCCGCCAGGGACACCCTTAGGATTGAAATGGGGTTCGTCCTGGGCGGAAACGAGTACGGCGAGGACCCAGTAAGGTACCCCTGCGCCCTGAGTCTCAGGTACGGCATGGGCGCCATTGACTGGTCCAAGAGGGGCTTCTACGGAGAGGATGCCCTAAGGGCATGCCGCAGGGAGGGCCTCAGGTGGGTCAGGGTCGGCATTGAGATGAAGAAGTCCCACGCCAGGTTCATACCAAGGCCGGGGTACAAGGTGCTAGTAGACGACGTGGAGGTAGGGTGGGTCACAAGCGGCACCTTCAGCCCTGTCCTCTCGAGGGGCGTAGGTCAGGCCTATGTGGACACCAGGTACGCTGTGCTTGGGGAGCCCGTCACAGTGGTTGACGAGAGGGGGAGGTCCGGGGAAGGTAAGCTGGTGGACTTCCCCTTCATCAGGAGGAAGTGAGGGCCCAACATATATACCTAGGCCTCCACGCCTGAGGCAGGGACCTTGTCCCGGCCCGAGCTCAAGGCCCATGCATTCTTTGGGAGGATATACCTCAGCTACATGCCAAGGGTGATCGCTGACTCTATACTTTCCGTCAATGGAAGGGTTGTGCTGGCGGGTGACGCTAAGGCCGCCGAGAGCATCTGCGCTCAGCTTGAGGGCTGTCAGGAGATAACGCTGCCTGGAAAGGCCTCAGGGCCGGGGTTCGTCGACGCCCACATGCACCTAACAGGTGTAGGGCTGCAGCTGAATACCCTAGACCTGAGGGACGTGGGCAGCCTTGCTGAGCTTAGGGAGAAGGTCAGGAGGTTCATTGAAGAGAGGAACCCGCCTGTCGTGATCGGCAGGGGGTGGGACCACGAGAAGATCGCTGAGAGGAGGTTCATCACGAGGTATGACATAGACGAGGTTGTGCCTGACAGGCCCGCGATACTGGTTAGGATATGCGGTCATGTCGGCACGCTCAACACCTATGCGCTCAGGCTACTCAAGGTAGACTCTATGAGTGGGAACCCCGACGTTGACGTAGGGCCTGACGGCCAGCCCACGGGCATTGTAAAGGAGGACCTGCTACTGAGGGCCCTCAGGTCTCTCGAGCCGCCGCCGGAGGAGTACATAAACTACGTTGTCGACGCTGCCAACCTGCTTATATCCCAGGGAGTCACAACAGTCGGCTTCATGAACACCCCCATACGCCTCCTCCCCTGGCTCATTGAGGAGAGCGGGCGTAGGCTGAGGGTGAGGCTTAGGCTTTACCTGGACCAAGACGCGATAGACCAGCTAGAGGCCCTCGGCATTAGGGGCGGCTTTGGCAATGAGTGGGTCTCGATAATGGGGATCAAGGTGTTCGCGGACGGATCCCTCGGGGCTAGGACGGCGCTGCTCTCGGAGCCGTACAACGACGCCCCTGAGACGCTCGGCAGGCGTAACGTGAGCCCTGACCAGCTGTCCGCCCTTGTCAGGAGGGCGAGGAGGCTCGGCCTTGACGTGGCAGTGCACGCTATAGGGGACGGTGCCCTTGACCTTGTGCTTAGCTCAATGGGGCCCGCGCGGGACTCCGTTAGGATCGAGCACGCATCCATTGTGCGGGATGAGCAGCTCCCCCTCCTGAAAGGTGTGAGGGTTAGCGTACAGCCGATGTTCGTAATTGAGGACAGGGGCTGGCTGGCCTCGAGGCTTGGGGAGGGCAGGCTGAGGCTTGCCTACAGGTTCCGCTCACTTATCAGCCATGGGGCCCTACTGGGCCTCTCCACAGATGCCCCTGTTGAACCGACCGACCCCTGGATGACCGTGTACGCCGCAGTGAACCGCGGAAGGCCAGAGGGCTGCAGGTTAGCGGAGCTGACCCCCCACGAGGCCCTTACCGTCGATGAGGCCCTGTACCTGTACACGTCTGGCTCGGCGGCTGTGCTGAAGGACTCAAGAGTGGGATCGCTCCTCCCAGGGAGCCTGGCAGACATAGCATCGTTCTCTAAGGACCCGTTCGAGGTCACTGACCCTGTGGAGTTGAGGAACGTAAGGAACGTAGCTACCTACGTGGGCGGTGAACCGGCGTACAGGGCCTAGTTATCCCTATACCCTATTGCCGCTGGGCCTGCGCGATCGCGTGACCTGAGCTGGGGGCTCAAAGAGCTCCCTCTGTATCTCATCAGCACGCCTGGCCGCCTCCAGCACCGCCTCCATTATGGTTCTCTTGAGGCCGTTCCCCTGGAGAACCATAACGCCCCTGATTGTCGTTCCGGCAGGGGTTATCACGAGGTCCCTCACCTGGTGAGGGGCCCACCCCCTCTCCAGGAGCAGGCTCGCCGTTCCCATCATTGCGTGTAAGGTAGCCCTGTAGGCAAGGTCCCTGGGCAGGCCGGCGGCTATCCCCCCGAGCGCCAGGGCGTCTATGATCTCAGCGAGGAACGCTGGGGCGCTGCCGCTGAGGGCTGTCAGAGCGTTCATGTAGGTCTCGTCGACCCACTCAACGTGGCCCAGCTGCCTGAAAGCCTCCTCAACAACCTTCCTAGCCTGATCGTCCAGCGACTGGGCAGCCGAGAGAACAGTGAAGCTTCTGCCCACGTCGGCGGCTATGTTGAGCATGGCCCTCGCAAGCCTGGCCCCCGGGAGGGCTTCCGCCAGCCATGAAAGGGGCGCAGCTGCAACCACCGACACGACTATCTTGCCGCCAACAGCTCCAGCAAGCTCCTCAACAACCCCCCTAAGGTGCGCCGGCTTGACTGCCAGTATGACCATGTCTGACATGGCTGCGGCCCTCCTATTGTCAGTCTCAGGCACTCCGCCAGCCTCGGCGACCCTCCTCAGCGTCGCCTCGCTCCTGCCAGTCCCAATTACAGTCCAGCCGAGCGATGACCTAGCCAGCGACCTAATTATGATGGAGCCTATCACGCCAGCCCCAATAACAGAGACTGTTAGCCTGTTCGCCATCTCGCTTCAGGCCCCAGCGGGGCGTTATTAGCTTTTGTCAGCGTGTTACGGTGACCTAACACTAATGCTTAGAGACGCATCGAGGAGACCTCGCCGAGGTATGGGTGCCTACAACGCTTGCACTCTGAGGGTCTCAGACAAGGCATATGTGCAGGGCGACCCCGGGCGGCGCTATGAGGCGCCGAAGTAGGTCACGAGCCCCATCCCTACAGTGGCGGCACCCACAAGCCCCCACTGGTAAGGCCTTAGCGTTTGCCCCAGAACTAGGTAAGGCAAGCACGGAAGCGCCAGCCGGCTCGAAGGCCATTGCAATAGTTGACTGTAAGACCTTCGATCGACCTAACAGGAAGTTCATCAGCGTGTGGCCTCCTATCATTGGAACCAAGGCAAGCGCCAAAACCGAAAGCCATGACCTCCCGCTTGACGGGACGGCCCACGTCCCTGTCGCCAGTGATATTGCTAGGCTGACGCATGCGCCAAAGCCATACGCGTGGGCTGCGTACTCAACACTAGACCACCTTCTCCTGACCCACTTCCCTAGGAGCACGTAACCTATCATTGCCACCATGCCACCTAGAGCGAGTGCGACCCCTATTGGCCATCCTGGAGGTAGGCCGCCTGTCCCAGGTCCGAGGGTTGAAAGCAGAGCAACAGCGGCCACGGTAATTATGGAGCCAACAAGCTCGAAGGGTCCGTACCTCTCACCATATACTATGGTCCCGAAAGCCCAGATGAAGGCGGGGTAGGAGTCAACTATCGACACGCTGACGCCGACTGGCAGGAGGTAGAGGCTCGACATCCACATGTCAAAGTGAATTGCAAGTAGAGCCCCGCTTGCCAGGGAGGCCGCAACAAGGCCAGGATCTCTCCACCTTCCTTTGGGCCCCCTGGGTCGCCTCAGGGCTAGCACGAACAAGATCGCAGAGCTGACAAGGAGCCTCCACGTCGCGGCTGATGGGCCAGGGAGGCCGCTCGCCAGCACGAATATTGAAGCCGTCGAGAAGCTAAGCGCCATAACGACAACTAGGGCGTACTGCAGCGAGCGGCCATCAGCTCGTCCGGCTCCACGCATTTTTACCCTGGCTAGGGTGACCAGAGGGGATCATATTTGACGGAGGTCAGGGTGATAGACGTCAGCCCCCTCGGCCTGAAGGGTTACATATCATCATTCGTCGTAATAGCGGAGAAGGTGGCCGTAATCGACCCAGGCCCTGAGAGCTCGTATGCCAAGCTGAGGGAGGGGCTTGAGGGGCTTGGGGTCAGGCCTGACGTTGTCGTCGTGACGCACGTACACCTTGACCACGCGGGGGCGGCCGCCCACCTGCTCAGTGACTTCAGCGGCTCCATAGTTTACGTCCACCCGAGGGGGGTGCCCCACATAATTGATCCTAGCAAGCTCTACGCTGCTGCCTACGAGCTGACGCCGCTCCTGCCGCAGGCCTATGGCCGTCCGCTCAACGCAGACCCGTCCAAGGTCAGAGAGGCAGCCGACGGGGCTAGGATAGAACTTGGGGGCGCATCGATCAGGGTCGTCCACACGCCTGGCCACGCCAGCCACCATATGAGCCTCCTCCTGGAGCCAGACGGTGTAATCTTTACGGGGGACTCCGCGGGCGTCGTCTTCAACTTCAACGGCGCCGAGGTAGCTATGCCGACCAGCCCGCCCCCCTTCAAGCCAAAGATGTACCTGGAGGCCATAGCTAAGATGGAGTCTCTTGCACCCCGGCTGTTCGCGCCCACGCACTTTGGGGTCCACGAGGACGCAATGAAGTGGCTCGGCATTGCAAGGCAACAGGCCGTAACGTGGCTTGAGATAGTGAGGACCGTGGGGCCTGACTTGGATATAGGCGCCCTTGAGAGGGCCATAGCTCAGAGGGAGCCCTCGATAGCGAGGCTTCTCGAGAGCGGCGAGTCCTTCGCGGTCAGGGGCTTCCTAGACACCACAATAGTCGGCCTGGCGGATGCCATAAGGAGGGGGGAGTGGCCCTAGAGGCCGACCGCCCTCTCTATCCCCCTCCTAAGCCCCTGGGCAAACTCCCTGTCCCTCACCATGACTGCCACTACGTCTGAGAGGTAGGGGACCCCTACAAGCACCGTGTCACAGGCCACCATTAGGTCTATGAAGGAGGCCTCCGACTCCCTGAACGACAGGCCTATTGCCTCGAACTCGGCCTTATACTGCGGGAACTTCTCAAGGTAGCCTCTCGGTACAACAACTATGGCGCCGGGGCCGGAGGCGCTGGCCAACGCCCTCAGGAGGGGGACGAGCTGGTCGAGCCTTTCAAAGACCCTGTATGTCATGAAGATCGGCCTGTCCCTGCACCTGGACACGCTGGCAAGCGCGGCCCCCATGACAGACTCGAGGCCGCGGATGAGGGTCACTAGGGGGGCCGCAGAGCCCTGCCTCAGGCCAGCAGCGAGCTCGTGGGACAGCCTCTCAATCTCCTGGGCCCTGTCAATGGCCCTGGCGACCTCACGCTTGGCGATAAGCTCCAGGGCCTCCTCCGGGTTAACCGCCTCATAGCCCCCCTCACTCTCAGCGACGAGCCCCATATCAACAAGCGACCTAAGTGTGTCGTAGATCCTCTGCAGGGGCACTCCAGCCGCCTTTGCAACCTCCTGGGGCTTCATAGGGCCGCCCCTGAGGAGGGCAAGGTACGCAGAAGCCTGGTACTTGTTTAGGCCTAACAGCGATCTAAGCCTCGTCTCGAGGTCCGCGCTCAACCCTACCCTCTCCCTCTCGGCCCTCGTTATTACGGCTTTGCCCAGCCTATTTCGGCGTACGCCACCTAGACGCCGGCCCCCTGTCTGTATCTCTTGTACAGCTCCGACGCCACCTTCTTGCCCCTCTTGGTCAGCTCGCAGTAGAGGCCCCTGACTCTCGCGTCGGGTCTCTTTGCCTTGACCTTCAGCCAGGGCTTAACAGATGATGTAGGCAGCCCCCTGAGGTCGCCTCTGTAGGGCCTAAGCAGACCCTCCTTGATCAGCTTCCTACAAGCCTCCTCAACGGTCAGCTCGTCGAGCTTGGGCTGACCGCCCAAGCTGCCCAGAGCCCTCCTCGCTATGAGCCAGGGGGAGTCAGGCCCATATCTATAGATGTGGACCAGCACGACCTTCTCGACAACGCCGAGGTCCTCTTCTGTCAACTTATCGCACCTTTAACGCCAGATATCTCTTAAAGGTCAGGCGGCCTGTGAGGGTCAGCGCCATCGCCTGACGCGTGATGTGCCACGCAGGCCCTGAGGCCGCCGCACGTATCAACGCCGACGATGACCGTCAAGGTAACCTGGCCTGCTCAAGAAGGGTTCCCTGGGGAGTGTTAAGGATTTATCGCCCAGGTTTACCTACCTGGGCGAGTTAACATTGAGCGTGAATCCGGGCAATGCCCAGGCTACCAGGGGCTTGGCCCTGTACGACGCCCTGGTCTTTGACTCTTCTGGGAGACAGCCGTTCAGGGGCACCGTTATAGTGAAGGATAAGTGGATCGTTGACGTCGGCACCAGGGGTGAGGTTGAGGTCCCGAGCGATGCTGAGCTTGTCGACCTTAAGGGGGCCTTCCTAATGCCAGGGCTCATCGACGCGCACCTTCACCTCACAGGGTCCAGAAGCGGTAGGATCGAGGAGGACCTGCTGACGCCCATAGGCGTCTTCTTCGCCAGGGCCGTCAGGGACCTCGAGGCGCTGGCGGCGGCCGGCTTCACGACAGTCGTTGATGCAGGGAGCCTGACAGGACTTCACCTCAGGGACGCCGTGAGGGAGGGCACCGTGGCAGGTCCAAGGGTCGTAGCGGCAGGGCACGTGATAAGCCAGACCTTCGGCCACGGCGACGTGCACTATCTACCAGTGGAGTGGGTTGACTACAGGACTACCAGGAAGCTGACCCCCTTCACTTCACTGCTATGCGACGGCGTCGACGAGTGCCGCAAGGCTGCAAGGTTCGCGTTGAGGGAGGGGGCCGACTTCATTAAGGTGATGGCCTCAGGTGGCGTGCTGAGCCAGAGGGACAGGCCTGAGTACAGGCAGTTCACTGCCGACGAGATCAGGGCAATTGTTGATGAGGCAGGGGCAGCGGGCAGGTGGGTCCACGCCCATGCAGAGGGCAAGGCAGGCATCATTAACGCTGCGAGGGCTGGGGTGAAAGTCTTAGCTCACTGCGACCTCATTGACGAGGAGGCGGCCGAGGAGGTCATCAAGGCCGGCTCCACATGTGTTCCCACCATGGCGATCGACTATCGTCTCATGTCAGAGGGCGAAAGGCTGGGCGTCGCCGAGTGGGGGCTATCTAAGATCAGGGAGCTCGCTGAGGTGCACCTGGAAAACGTAAGGAGGGCCTACAGGCTCGGGGTGAGGCTCGCGACGGGCACAGACTTCACCGGAGGCGTAGGTAAGCATGGTGAGAACGCCGAAGAGGTAGTGATCTTCGTTAAGAAGCTTGGCATGTCGCCGGCCGAGGCGTTAATAGCTGCGACGAGACACGCTGCCTCAGCCGCTGGCCTAGAGGGCGTGACCGGCGAGGTCGCTAAGGGAAGGCTAGCCGACCTTATCGTCGTGGACGGAAACCCGCTCGACGACATAAATGTGATAAGGGACCCGGTGAGGATAAGACTTGTTATGAGGGATGGCCTAGTTCTGAAGGACAGGCTCAGGTCCTAGCGGCGCCGCACGTGCTAATGAAGGCCCTCGCGTCGTCTCTCATATACACGTTGTTGAACATGACGAATACTTCAGCGCTTCCCTTCCTTGATATGACCTTGCTGCAGAGGGACTCAAGGTCGGCCTGGGTGTACTTATACCTGTAGTTCACTTCCCCTCGTCCTATCCCATGGAGCCTGAAGTAAACGACGTCCGACTCCTTGACCGGCTCCGCCCGGAAGGGGTCTACTATATGTATCACGTTATCAATGTCCCCTATCACGCCTAGGACTTCCTGGGGCCTATCCCTCCACGTCCCCCTAGGCTCCCAGCCAATCACGAATTCCCTAGTCGTGACGGTGCGGAAGAACTCCCTGGCCTGCCTAGCGTTCTCGGCGGAGTAGCCGAAGCTCGGAGGGGTCTGTACTATCACCACCCTGGCCCTGAGGGCCCTCGCCGCCTTAGCCACCTCGTCCCACGCCTCAAGGTTTTCCCTGGTCGTCCTGAGGTTTCCGTACCTGTCGGCCAGCTCAGCCGGCAATCTCTCCCTCGCCCTCCTCCACGTAGGGGAGTCAGGCGGGTGAGTTACCGCCTGCCAGGCCTTCATTGCGAAGGCAAAGCCCTCCGGGGCCTCAGGGACGAGACGCGAGAGCCTTGAGGGGTCGGGCCTGTCATAGAACGTGTCCTGAAGCTCGACGGCGTTGAAGGTAGTGTAGTACGATGACCTCCCCATGCACCACCCACAGCAGCCTACCCTTAGCAACCTGCCCCTTGACATCAGTTAAAGGAAGGATCTTATAGGGTGGCACGCCCGTTGCAGCGGTCACTCTTAGTCCAGGACGGCTAGGCGATGGCTCAAACCAGGTATTGGAGAGGCATGAGGCTCCAAGGGGCCATGAGCTTGGCTGCCTCAAGCACAGCTATGGCGGCGAGCGGTATGAGGATGTTGTCATCGATCGCCTTGATTCTCTCGACGAGGGAGGAGACTATGCCGGAGACCACCCCAGCAGCCCCCGCCATCAATAGGCCCAGCGCCGAGCAGACGGCCATCATCGCAAGCGTCCCCTCCACGCTCTTTCCCCTGCCGACAACCAGCGACCTAACAATGCCAGTGACGCCGTCGCCTATCGAGAGGAAGAGGGCAGCCAGCACGCCAAACAGCATGCCGTCATTTAAGACCCACGATATAATCAGGGAGGCCCCCCACATCACCGAGAACGTGACCTCGTTTACGTTGTTGGGCTCCTGGAACCAGGAAAGCGGCCCAAAGCGCCGCCTGACGAGGGCGTACGACGCAACGAGCATTGAGAGCACGAATGGTATAAGGGGGTCCCTGAACGTAACAAGGGTCAGGGCCGCGGGTACGCCGCCTCCAAGTATATGCACGACCTTCCTGGTTGAGTACCTGGCAAGGCCCTCGTCCCCTAGGTCCCTCACGGCCATCCTATAGTACCTATAGGAGATAGACTTAATGACGAGGTAGACCCACCCCGTGAGGGTCAGGGCAGCCGCAAGCTCGACTACGCAGTAGTTCAAGCCTCGCTCTCAATAATTAACGCGGTCAAGGGGTTTAAAGCTACGGCCTCCCTCATGTCATGAGCAGGAGTAGGGCAGACGCTGCGCTCGCCGATAGCGGGAGGCCTAGGAACACAAGGGGCCCCGCGAGTATCGCGACTCCACCGACGAAGGACCCGGTAAGTGATCCCATCTCCTTCAGAATAGCGTAGGAGTGCACACCGTATCCTGAGCTCCTCCTGACGAAGATCCTGTAGAGCTGGAGGTCGATAGAGGCGAACAGAGCATATGAGGGGACCAGGTACAGCGTTAGGCCCGCGATACCTCTTGCGACGCCCAGGCCCAATGACATCCACGCCCCCCGTGCCCCAACTAGGGTGGCTGCCAGCCAGGTCTCGGCTGGGGCTACGTCGACGAACACCAGCGCCCCTGCGGTTACGACACCCGCCACGCCGAAGGCCAAGGAGTACCCCCTGAAGGTCACGTCCGAAGCCCTCAGGTAGAGAGGTAGGGCTGTGAGGAAGTAGTCTCCCACGAAGGCAGCGAATGAGGCAGACAAGGCAACCCTCATAGGCGACCTGCTACGCTCCCACAGGGATGATGATAGGCTGTAGAGCACGCCATACCTTCCGCCAACGAAGGCCGCAAGCGAAGCAGAGTAGCTCCTGAGGGACGCGAGGTTGTTTAGGACCTTGTTCAGCCTGCGCTCTAGAAGGGGCAATGAGGGGGTCAGAGAGGTGAGGAAGGTGAGCCCAACTAGCGTTCCCGTGAAAAGGACGGCCGCAACCGGCCCAGCTACCCCCACTAAGGGCGCTATCATGGCGAGGGCAAGCAGGCCGACCCCCCTTATCGAGTAGAGGCCAAGCCTCTGCACTGAGGTCCTGGACTCCCAGGTCTCAGCAGGGGACAGCTCGAATAGGCTTGTTGAAAAGGCTAGGTTAGCAGAGGCCGTCGAGACGGCATGAAAGAGGTACGCTGCCCCGAGCAGCGCGACCGAGCCCCTCGACAATGTGAACAGCGCGGCCGACGTCCCTATCGCTGCCGTAGAGATTAGGGCGAGCGATCTGTGCTCCCCTCTGTCGGCGAGCCTTCCAAGCAGCTCGCTCGTAGATATGAAGGCTGCGCTCCAGAGGCCGCTGATCACTGAGAACTCGATGTAGCTGACCCTGGGGTCGAAGCCTATGTAGTTAAACAGCGAGAAGTCAGCTATTGACAGGGCAGCTAGGTAGATCACCCCAAGCTCAAACCACAACCCGGTCCCTCGGTGGTGTGAAGGTCCGCAGGGTTAAGGGAGGGCAGCCCGCTCGGATGAGTGGAGCCGCTCCCCCTCGCGTTAGGCAGACCTCGCTACGGCGGGCCGTTCCAAATCCTGCCAGTTGAGCGTTTAACCCTGCGTGATCTGATATGTATAATACATATATATAGCGAACTTTACCATATTCCAGGGTGGGACTATCTCGCTCGTCGTGCCAGACGTCTACAGGATCCCCGTGCCTGAAACTAACGGCAACATCTATATTGTCGTGAGGGGAGGGAAGGCGGTAATAGTTGACACCGGCATACCTGGGAAGGCGGGAAGCGTGCTCGAGTTCCTCTCGAGGGCTGGAGTCCCTGCGGGCTCCGTTGAGGCCATTGTGCTAACTCACTTCCACCTCGATCACTCAGGCAGCGCTGACGAGCTAAGGAGGGCGACGGGTGCCAGGGTTTACGTACACGAGGCCGACGCGCCGTACCTGCAGGGCCTGCTACCTCCCCCCCTCCCAAAGGAGGCCCCAAGGGAGGCTGTCGAGGCCTACAGGTGGTTCAAGCCGGTCAGGCCTGACGTCCTCCTCAGGGAAGGGGACGTGATAGCCGGGCTAAGGGTAATCCACATACCTGGGCACACGCCAGGGTCCATAGCCCTCTACGATGGAAGACTCCTCTTCTCGGGCGACACCATAAACTTCAGGGAAGGAAAGGTTACCGGCCCGCCGCCCGCGTTCACAGTCGATATGCAGCAAGCCATAAGGTCCGTTAAAAGGCTCCTAAACCTCGACTTTGACGTACTCCTCCCAGGCCACGGTGAGCCAGTTGTAGGAGCGGCCAGGGAGAGGACCCTGAGGGACCTGAGCGACCTCATAGCATAGACCGCTGGCGTTAAGCGCGTTTGTGGGCCAGCCGGAGGCGCTCAGACCCTAGGATCAGGGGTTTCCTCCTATGCGGCTGGCTAACTTCATCACCTAGGGAAAAAAGCTTTGCCCTGGTTTACCGTATTACCCGCGGGCCTTGTTAACCTAGAGGACCACGTTGAACACGCGCACGGCTTCAACTCCCGCCAAAGTGGGCATGGGCAGGGACCCTAACTTACCCCTGGAGACCAGATAATACCGCTGCCCCGAGCGGGTGGGGCGTCTCGCAGGGCCAGGGTATGGTGGAGCTAGGCCAGGTGAGGTCTACGCCTAGGGGGCTGCTCGTCGTCAGCCCCGGACAGCTAGACCCAACTCTGTTCAGGAGGGGGTTGGCCGTGCTGAGGGGCGACGGCTCAAGGGTCGGGGTCACATACGACATCATAGGGAACGTGAACCACCCCTACGTCATAGTTAGGCTGGACCCAGGCGCGAGCGTGAGGCCCGACGAGCGCCTCTACGTCATGGTACCCAGCCCACCCGCTCACAGGAGGGGCAGGAGGTCGAGGAGAAGGTGACGAGATGTCCCAGGTGCGGCGCGGAGATGGTTGACGATAACGGACGGCTCGTCTGCCCGTCTTGCGGGTACGTTATGGACGAGGCCCCGATATCGGATCAGCCCGAGTGGAGGTACTTCAGCGCCGGGGGCGTAAAGGGGCTTGAGAGGGCCTCCATGGCTAACGACATGCTAATGCACGATCACGGGATTGGGGTTCACCGCTTCGTGGCATCCAGGAGCAGGTCCATACTGAACAGGGTCATGCCTCTCAGGTCAAGGATTGTCAGGCCTCACCCCATAATGAAGGGCGAGAGCGCGGCCGTCGAGATCTTCACCCTTGCCAACGAGGCCGTCAGCTACTTCGAGCTTCCCCAGGGGGCAAGGGAGTTCCTCGGGGCAATATTGCACTCCTACGTAGGCAGGGCCAGGAGGCCTGTAGGTCGTGAGAAGGCGCAGATAGTCGCCGCGGCCCTGGAGAAGGTGGTCGAGATATACAATCTCGGCATATCCAAGGGCGAGATCAAGAAGTACTTCGACATAGACGACAACGACCTGTGGGAGGGAATCAGGAGGCTCAGCGAGGCGGGCGCGCTTGACATGGTGAAGATGGCCGAGGCCGACAGGTTCAGGAACTCGACCGACAGGGTCCTGGAGAGAACTCTCACCTATATAACGAGGATACTGTCCGCCCTGAACCTCCCACACAACCTCAGCGTGCAGGCCATGGAGTTCATCAGGAAATCCCTTCAGATCCCTGGCAAGACGCCGTACGGCAAGAAGCCTGAGGCCCTGGCGGCAGCCGCGGTATACCTGGTTGCAAGGGTGAACGGCTATGAGGTCAGCCAGACCCAGGTCGCTGAGGTCGTCAACATTAAGGAGTCAACTGTTAGAAAGCTTTACAGGTTCCTCATGGATGGTATGGTCGTCGTTGTTGACGTTTAGTTGTTAAAAGCGTTTACAGGTTCTATCACCTATAACCTCGCTCCTGGCATTTTTCATCGGCATCAGGAGGCGACGGTGGGCTGTCATCAGCCTCGAACGCCCTGAGGTCTCTAGCGCTGAGGGTCTCGATATCGCTCATGAGGGGCTTGGGGGTTGACCAGGACAGGCTCGTCGAGTTCGCCCTTGCCCACTCTGCACAGCCCAGGGATGTGGTCAGGCTCGTGAGGTCCTTGAAGTCCTGCCCAAGAGATCCAATACGGGTCTCGGAGGCCTTAGCGGCCGCGGGCATGTATGAGGAGGTGGTCTTCCTAGCGCGGGCCCTGGGATGCCCGGTCTCAACGCGTGCTATGAACGCCGCGAGGGAGGCGCTTCTCGCCCTTGGCGAGCCGAAGTGGGAGGGAGAGGCGGCCTCCCTACTAGGACAGCGGCCCGCCCTATCCGGCGCCTCAGGCGTCGTCAGCGTAGCATGCGTAGGCGGGCTCACTGAGGTCAGCGTTGACGGCGTCACGGCCCGGGTGCCCCCAAAAGGCTCTGAGTGGAGGTCCCCGCCATGGGACGAGCTCATACAGAGAGTCGTTGAGCTCAGCGGTTCAAATGTTGTCATCACCTGGGGGTGTAGGCTCAGGGGCGCTGTCGACGCTAAGCTCCTGGCAGAGATCGCCTTCCCTGACGTCAGGCCTGGGCTGGTCTCGCTTGCTCATAGCCTTGGCCTAAGGTCCAACCAGGCCCCCTCCTTGCTGGCCCTTGAGGTCGCGCGGGTCGCGGCAGAGGTCCTGCAGCGGGCTGGCGTAGATTGGTCCAGGCTGCCCGATGGGGCGAGGCAGGGCAGGATGCTCCTTATTATGCCAATGCCTTCCCTGCCGCCCCCCGACTCCAGCTACGTGCTGGTGACCGACAGGCCCAGGGCCCTCATGAAGGTCTGGAGGCCGCTGTCGGTTGACTTCAAGCGGGCGCTGACCTACGCCAGGGACTACAGCGTCGCGGCGTCCATAGAATCGCTCATACTTAGGGGCGGCGACCCAGTAAGGGTCATGAGAAACAGGGCCATGCTCTTCCACGGGGATGCTCTGTGGCGTGCCATTTCAATGTCGCTCATGGTTAACAGGTACCCGCCTTCCCCCGGTGAGCAGGTTGAGCCCTGGGACCTCGGCTGTGCAGGCCCCCTTGACCCTTCCTACGCAAGGGTTGACTGCCTCAGGCCACAGGAGGAGTGCCTATCCATGGGGCCTCCGGAGGACGAGGAGCAAATCCTCAGGTCGCTTGAGATCTCCTGCGGCCGCGGTCCCAGCCTGCCTCACGAGGACGGGAAGGACAAGGTAAGGACAATCGCCATAGATGTAGACAGTCACCTGGCGTTGCCTAGGGCCGTGCACGCGGTTCGCGGGATTGCATCCTCGGTCAGGAGGCTACTAGTGCTAGCCCCGAACGGCCTAATGGGGCTTGTCGTTAGGCGCGCTTTGCCGGCCAAGGGCGACGAGGAGTCATGGGCCTTCGATGGGGGAGTTTACGTGGCCGAGGTCGACGCTGCGTACGAGAGGCCGGAGCTCCTCTGGGCCGCAGACGATGTAGTATTCATGTTTCCAGAGAGATACAGAGGCCCGAGCTATGAGGGCTCTGATGCCCTCAATGATGCCGTTGAGAGGGCCGCGGAGAGGGTCAGGAGGCTAGGGGCGATGGCTATAACGAGGGCGTGGATGCCCTCGGATCCGATAGCGAGCCCTGTCCCCGCCGACGTAGGGGAGGACCACGTAGAGCTCAAACCGGAGGAGATGATGAGGTACGCCAACGAAGTCTTCGCGAAGCTGTGGGGGAAGGGCGCGAGGATGAGGGCCTACCAGGAGGAGGCGCTTAGGGTAATCTTCGAGATGGTCTCAAGCGGCCGGCCAACCCTTGAACTTGTGATACTTCCGACGGGGGCAGGCAAGAGCGCGATATTCCAGGTGGCCTCTGTTGTCCTGGCCGACCTTGGTCTCGGCCACACCCCAGTCGTCGTCAGCCCGCTTAGGGCCCTCATCCATGACCAGGTCAGGGGCGCGAGGTCTCGTGGCCTCAGGGTCTCCTACGTGGACTCGACGGTCCCTGAGTCGAGGAGGAGGCAGGAGGTTGAAAAGGCGAGGAGGGGTCTCCTGGACGTGATATATGTGACGCCTGAGGCCGCCACACAAGGGGACGCCAGCGTCCTTTTGACCGAGGGGGCCCCTGGCCTTGTTGTGCTTGATGAGGCCCACGCCCTCTCCAGGTGGGGGCTCAGCTTCAGGCCAAGCTACCTGAGACTCGCCGAGAGGGTGAGGCTGGCCAGGGAGGCGTCGGGCTGGCCGCCGATAATCGCGTTGACAGCCTCAGCCCCTAGGGACGTTGTTAGTGACGTTCTCCAGGCCCTAGGGTTCGAGGAATTCGACGAGGTGGAGGTCGACCTGTCCTACAGGAAGCTTGAGGGCGTTGGCTACAGGGGGAGGCCCATAGTGCTGAGGGCGCCTGCCCTAAGGCCGGAGCTGCAGGTTGATGTGGTTCCAGCCCCTGCGGGGCAGGAGAGACTTAAGCTGTTAGCCAAGGTCGTAGGAGACCTAGTAAGCTGGGCCTCCTCAGTCGGTGGGCCATGGGTAGGGATCGTCTTTGTGCCTTTCGTGGAGAGCAGGAGGAGCTCGTGGTTGAACGTAGACTTTGTTGCGGACTACCTTTCCTCACACCTCGGGGTAAGGGTCGCAAGGTATCACGGGAAGATGGGGGACAGCGACCGCAAGGACGTAGAGGATTCCTTGGCTAGGGCGTCGGTCGGGTCAGCGACCGACCCAAACATAGTTGTGGCCACCAAGGCCTTCGGGATGGGTGTCGACATACCTAACGTCAGGTGGACAGTCCACCTGGTCCCGAGCGAGAGCGTGGAGGATCTCTACCAGGAGATAGGCAGGGCCGGGAGGGACGGGAGGCCGGCCAGGTGCGTGATCCTCTACAACCCCAGGGACATCGAGCTCAGGGTCAGCCTGGCCTCGAAGGAGGCCATAAGGCCGTCGCAGGTCGCCGCGGTTCTCAGGCACTTGAATTCCGCTTCCAGGCTCTTCGTGAGGGGCTCCCCTATTGCCGTGCCCATCTCTGACGGGAACGGGGGCCCGTTCAGCATCCGGCTCCTCGACGTGCTTAGGCTATCTGGCGTGCTGGACTACGAGGTGATCGACGGCCCCCTATTCCTCACTGAAAGGGACCTTTGTGAGGAGACAGCACCCTCGGTTAGGCTGAGAGGAGGTGACTGCCTCTCAGCCGGCGGCGGAGCGCCTGCCTTCCTATGCTTAGGTGAGGAGGGAGCTACCATACGGGGCGAGCCTTCGTGTGGGAAACCCCTCCCCTATAATGGCCCTGTCGCGATGGTGTACTTAGACGAGGGGGCCCTGAGGCACAAGCTCCTGCCCCCAGAGGCGTTCCAGCTGTCGCTCTGGATGTCAAGGCGTGACATGAAGAAGGTCCTTGAGGTCAAGGAGGTCATAGAGCAGGCGCTCGCCGTGAGGTCGAGGGCTGGGCAGCCCATGGCGAGCGAGGCGTTGAAGAGGCTTATCGACGCCAAGCTCCGCTACGGCCAGGCGGTCCCCAGGTCGATTCCATCACTTGGTAGGGTCGTGGCCTGCGACTCCCTGGAAGGCTGCCTAGGTGAATCAACCTCAACAGTCCACGAGCTCGTCGAGATGCTTGACGAAGGGTCCGTTACCGTGACGGGCACTGAACTCGCGCTAAGGAGGTTCGTCGAGGCCTATGTAAGAAGGTACGGGAGGGCCCCGCCCGTATCGCGGGTCGCCTACTCAAGGCTGGCCAAGTACTTGAGGGAGGGCATGTTGGACAGGGTCATGGACATGGGTTACCTCGTGATCATAGCGAGGAGGAGGCAGTCCACGGAGTTGATGTTAAGTAGGCTGAGGAAGTACCCTTACTACGTGGCATTCGTATACGGGGGGCAGCGGGGTGCTGTCAGGCAGGGCGACAGATAGGCTTCTGTGCCTTGCCGGGCCTCTCGCCGTGGTGTTGGCATGGGTAGTTATCGGCGTCAGCTCGCTTATAAACCCGTGGTTCTCGATATGGAAAAACGCCTTCAGTGATCTGGGGGGACCCGCGGCAAGGGACCCCTGGGTCTACAACTACGGTATGGTTGTCGTAGCAGCGGCTATGATGACGTACGGTGCCTGCATGGTGACGGAGGGGGTCAATAAGCTGCATGACGTGGGCGGCGCCTTCTTCATAGTCGCTGGAATATTCCTGGCCCTCATAGGGACTTACCACGAGGGCACATACCCTCACCGCTTCGTCTCTGAGTGGTTCTTCTACCAGGCAGACCTCAGCGCGCTCGCGTGGGGTGCCGGGTCCCTAAGGGCGGGCAGACGCCTCCCTGGCGTCGCTGAGACCGGTATAGCCGTCCTCGGCCCTCTCGTTGCGGCTGCCTTGAGGTGGCCTTCTGGGGCCACGCTTGAGGCCTATGGCATCATACTCATTGACACCTTTGCCCTCCTGGTGTATGTCGAGCTTACTACAGGGCTCACTCGCCTGAGTAGCCGGCCGAGAGCAGGTACCTCTCGGTTATGTTAACTATGTCCCTTGCGGTTATTATGCCGACTACCCTCCCGTTGTCGTCTACTACCGGCAGGTGCCTTATCCTCCTCTCAGACATAAGCTCCAGGGCCTTGCTGAGGGGCTCAGAGGCCTTGATGGTGACCGGGGACCTGGTCATGACGCTGCCTACCTGGGAGTCGTAGGGAACCCCCTGGGATACGACGCGGGCCAGGTCCCTCTCGGTGAATATTCCTATCGCGACGCCCTCTGGCGAAACAACGACAACGCTGCCTATTTCGGACGAGTACATGCTTGCGGCCGCATCCCTGATCGTGCGGTCCGGGGATATCGTGACTACGTCCTTACGGGCCACATCACCAACTTTCGTGCTCCACACCGACAAGCTCCCACCAAAAGGACCCTGTATCCTGGGGAGTTTAAATTGGGTCTCCCGAGACGCCCCTTTCCTTAGCCTTATATTTAGTGCTGGTCACCTCCTGCACACCTCCCTGACGCCCTCCTCGGCCCTCGTGAACGCCCTATGGGGCGCCCTATCGTAGTTCCACTCCCGCTTAGTGTATTTCTCATTATAGAGAATGTTTGCGATCTCTAGCTCCTCGGGCGTGAGGAGCCCAACGTAGTAGTCGTGGGCGCCGATTACTGCAGTGAAGGACGCGGCAAGGGCTCTGATTATATCATCCAGCGAGACGGGCTTGATGTCAAGTAGGTTTGTGACCCTGTACTTCACGCTCGAGACACCCTTATCTATAAGCTTCCTCGGGGACACCCTTAGGACTGACGCCAGCCTACCAAGGTCTGTTGAGACTAGCATCGCGCCGTGGAAGAAGGTCGTCCCCCACGAAAGGGTTGCCGCTGTGCCGCTGACCTTTCTACCGGACACTATAACATCGTTGACGTTCTCGACCTCGGCACCGAAGCCAAGGGACCTTAGGGCTTCCACTGGGGCCTTCATGAGCTCCTTAAACACGTAGTCAAGCTTGCCGGGCCTCCCCGACGAAGAAAGGGAGATCGCGTAGTTGAGGTTGCCTAGGTCATGGTACACGGCCCCTCCCCCAGTGAACCTCCTGACTACCGCAGCGCCTATAGAGCTGGCCAGGTCGAGGTTGACCTCCTCCTCAGCCCTCTGGAAGTAGCCTATCACGACGGCGTTTGCGTTCCTCCAGACCCTAAGCGTGTCCGGGACTATGCCGCAGCCCCTTCCCCTAGGTATGGCTTCCTCGACCGCCATGTTGTAGTATGGGTCCTCGGGCTCCTCGTATGTGACAAGCCTCAGCCTCAAGTTGTCTCCCCCCTCATGGCGCAAAGGAGGGCGTCGACGAAGTCGTCAAGCGTGGCGCCTACAATCTGCACTGCCGAGAGGGCCTCCGATACGACCTTCCTGACGGCATCCTCGGTGGCCTCAAGTCCTGTCAGCCTCTCCTCTGCAGTGAATACCGCCTCCTCGGGTGAAATCAAGAAGTCCCCAGTTATAGAGGCCTCAACTATCCTGCCCTTGTATACAGAAACCTTTGCCCTGATAAGGCCCTTCCGGGCTTTAACCTCGCAGACTCCCACGTTTTATGCCCTGACAGCCTTGAGCAGCTCTTCCTTAAGACCCATTCTGCGGTGGCTGAAGCCCCTCTCGTCCATAACCTCAGGCTCCCGCCTCATCAGGGGCCTGAACTCCATCTTCGCAAGAACGTCCTTGTCCAAATCAACACCTGGGGCGACCTCGATCAGCTCAAGCCCCTCAGGCGTCAGCCTGAGCACGGCCCTCTCTGTTATGTAAAGCACCCTCTTGCCCTGCTCCAACATCATCCTGGAGGAGCAGCCAACCTTGTACACCCTGTTCACGAACTTGAGTATATTTCCGTCGCTGACTATCCTTAGCCTCCCCTGGCCAATTTCATATGTGGCCCCCTTGCCGGCCGTGAAGAGGCCTGCGTAGTAGATCTCAGGTGAACCGCTCGCTATGGCAGGGAACCCCCCTGGCCCCGGAATCTTGTCCTCCGTGTAGAACGAGTTGACGTTGCCCTCCCTGTCGACCTGCATGAAGCCCAGCGAGGCGGCGTCTATAACGCCCCCCTCGTACATGGTGAACTGGTCAGGGACCGATATCACTGCGAAGGCCCCAAGGGATACGCCGAAGTCCGGGCCGTAGAGCGGCCTTCCGCCCCAGGTGCCTGACTCGACCGTAAGCACTATAAGGTCCTGAACCTCCTCCTCGACTGCGACCTCCCCTACCATGGCAGGTATGCCAACGCCGAGGTTCACGACGATAGGCCTGCCGAGCCTCTTGACGAGCTCTGCCAGCTCGAGGGCGACCCTCCTAGCTATTACTTTCCTCTCGTTAAGCGGCAGCTCAGAAGAAGTCCTCTCGAGCGGGGGTATGACGCGGCCCGCGACGACAGGGTTCAGGTCGTAGCTATGCGACTGCCAATGGTACTCTCTCGGGGACACGACCACGTAGTCGACGAGGGGGCCGGGCACAACGACTAGCTTTGGGTTGACGCTTCCATACCTTGCCACCCTCAGCACCTGAGCGATCACGGTGCCCTTCTCCGGCATAGCCTTCGTGGCCTGCGCAATGTTGAGAACGGTGCCGTAGGCGGCCTCG
Source organism: uncultured Desulfurococcales archaeon (assembly GCA_964343115.1). Lineage (GTDB taxonomy): Archaea > Thermoproteota > Thermoprotei_A > Sulfolobales > Acidilobaceae > Acidilobus. Next base: position 80,530 of record CAYFGU010000005.1, read on the forward strand.
TCCTCTAGGGACAGGTTGCCAAGCTCGTCGGCTGTGCTCCCCCTTATTAGGGCGAACCTGGGCTTAGGCGCCGTGTAAAGGAGGTACTCCTTGCCATCAATCTCGATCACCCTGACCTTCACGGTCCTCCTCTCCTTGGCCGTCTCGTTGAGCGCAGCCCCGTCGAGCCTTGGGTCCGCTGTAGTGCCCAGGCCTACCCTAGTCAACACCCCGGGCCTGCCGCTGCCAACCTCCCTGAACCAGTACGCCAGTATGCCTATGCTCCAGGCGTAGGCCTCGAACCACTCCTCCTTCACCATCCTCTGCAGCGTCTCGCTCCATCCGTAGTAAGCAACCAGCAGGCCCCTGATGAAGTCCCTGTCCCCCCTCTGGTGCATCATCTGCGCTATCCTGTCCAGCCCCTTGCCAGGGGTTCCAGGGAAGGTGTCGCTGATTATGAAGAGGTTCCTGGGGTGGCCCGTCTTGACGTAGAGCCTGTAGAGCCTCTCCAGGAGGTAGTCGGGGGAGGTTATCTCGTTGAAGCCGGACACAGCAACCACGTCGCCGTCCCTTATCTGCGAGAGCACGTAATCGGGGTCCGAGACGAGCTTTCTCCTTGCAATAACCTCTATTGGCTCCCTCACAGCATTCACTCCAAGTCAAACACGTTAAACCCCAGCTTAATACCCAGCGCTGGCACCTCGGTGCGTAACGATGTTCAAGGCGCTGGCTACAGACGTAGATGGGACCCTGACCCTCAGGAGGGGCGACGTCAGGCTCAGCCCGCACGCGCTCAGGGGCGTTAGGCTGGCCGAGGCCTCGGGAGTTAGGGTCATCCTTGTATCTGGCAACAGTCTCCCGGTCACGGTGGGCCTGAGGACATACCTGGGCGCGAGGGGGCCAGCGGTGGCAGAGAACGGATCACTGATATACTACCGGTCCCAGGTGATCCACGTCTGTGACGCGGTAGTACCCTCAGAGCTCGCTCTGTTCGCCAGGTCGATTGGTCTGGTCGAGAGCTGGCAGAACCCGTACAGGGTGCACGACCTCGCCTTCTACGTGCCTGGCGCGCTAAGGCCTATAGAGGATGTCCTCAAGGAGGTGGAGAGGGAGGCCTCACGCTTCGGGGTACGCGTGCTGTGGAGCGGCTACGCGTTGCACCTTAACGCCTGCGGTGGGAAGGCTAAAGGGGTCGAGAAGGCGCTCGGCCTGCTCGGCGTCAGCACCTCTGAGCTTGCCGCCATCGGTGACGGCGAAAACGACATCGATATGTTGAGGCTCGCGTCGTTCAGCGGCGCCCCGTCGGACGCGGCCGACGCCGTTAAGAGGGTGGTCTCGTTCATAGCTAAGGGGCCTGGTGGCAGGGGCTTCCTTGAGTTCGTCCGTGAGCTACTGAGGAGGAACAGGGCAGAGGAGGCAGGGACACCTCAGGTCACCGCCTAGGGTTATCACGGGAGGGCCCGGAGCGACTAAGTCATGTGAAGTTCTGCAACCTGTATAGGGATCGACGGTCTCGCGGCGCTTCCCGGGGTAAGCAGAAACAGCCTTCAGAGATGTCCCCTCTCCTCATCGCCAGGGGCTCGGCACTCGGCAAATACATCACCGCGAGAGCAGTGCGGGGCAGCCTAATTAATGAATGCATTTAGTCGAGCTCTAAAACGTCACCATTGCTTGGGACAACGACGTCCAGCCCAAGCTGCTCCCTTATCCTGTTGGCCAGGAAGACCTGCCCGTCTGGCTCTCCATGGACTAGGACCACCCTCTGTAGGCCCACCACCTGCCTTAGCGTCTCTATGACACCGCGCCAGTCTGCGTGGCTCGAGAAGTCGAAGAGCTCGAGCCTGGCCCTGACGGGCACCTTCCTCTCACCGTCAAAGAAGGCCCCCTCCTCAAGAGCAAGCCTACCCGGTGTATTGGGGGCTTGGTAGCTGACAAGGAACACGCCGTCCTTGTCGTTTGAGACGAGCCTCGCGTAATAGTACAGGCTCGGTCCTCCTTTGAGCATCCCCGCGCTGGCTATTATCACGCCCGGCTCCTTAAGGGCCCTCTTCCTGTCGCTCCAGCCCTTAACCACCCTCTGCTCCTCGACTGCCCTCGCCAGGAGCCTTGGCTGTCTGAGGAAGGCGCTGTGAGCAAGGTAAAGGTCCGTGATAGTCCTTATCATTCCATCAATCCAGACAGGCCACCCGAACCCCCGCTCCTCGAGAAGGCACATTATCTCCTGCCCCCTCGCGACGCTGAAAGCGGGCACGAGGACCTTTCCGCCCCTCTTTACGACCTCAACTACGTCCTGGTAGAACTCGTCCTCCGTCTTCCTCCTGTCGGGGTGGGTCACGTTTGAGTACGTAGACTCTATCACGACAGTGTCAGCCTTTACGCCAGCCAGCTTGTGCGGGGACGTTAGCTTTGTCTCAATGGTGTTCATGTCGCTGGTGTAAAGGATCCTGTGGCCACCGACGTCTACTATCGCTGAGGCAGACCCCGGTATGTGGCCGCTGTACATGAGCGTGACCATGAATTCTCCTAGCTCGGCCGGCCTCTCGTACTCCGTCTCCTCGGCAGTGCTCAGCATGTCGTCGACGCTTTTTGTGTCAAATATTAGGTTCGGTCCATTGATCTTTATCATGTCATATAGGAGGACCCTACTGACGTCAAGTGTCAGCGGGGTCGCGAGGAGCCTCGGCCTGACCGATATGTACAGCGATGGGGCAGCCCCTATATGGTCAAGGTGGCTGTGGGTTAGGACAACGCCCTCCACCTCCTTCGGCCTTATGTGGATCGGGTAGATCGGGAGGTCGTTCTCATCAAAGTTTACGCCATAGTCTAACAGCACGCTCTTGCCATTGTACTCAACCGCTATGGCGGCCCGGCCGACCTCCCTGCCGCTGCCAAGTATCCTTAGCCTGACTTTGTCTCCCTGAGCTTCACTCAAGGCAGTTCCTCCTTCGTTGCTGATTCAGCTGGCCCAGAAGGCTATATTAGGTAATATTGGCTAGCCCCAGGCGAAGGCGGGACAATTGATGGGCCTCAGCCCGAGAGACCTGAGGCGCGCCCTCAAGAGGATGGGGATAGAGGCCGAGGAACTGAAGGTCACCCGGGTGTCGCTTGAGACGCAGGACGGGAGGACCCTCATAGTTGACTCCCCCGAGGTAATCCTCGTGAGGGCGAAGGGACAGCCGACGATGCTCTACGTCGTAGGGGAGCCCAAGGAGGTCAGGGTCGAGGCGAGGCAAGCAGAGGTTAGCGAGGACGACGTAAGGCTCGTTGCTGAGCAGGCCGGCGTCGACCTTGAGACGGCCAGGAGGGCCCTGATAGATGCCAAGGGCGACATAGCTGAGGCCATCCTCAGGCTGAGGGGGTCAGCTGGAGCTGGCGCGGGCCCTTAGCCTAAAGACAAGCTCCTCAACGGAGGGCAGGGTGCTGAGCACAAGCGGGACCCTGTCAAGTCTCGCCAGCTCTATTGAAAGGCTGTCGACGTGCCTACGAGGACCATGTATAACGATAACGCTGGGCTTGACTAGGGAGACCCTCACCGCAACCATGGGGCTCCTGCCCGCCGTAACCTTGGTGAACACAATGACCCTCTCCGGGACTGAGCCAAGGAGCGCGTAGAACTGCATGCTGGAGAGCTCAACGATGGCCCTTATGCTGTCGATGACAGTGTAACCGTAGGCCAACACGCCCTTCGCGTAGTCTGGGGACAGGAGGATTCCGTCAACTGTTACGATCAGCTCGTCAAGGGTCATGGGCTGTTTGAACTCCTGCATGTCCAGGACGGCGGTGACGGGGATCCCGAGCGCTCTAGTAAGGTTCTCGAGCTTCCTAGACCCCCTCTCAGTGTCGAGCTTGAGGAGGGCCCTGACGAACCTCCTCACGAATGCGGCCCCTGGGGTCCTCCTCCCCTTCTCATAATCGCTTAGGACGCTGGGGGACACCCCCATCGCCCTGGCGACCTCCTGCTGGCTAACCTCGAAGTACTCCCTCCACTTCCTCATGGCGACGCCAGGCTCGTCGCTGAGCACTACGTCGCCTGCTATCCTTATCGCGACGGCCCTGGCAGCAAAGCTCTCAGGCTCGCCCTCGCTCAACCCGGCCCCCAGGAGGCCTGGGGGCTGAGGGGAGTGGGCGTTATTTAAGCGGCCTGTCCAAAATGACAAACTGCCTTAAAGTATTATAATTAATGAAAAGGTAATATTTTCTTTTAACGCTTTTAAGCCAAGGGGGCCATCAGAGAGGTGCTAAGGTGGACGCGAGTGCTCAACGTGCCACCGGAAGAGTTCTTCGGCCTGATAGTCGGGGCCAGCATACTCTCAGGCTTCCTTGGCGCCCTCGTTGGGCTGGGCGGGGGAACCTTCCTCGTGCCCATATACACGCTCTTCCTTGGCATACCAATTGCATATGCGACCGGCGCCTCCCTAATATCAACCATTGCGACCTCGAGTGGCTCGGCCAGCGCCTACGTAAGGGACAGGATAACTAACGTGAGGATAGGCATGGGGCTCGAGATCGCCACAACCACGGGCGCCATAATAGGGTCGCTGGTGGCCGTCTGGATCTACGCGCACCACCTGGCCTCGATAATTTACATAGTATTCGGGGTCGTGCTGCTGATGCAGATATACTTCCAGCTTGAGAGGTCAAAGTTTGAGCTCCCGAAGCCGATGAAGCCCGACTGGACGACGAGGGTATTCCAGCTGCACGGCGAGTACTACGACGAGGCACTGGGCCAGCTAGTCAAGTACTACGGGGTAAGGTGGTGGCTGGGGGAGTCCATCATGTTCTTCGCTGGCCTCCTCTCAGGTCTCCTAGGCATAGGCAGCGGCGCACTGAAGGTGCTTGGAATGGACTGGGCGATGAACCTGCCAATGAAGGTCAGCACGACGACGAGCAACTTCATGATAGGCGTCACAGCGGCGACTGGCAGCGCCATCTACTGGTTCCACGGGCTGATACAGCCCATACTGGCCGGCTTCACGGCGGTCGGCGTCCTCATAGGGTCGATGATAGCGTCCAAGATACTGCCTAGGGTCACGAACAGGACGATAAGGTACATCTTCACCGCGATACTCGCGTTCCTAGGCATCGAGATGGTCCTAAGGGGCCTCGGAATAATGAGGTGAGGGGCCTTGGCCAGAAGGATTGAGTTCGAGGACATCATAGGCTGGTCGCTGAGGGTTGGCGTCCTGGTGTCGGCCATCTTCATTGTGGCAGGGATCGCCCTCATATTCGTTGAGCACGGCTCTGGGCCCTTCAGGCTCGGCGAGCTAATCTCACCCAGGTCGCCCGTGAACACGTCGATGCTGCCGTTGAGCTATATCAACGCCTCGTCGATCAGGGACCTCAACGGCCTCGCCTTCGTCCTGATAGGCCTTGTTGTGCTGATGGCCACCCCCGTGCTGAGGGTCGCGATAGGCATAGCCCAGTTCGCCCACGAGAGGAACTGGCTATATACCGTGATCACGGTCATAGTCCTCCTTAACCTCATGATCGCCATCTTCGTCATCCCCTCCGTTGTCGGGAGGTGAGCGTAACGCGTACCTTGAGGAGGGACTAGCTTCAAGCCTTATCTGGTTCCTCAGCCCTCGGAGCTGGCCTAGAGCCTGGATATCGCCTCTACGTCCTCGGCGCTGAGGGCCCAGCCTAAGGCCCCCCACAGCTCATCTACGTGCTCCCTGCTCGAGGCCTTAGGTATTGGTATCGCGCCCCTCTGTACCAGGTAGTTGAGGGCGACCTGTATCGCGGTCCTCCCGTATTTGGCCCCGATCGAGGCGAGCCTACTGTCCCTCAAGGCCCTTCCACGACCCAGCGGTGAGTACGCGATCAAGGCAACGCCGTTCCTCTTCACAAAGGGCAGGAGGTCCCTCTCTGGGTCCCTGTTGTAAACGCTGTACTCGACCTCGTCAGCCACTACCTCGTACTTACGCGCAGCTTGCATGGCCTCCTGGAGGAGCCTAACGTCGAAGTTGCTTACGCCCATACACCTTATCACACCCCTGTCTATGAGGTCCTCCATGGCACTTATGGACTCCTGGATCGGGACCTCTGGGTTAGGCCAGTGTATCAGGTAAAGGTCAATGGACCTCACGCCAAGCCTCCTCCTGCTGGCCTCAGCGGACCTAACGAGGTCGTCATATCTAAGGTGGTTTGGCCAAACCTTCGATACTATCACTACATCGTCCTGTACGTCTCTGAGCGCCTGCCCTACGAGCTCCTCTGAGTGCCCGCCGCCGTACATCTCAGCGGTGTCGAAGAGCCTGAAGCCCCTTTCGTACGCGTACCTTATGGTGGCAACGGACTCCTCGTCCCTTGAGTAGTCGGGGGCCCAAAACCCACCCCCTATGCCCCAAGTGCCGAACCCTATCTGAGAGACCTCCTTGTCGCAGAACCTCACGCCTCTTCCCCTTGCCCCCTTGAGTCAGGAATAAAACTTAGTACACTATAGGCGGCAGGGCTGTGAGGACCCAGCTATCCCTGATCTGTGATGAGCGTGGCCTTTTCTGAGCCCTGACGGAGAGGGCTCCCGCTCAGCTGTCGCGGCTGGGCCCCGTGAGCCTTCTTACGTCAGATATAATGTCGAGGAGCCTTCTCGCTAGGGTCTCATCCTTCACTACCTCCCTCACGGCCTCCTGTAAACGGGTTCCCCTTGCAACCAAGGATGCGATCCTTGAGGCCGCGTCATAGCCTATCATCGGCGACATATACGTAACTAGGGCCTGGCTCGCCATAGCCAGGGAGAGCATTCTCTCGGCGTTCGGCCTCACGAGCCCAAGCGTAGTTGCGAGCTTCCTGGCCATCTCAGCCAGCAGACTGACCTCGCTTAGGGCGCTGTACCCAACTACCATCATCCCCATGTTAAGCTCGAGCTCTCCAAGCGAGGCCCCCCACGCGACGGCGGCGTCAAGTCCGACTACCTGGGCAGCGGCTTGGTTGACAGCCTCGAGCGTCACCGGGTTCACCTTGCCTGGCATTATGCTGCTCCCGGGGAGGTCAAGCTGAACCTCAACCTCGTCGAAGCCAGTGTTCGGACCGGAGTTCATCAGTCGAAAGTCCTGCGAGACCCTCATCAAGTCAAGGGCAAGCGACCTCAGTGAGCCGCTGAGGGCCGCGACGTCCGACAGGGACCTCATAAGCGAGGACTTAGAGGGGGACTCCCGGAGATCATACCCCGACAGCTTGCTGAGCTCCCTCACGGCTATAGCGGCGTAGCCTGGTCTCGTGTTGGCCCCTGTCCCTACGGCTGTGCCGCCGAGCGGCACCTCATTGAGGAGCTCTGCGACCGTTAGGGATGCCGCGAGGCCCCTCTCGAGCATGTGTGCATAGGCCTCGAGCTGCTGCCCAAAGGTTATTGGCAGCGCGTCCCTGAGGTGCGTCCTGCCCGGCCTTACTAGGTCGCCGTATTTGTCGGCTAAGCCCCTGAGAGCGCTGACCAGCCCCCTCACGCTCGGCGCCAGCTCCTCGCTCACGGCGGACAGAATGGAGAGCCTTATAGCGGTAGGAATTACGTCATTGCTTGACTGGGACATGTTGACGTGATCGTTGGGGTGAACTTTAGAGCCCAGCGACGCTGAGGCTATCTCAGCTATGACGTCGTTCACGTTCATGTTCAGGCCTGTGCCTGAGCCTGTCTGGTACACGTCGACGGAAATCTTGTCATCATGTCTTCCCGAGGCGACCTCTAGGGCCGCCACTTCGATGGCTCTCGCTGTTCGCTCGTCGAGCAGGCCAAGGCTTGCGTTTGCCCTGGCGGCCGCGGCCTTGACCAGCGCTACAGCCCATATCAGCCGCCTTGGGGGCCTAGTGCCGGTCTCAAGGTAGTGCCCCCTTGCTCTCTCAGCGTAGGAGCTCAAGGCGACCACAGGTATAGGTCTTTATCGCGGCTCTTACGCGTTAGTACTTGCTGGCCCGGTGTCGCATTGCTGAAGGCCCGACACAAGCCTGTTTTACGCCGTCCGTCTTAACTCGGAAAACTATATAATGGGACGTCCTTGAGTTAGCACCGAGAGCAGATGATAGAGGTAGACGGGCTGAGGAAGGCCTACGGCAGTGTCGTCGCATTGGACGGCGTCTCCTTCAGCGTCAGTGATGGCGAGCTGGTCGGCCTCGTAGGCCTCAACGGCGCCGGCAAGACGACGACCATAAAGATCATCGCTGGCGTCCTCAGGCCGGACGCGGGCAGGGCCCTCGTCGACGGCCACGACGTAGTTGTTGACAAGGTTGAGGCCTCAGCGAGGGTCGGCTGGGTCCCCGAAATGCCTGTGTTCGAGGAGGGCTTCAGGGCGAGGGACTACCTGATCTACCTGGCAGGGTATTACGGGATATCGGGCGGGCACGCGAGGGAGCTCGCTGACAGGCTCCTGGAAGAGGTAGGCCTCTCAGAGGCCAAGGACAGGAAGCTGAGGGGCTTCTCGCTGGGCATGAGGAAGAGGTTCGCGCTCGCCGCCTCAATGTTATCTGACCCAGGGAACTTCCTTTTCGACGAGGTCCTTAACGGCCTTGACCCGCAGGGCATAGCCTTCTTCAGGGGCTTCGCAGTCAAGCTCAAGGAGAGGGGCAAGGCCGTCCTCTTCTCCTCTCACATATTGTCGGAGGTGCAGAACCTCGCCGACAGGGTCGTCTTCCTCCACAGGGGTAAGGTCGTGGCCGTGAAGGCCATGGAGGAAATAATGAGGGAGGCCAGGACCGCCGTCAGGGTCGTCGTGGCGAACCCCGACGACAGGGTCCTCCAGCTTCTCTCAAGGCTAGGCGAGGCCGTGAGGTTAGGTCAGAGCGCGTTCGAGGTAAGGGGCCAGGTCGCCCCAGAGGACGTGAACTCCGAGCTGGTAAGGAACGGGTATAAGGTCTCCTCCGTCGGTCAGGTGGGGGGCCTCGAGGAGTACTTCTTCAGGCTGGTGGGAGGTGAGGCAAGGTGAAGAACGCCTACCTTTATGACATGAAGAGGTCGATGTTCAACAGGACCCTTCTGATAATGCTTGTAGTCCTTATAGCGGCAGGTCTCGGGCTCGGCTACCTGGTGGCAAGGTACGCCGTGACCCAGTCGCAGGATTACTATGCCGTGTCGGAGCCTCTGCCCAACGGGAGCCAGCTCTGCCTCCTCCTCTCTCCGACTGGAGCTCCAATGGGGAACGTGACGGTATTCTATTACGGGATCACGGGTCAGCCTGTTAGGGCCGTAACCAACTCCACCGGCTTCTTAGTCATGACCTCCAGGGGGTTCGGGCAGGTCACAGCCGAGATAGACGGACGTAACGTCTCCTTTATCGTGACAGAGCTTGCGGTAGTCGACGTAAACCTGAGGGCAAGGACCGCCTACCTCGTATTCGCGGTACCGAGCGAGCCGGGCGCTGTGGCCTTCAGGGCGTTCTTCTATCAGTCAGCCCTAACTTCTTTCGGCAGGCCTCATGGAGAAAACATGACCTACCTCGGTGAGTTCCAGCCTGGGATATGGGAGGTCCCCATCCACATAGTCCTCGACAAGCCAGTCGTGAACGTGGTTCTGGAGCCAACAGGCCCAGCGGCCACTGGGAACGTATCGTACCTCATTACGGTAGGTGAGCTCATGGCGAGGAGCCTTAGGTCCTCGGCCCTGGTCGAGAGCGTAAGCGTCTTCGCTGAGTTCTTCCCTCTTGCAGGTCTCTTCCTGGTGAACGACCTCTTCGCGGGCCTCAGGTCTTCAAGGGCCATTGAGTTTGTGCTAGCCAGGCCTATAACTAGGCTCCAGCTGATCATGTCAAGGTACCTAGGCGGGCTCGTGGCCCTGCTGCTCTCCAGCCTCGTAACTGCAGTCGCACTAGCGGGGGCCTCGTGGCTCGTTTTCGGCGAGTCGGTAGGCGCAGAAGGCCTTGGGGTTGTCCTTGGCTCGCTTGTGGCCGCCCTGGCCGGCTTTTACTCTCTGCTCTACCTGGTGTCTGTCCTAACTAGGAGGGGCTTCCTGGTCGCTTCGATACTCCTGTACCTTGTCCTGTACCTGTTCAACCTAGGCGAGATACTCTCGTTCATTACTGGCAGATCGTGGCCTCTATACATGACCCCCCTTAGCGTTGCTTCGTCTATTATGGGCCAGTACTTCGGCAATGGGGTCTTCTCGATTGGTTACACCGGCGCCGTGATAGCGGCAGTCCTCTGGGCGGTAGCCCCCATCGCGATAGCGGTCCCGGTCTACCATGCTATGGCCGAGCCGTAATCCCCCAAGCCCTTGGGCATGAAGGCAAGTTTGGTGTCGACAACTGTCTTAGCAGATCACCTCCTGAGGGCCCAGGCTACGGCGCTGCCCACCACAACGACGGCTAGGTTGATCGCGAGCGCTACGACTGCGATATAGGTAGCCGACTGAACTGTGCCCAATATCATGTAGACAGAGCTTACGAGGGGACCAAAGTGGTTTGCCACTAGCGTGAGCCATATTCCTGAAGAGAGGCCCGCAGCCCATCCGGCCAGCGTGGCCCACTTGTTCAGCTTGTCGGTCACGAGACCTAGGAACACTGCTGGCAGCGTCTGGGTGATTATGATCCCGCCCAGGAGCTGCAGCTGTATCGCGTAAGTCATCGGCGTGAGGAAGACGAAGCCTAGCGCCAGGAACTTGAAGACAACGGAAGCCCACTTGGCGGCCTCTGACTCGCCCTTAGGTGAAAGCTTCATGAATGGCTCAATGACGTTCCTGACCAGTAGGTTGGCCTGCGCTATCGCCATAATCGCCGCGGGCACCATGCCCCCAACGAATATGCCGAGCAGTACTATGCCCGCGAACCAGGACGGGAGATACCCCTCAGCCAGTGCAGGTACCGCAAGTAGCCCCCTCTCGCTGGGCGGGAAAAGGCTGAGTATGCCGAGCGCTTTCGGCGCAGCATACACCAGGATCCCTAGCATGGCCAGTATGGCCAGCCCGATGCCGTATATTGGGAGGAACGCTGTGCTGTACCTTAGGCTCTTCCTTGACTCTGCGCTTAAAGAGCCGTTGACCGCGTGCGGGTACAGGTAAAGGGCGAAGGCGCTCCCAATCGCGCTAGAGAGGTAGGCGTCGGCCCACTTGCTAGCCAGCGTGTAGGTTCCTGTTGGAAGCTTGTGCGCGGCGGCGGCCTGGAAAGCCCCTCCGAAGCCGCCTATCGCCATCGGCACAATTACAATCAGTGATATGACGCCTATCCAAATCAAGACGTCCTTGAAGACGGCCCCCAGGGCAGAGCCCCTGAGACCGCTCGTGTAGGTGAACGCAGCCAGTATTATGAAGGCTACAACAAGAGAGACCTCGGATATTACTGACGAAGACGTAGCCCCGGCGAGCATGACCTCTAGCACCGCCCTCATGCCATCTATCTGAAGGGCTATGTAGGGCAGCTCGGCAACTATGCCAGTCACTGCGACAGCGACGGCCAACGAGACGCTTGAGAACCTGTCCTGAACGAAGTCGGCGGCTGTTATATAGTTCTTCTCCCTGGAAAGGTCCCAGAGGAGGCCCATGAAGAGCATCGCTATCGCAAACGTAGTAGCCACATATGGGACGGCGAAGAAGCCTAACGCCCCCTTAGAGAACACTAGGGATGGGACTGCTACGAATGTGTAGGCCGTGTAGAGGTCAGCCCCTATGAGGAACCAGGCTAGGAAAACCCCTAGCCTCCTCCCTGCCAGGGCCCACTCGTGGAGCTTAGAGAGGTCGCCCCTTCTCCACCTAGCGCCGTAGAAGCCTAAGTAAACGAACACGGCGAAAAGGACCCAGAAGGTTATCCATCCGGCGACGCCGAGCAAGGAACTCACCTCCTCCCGCTCTCCCATAGGTAGGCAGCCACGAAGAACAGGACGGCAGCGACCGCCAGCATCACAGTCTGGTACCACCAGAAGTACGGGACCCCGAGGAGTTCAGGGCTCTTGAAGTTATAGGTCGGGAGCGCTAAGTATATCGCGAACGGTATGAGAAGGAGGACGGCGATCGCGACCTTCCTCAACCTAGAAGGCGAGCCCTGAGCGCTCAAGCCCACCACCTAAACTGTGTTAATATAATATGGTAAGGGGAAATAAATGGGTTTTTGAGGCAATTGATAGGACCATTCCTTAAAATATCTCGGTGATCGGTAAGGAATTAATCATTGCGGTTGTAACCAGATCTTAGTGTCCCCCTCTAAATGACACGTTCACTTACAACCTGGTCTCCTGCACCTGTATATCTTCACCCCGCCCTTAGACTCCTCCTCAAGCACCCCCATCCTGACAAGCTTGTCAAGCCTCCTGTAGAGGGGCGTCTTGGGTATGTTCGTCTCGCTCATGATCTGGGACGCTGTGGCCTCGCCGCCAAGCTTCCCCATCGCAGCCAGTATTGCGCGGTCCCTGTCGTCAAGCTCGAGAGACGAGCCCCCCTGCCCTCGCCATCTTCCCCTGACAAGGAGTAAGACGGCTATAATCACGACAGCAACGACAACGATCACGACGTAAAGCCAGGCGGTTGAGGTAACCGGGGGCCTAGCGGCGCTTGTTGTCGTTGACGTGGATGTGCTGACAGGGGTGCTAGGGGCTGGCGAGGTCGACGTCGGCGGAGGGACCATGTAGTCAATTGTGAGCTCGCCCGCCGGCATAACAAGCACGGGGGAGCCGTTGTAGGTGTAGGCCTGCAGGGGCACGGGCGTAACGTATATGGGCGTCGACCCGCTTGGCAGGATGACGGGGCCCTCGCACGGCATCGTGAAGTTGGCCTCCCAGAGGGCCCCCTCCTTAGAGGTAGCCTGGAGGCTAATGTAGGACACGTTGACCGTGCCTGGGGTGTCAACTGCCACAAGGAGGTCTGTCCCGTTGAACTGGACGGGAAGGCTAACGGTGCCGTTCTCGACGGCGAAGTACCCGACGGGGGACCTGGCAGGTACGACGAGCTCAGTGGGGGCCACAGAGACGTTATATATCGCGTAGAGGTCTAGGTCCCCGGCCACGTCGATCCTGGCGGCGGCCCTGCAGGCGAGCTGGGTCGCCTGCGCCCTGGAGGCCGCGAGCGAAGCGGCTAAACCTATGAGGACCAGGAAGGCGACGGCGGCGAGGACGCCGATAGTTTTCCTCATGGGTACCCCCGCGTATTGAGGAGTGGCCGGTTAAAAAGTGGTTAAAGCACGCGGCGAGGTCAGGTAGTCGTGTTAGTCGCTGACGTCACGTTCGCTGAGGGGGACGAGTAGTAGGCGACCGCCGTGACCACAGGCCTAAGTATGTACTGGCCGGTCCCGGTCTGCGTCAGGTGCGGACCCATATAGATCACTAGGTAGGCGGTCCTGCCCCTGCTAACCTGTAGGCCGCCCTGTACTATTGGGATCTTCAGCACGCCGCTGGGGAGGGTGGCCGTGAAGTTTGTTGTGCCAACCTCAACTGTAACCGCTGAGACCACGAGCCTTACCTCGGTGTAGTTTCCGGGAGGTAGCGACTTTGTTGCGAGCAGGGAGAGGGCTGATGTCAGCTGGACTGTCCTTGTCGAGTTAGACACCGTGATCCAGCTGCCCTGCTCGCTATGTATCATGATCGAGGTCACCGTGACGTATATCGTCGCTGCTGAGGAGTTCGAAGGGCCAGGTGAACTCCCGTGGCCTGGGTCCGTCAGGTAGATGTAGACCTGGCCCCCGGCCCTTGAGTAATAGTAGTAGATGCCAAGGGCTGCCAGGACAACTACAACCACGACAACTACTGCGACCACGCCTGCCGAAAGGGACCTCAAGCGAGTCACCCATAGACTGGTATCCAAGGTTGCCATAAAAGGGCTACGTCTCGGGACGTGCTGGGGG
>CAYFGU010000006.1:0-40221 GCA_964343115.1 uncultured Desulfurococcales archaeon
GCGGCATTATATTGGCACTCGTTGGCATAGTTCTTGTGGCCGCGGGCGTCGTATTCAGGTTCCTAGTAGGCAACTTCAACAGGCTTAGGGAGTACTACGCGGATGCGAACTCGGCGATGGTTACCTCCCCCAGGTCTATACAGCGCGCCCTGGCAAGGCTTCACATAGCCATATCAGGCGAGAGATACTTCGCCCGCCAGACCAACTCAACCTCTATGTCGACTCTGAAGATGTTGTTCATAGTAGCCCCCTTCGTTGAGATTCAGGGGGGCTTCCTCTACGAGCCGGACTACGGCTGGGGGCCGTGGAGGAGGAGGTCGCCGGACCTAAGCCGGTATAGGGGTGTCGACATAGACGCGATGGTTGAGAGGATAAAGAGGGAAAGGACCGACCCAGTTCAGGAGATCTTCGCGACTCATCCCCCTATACCTAAGAGGCTAAGGTTTATAGATAACATTAGCACGTATCTCGGCCTGTAGCAGGGTGGTATGCTTGGCAAAGCCGGGTCTGTTCATGACTAGAGACCTGCCCTTCCCGGCAAAGGATAAGATTAAGCAGCTGTTTGATGTTGAGGTCTGGCCGGAGTACAGGGGACCTACCAGGGACGAGCTGTTATCAAGGGCCAAGGGCAAGCAGGCGCTAGTTTCGCTCCTTGAGGACAAAATAGACTGCAGCGTGATAGAGGCGCTCTTACCAGAGCTCAGAATAATTGCCCAGTACGCCGTAGGCTTTGACAACATAGATCTAGAATGCGCGACCAGGCACGGCGTATATGTCACGAACACGCCTGGCGTGCTGACAGAGGCCACGGCCGACTTCGCCTGGACGCTGATCCTTGCGGTCGCCAGGCGTATTGTAGAGGCTGACAAGTTCGTTAGGGATGGGAGTTGGAAGGCGACGGGGACCGCATGGCATCCCACGATGATGCTGGGCATAGAAGTGCACGGCAAGACCCTAGGGATACTCGGAGGTGGTAGAATAGGCCAGGCGGTTGCTAAGAGGGCAAAGGGCTTTGACATGAGGATACTTTACAACGACGTCAACAGAGTTCCAGAGATAGAGTCGCTCGGGGCAACCTATGTCAGCCTTGAGGACCTATTCAAGGAGAGCGACATAATATCCATTCATGTTCCCTTAACTCCTCAGACCCAGAACATGGTCGGCGAGAGGCTCCTGAGGCTTATGAAGAAGAACGCTATTATAGTCAACACGGCGAGGGGCAAGGTAATTGACCTGGAAGCCCTCTACAGGGCCCTCAAGGAGGGCTGGATAGCAGGAGCGGGACTTGACGTATTCCCCTCTGAGCCACTTGACCCAGGCCATCCAATAACGAAGCTACCTAACGTGGTTCTTGCCCCTCACATAGGTAGCGCCACCTGGGAGACTAGGTCGATGATGGCCGAGCTTGTTTACCAGAACCTTGAGGCGTTCTATAGGGGCCAGGTGCCGCCAACCCTTGTTAACAGGG
This sequence comes from uncultured Desulfurococcales archaeon, assembly GCA_964343115.1. Classification (GTDB taxonomy): domain Archaea; phylum Thermoproteota; class Thermoprotei_A; order Sulfolobales; family Acidilobaceae; genus Acidilobus. The sequence goes on from CAYFGU010000006.1 coordinate 1,469, forward strand.
ATGTGGTCAAGGTAAGGCCACCTGGGTTCTGAGCCGTCCCACCATCCTTGGACGCATGTAGTATAACGGCTAAGGTGTTTTTGATTAGGCCAAACCTTCCTCAGGGCTCTATAAACTCTTAAGAGCATTTGCAGTACACCTCAGTACGGCCCTGAAGGGCCGGTGACCCAGGTTGGCAAAGAAGAAGAAGACCGAGCAGCAGACGCAGGAGAAGAAGTAAGGTTATGTAGATGTCGGATTACACCTATAGCATTTTTAAGGTTCTTTTGCCATGTTGCTCGCTGTAAAGGTTAAATGGGTGGATACGCTTTAAGCTCGGCCCCGTAATACCCCTAGCGACGAGCAGCGGTGCCCACCTTGCCGCTGAGGATGGCGCTGCTACATATGAGGACGAGACTAGGGGCCCGCAGGACCAACGTAAAGAGGTTAGTTGAACTGGTTGGAAGGGTGATGGAGGGAAGGGACGACGACGTAAATCTCCTGGTCCTACCTGCTTACCCCCTCACAGGTCCCATCATCGGCTATTACGCTGACCAGAAAGTCCCTACGATCCTGAAGGGGTTCGCCGAGAGGATATCCGAGGCTGACCTCCAGATGAGCCCAACCATGTCAACAATCTCAAGGATAGCCGAGGAGTACGGAATCTATGCTGTTGCGGGCCCTGTAGTGGAGAGGGCGGGCCCCAGGCTCTACCTGACCACGATAGCTGTAGGGCCTGACGGGAGGCTCGTAGGCAAGTACAGGAAGATATCGCTTACAAGGAAGGAGGCCGAGAGCGGCCTTACGCCGGGTAAGAGCGTAATAGTTTTCGAGGTAAGGGAAAAGGGCGTCAGGGTTGGGCTTTTCATAGACGAGGACATAAATTACCCCGAGGTCGTCAGGGCGCTAGCTTACCAGGGGGCAGATATTGTAGTTGGCACCATGCTTCCCTTCCAGACCGAGTTCATAAGGATGAGGTCAGAGAGCGGAACTAACGTGCTGACGCTTGACCTGGATCAGGTTGTAGAGCTACTTAACGTAAGGTCACGTGAGAACGGGCTGGTAAGCGCATTGGTAGGAGGGGCAGTCGAGGGAGCCAATGGGCTCGGGCTCATGGCGTTCATGCCGACGATGGTGGCGGAGCCCGAGTCAGGCGTTATAAGGGAAAAGGTCATGACCTACGACGACATCGATATGCCGGTCTTCGTTGAGGTCCAACGCTCTGAGTCAAGGAGGCCAAAGGATTTCCTTCTCCCCATCCTCAGGAATCTCTGTAGGGCTGGAGGTAAGGTGGAGGAGACCGAGGAGGAGTTTTAACGGGCCACAGCCCCGCAGCATTGGCGACCGACTTGGCGTCAACATCGTCCGCCACCAGACCATACGAGGAGGGAAGGGTCTACCACCTGGCACTGAAGAAGGGGGACATCTCAAGGTACGTCCTAATGCCAGGGGAGGTCGAGAGGGCCTCAAGGATAGCATCTTCGTGGGACGAGAGAAGGCTCGTCGCCCAAAGGAGGGAGTACGTGACCTACAGGGGGAGGTATAAGGGGGTCGACCTTACCGTTGTGTCAACAGGTATTGGGGGCCCCGCGGTAGCCATAGCGGTCGAGGAGCTGCTGGAGCTGGGCGCTGACACCTTCATCAGGGTCGGAAGCACAGGGGCCATACAGGACAACATAGATATAGGAGACCTCATAATCACTGTCGGCGCTGTCAGGCTTGACGGCACCAGCGCTCAGTACGCGCCCCCCACGTACCCGGCGGTAGCTAGCTACGAGGTTGTATTGGCCCTGGTTGAGGCGGCTGAGTCGCTTGGTGTAAGGTATCACATAGGCATTACTGCATCAACGGACAGCTTCTACGTGGGCCAGGGAAGACCCGGCTTCGGGGGGTACCTGCCTAGCTGGGCTAGAGATCTGATACCTGACCTAAGGCGGATGAGGGTGCTGAACTTTGAAATGGAGAGCGCGACGTTACTCACGCTCGCCAATATCTACGGCGCCAGGGCCGGCGCCGTACATGCCGTCTTCGCGCAGAGGGTTAAGGACGTGTTCGTGCCCCACGCCGGCGAAGCTAACGCCATAAGGGTCGCAAACGAGGCCGTGAAGATTCTGAGCGAGTGGGATAAGATTAAGGCAGCCAAGGGCAAGGGAAACTTCTTCCCAGGCCTGCTCACGGGCCAGCGGCCTTAACAATCTCGCCAGCCTTAATCACAGTGAGCACTCTGTCGCGCCCCCACTCGTAGCCGAGCTCTGATGGACGTTCGAGGTCCCAGATAACGATATCTGCTAGGAGGCCAGGCTCTAGGGCCCCCCTGTCACTGAGACCGAGAGAGGTGGCTGAGTTCGCCGTGGCCGCCGCTATAGCCTCAAGGGGGGTCAGCCCATATACGTAAATCGCCAGGTCGATGGCTGTTTGCATGGATGGCATAACGCTGTTCGCGCTTAGGTCCGTGCCCAGGGCCATTGGTACTCCAGCCTCCCTGAGCAGCCTTACGGGTGGCCTAGCTTGGCTGAACGTGGCGAGTGCGCTGGCCGGCAGCAGGCCAGCGATAACACCTCCGTGTGCGAGGTCTCGAACCGAGTACGTGTCTGAGACCTCCAGGTGGTCGGCAGATGACGCCTTAAGCTCGGACGCGACCCGCGTGCACCCTAACCTGGAGAACTGGTCGGCGTGAAGTCTTACCCCGAGCCCATGTGACCTGGCCGAAGATAGTATGAGCCTGGTCTCATCGACGTTGAAGGCTTCCAGGTCACAGAATACGTCGACGAACCTCGCCAGATGGAGTTTCGACACCCTTGGGACTAGGTCATAGGCGAAGGATTTCACATAGCTCTCCCTGCCTGGACCCGTGACAGCGTCATCTGGCGGCACGTGCGCAAGGAGCGTAGGCACCACTGTCACCTTCGTAAGGGAGGCAGCCGATTTTATGAGCCTCAGTAACCTCTCCTCGCCGTCCAAGTCAAGGCTGTACCCGCTCTTGACCTCCACGGTCGTTGTACCCAGGTTAAGCATGACCCTTAGCCTCGAGACTAGTCCCTTTAGTAGCTCCCCGTCACTTGAAGATCTGGTTGCCCTTACAGTCCTGTAGATCCCTCCGCCTTTACTTAGGATCTCGGTATATGGGGTCCCCCTTAGCTTCATCTCAAGCTCATCGTCTCTCTTCCCGGAGAATATTGAGTGCGTGTGCATGTCGACTAGACCAGGGGTTGCTAACCTGCCCCCAGCGTCAACAACCACCTCGGCTTCATATGACCCCCTAAGGGACCCCCTCTGGCCTATTGCAATTATCTTGCCCTCCCTTATCGCTATCTCAACGTCTGACTTGACCTCGACCTCAGACTCTCTGACGGCAGGCCTTGACTTGAAAGTCACGGCCCTCCCTATATTAATGACTACCACATCGGCCTTTGGCAAGTCGATCACCAGAACGACCCCAATACGCTTGAGAGTTTTTCAAGCCCAGACAGCGATAACACGTACTGGACCGAGGACCTGAGGTTCTCGGCTGGGTCCGGCAGGCCTCCCCCTTCCAAAACCGACCGCGCAGCCCTAGCTAGGGCCTCCTCAACCGCTACCAACCTTAGGAATGTAGCGTCTGCGGCTAGCAGGTCTAGAGCCGCGTTAGGTGCCATGGATACAACGTCTTCCTGTAGCTCGCTTGTGGGCAGGGAGTGCACTGAGGATGGTGTTGAGAGGGTTCTGAGCCTAGCCGCGAGCGACGCGGCAGTGTACTGGTAGATCATAGCCCCGACTACTGATCCGCTCGGGGCAAGGAAAGCAGGTAGCCCCGTGATCGATTGCCGGAGAAGCTGGGCGGTTCTCCTCTCAATGGAGTTACCTGCCGTCGCGAGAGCGACCTTTCCAACGTCGGCTGCTATCGCGGCCGGCGCGGCGTGGAAGTTGCACGCGTGGTACACGCCTCCATTCCATGAGAATGGGTTCTCAGAGGGTGAGGAGGCCTCCCTCTCCAGCACGCCCCTCGCGAAGGTCAAGGACTCCAGGACTGCCCCGTAGACCTGCGGCAAGCACCTTATGCTATAGGGGTCCTGCAGCCTAGGGGTCCTCAGGCACGGCGAGCCCAGGCTTTTCAGAACCTCTTCAGCGTAGGGACCCTTCACCTGGGCAACGGCATCTGAGAAGTGCTGCGGGTTACACCCCGTGACCTCAAGCGTGTGGGACGCTATGCTGAGCGACGCCCTCAGGAGCCTGATAGCTGCGCACAACCCCAGGGAAGCCATTCCGACGCTCCAGGCGTTGCTGTTTATTATGGCGAGAGCCTCCCCGGGGCCCAGCTCAAGGAGACCTCCAAGGGGCTCGATGGCCTTCGAGCACTGCACGAGCTCACCCCTTACCTGGGCGGTTCCTTCACCGTAGTAAAGGCACCTTGATATCCTTGCCAGGGGGCCTAGGTCGCCGCTCGCGCCCACGCTGCCCTGAAGGCCAACTACAGGAGATACGTCATAGTTCAGAGCGTTAACGAGCCTCTCCAGCACAGCAGGCCTAACAGGTCCTGCTCCCTGCGCCAGCTGCGATGCCCTGACCGCGATGGCAGCCCTAACAATCTCCCTAGGCGCTGAAGGTCCCACGGAGGTGTCGTGCTCGATTAACGCGAGATGCTCTCTTCCAGGCCATTGTCCCTGCCTAACATCAGCGAGGGCGCCGAGCCCGCTTTCGAACCCGTAGACCTCACCTCTGGCAGCCGCGATCTCGTAGGAGGCCCTGGCGTTAGCGACAGCGACGTAGGACTCCCCACATACGTCAACCTGCTCCCCGAGAGCAATGGAGCAGACCTCCTCGAGCGAGAGCCTCCTCCCTTTACATAAAAGGGCCAAGTGCCCCCTCCGCTGGGGGCGTGTTTAAGACCGATATAAGTCGACTTCAGGCTCTCAGGCGACTCCTGTCGGCGTCCCTGAACAGAATGTAGAACGCTGCGGTTGCTGTGGTGTAGAGGGTAGCGGTCAGGTAAAAGGGCAGCCATAGGTTTCCTAGCGAGAATATGTATCCGGTCACGAAGGGGCCTGTCGCCCTTGGAACGGAGTCAATTATACCGACTAGGCTGCTTGCCCTGGCCCTCTCCTCGCTCGGTATGACGTCCATTAGGAGCGAGTTGAAGAGAGGACCTGCCATGTTCATCAGTACGTTCCTGCTGACGAAAATTAGCGCGGCTGCTGTGAGGGAAGGGGCAGCCGGCAGGGCGAGCAGGAGTATGATACCGCCAGCGTGGGTCAGCGTTATCGCCTTGACCCTTCCTAGCCTCCTTCCAAGCACTGGGGCCGTTAGGCTGGCCGCGGCAAGGAGGGCGTTAGAGGCCATATAGACGGGGGATAGCTCTGAGACCGTGGCGTGAAACCTGAGGTAGAACCAAAGCGACATCATTGGAAGTATTAGCCCAGCCCCGAGACCTATGAATGCCTGGGTTGAGAGCCTCGCAACCCTTCCTATGGATCTTATTCTGAGCGTCACCCTGCCAGTTCCCCTGTACCTCTCGCTGACTGTAAGTAAGGCCAACGCGGTCGATGCCATAATGATGGCGTTAACGAGCATGGTGTACCTCAGGCCTACCGCCCATGGAACGAAGGCGCCTACTACCGAGAGTCCAGTGGACGCCGACGACGCGTAGCTGAAGTCCCTGTCCATGTCAGTGGCCTTCTCAGCCAGAAGTGCCCCTAGGGAAGCGCCGCCGAGGCCTGTCACAAATAGGGCGGCCCAGGGGACGCCCAAGTATAATACTACGAAGGCGGCTGAGGCCACAAGCCTGCCCGCGGCTGCAAATGGCCTACGCCCATAGGCGTCCGCTAATGATGAAAATAACAGGCCCGTCAGGGACCCGAAAAGCATCATCCCCCCGACTAGGGCCCCGACAACGAAGGACGAAAGGCCTAGCCTCTTGAGGTAAAGAGACATGGCTAGCTGGTCCGCGCCCCACACTAGCCCCGTGGCGGACATGGCCGCCATTACTACCAGCTCGTCCTTTGTCACCCTGGGTCTCAAGGTAGACCCCGGAGACTGGTGGTCTCACTCTAGGACAGCGCCTCTGCCTGCCATGCTGCAGCACCTAACCACGTAACCAGGGGCTATGATGGCTCCGAGCCGGACCCCCTCTCCAAGGTACTCTGCGAGCCAGGCAAGCCTTTCAGGGAGCTTGTCGGGAGTCCCCTCGACAACGTGGGCCCCTGGCTCGATGACGGCCTCCTCGCCGACAATGGATGAGCGAACCTCCGAGTGCGCGCCTATCCTCGCGCCCTTCATTATGAGGCTGTTTGAGACCACGGCACCCTCCTCTACTATAGCACCCTCCTCAATAGATGTGAAGGGCTTTATCACAGCACCGCTCCTGACCTCGACCTTCCTCCCTATGTAGGCTGGGCCAATTATGATGGCACCCTCCTCGACAACAGCGCCGTCATCAACAACGACACCGATAGAGGCTATGGCCCCCCTTGGCACCCTCGCTGAGGTACTGAGAGTGATCGAGTTCTGAGGTAGCAGTATCTTCACAGCATCAAGGAGATCCCATGGATAACCTATTTCGGTCCACCTCCCCGGAAACACGACGCCGCCGACCATGCCGGAGGAGGCCAACCTAGCTATAGACTGCTCAAAGGGCTCCCTTGAGGCGTCGGCCAGATGCTCAAGATCCGTCACGATAACGCCAGCGAAGACATATCCTCTACCTCCAAGCCACGACCTGGAGGGCTCCCTTGTCTGCATGAAGTTGGTGATGGCGCCCCTGTAGTCAAGGGTCACAAACCCGTATGTTTCAAGCCCTGTGGCTACAGGGGCTAACGCCATAACTATAGGGAAGCCGCTCGTGGAGTAGTACTCTAGCGCTACCTTGGCAACGGTCAGGGGGTTTGATATGAACCCTGCGTAAACTGCGAGCACCTCCCTCTCGCCCCTCGCGTTGGCCTCCTCGTACGCCGTCCTCAAGGCGCCCTGGATGTCAACGCCCCTCTGCTCAACTACGAAGACTCTCTCGTCCCTTGGTCTCGCGTACCCCATGTATCCTGGCGGCGCAATAACGATAACGTCCTTGACACCAGCTTCCCTAACGAGCTCAACGCTGTAGTCTATTAATTGCCTTCCTAGGATCTCAAGGAACGGCTTGGGGACACGTGAGGTCAGGGGGAGAAGCCTCTTCCCGTAGCCTCCTGCGAGCACGAAGCCTATCAAGGCGATCGCCTCACTCAACGGTCACCGTCTTGGCGAGGTTCCTAGGCTTATCTGGGTTGTAGCCCCTGCTTACCGCGATCCTGTAGGAGAGGAGCTGAAATATTGGGGTAAGTATGAAGGGCTCAAGCTCAAGTATGCCACCAGAAGGCGGCAGCGTTATCTGGGTGACCTGGCCGACCCTGGACCCCAGCTCTAGCCTGAGGTCAGCAGGTCTCACGACGAAGACCCTTCCTCCCCTAGCCGCCATCTCGATAGCGTTACCTGCCACCTCCGGCGCGTCGCTGGTGGCCACAATGAATACTGGAAAACCTGGCTCCACAAGAGCTATGGGCCCATGCTTGCTCTCGCCAGCTGGATAGGCCTCCGCGTGGATGTAGGCTATCTCCTTGACCTTCAGCGCCCCCTCCCTGGCCACCGCGTGGCCGACGCCTCTTCCTAACACGTACACGCTGGACCTGTCCATAGTCCTAGACAGGGCCGTAGCTGTGGGGTCCGAGGCCTCGATGGCTGAAAGGACAACGTTTGGAGCCGACCTGAGGGCCTCTGTGAGCTGCCTGACCTCGTCCTGCCTGAGGGCCCCTGTGTTAAGGCCCACCCTCAGTGAAAGTAGCTCAAGTAACATTACCTGGGATAGGAAGGTCTTTGTGGCCGCCACACCGATCTCAGGGCCAGCCCTGGTGTAAAGCCTTAGGTGCGATTCTCTATCAAGGGCGCTTCCCAGCACGTTTGTGACCCCAAGTATTGTGGCCCCCCTCTCTCTGGCCTCGGCGATGGCGGAAAGCGTGTCATAGGTCTCCCCGCTCTGGCTGACGGCTACAAGCACGTCGCCCTTACCAACTACGTCGGCCACGTAGTGGAACTCAGACGCTATAAGCGCATGTACCGGTAACCTCGCCCTCCTGGCCATGAACAGGGAGAACGCTAGGGCGGCGTGGTAGCTGGTGCCCGCGGCCACGGCGAACACCCTTTCAGCCTCTGAGAGGACGGCAGCCGCTCTCTCTACCATGGGATCCTCCACGTTGCCCTCGTAGGTGTCCCTGACGGCCTGAGGCTGCTCATATATCTCCTTTATCATGAAGTGGGGGTAACCACCCTTACTTGCGGCCTCGGGAGTCAGCTCAACAACCTTTGTCTTGGACGCTACCTCTTCTGCCGAGAGCCTCCGATACCCCCCAGCAGGGATGAGCCTGTAAACGGCAACCTCAGTTGGGCTGATGTAGCCGAACTCGCCGTCCTCGAGGAACAGAATGGTCCTGGTTATATCAAGTATCGCTGGAATGTCGCTCGCCACGGCCCTCACTTTTGCACCTATGCCGACCAGGAGAGGGCTCTTCATCTTCGCAAAGTAAACCCTGGAGGGCTCTCTAGAGTAGACGATAGCGAAGGCGTACGTTCCCTCAATCTTAGCGAGCGCTTTCGCAAGGGATTCTATAAAGGTCAGGCCTGCGGCCAGCCCCTCCTCGATTAGGTGGGCCACGAGCTCCGTGTCGGTTTCACTCCTTAGCCTGTGGCCCCTCATTTCGAGCTCAGTCCTAAGGCTCGCGTAGTTCCTGATCACGCCGTTGTGGACGACCGCGATCTCGCCCTTACAGTCCAAGTGAGGGTGGGCGTTAACGTCGTTGGGAGGGCCATGTGTGGCCCACCTGGTGTGGCCGACCGCGGTGCTGCCCGAGAGCTCATCAAGGGCGAGCCTCCTCCTCACGGCCTCAAGCTCACCAGCCCCCTTTCTCAGCAGTAGGAAGCCGCCTGAGACGACGGCCACGCCGACGCTGTCGTAGCCTCTGTACTCAAGCCTCTGGAGCCCCTTTAGAACCATGGGGACAACGTTGGAGTCCCTAGACGTGACTCCGATAATGCCGCACAACGCAGGCCCTGAGGCTGGGCGTATAGGAAGGAAATAACGCTTACCTTGCTTTTTTTACCCCCGCCTGGGCCCAAGACAAGGAGTGACGAGACCACGGGTCTGAGCGGGGCGATGATGTAACCTGTCTCAGCTGACCTCGACTTAGGGTTATTAAGTCTCCACAGGCATTACTATACCGGTGTAAGGGTTGCCAAAGGAATATCTGCTGCGTGAGGGCGCTAGGTTCTCGCTGAGGAGCCCCTCATTCGGGGAGGGCGACCTGATACCGAGGAAACACACCTGCGACGGGGGCGATGTTAGTCCCAGGCTTGAATGGGAGGGGCTTCCTTCTGGCACGAAGAGCCTTGCCCTAATAATGTACGACCCTGACGCCCCCGGGGGGACCTTCATACACTGGGTCCTCTACAACATACCCTCCTCCCTGAGCTACATCCCAGAGGGCGTCCAGAAGGAGGCTGAGCTAGTTCCCGGGCTTGGGCACCAGGGGGTTAACGACTTCGGCCGCGTTGGCTATGGCGGCCCCTGCCCTCCTAGGGGGCACGGGGCTCACAGGGATTACTTCGCCCTTCACGCCCTTAACGTAGACTCCCTTAGCGTCAGGGCTCCAGCGACAGCGCAGCGCGTACTAGACGCTATGAAGGGTAAGGTGCTAGGGCACGCCGTCCTGATGGGTAAGTACGGGAGGGGCTAGCATGTATCCCATTTTGATATTCTTCAATAACAATATTAAGCTCTACACTAGTATCTTTACAGAACTGGTCAGAGAGAGGAAGCGGTGAAGCGGTTGTCTGCGGAGGAGGGACAGGACGAGCTGGAGAAGAAGGCGCTGGAGCTGCTGAGGCAGAGCAAGGACGGCATGCTACAGAGCGACCTCTGGAAGAGCCTTAGGATCTCAAGCAGGGAGGGGTCCAGGCTCGTTCTAAGGCTGATGAGGAAGGGGCTCCTCAGACGGGAGGAGGTTTCTGTAGGGGGGAGGAGGACGTACAGGCTGTACTCAGTTGAGACAGGCGTCGCCAAGTTCTCAGTACAGGTAGGCGTCGGCAGCATCCTCGACATACCATGTGCGACGTGCCCGCACCTATTGGAGTGCGGCGCTGGGGGCTTCTACGACCCATCAACCTGCACCCTCCTGGAGCTGTGGCTTAGGAGGGAGGCCACAAGGCTTCAGCAGGCTCAGCACGCCAGGTAGGTGTTCATAGTTGACAAGGGAGGAGTACGAGGGGAGAACGGTCGTGTGGCCAGCCTACATAGATTCTCAGGTACCTAGGTCCCGTGGAAGGAAGGTGCCGCTCAGCGTCGCGGTTCCCAGCCCCACTATCGACGAGCTCGTGAGGGCCGCCAGGGACCTTGGCCTCAACCCCACAGTTGAGGAAAAGCCATACCCGCGCCTCTGGCATCAGTATAGGTCCAGGGTCGTGGTTGACAAGAAGCTAGGCAGGTCTGGGACCCTGAGGGCCTTGGCGCAGAGGGTCAGGGAGCTGAGGAGGTAGCATATACAGACAAATACGGTATGATATTTCCAAGGCGAATCGAGCGTACCTCGCCATGCCCAGCTGGCCGCTCAGCGAAAAGCCCTTGCTGGTGTTCTGGGAGACGACCAAGGCCTGCCCGCTTGCATGCATCCATTGTAGGGCGGAGGCCATTACTAGGCCTCCCCCAGGTGAGCTCAGCTATGAGGAGGGCCTCGAGCTAATAGGCCAGGTGGCCGAGTTCGGCAGGCCATATCCCGTCCTCGTGTTAAGCGGAGGGGACCCGCTCTCCAGGCCTGACATCTGGGACCTTGTGAGGGAGGCGAGAAGGATCGGGGTCCCTGTTGCCATGGCGCCTAGCCCTTCGCCCATCCTCCTCGAGAACCTTAAGAGGATCGTAACGGAGGGGGTCTCAGCCGTATCGATCAGCATTGATAGCCCTGACCCAGAAGTCCATGATAAGGTAAGGAGGTATAGGGGGTCCTGGAACGCCGCCGTTGAGGCGGTAAGAGGGCTCTCAAAGCTTGGCGTCAGGGTTCAAGTTAACACGACGGTGATGAGGTCAACGGTTATGGGCCTGCCGGGGATGGTCTACCTCCTCAGGGATCTAGGCATCACGACATGGGAGGTCTTCTACCTTGTCCCCGTCGGGAGGGCGACTTGGAGTGAGGACCTGTCGCCTAGGGAGTGGGAGGACGTCAGCGCATTTCTATACGAGGCTAGCAAGTACGGTATAACCGTCAGGACCTCAGAGGGCCCCATGTTTAGGAGGGTTTCCCTCCTGGCCAGCTATGCGGAGAGGACAGGGGCTGACATCAGCGGGTTATTGGGCCTTGGTTCGCTCTACAGGGAGCTAGTAAAAGGCCTGAGGTCCAGGCTAGGGGCTCCTGAGGGGCCTGCAAGGTTCGAGACGAGCGGGACCAGGGACGGGCTTGGGGTAATCTTCATATCGAATGACGGGTTCATCTACCCCAGCGGCTTCCTGCCAGTACCGTTAGGCAACGTCAGAAGGGACAGGCTAGCTAACGTGTACAGAGGCTCGGAGATACTGAGGAGGCTGAGGAGCTCGGACTTCAAGGGAAGGTGCGGCAGGTGCGAGTTTAGGAGGGTCTGCGGGGGGAGCCGGGCGAGATCTTTCGCGAGATGGGGCGACCCCTTTGGGGAGGACCCGGCCTGCCCATACGAGCCCGGGTCCCTCGCCAATGTTAACATAAAAGAGGTGCTAGGGCCTTGGCTGCCCTAACCTATGACGACGTAGCTGTCCTAATGAAACTACAGTACGAGTTCGAGCCGCTCTCACCAGACCCCTACGCCGCCGCGGCCTCTCCTCTAGGGCTCAACGAGGAGGAGCTTCTGGACAGGCTGAAGCGCCTCCACAAGTCAGGAATAATCAAGAGGGTAGGCTTTTACGTCAACTATCGTTCGCAGGGGAGGGAGGCAGCCCTGATAGCGTTGGACGTAACTGATGTTGACGCTGTGAGGGAGGCTGTGTCAAGCGATTTACAGGTGACCCACGCCTACGTCAGGGACGACCCCGACTACAACGTCTGGCTCGTCGTGAAGAGACCCGGCCTCCAGGAGCTCGTGAGGGCTGCCCAGGATATTTCAGCCAGGGCCAGGGCCAGGAAGTTTGTTGTGCTTAGGTCGCTGAGAACGTTCAAGCTGAGCGTGAAGTACGACCTAGTTGCTGGCGTCTCGAGGTCAGGGCCCTATTCGACGCTGAGGCCTAACCCTCCCAGACCTGAGGACATTGGCGTAGAACCAGGGCTGCCTTCGCTAGTCTCAAGGCTCCCGCTCGTTGAGGACCCCTATGGGGCTGTGGCCTCTTACCTCAACGTCGACCGCGAGCACGTTATCAACGCCGTGAAGAGGCTCCTAGAATCAGGGGTCCTAGCAGACCCGGGAGCTGCCCTCGATGGAGAGAGACTGGGGTTCAGGTTCAACGGAATGATCCTCCTGGACCCCCGGGGGCCTGTCGAGAGGGCCTGTAAGGTGGTCTCAAGGCATGATAACACCACGCACGTAGTGCTTAGGGAGACCTACCCAGCGACGTCGTTTAGGTACCGCTGCTATGCCATGGTTCACGCGGTGAGGAAGGAGTTAGTAGAGCAGGTTGCAAGGCAGATAGCGGAGGCAGCGGACGCTAGATCATGGAGGGTTGTATACAGCTACGAGGACCTCAAGCCTGGCTTCGTGAGGTGACACAATGATACCTGTGAGCGTTATGGTCACTGGCAAGGGCACGGTGTCGGTTAGGATAAAGGGGCAATACGGACCTGGGTCACCATCTAGGTTCTCCAACGAGCTCCGCCCTGTTGTATTCTGGAATATTACATATCTCTGTAACCTCAAGTGCGCGCACTGCTACATCAACGCGGGGGCTGAGCACAGGAGGGACGAGCTGGGTAAGGAGGACTTAGTAAGGGTCGCGGAGGAGATAGCGGACCTAGGCCTCCCACTGGTCATATTTAGCGGCGGAGAGCCCCTACTTAAGAAGGAGTTCTGGGACGTCGCCTCCGCGCTCGCTAACCATGAAAGGCCAAAGCTAGCGCTGAGCACTAACGGCACTCTGCTCACAAAGGACGTGGCAAGCCGCCTTTCAGCGCTGGGCTTCGCCTATGTGGGCGTCTCCCTTGACAGCCTGTCGTCGGAGGCCCACGACAGGTTTAGAGGGGTGAAGGGGGCCTTTGACGCCACGTTGAAGGGCATTAGGAACGCCGTAGAGGAGGGCCTCGAGGTCGGCCTCAGGACTACCGTAACCAGATGGAACTACCAGGAGGCCCCGAACATGGTTGACATGGCCGCGAGGCTTGGGGCCAGGAGGGTGAGCTACTACGTCCTGGACTCTATTGGCAGGGCCAGGCTTATAGTTCACGACCTGCCCACGAAGGATCAGCTGAGGGAGTTCGTTGACGCGCTCGCGTCCAAGGCCAAGGAGTATGAGGGGGTTATCGAGATAGAGCTCGTCAGGTCCAACTTCGCAGGCATATACTTAGCGGACAGGCTCTCGAGGACGTCCGACGAGTTCATGAGATACCTGTCATTGATCAGCGCTCAGGGGGACTGCGGTAGGAAGACCATCAGTATATATCCCGACGGCACAGTCAGACCTTGCCAGTTCATAGACCAGTACGTAATAGGGGACCTGAAGAGGCAGCGGCTTAAGGATGTGCTGAGCCTGGAAAACGGGTCGCTTATGAAGTTCGTCAGGCTCTACGAACACCTTAGGGGCCCGAGGTGCGGGTCCTGTCCCTTCAAGCTCACGTGCGGAGGAGGCAGCAGGGGGAGAGCTGAGGCGGTAACTGGTGATTTCTGGGGCGACGAACCCCTGTGCTTCATCGACCCCAACGAGATAGCGAGGAGGTGGGGGGTCAAGTGACTTTCCTCCCTCTCTTCATTGACCTCAGGGGAAAGGGCGTAGTGGTGTTTGGAGGAGGGAGCGTTGGCGCGAGGAGGGCCCTGGAGTTCGCGAGGTCAGGGGCAAGGGTATCGGTCGTGGCGGAGAGGTTCACGCATGAGCTGGAGGTGGCGGGCAGGGCGGGGGAGGTTGAGCTTATCAGAAGGTCACTAAGGCCTGGCGACGACATTTCGTCACTCCTCAAGGGGAGGCTCTTGGCCGTCATCGCTACGTCCGACCCTGCCCTCAATAGGTACCTGGCAAGGACTGCGATGTCGGCAGGTCTTCTAGTTAACAACGCTACTGAGGCTTCTGAGGGGGACGTTGTGTTCCCGTTCCGTGACGAGCCCCTGCCAGGCCTATACATAGCGGTGACAACGCTAGGCGCCTCAGGAGTCGCGGCGAGGTGGGCAAGGGACAGGGTCTCTAGGTGCCTCTCGTCAGACTCTGAACTTAGGGCTCTGCTTGACGTTATGACCAGGTTTAAGAGGGAGCTTAAGGCCAAAGTTAGCGACGTAAGGACGAGGCTGGACCTGTACTTCAAGGTAGAGTCAGATCAGACGTTCAGGGAACTGATATCCAGGGGTGACGTTGAGGGGGCTCTGAGGAGGGCCCTTGAGTTGGCAGGGCTCCTCTGAGGCGAGCGCACCAGCCGTAGCGCTCCCAGCCGCGCACCGACCTCATAACCTCACAGAGCGTCAGCTGTGGTCTTAGATGTCCCCCGTAGGTAGTCAGGCACCGATAACAGGCCACGCTGTCTCTGCTTGTATCGACAGAGGCTGAGACAAGGGGTCCTGTGAGGGAGGCCCAAAAGGATAGCGCATACCTGGGAAAGGGCCTCTAGGCCCTTCATATCACCCCCATGGCCAAGGTTGACCTTCTAAGGCAATCCGAGGGAATGGCATATGATATCGCCTTGGAGACATGAGCATGGGGATCAAGGACCCCGGGTGGAAACCTTTCGCTGTAACGCCCTCGGAGCGAGAGGCCTTTGGTCTTGAGCCCCGCTCTTCAGTCGTATAATTTGGGGCATGGTCTTGGCTGCTCAGCCGCGCTCCGCCTGCTCCTTCTGAGGCAAGGAAGTGGTCCCTGACAATGTCTTGAAGTAGTCAGCTAGGGAGGGGCTGCTCCTCAATAGGAGGCCGGCGACCATGATCTCGACGGCCCTCGGAACGCTTTTCTGTATACCCTCTGGAATTGAGCTCAGTAGGCTAAGTAGGAACGTGTAGTCTGAGGGGATCTCGTTGACTATGTGCCAGAAGTAGTAATAGTAAGTTTTGTCATCCACCTCGGGATCAAGGTCTATATCGGTCAGGCTGACGCCGAAGTCCTTAAGCAGTTCCTGAACGCCGTCTCTGACGGTGTTCCTGACCTTCTGCTGCCTCGTAAGGACGTCCTCAATGCGGGTCTGGGGCAACATGAGCTCCACTTGGTTCCTGAAGCCCCTCTTAATGTCATCGATCATAGCATCAAGGTCCCACAGACTATACCTTTTCCATACCTCAACCAGGAAAGAGGAGACGTTGGAGACCTGTACCCTAAGCTCAGACAGCTTTACGCCTACCTTCAGCTTCTCTATGGTTAGGCCCTCAGCCTTCTCATTCAGCTTCAGCGAGTAGGGCCTGGTGTAAACGTACACGACGCCGGCCCTTGCGCTTTTCTGAATCCTTTCGCCCCCTATTGACTCAAGCGTGTAGACCGCGTGCGGGGACGCTGGCAGGATGTCCCTGAGCGTTATTGACCCACTTTGTTCATCATACACATATATGACAGGCATGAGCCATGAGTGAGTGTGCAGCTGGGCCTTCTCCTTTATATCAAAGACGAGCGGCAGCTTGACCGTGCTCTCAGCCTTCTCAGGCCTGCCCCAGGGGAGCTCGAGCAGGTTAGGTCTCTCTCTGTTTGATATCATAGACTCGGGGTAGATTTCAACTACGGGCTTCTCGAGCTGGACCGACACAGCATCTCACCCGCCAATTCTTCCCCTGAACTCTGATATCCAGCTCTTGGCCTTCTCAATCATGTCTGGGGAACCGTCGACGGTCCAGTCGCTATCCCTTATGCAGAAGTAGCTGCTGGGTATCGCTATGCACCTAGTCACACCGTCGTAGTAGAGCGGCCTGATGGCCTTGTTTACGCCGAGGAACTCAGCGAACTTGGCGAATACCGGTAGAGGCAGCGCGTTGGATGCAGTGTTCTCAAGCCTAAACCTGGAGACCGCCAGCTCTATGTTCCTTAGGGTCTCCTCGATCTGCCCCTTGTCCTTCACTTTGAACAACGCCTTCCTG
This sequence comes from uncultured Desulfurococcales archaeon, assembly GCA_964343115.1. Classification (GTDB taxonomy): domain Archaea; phylum Thermoproteota; class Thermoprotei_A; order Sulfolobales; family Acidilobaceae; genus Acidilobus. The sequence continues at coordinate 17,642 of CAYFGU010000006.1, forward strand.
GCGAGGCCGCCCGGCGCCTCATAATTGACCTCAAGTATCCTTTCCTCAAGGAACAGCTTCTTCTCGACTCTCACGTTAGCTGAGATGAACGAGTTAAACCCAATGTTCACGAGGGTCTCCTGGAGAGGGAAGTCCTCAGCCTGAACTCTTATCACCCCGACAGGCCTGGCTAGGAAGGATATCCTCATGGTGGTTACGAGTATGTCGCCCTCCGGCTTCGAAGGCACGCTGATATAAGACCCCTGGACCCTGCTTAGCTCATTCTCTCCCTTAACTGGAATGTAGACCTCTCTAAGGACGGAGGGCAGGAAGCTCATGTTCCCACCAAACTCCCCTACCAGTTCCTTTCTATAATTGTACTGGTTAATACGTGTTAGTGGCGTTGACCCCCGCTTAGCTTAAGGCCCGCAACTGGAGTAGGATAAATTAAAGCGAAACCATGGGTAAAGGTAGACCGATCCGGCACGGGCCAAAAAAGCTGGCCCCAGCCTCCCTCACCTAAAGAACGCTATTGCGGCGCCTATCAGGAAGCCTATCAGTATTATAGAGCTCGTGAATATCGGTTGGAGCAACGACAATGTCTCAAGGACAGGTCTCATGCTGGCGGCTAAAGCCGTGACGTTGCCGCTGCTGAGACCGCTTGTTATGCTACTTAGGTTAAGGCCGTTTATGCTCCAGACGTTGAGGACGTCTCCGACCACGAGCAGGACGAAGAACGCTATTATGTACTTCAGCCCCCTCGCAAGGACGTATCCAACGCCTAGGCCCAGGACAAACTCTACCGCGTACGCCACCAGTGCGTCCTTGTTGCTAAGAAGTGATGATATGGCTGAGGTAAGGTTGGCATCAGTCATTTATACTTGCCTCCTCACGATTAAATTTAGACCCAGAGATTAAAATAGTTTGGCGCCCCCTATTTTTCCACCATAATGGTTCTAACGGCTAGGACAGGTCTGGTCATCCGGCGAGCTCGGGTCGTCGGCCCACAGGGTGGGCGTCCCTCTCGTCCTCGACGCCCTCCTATGGTACGGCAGGTCCATGGCCGCGTTCCTCATAGACTCCGTCTTCTTCAACGACCTAGCCGATGTTGTGTCCAAACTCATCCTCGCCAGCCCGGTGAACGTGAGGCTCGGGAGGCCTCAGATAAACGTGATATGAAAGTTGGCCTTCCCCGTATGAGACCGCAGACGAGCTGCTCGAGAAGCACCATGACAAGGAACACCCTGTGGACGCGCTCAAGGGCTGGAAGTGGGCGAGGGGCCAGCAGCTGGCGCCCTGCGGCCTGATACAGAACGTGCTGGAGGGGGAGATGACTTAATATATGACGTGGACGAGGGGCAGGGCTACTAGGCCCTCGACTGGACGACCGCCACAACGTCGACGGAGGTCGTCCTGTAGCCGAGCCTGGCCAGGAGCCCCATCGACGTGACGTTCCAGGCCTCCACTGTGGCGACGGCTGCGCCGGCCCTCTCGAGCGCCTCCTTGGTGACCTCCGAGGCAAGCCGCGTCCCTATGCCCCTCCCGCGGAACTTAGGGTGCACGAAGAGACTGCCGAGGTACCACCACCTTGTCGTCGTGGAGTATGTGCCCACTATGCCCACAAGCCTGTCCTGGAGCCAGGCGCCGAGCGCGATGCCCCTCATAACGAGGTCCCTAGCCTGGAGCGCCTTCTTCTCGTCCCACCCCATGAGCAGACCCTCGGCGGCCTTTAGGTCGTGCTCGTCGAGGAGGGTTATCGAGAGCTCAGGGATCCTACTGGCAGCCTCCAAGAAGGACGACCTGTCGACGGCCATGGTGAGGAACACTGTCTGGGAGCCCAGGTAGAGCCTCCTGTCGGCCCTCAGGGCCCCGTCGAGCACCTCCGGCCTCGACGTCGCCACGACGACCTCGCCCTCCTGGCTGGCGTACGACGCGACCGCCTCTGCGGTCTCGTGAGGGCATGCCAGCCCGCATACTACGTCAACGTATTTCTCGTCGTTGATCTTAGACTTCATGAGGGCCACAACAGCTAGCTCGTCGCTGCGGCCCAGCTCCCTCGCCTCGGAGAGCTCGCTGAGCCACAGGTTGCCCTCGAGGGCTCCCATGACGAAGGCTGAGGGCATGTTGAGCGACCTCTCGAGCAGCCTTGTGGCCCTCTCGCTTAGCAGGCAGGTCACCCCTGCTGTGGGGGCTCGGTGCGCCTATTTCTACTTCCCCGGCCCTCAAGCGAACGATGGTAAGTCCCGCCTCGACATCTCCCTAGGAACAGTGGCCGTGTATATGTCCTTAGTCAATTGGGAACTCTAGCTGCCGCGAGATCGCCAGGTCACGGACCTCCATGAGGGCCCTCTTCCAGAGGGTCTCCTCATTTAGGTTGCATTCGTCAAACCCGAGGAGCTGCTATGTTCTGTTCACGACAGTCTCTAATCGTCATTACCCTTTGAGGGCGAGAGCCGCAGGAGCTTGGGGAACCCTCTCGGCCTCCTGCTGCCGAGGACATGGCTGACTTCCCCGCCGCTTTTGCTACTGTACTAGGGGCCTGCCAGGGTCTAGCCGTGGCGGTTATTTATTGGGCCGACGTCGTCGGCCCCTGCGCCTGAGGGAGATGCTGTCAAGGCCAGCTTGGTCCCTTCAAGTCAGGATGAGCGTGTGGCGGACCCGGGGGGATTTGAACCCCCGACCACCGGCTTAGGAGGCCGGCGCTCTGTCCTGGCTGAGCTACGGGTCCACCGGCCTCCCCTTGACGCCTGGCGCGGGCCTCTTAATAGGCTTTCCCTCTAGCTTGAATCTCTCACAGGCTCCCTGGCGAGCACGCCAGTCAGGCAGTGAACCCCGCCACCTCCCCTTAATACTTCATCGACCTCGACCTCTATTATGTCAATACCCTCGGACTCTAGGACCCTCCTGACGCCATCGCAGCCTGACCCAATTACGACCCGACGGGGTCTCAGGGCAACCATGTTCATGCAGAGCCTTCCCCCGATGCCGCCGGGCAGCTGCGAGTACTCGACTGTAAGTACGTTGAAACCAGCCCTTCTCAGCCTCTCGGCGGCCTCCCATGGGAAGACCTGCCTTACGGTAATGACGGTCCTTACATCAACCTGGGCCGTGTACTCATCTATGTGTATGCTGCTCATTGGGGTCTGTATATCTATTACCTCCTCTATTCCAGATCCTGCCAGGACCTTCCTGAGGGCTTCAAGGCCATGCCTGTTGGTCCTCTCCCCGACGCCCACGAGCGCCACGCTCGGGCCAAGTATCATGGCGTTGCCCCCCTCGAAGACCTCGGGCTCGGTCATGATCTTCACAACCGGGTAGCCGAGCTTCTCGATAGCGTCCATGTAGGCCCTCTCCTCACCCCTCCTCACCTCATACATGAACCTCGATATCACGGCCCCTCTCGGCGTCATTAGGAATGGGTCGCGGGCGTACATGGCGTTGGGTTTGTCCTCAAGGCCCTCCACAATGTTGACATTGACCCCTTCTGACCTGTAGAGCTCTGCGAGACCCATCACTTCCTCCCTAGCCCTCTCCATGTTCATTGGTGACCTGAACAGGTATTGCCGGTAGTTGTTATCATTAACTAGGAGGACCTCCCTACCAGGTAAGTGCATGACCACCTCGCGCAGTGGGCCTACCTCCGAGTTGACGAAAGGTAGGCGAATGCACACCACCAGTATACAGAGACTGACTTCCGGTTATATTTTCAAGCGGTCAGGAGGGCAGAGGAACGCGCTCAGAAGGGGGGCCTTCCCCCGGCAATTAGCTTGGCCGCGTCGTACGCGAAGTACGTTATTATCATGTCAGCTCCGGCTCTCCTTATTGAGTAGAGGGCCTCCATCATGGCGCTCCCTTGGTCGATGAGCCCGGCCCTTGTGGCCGCCCGTATCATTGCGTACTCCCCGCTTACGTTATATGCCGCGAGGGGGACGTCAGGGTAGCTTTCCTTGACCAGCCTTATGACGTCTAGGTACAAAAGGGCTGGCTTGACCATGACGATGTCGGCCCCCTCCTCAAGGTCGAGCCTGACCTCCTTCAGCGCCTCCATAGCGTTCCTGGGGTCCATCTGGTAGCTCTTCCTGTCCCCAAACCTGGGTGCCGAGTCCACTGCCTGCCTGAAGGGGCCGTACATCGCGCTTGCGTACTTGACGGAGTAGGCCATGATGCCAACGTCAGTGAGACCGGCGTCGTCGAGCGCTTCGCGTATCGCCCGCACCTGGCCGTCCATCATCCCAGATGGCGCAACGAAGTCCGCCCCGGCCTGGGCCTGTGAGACCGCTATCCTCTGGTAGACCCTAAGCGTCGAGTCGTTGTCAATTACTGTCCCTCTCCTCGACCGGGCCGGAAGGCCGCAATGTCCGTGTGACGTGTACTCACATATGCAGAGGTCCGTCATTAGGACTGGCTCCCAGCCTAGCTCCGCCCTGATCTTCCTCAGGGCCCTCTGCACAGGGCCGTCGTCGGCGTAGGCCCTGCTGCCTACGTCGTCCTTAGTGGAGGGGACGCCGAAGATCAGGAAGGACCTTACGCCAACCTCCATGGCTGACGAGAGCGCCTTGATGAGCTCATCTGAATCGGGAGGGTACGTCGTATAGCCTTCAAGCCCAGGGGTTGGGACAGGTCTAGTGAGGTTCTCGTCAATGAAGACGGGCATTATGAGCTTAGATGGCGTCAGCTCAGTCTCGGCTATGAGTGACCTAAGCGCCCAGGACGACCTGAGCCTCCTAGGCCTTATCCTCGGGAACCCCGCCAAGGCGCCCACCCCTTATCGATATTAAGGACTCATACCTTCTCGCGAGCTCCCTGGCTAGCTCCCCCCTTGATTCGGGGTTCTCCCTTATGTAGGATAGCACAGGGAAGAACGCCCTCTTGACGGTGCTATTAAGGGCTGTGAGCACTACCTGGTACAGGTCCTCGCCAGCTGATACCCTCTTGACGGCCTCCTTCGCCTCGTCCTCAACTATCATGCCCACAACCCTCATGACCTGGGATAGGTGCCTGTCGACAGACCTCCTCCTTAGGTAGGCTACAAGCCTGGTAAGCTCCTCGCTGAGTAACGCCTCGGCCCTCGGCACCTCCTCAAGCCTCGCCCTCGCTGACCTCTCAACGAAGGACTCCGCGTCGCTTGCCGTGAAGTCAGGCGATGGGGCCGCGGGGGGCGTCGAGATGTCAACTACTATGCGGCTTGAGGCCCTAAGCGAGGTGAGCTCGGGTCTCAGTCCCCCCTTTATTGCAACGAGTGTTAGGTCAACGTTTCCAACTAGCCCAACGTCGCTCAGGGGTAGGGCGGAGGCCCCAGGACACGAATCCGCGGCCTCCCTAGCCCTCTCGGGCGTCCTGTCAACTACGATCACTGAAAGAGGCCTCCACTTGGAGCAAAGGTGTCTAAGCATGGCCCTCGAGGCCACCCCAGCACCAACTACCACGACCCTCCTGCCGTCAAGGCCCCCGAGCGCCGAGGCGCCTATCTCGACCGCCGCCTGAGGGTAGCCTAGGACGCCCCTTGATATCCAGGTCTCCCTTCTCACTCTGGCCCCAGCAGAAAGCGCGGAGTGGAATACAGCGTCAAGGAGCTCGCTTGAGTAACCGTTCGTCCTTGCCTCGACCCATGCCTCCCTAACCTGCCCCAGAATCTCGTCCTCGCCGAGAATGGCGGACTCAAGACCTGCGGCGACCCTGAGCAGGTGGAGGGCGGCATCCTCGCCCATGAGTACATGGGGTGATCTGAGAAGGGCCCGCGCAACCTCTCCAGCCCTGGGCTCCGCCGGCGAGTCAAGGTAGATCTCAAACCTGTTGCACGTAGAAAGGACCACGACGCCTCTCGAGAGGGGCGCAAGGGACTGGTACGCCCTGGCCTTGAGCTCGTCAGTGAGGGGCCACAGGTCTGTGAAGCAGGAGTCCCTAAAGCTCACCCCATAGAGCGTGAGGCTGCTGAGGCTGAGGTCTCCTGGCTCCAACTCTGACCGGCGGTGTAAGTGCATAGTCCCCTATTACATGCGTATAGCTGAGGTGGGGGTCTATCTACTATACACGTATATACTTAGCGGCTGACGGGCCCGGGGTCAGAGTTGTTGTACCTGGTCTATCACGACCCAGGCGGGGACGACAGGCCTGTCCTAGAGATGGCCAGGAGCGTCGGCGCCACGGCCGTAAGGATATCAGAGCTGAGACGTAGGGAGGCAGATATAACGAAGAGCGACGTACTGGTCCTCCTCATGCCAATGAGGGGAGGCCATTACGCCGAGGTCGCCGAGCTAGCCAGGAGGAGGGGGGCAAGGTTCGCCGGGAGGGTTCCACCCGAGGTTACAGGGGCTGCCATAGCGAGGGCGGCCGCCTCTGCGGGCTGCGGGAGCGTGAGGCTTCACTTCTGGCCTGCCGAGAGGTACACCGAGGACCAGCTCGATGACGTGGGAAGAATAGCTGCTGTGCTCACCCTGTCGGGACTCGTGGTGGTACAGGACGGCTGCGCCGACTGCACGGTCCCGCTCGCCATGCTTCGCGGCAGGATAGTAGGGGAGGCTGAGGAGCTGGCCGAGGCCTGCAGGTCAAGGCCGCTAGGCCCAATAGCCGAGATCGCGAGGCCTGAGCTTGAGGCATGGCTGAGGTCTATAAGGCTGGCACAGGCTTAAAGCTGGCGTGCGTGACGCCTCAGCGGGCAAAGCTGATGAGCCTCCAGTGGGACAGGGAGAGGCTCAGGCTGCTGGAGGAGCTGAGGAGCAGGGGCGTTAACCCTTACCCCCACAAGTTCGCGCTTACCCACACTATAGCGGACCTCAGGAGGCTAGCCTCGCAGAGGCAGGACAAGCCCCATGAGCCATTCGTGACAGGCGTTTCTACGGCAGGCAGGGTGGCTAACATAAGGAGGCACGGAAGGGCCTCCTTCGTCGACCTGTTCGACGAGGGTGAGAGGATACAGCTGTACCTGAGGGTCAACGAGCTTGGGGACAGGTATGAGGAGTTTCTGAGGTACGTCGGGAGGGGCGACATAGTTGGAGTAAGGGGGGACCTGTTCTACACTATGAAGGGGGAGCTTAGCATACTGGTCAAGGAATACCAGATCTTAGCTAAGGCCCTCATAGAACCACCTGACTGGACGAAGCTGACGCCCGAGTTCAGGTACGCTCACAGATACGTCGACTTCCTCTACAACGATCAGGCGAGGAGGCTCATGGAGCTCAGGTTTAACGTGATCAGGGAGATAAGACAGTTCCTTTACTCAAGGGGGTTCGTTGAGGTCGAAACCCCTATACTACAGCCGGTCTACGGCGGAGCCCTTGCTAAGCCCTTCACTACTCATGTGAACGCCCTCGACGAGGACTGGTACCTAAGGATATCATTGGAGCTGTACCTCAAGAGGTTCATCGTGGGAGGCTTCAATAAGGTCTTCGAGATCGGAAAGGTGTTCAGGAACGAAGACATAGACGTCACTCACAACCCCGAGTTCACAATGCTTGAGCTGTACTGGGCCTACGCGGACTACAATGACGTAATGGAGCTGACGGAGGACATGATAAGGAGCGTCGCAGGAAAAGTGCTAGGCGGCGAGAGCGCGAAGGTGCCGCTTCCTGACGGCACTACGGCTGAGGTGAACCTGGGGCAGAGGTTCAGGAGGGCCACGATGTTTGAGCTGCTGAGCCAGGAGCTGGGGAGGAACGTCGAGGAGGTCAGCGACGATGAGCTTAAGTCAATGCTTGACAGGCTAGGTCTCGTGCCCAGAGGAGGCGTCTACTCGAGGGGTCTCATGATAGAGAAGCTATTCGACAAGCTCGTCACCCCAAGGCTTATCCAGCCAACGTTCGTGCTTGACTACCCCATTGAGACAACGCCGCTCTGCAAGCCTCACAGATCGAAGCCTGGTCTAGTGGAGAGGTTCGAGCTCTACATTGGCGGCGTCGAGCTCGCGAACGCCTACACGGAGCTGAACGACCCAATCCTGCAGGACCAGCTATTTAGGGAGGAGCAGGAGATGAGGAAGAGGGGTGACCTGGAGGCCCACCCCTACGACGTCGACTTCGTCAGGGCGCTGAGCTACGGCATGCCCCCCACCGGGGGTCTCGGGGTCGGCATAGATAGGCTAGTGATGATGTTGGCTGGCGTAAGCAGCATAAAGGAGGTCCTGCCTTTCCCCATGGTGAGCAGGCGGACCGTGCAGGGCGACTAGGCCCCACTAGGCAGGTGCCTGAGGCCCATGGCCACGTGGACGGCCCTCAGAAGCAGGTAGGCCGCCAGCCTGACCGTTGAGCCTCCCACGTCATAGGGGGGCGCGACCTCAGTAACGTCAACTGCCACCACCTCGGCGGCGAGCCTAAGCGAGTCTATCACGGCAACGCTCTCGTAGGGGGTCATGCCGAAGGGGTTTGGGCTGTTAACGCCGGGGGCGAAGGACTGGTCCAGGTGGTCAGCGTCTATGCTGAGGTAAACGCGGCGGCCCCTCACGAACTCCCTTACCCTTTCAATGGCCTCGCTGGGGCTCCTCAGGAAGGCTGACCTGGGAACTACGCTGACCCCGAGCTCAACGGCCCTTGACGGGGCGTATGGGGGGTTTAGGTAGTCCACGACGCCGACGACCATCACCTCAGCCCCCCTGTGCGACTCGAGGAGCTCCCTGAGCCAGGAGCCGCTAGTGACGCCCTCGCTTACCTTCCTGAGGTCGTAGTGGGAGTCCATCACTAGGATAGAGGCGCCCGACTCTATGAAGGGCCTAGCTACCCAGCCAGTTATGGAATGGTCCCCACCAAGGAAGACCGCAGGGACGGACCTGGACGAGGCTAGCTCCATGGCCCTCCTGGCCGACTCGGCGGCCCTCTTAGAGGTCTCGGCCGCGTTGCCACCGGCCACGTCAACGTCGCCCAAGTCGTCAAAGCCGACCTCAAGGCGTCCGAGGTCAAGGGAGAGCGGCCTAAGGGAGTAGAGCTCCTGTCTCAAGGCCGAGGGCGCAAACCTGGCACCGGGCCTGCCCGCGGTTGACCAGTCCCAGGGAAGTCCAACGAGCGGGACGAGCGGCTTCAGCTCTGATACTCTCATGTCGTCAGGGTCCTTGAGAAGCCTGGCTGTCCGTCCAGACAACCTATCACTCCGTCAATAGGGGGCTTGGGCTCTGTCAGGTTAAAGCCTGTCGTATACTGGGGGTTAACAAGCAAAATAGGGGCCGCCAGCTCGACTTAAATTGGTTTAGACCTTACGGTCCCAGCCTCGGTTCATGCGCCCCTTCCGAAGTTTCGCTAGGGTAGATCAATCAGAGGTTCCCTAAACGCCAATGAATTTCTAGACCCTTCTTACCGGTTAACCTACCATGCCCTCCGAGGCGCTTCTATGCCGAAGTCGCCTAGCCGCGTAAAATTCTGGGCGGCCCAGGACCTAGTAGGTGCACCCACGTGTCGGTACCCCAGAGGTACAGGGGCCAGCCCATAGAGGAGCTCATATCTGAGGGGTACTACGACCCCGATACGAGGACCGTACGTGCGATCACAGGCCCTGAGCTCCACGTAAGGAGCAGGGACTGGCAGGTAGAGGGACCGCTCAGGATGCTCTTTCACGTCCTCGACCCCATGGTCGCCAAGGACCCCAAGAACCTCGTGGTCTACGGCGGCACCGGGAAGGCGGCCAGGTCGTGGGACGACTTTGAGGCCATAGTTAACACCCTCATGTCAATGGACCCTGACGACACCCTGGTCGTACAGAGCGGCCAGCCGGTAGCGGTGTTCAAGCTAGACGGGAGGGCCCCTAGGGTCCTCATGAGCAACGCCATGTTAGTCCCCAAGTGGGCGGACTGGAGCTACTTCTGGGAGCTTGAGAAGAGGGGTCTCATAAGCTTCCACCAGATGACAGCTGGATGCTGGGCGTACATAGGCACCCAGGGGATCCTTCAGGGCACATACGAGACCATAGGGGCAGCCGCCGAGAGGCACTTCGGAACGATGGAGGGGAGGCTCTACGTGAGCGCGGGCCTCGGCAACATGGGAGGGGCGCAGCCCCTTGCCGTCAAGATGCTTGGAGGGGTTGCCCTGGTCGCCGACGTTGACAGGAGGATGATAACGAGGATGATAGAGACCGGCTACCTGGACGCCTGGACAGACGATATAGACAGGGCCATAGACATGGCCCTGCAGGCGAGGAGGGCCAAGACCCCGACTGGCATAGGTGTGCTCGCCAACGCGGTCGACCTCCTGGAGCTTCTCGTTAAGGAGGGCGTGGTACCTGACGTGCTGAGCGACCAGACCCCAGCCCACGACCCTCTGTCCTATGTACCACAGGGCATGAGCGTCGAGGAGGCCGAGGCCCTTAGGAGAGAGGACCCCCAGCGGTATATCCAGCTCGCCAGGCAGACCATGAAGAGGCACGTGCAGCTAATGCTTGAGCTTCAGGCCAGGGGCGCCGTCACCTTCGAGTACGGGAACAACCTCAGGAAGCAGGCCTATGACGCTGGCCTGACCGAGGCCTTCAGGATACCTGGCCAGATGGAGTACATGAGGCCCCTCTTTGAGGAGGGGAGGGGACCATTCAGGTGGACGAGCCTCGTCGGGGACCCGAAGGACATATATAAGCTGGACGATGTGCTGCTTCAGCTGTTCTCCAGGAACGAGAGGCTCGCGAGGTGGATAAGGGCAGCCCACAAGTACGTTAAGTTCCAGGGGCTTCCGGCCAGGGTCGTCTATCTAGGCTACGGCGAGAGGGCGCTCTTTGGCAAAGTTGTCAGCCAGATGGTGAGGAGGGGCGAGCTCAGCGGGCCCATCTGGTTCGGCAGGGACCACCTAGACAGCGGCTCCGTGGCCTCGCCCTACAGGGAGACCGAGAACATGCTCGACGGGAGCGACGCCGTCGGTGACTGGCCCATACTGAATTACGCGCTGAACACCGCCTCCGGCGCCACCTGGACATGCTTCCACCACGGCGGAGGGGTAGGCATAGGTTACGCGATACACGCAGGGTTTGGGATGGTCGTTGACGGAACCCAGCTGTCCGAGGAGAAGGCGCTCAGGGTCTTCACTGTCGACCCAGGTATAGGAGTCGTTAGGCACGCACACGCCGGCTATCCGAGATCCCTCATGGTCGCGAGGGAGAAGGGGATAAGGGTGCCAATAATGCCTATGCTGGAGCAGAAGTCAGAGAGGGTCATAGAGGAGGCTAGGAGGGAGGGCAGGGCCTCCGACTTCACGTACCAGAGGGTTAAGAAGGACCTCGAGGAGTACAGGGCTAGGAGGTCTAACTACAGGCCGCCATTCAACGCCTGAGGGGCTATGCTCGCGTCCAGGGTATATAGCATGAAGGTCAGGGCTTCCGCCTAAAGCTTAATAGAACCCCGCCCGCAACGTCAGGGCGGTGGGCCCGTAGTCCAGCCTGGTAGGATGCGGGGTTCACCCTTCGCCGAGCCAGGTGGGGTGCCCGACTCGGGTCCCTGTGGTCGGGGGTTCAAATCCCCCCGGGCCCACCACTCTCCTCCCCTTTGCCTGCCACCGAAAGCCTGACGGACATAGCGTAGGCAGCCGCCGCGACAGCTACTACGGCCACCAGGTCCAGCGGGAAAGGCAGCCCCCTCACGTCACCGAACACCGACGGCAGGCCATAGGGCCCGAAGGCGTCCACAGCGAATATCGCGAACACAAGGAAGACGTACCAGTAGCCGGACCTTATAGATGACCTGGTGTTCAAGTCGCCAAGGAGGTCAAAGCCTGCCAGCGCTGCCGTCGCAGAGACGGTCGATATTACGAGAGCCGCGAGGAGGGCTATGATGACGGAGCCCGGGGTCACGCTGAGGCCTGAGCTCAATGGGTAGAACACCGATGTAGCCAGGATGTAGTCAACCACGACGGCGGCCACGGCGTACGCCGCTGAGACGCCAAGGAGGAGAGGGCTTCCTGAGTCGGCAGCCCTTATCAAGAGGTATGCGGCGAGCACGGAGACGAAGGCCATGAAGACAGGCACCATAGCTATGAGCCCGGCCCAGTAGGCCAGGATGGCGGCTGCGATAGCCCCCGCTGCGGCCACGGCCTTAGCCGCGAAGCCGCGCCTACCCCTCAGCATGGCGCCTAGCGAGGTGCCGCCCGTAACGTACGTCAGGAGCGTCGTGAGGACGGCGAAGCCCCCTATCGCGTACCAGCTCGGGAAGGGGATCAGGAAGGCGATGCCGAGGGCCAGGGCCACCGCCAGGCCGAGCCCAGGAACGGCGTACCTGTTGAGGGACCTGAATGACCTGGGCAGGTGGCCGTTAGCGGCCATGCCGTACACGATCCTTCCGAGGTTGCCCATCTGTATTATCGCGTTGCCGAGGGGGGAGACCCAGGCGTCGACTATCATGAGGACGCTCAGCGCCCCTAGCCCGACGATCGCCAGCTCCGAAGCGAGGGGGGCGGCCGCTATGTTCGACCTGGCCAGGGCCGTCCAGTTGCCCGGCGAGACGGAAACGTTGCTCAGCACTATAGTTGTGCCGTTGGGGAGGGTCTCAACAGGGTGGACTTCTGACCACCTGAGGGCGCCTATGAAGGCGACCTGCAGGAGTATGAAGAGGGCCGCGCTTAGCGCCACGGAGGCAGCTACTGCCTTCGGAACGTCCTTGCTAGAGCTTCTCCCTTCCCCTCCGTACTCCACCGCCTGTCTGAAGCCGAGGAGGGAGTACATGATCCCTGTGAGGGGGATCGCGGCCAGGACGGCGGCGGCCCCGCTGAGGTTGCTCGCGGAAGCCTCGGTCACCCCTCCCAGCATCAGGTTGTGCGCGTCAAATGCCAGGGCAAGGAGCGATGCAATCACCAGGGCGGGGACGGCGATCTTCCAGACCATAAGGGCGAGGCTCACGCCCCCGACCAGCTTAACTCCATAGTAGTTGATCAGAAATATGACGGCCACTATGGCAAGCGTCAGCAGCATGCCCTTAGGCGTCAGGACGTCAACCTGCTGTCCGAGGACCGTGGCTACCCTCACTAGCCCTGGTACGTAATAGCTTGCGTAGGAGACTACGGCTACCGCCTCGGCCGGCATGAGGGACGCTATAGATAGCAGGTACAGCGCCCCCACTGAGAACCCCACCAGGTCGCCGTGCGCGGCCTGTGGGTACCTGACCACGGCCCCTGTCCTGGGCATTAGGCCGGCCAGGTAGGCGTAGGCTAGCGCCATGAACACCACTAGAGCGCTAGCTACAACCCAGGACGCTATGGACAGGGTGCCGTCAAAGGCGGCTGCGCCAAGGGGTGATAGCAGCCACCCAGCGCCAATTATGGCGCCGATGTTGATCGCAACGTAGTGCCAGAACCCCAGCGACCTGCTGAGCTTGAGGTCCGACTCCACAAGGATCCCGGAGGGGCTAACGGCCTTGAAAGAACCGGCTCCCCCGGGAGGACTGGAGCCAAAGCCTTCCTCTAGCCCGGCGTCAGCGCCGGGCTCACGCCCCACCACAAAGGTGGGTCGCCTCGACGTTGAGCGAAAGGGGTTTAGTTATTTAAGTGTTGTGGTGGGGGAACAGGGGGAATAGTGAATACAGGGTTGTATAACAAGAGTGTATTGGTTACTTGGATACGGGTCCTATAACCTCTTTCCCTGCCATCTTGTTGATCTCGGCAACCCTCTGGTCCACTAGCTTCTGTACCTCCTCGATCTCGGCCTGGGTCAGGTGGGCGAACCTGCCCTGGAGCTTTAGGTACTCTACCACTGGCTTCCTCTTGGCTATCGGGAACGTGACCCTGAAGTTGCCGTGATCTATCTCATAGAGCGGGAACACGCCCGTCTCCGTGGCCAGCCTGGATATGGTGATGCCGAGGGCTGGGTCGAACCTCCAGCCAGTCGTGCACGCCATAAGCACATGGATGAACGAAGGGCCCTCGTCGAGGACCTCAAGGCCTCTTGCGAACTTGTTAACCATGTCCTGCGGGTAGGCAGGGTTAGCCGTGGCCACGTATGGTATCCTGTGAGCCGCCGCTATCATGGCTATGTCCTTCTTTGTCCTCCACTCCCCCCTCCACACCTTGCCCGCGGGCGTTGTGGTGGTCCACGCATGATACGGCGTCGCGCCGCTCCTCTGGATGCCAGTGTTCATGTAGGCCTCATTGTCATATAGCACGTACATAACGGGGTCGCGCCTCTCAAGCATACCGCTGAGGCTCTGGAGACCTATGTCGACCGTCCCCCCGTCACCGCCTACCGCTATCACCCTTATCTTCCTGTCCTTTTCAATGACGCCCTTCCTCTTAAGGATCTCAATTGCCCTGGCGATGCCGCTGGCGCTCGCCCCAGCGTTCTCGAAGGCCGAGTGGAACCAGGGCACGAGCCAGTTAGACCAGGGGTACCTGGTCGTCGAGACCTCTACGCAGCCCGTCGCATTGACAATGATCGTGTCCTTACCGGCCACCTTGGTTAACATCCTCATTATGGTACCGGCCGTGCAGCCGGCGCAGAGCCCATGGCCGCTTATGAAGTACTCATCCCTGGGGAGGTCAAACAGGCTCCTTATCCTCAGGGGTCCCCTCGGCTGGCCTGCCTGCGCTGACATCACTCCCTCACCCCGTAGAATACGGTGTCAGGGTACTTCCTCGTCCTGGCCTCCCATGCGAGCCTCGCAAGCGCGAGGAAGTCCTCGTTCTCCATAGCCCTCTGCCCAATGCCAGCCACCACGCTGGTCAGGTTAAAGCCCAGGTCCTCTCTAACCTTGACGCCGGCTATCTCATTAGCGAGCGGGCCCTGGTAAGGTGCGCCGTAGCTGATAGACCGATCGACCACCAGGACGCTCTTGACGTCCGACGTGTAGTTGACGAAGTGCCTTAGCGGGAACGGCCTGTAGAGCCTCAGCCTGAGGAGACCTACCTTCAGGCCCTGCTTCCAAGCATCAGGCAGCACCGACTTTAGCGTGGCCGCGTAGCTGGCGTTCGCAACTATGAGGGCCTCAGCGCCCTCGCAGAGGTAGCACTCCATAACGCCATATGACCTGCCGAAGAGCTTGCCGAACTCCCTGTCAGCGTCCTCAGCCTTTGGCAGGGCCCCCTCCTGCGCCTTGACCTGTTGGTACTTGAACTCGTAGTAGTACTCAGGGGGAACTATGGTACCTATGGTCACGGGCTTGTCCGGGTTCAACCTGTAGGGGTAAGGTCTCTTAGGCGCGTACTTCAGGACCTCAGACCTCTCCTCCGTGACCACAGGCTCTGTGGTGTGGCTCATGACGTAACCGTCATATGCAACCATGGCTGGGAGCAGCACATCTTGGTCCTCGGCAAGCCTGTAGGCCTGTATCACAGTGTCGTAGGCCTCCTGTGCCGTGTGGGCGAAGTAGATTACCCAGCCGGAGTCCCTTGAGCCGAATATGTCGCTCTGGTCGTTCCAGATGCTTATGGGCGCGCTGAGGGCTCTCATGGCCACACTCATTACAATGGGTGCCCTCAGGCCAGCCGCTATGTAAAGCATCTCGTGCATCAGGGCAAGGCCCTGTGAGGCGGTGGCGGTAAACGCCCTGGCGCCCGTAAGGGCCGCGGCTATAGTCGCGCTCATCGCGCTGTGCTCGCTCTCAACATGTATGAACTCAGCGTCCAGCTCCCCGTTCGCCACGAACTCAGAGATCTTCTCCACCACGGTCGTCTGGGGCGTTATCGGATAGGCTGCAACTACGTCAACGTCTAGGTCCTTGACAGCGTGGGCAATGGCATAGTTCGTGCTCAGGGGAACAGGCCTCTTCGCCCTCTGCGCTGACTCCATGTTCAGGCCACCTCCACAGGAACCATATCGATGGCCTTCACAGGACACTCCTGGGCGCACATCCCGCAACCCTTGCAGAAGTCATAGTCAACGTCATATGACACCTTGTAGGAGCGACCTTTCTTGGTAACGTAGGGCTTGTCAAGCTCCTTTATCGCAGAGTCAGGGCAAACGTACCAGCAGATCCTGCATCTCGTGCACTTCTCCTGGTCTATGACTGGCATCAGGACCTTCCAGTCACCTGTCTTGTACTCAAGGCTGTTGCCAGGGTTCACTATTATGCCGGCCGGCGGGACCTCCTTCCAGCCCGGAAGTCTCAGAACGGCCATCGTCCTCACCCCCAAGAGAGCTGCGTGCCCTCGTAAGCCTCCTTGACGGCCATAGCGTTGGCCTCCGCGACCTTCCCGTGGAACCTCGACCTTATAACCTCAAGTACTGTATCTAACTTTACAACCCCAGTTGACCTTACTAAGGCTCCGAGGATCGCCGTGTTTACGATGTTGGCCTTGAGCCACTTGAGGGCTATAGAGGTCGCGTCCACGGTGGCGGCCCTGTATCCCTCATTCAGGCCAAGCTTTCCCAGTAGGTCCCGGGGCTTCGCGGGGGTGTTGGCCACTACGAGGCCCCCCTCCTTGAGCCCCTCAACGTATTCCCTCTTTATGAGGCTCCTGTCAAGTATAACAACCACGTCTGGCCTCTCTATAGGTGTCCTAGGTATGAGGGGGGTGTCGGTGACCCTTGTGTAAGCCCTCACGGGGGCACCTCTTCTCTCAGCCCCGAACTCGGGGAAGGCAAGGGCGTACTTTCCCTCCATTATTGATGCTGAGGCTATGACCTCACTGGCGGTCACGGCCCCCTGCCCGCCCCTGCCGTGCCACCTGATCTCTATCATCGTCAAGCTCGACCGCCCCTCATAGGGCTTAGGCGAATATAGGGTAATAAACGCGTTACAGGGCGAGCTGGGCGCGCTATTGTATACATAAATTCTATCTAGAAACATATTTTATTTTCTTTAACGGTGTTAAAGATATAAGGGACCCGCGCTACTTTGGGCGTGGGGGAAGAGAGGGTTGAGCGAGCTAACAACCACCAGGAAGGTCCAGAGGCTGGGGGGGTCCAGCCTTATAATCACCCTGCCCAAGCAGTGGGCAAAGAGGCTCGGAATCAAGGTCGGTGACGAGCTGGAGGTTGTAGAGGACGGCGGAAGGCTACTCGTATTGCCGAAGGACCCAGGTGCTGAGGAGAGGGCCTCGTCGGCAACGATAAGGTACGGCAGCGTTTCGAGGGCCGCAGGGGCCTCTACTTTGGTCTCCTGCGCCTTCGAACACGGCTACTCCAGGCTGGAAATAGTGATCAGGGGGCTCCAGGAGCCCGACGTCAGGAGGCTAGAGGCCGAGCTCCTTGCAGACCCTAGGGTCGCCTCGGTCGAGAGGGGCACCGACAGGCTCATCGTAAGGCTTCTGCAGCCGTCCGAGACCGACCCGTCCAGATCCCTCAGGGAGGCGATGGGAGCGATCCTGGACATGCTTGACTACGCTGCAAAGGGCGAAGAGCCCGACGTCAGGAGGCTCGAGTCGTCAGCCTCGGACCTAATGGAGGTCGCGATAAGGCTCTCGAGGGAGTCGGAGGGGCTGGACCCGCTTGCCCAAGGAGTCCTCGCATCCCTGCCCCATGTGCTCGCTGACGCTGCACTCCTAACCAGGGGAAAACCTGAGATAATCGAGAAGCTGAAGGAGGCCGTGACGGAGCTGCTTGGGGGCCTGGCAGGAAGGAGCGGTAGGAGGCTCGTTAACGCGGCCATGATAGCGGCTGAGCTTAGGGAGAGGGCCCTTGCCGAAGGGCCAGCAATGGGCGCCGTTGCCGTTACCGCAGACCTGATCAGGCACGTCTCGCTGAAGGCCGTATGCCCTGCTGTACTTGAGGACCAGTGATCATCAGTAAGGTAATCTAAGTTATCTGATCTCTACTACGTCCCCGTCCTGAGGAACATAGTCCGGGCCAACCCTCTGGCCTCCATACCTGACACCCTTGCCCCATACCCTCGCGTACCTCATGTTCTTAGCCAGGTCGGGGCTAATCCTCTCAGCGATGTCCCTAACAGTGGCATCGATATCAACGATTAGGGGTTCAGTGCTAGGGGGCGAGTTGGGCTTCTTAGTGTATATCCTCTTCACCCTCCGCATCCTGAAGGCCGTTGCCAAGAGACCCTCAAGGCCCACGCCTGTCTGGGCCGACACCAACACCCAGGGAACGTCAGATGGGATTGAGGAGGCCGCAGACCTAGCTATGGACTCCGAGCTTGGCACGTCTGCCTTGTTGAAGATAACGAAAGTGGGCTTGTAAAGCCTGGCGCTGAGGAGAGCCGCCTCCACATCGTCAAGCGTGGCAGGCCCGAACGTCTCAACGAGGGCGTGGTAGACCCTGTAGCCGGCCAGCAGCTCCCTCAGCTCAGGCTCTGTGAACTTGGGCTGGCCGTGCGCTATTAGCGTGATGCCGCCCTCCCTCCTCCTCTCAACCCTGGCGAAGCCCTTGGCGAGGCTGTAGGCAACCCCTCTCTCCTCCAGCGCCCTCAAGGATAGCGTAAGGTCTGAGGTGGGGTCAGGAGAGTCCAGGCCTATTACAACCCCGACCACGTCTGCGTTCCTGGCGAGGGCCACTACCCGGCTGTTGACGCTTCCATCGGGGTTCAGCAGAGGCGGCGTGTCAACGAGCTGGAGCCTGAAGTCTATGTACCTCGCCATGCCAGGGACAGGGGCCTGCGTGCTGTATGGGATTGGGCTAACTACGACCCTGGCGTTGGTGAGCCTGGCAACTATAGAGCTCTTGCCTGAGTTCGGAGGTCCCACCAGAACGACCTGCCCCGCGCCCTCCTTCTCAATGAACATGCCCTGTCGGGATCCGCCTGACCTCCTTATCCTCTCCCTCTCAAGCTCCTCCCTGAGCTCGGCCAACCTCCTGGTTGCCCAGAGCCTGAGCTTCTCTGTCCCCTTGTGCTTGGGCACAGAGCTGAGGAACTCCTGCAGCGCCCTGATCCTCTCCTCAGTGGTTCTTGCCTCGCTGTACTTGGCTAGCTTGGCGGCCGCCTCGGCGGGGAGGGTCGTTACCATGGACGCGCTTCACATAAGATAGCCGGGGGCAGGGGATTTAAGGGAGAGAGATGGAGGGCCTCGCACACCTCGCCAAGAGGGTCGCCGAGGTTCTGGTTTCGTCCGAGTTCGCCGTCGTGATGACCGGGGCCGGCGTAAGCACCGCGAGCGGCATACCTGACTTCAGGGGGCCGCAGGGGCTGTGGAAGAGGGTTGACCCCTCCCTCTTCGAGATATCATACTTCTACAGTAACCCCCTGGACGCCTGGAGGCTCTTCTCGGAGAGGTTCGGGTCCCTGAGGGACGTGAAGCCCAACCCCGCCCACATAGCCATCGCGAGGCTTGAGGAGGTCGGGCTAGTAAAGGCCGTGATAACGCAGAACATAGACGGCCTTCACCAGGCGGCGGGCAGCAGGAGGGTTGTCGAGCTCCACGGCAACGCCGGCAGGGCCGTCTGCACCCAGTGCGGGAGGAAGTATCCGGTAGGGGAGGCGCTAGCTGCCCTCGCTGAGGGCAGGCTCCCGACATGTCCCGTCTGCGGGGGGCTGCTGAAGCCCGACGTTGTCTACTTCGGGGAGCCGCTTCCAACCGAGGCCCTCCAGGACGCGTACTTCCTTGCCGAGAGCTCCGACCTTTTCATGGTCGTTGGGTCAAGCCTTGCCGTGAGCCCCGCCAACCACCTGCCTCTCGTAGCAAGGTCAAGGGGGGCAAGGCTCATCATTGTCAACTTCGGGGAGACGGCGCTCGACGATGTAGCTGACCTGAAGGTGGAGGCGCCTGCGGAAAGGTTCATGCCTATGGTGTGCGCGCTGGCCGAGGACATGCTCTCCTCCAGGAGCGACTGCAGGGCTAGGGCCGGGCTAGCCTGAAGGAGACGCCGTGACTGGCGTTGACCTCCTCGGCCTCGCCCAGGACCACCAGTCTCCTAAGGTGTGCAAGGGCCTCCCCTATTGCGAAGTACCTCTCGTAGGGGTTCAGCTCAGACCACGTCCTGGGGCCTGTCCTCCACCTCATCCTCCTCGCAACATCGTATAGGGTCAGCGGGCCTGAGGAGAGGAGGGACCTCACCTCGTTCAGCCTCCTATCGTGGTGGTCGAGGAGTTCAGCTGCCCTGCCCGCCGGGTCCACGACGTCGTCCATGTGGCCGGGCCTAGCGAGCCCAAGGCCCATAGACATCATCTTCCTGAGCGTCTTAATGTACTCGCCGAGGGCGTCCCTCCTCGCGTCGTCCAGGACCACGTGCGGGGTTATCCTGTTAAGCAGGGAGTCCCCCACTAAAGCCTCGCGGCCCCCGTCTATAACGAGGGCAATGTGTCCTGGGGTGTGGCCGGGCAATTCTACGACTGACGCGTGGGAGGACCCTATTGTGACCCTGTCTCCTTCCCGAAGCGGCCTCAGGTCCATGTCCGCGAGCTCCTCGTAGGCCCTGGCGAGCCTAGGGACAGGGTGGACCCCTCTTATCGTCTCTAGCTCCTCGACAGGGACCCCGTACTGCGAGTATAGGTCCAATACGCCGTTGAAGTATCGCTCGAAGCCTCCCCTCACCGCCCTCAGGTCCCTCTCCCCCATGTAGACGGGCATTGGGCAGAGGCTGGCTATCACAGCTGTCGCGGTGGCGTGGTCTACATGGAAGTGAGTGATCACAATAGCCTCAACGTCGCAAATCCTGAGTCCAGCTGACGAGAGCGACCTCCCGAGGGCAGAGATGCCCTCAGGCCAGTACATACCTGGGTCCACAAGGACGGAGCGCCTCTCTACCTCGTCTGACAGGATATAAGAGTTCACATGGCCTAGCGCAGCTATCGGCACCGGAACCCTGAGCCTAACGACCTTCATGCCTGACCTATGCGCCATGCCCCTGGACGAAATTTTACGTTGACAGGCCCACTGTGTTAGACAGAGGTCGAATAGAGCGTAGGGCTCCCCCTTTTAAGGCTCCGACTACTATCGGCTTACAGGAGGCGAAAGGAGTTGAGCGCCCAGAGGGCGAGGGAGGAAGTAAAGGAGGGGACGAGGAGGATGACGTTCTCCGTCAGCAGGAGGGATGAGGAGGAGCTCGACTGGTACGTCTCAAGCGTGACCGGCGAGGGGGCCTAAGCGGTGCCCTTATTACCTAGAGCATAGGGCTCCCTATGGTCGAAGCCATTGAGGCTGTCGATGCTCGGGCTGGACGGCCTCCCGCCATGGCTTCTGAGTAAGGCCGCTGAGGACCTGGGGCTGAGGTCGCTCTCTCAGGCCCTGTCAAGCGGTTACCTTATACCTACAATATCCATGCCGCCCATTACGCCGGTCGCCTGGACTAGCTTAGCGACCGGCGTAAACCCAGCGAAGCACGGGGTCTGGGGCTTCACGAGGTACTACAGGAGTGAAAGAGGTGAGCACCTGTCAAGGCCCTATACGGCTGCGGACGTGATGTTCCCTAGGGTCTTTGAGGACGCTGCCCTGAAGGGCCTAGAAGTGGTCGTAGTCAACTACCCCCTGACCTGGCCGACCAAGGCCCTCTGCTGCGCGGAGCGGATGATAATCATTGGAGACACCTTCCTGGCGCCCAGGGTTGAGTTCAGCCCCCGGGAGCTCGGGTCTGAGCTTGGAAGGTACTTTGTGACCCCGAGCGACCTAAGCGACCCCTACAGGAGGACGGAGCTGCTGGTGGAGGGCTCCATGAGGGTCCTTAGCAGGTTCGACGTGGACGCCTACTTCGTCGTCCTCCCCTTCCCAGACCAGGCCTTCCACAGGGACCCCTATGACGTGCTTAGCCTGGGCAGGAGGTCAGCAGGGGTCTGGGAGGCCGTTGACGCGCTCGCCGGCGAGCTGATTAGCAGGTCTAAGAACTTCGTGCTGGTGTCGGACCACGGAATAGCCACCTACGACAGGTGCGTGAACCCCCTAGCACCCCTCATGAGGTACTTTGGGGTGGGGCTTCCGAGGGACCTCAAGGGCAGTGTGGCCCTGGGCCTCGTGACCGCCCTGGACAGGCTGTCACTGGCGCTCCCGAGGGGGGTCTCGCCGAGGGAGCTGGTCAGGAGAGGTCTCCTAGGTCGCCTCAGGGACCTGCTCAACGTCTACCTTGGGGCCATCGCGAGGCCAGGGACCTTCGGGCCTGAGGGCCAGAGCGAGCTCGCCTCACAGCCCTTCACCTATGACGCTGGCGGTCTCTCGATTGGCAGGGTCCTATACTTCAGGGACGATGAGGCCAGGACGAGAGGCCTTCGGGCCATAGCCTCCTCGGGGGTAGGGAGGCTTGTCAAGGCCTATAGGCTCGAGGAGGTGTTTAGGGGGGCCTATCTGCCGCCATACCCCAGCCTCTTCCTTGAGTCCGTTGACGAGGACAGGTACCACGTGGTCTCTACCAGGTCCCTGGCCGAGGTGAGGAGGGACCCTATGCCAGACCATCACGTGATAGGTACTACATTGATCGTTGGGGCTTCGCCCATGGATCGCGCCGCGACCCTGTATGATATCTCGCCGACCTTACACGCGATGCTGGGGATTCCTTCGCCTAGGGGTTCGGACGGAAGGGGTCTCGTAAAGGGCGTCGGGGAGTACCCATATGACGTAGCTGTAAGGCTCAGGGCAAGACTCGGGGTAAGGCGATAGTCTCACTGTCAGTTAAAGATTTTGAATGAAAGGTATTTAATAGTGGACACATCATTTATAGACGTAGAAGGTGAGCTGGTTGTCGAGGCATAGGAGGTCGCTCTCGACGGCGGCCGTAGCCGCAATCGTCATCGTGATAATCGTTATAGCAGTAGCCGGTGGCCTGGCTTATTACTATGCAACAAGACCCCACGTGACCAGCACCACAACGACCCCTGTAACTACAACCACGTCGACCACGACAACTAC
>CAYFGU010000006.1:40321-73662 GCA_964343115.1 uncultured Desulfurococcales archaeon
GCCGACAACGACCACGACAACCACCACTACGACGACCACAACAACGACAACGACCCCTGTAACTACAACCACGTCGACCACGACAACTACGCCGACAACGACCACGACAACCACCACTACGACGACCACAACAACGACAACGACCACAACGACAACGACCACAATGGCCCCAGTCACGATAACCGTAGCGGACTCCTACAGCACGCCTGAGAACGCCGCCTTCAACGCTAGCCTGGCCGCCTTCGAGCAGCAGTACCCATGGATACACGTTGAGGTTGAGTACGGGGCCGGCGTTGGAACCAGCCCGTACCTCAGCGAGGCACAGGCCGGGAAGGCCCCCATCGTGATAAGGGACAGCAGCGACGCTTCGGGAGCCCTCTTCGCGGCCGGCGTTCTCCTTAACCTGAGCCAGTACCTGCCGCCCAGCTACTTCAAGCAGTTCAACCCAACTGCCGTTGAGGACTGGACCCTTAACGGCTCCGTCTATGGGCTGCCCGACAACATTAACTACATAGTGATGTTCTACAACAAGAAGTTCATTACAGCCCCGCCGAACACCACAGACCAGATGATTCAGGTAGCCGAGCAGGTCAACAAGACGTACGGCGTGTGGGGCATTGCCTACGGGGCTAGCGACGAGTGGGGCTACAGGTTCGCTGCCTGGTTCGCTGGCTTCGGAGGCCAGATATTCATAGTTGAGAACGGCAAGATCTACCCTGACCTGAACAGCACTGCAATGGTTGACGCCCTGGAGTTCTGGAACAACCTGTCGTACAACCTGAGGATAAACTACCTGGCCCCAAGCTCGGGTGCAGGCGGCGTCGAGGGGCAGCTCTTCATAGCTAACAAGGCCGCTATAATATTCGACGGCCCGTGGGACCTCATGACGTACTTCAACGCCCTAGGGTGCAACCTTGGCGCCGCACCGCTGCCCGTGGTGAGCCAGACGGGCCTCTACGCCACGCCCTTCATAGGCAGCATGGGCTGGGTTATAACAACGCCGCAGGCCTCGGGCGCCACGCAGGCCCAGATAAAGGCGGCGCTGATATTCATAGAGTACATGACGAACTACACCAACGAGTGGAACCTGTGGACGTACGCCAGGGACATACCTGCCCTCAACTCAGTATACCAAGCTGCCCTCGCCCAGCTGTCACAGCCGACCTCTAACCAGACCGAGGCCTGCCTGAACCAGGTGGTCAAGGGCATACTCGAGCAGAGCCAGCACGGCATGAAGTTCCCGAACATACCCCAGATGGCCTACTACTGGGGGAGCTTCCACCAGTACGCCAGCTGGTACTTCTCTTACAGGAACGTCAGCGCAGTCCAGGCTGCCCAGGGCATGGAGCAGTACTTCATAAGCCAGCTACAGGCCAACGGCCTCCTCTCACCTGCCGCCCTAGAGAATATAATGGTCCCCGAGCTCCCCGCCTTCAGGTACTGAGGCGGGGTGCGTGGCCCGAGACGTAACGTCTAAGGTCGAAGGTTTTCTTTACTTCCTCCCCCTGTTAGCGGCCGTTCTGTTCTTATTCCTCTACCCGCTCCTCTACGCAATCTACATATCGTTCACTAACATGAGTCTCCTCCACCTCTTCAAGTACAAGTACGTGGGCCTCCTCCAGTACGAGATAATGCTCAGGTTCCACTACCTCTCCACGCTGCTTGAGAACACTGTTATCTGGACGCTTGGCAGCCTCATACCTATGATGGCGCTTGGCTTCGCCCTTGCCCTCATACTTAACCAGAGGGACCTATACGGCAAGTCGGTCTTCTACGCCATCCTTATACTGCCGTGGGCCTTCCCTGGGTTCATCTCGCTCCTCGTGTGGAGCGGCATGTGGGTCAACCCCTATGGCTTCATGAACAGGTACCTCCTGCCCTTCCTACACCTGCCCCACGTCAGCAGCACGACTGTGAGCGGGGCGTGGACAGAGCTCATAGTGACCAACCTCTGGCTCAGCTTCCCCTACTACATGACTGTGTTCTACTCGGCGCTCCAGAGCATCCCCGCCGAGCTCTACGACCTAGCAGACGTTGACGGCGCAGGCCCCCTAACCAAGTTTGCGAGGATAACCCTGCCGTCCCTGAAGAAGACCATAGCCTTTGTCTTCATAACTAGCTTCGTCTTCACGTGGAACAACTTCTACCCAATTTACGTCCTCACGGGCGGCGGGCCTGGGATCTCCACGGAGACTTTCATTGTGTACGCATATCAGGAGGCTTTCACATACAACAACTACGCCTTCGCCGCGGCTCTCTCCATAGTATCGACTGCGATAACTATCGTGCTGGCAGTTATAGTATTGAAGTTCACGGGCGTCCTCGAGGGGATAACGTGAGGTGAGGCGCATGGTGAGCAGGAGGACGAGGCACCTATTCAATAGGGTCCTGAGGCTAGCCATTTCCTACATAGTTCTGGTCGTGACGGCTGTCTGGTCTGTCCTGCCCCTGTACTATGTAATAATGACATCATTTAGCAACGTGGGCACGCTCGTCTCACTCTCGCTCTCAGACCTCATACCCAGACACCCGACGCTGGAGGCGTACCGCGAGCTCCTCCTTGGGAGGTTCATACCGTCGATAAAGGTGCCGAACTTCCCGCTCTGGGTCGCCCACAGCATCGAGCTAGCGGCCGCCACGGCGGCCTTTGCCGTTATTCTTGCCATGCTGGCTGGCTACGGCCTCTCGAGGCTCGACATTCCGGCAAAGAAGGTCCTAGCCACGTTCATCTACATAATAACGTTCCTCCCGACGACCGCCACCACCGTGCCCTTGTTCCTCCTGTTCGCCAGGTTCCACCTCCTCAACTACGAGGGTCTCGTGCTCGCCTACACGCCCGGCACGGCTGTGTTCACCGCCTTCCTTGCAAAGCTGGCGATAGACTCCATACCGCCCGACTACGAGGAGGCGGCAATGGTAGATGGGCTCTCGAGGTTCGGGGCCTTCCTGAGGATAGTGTTCAGGCTGGCTCTCCCCATAGTCGCGCTAACAGCCTTACTGGGCTTCCTGGGGGCCTACATGGACTACGCGACCGCATACGCCTTCATTGGGGCCTATAGCAGTGAGTGGACCGCCATGCTTGGGCTGTGGTACCTGGCAGGGCTCTACAACTACGCGTCCGCGCCCGCGTACAACATTTTCGCGGCGGGCGCGGTCCTCATGGGCATACCTCTGATGGCGCTGTTCCTCGTGTCTCAGAGGATGATGACGAGGGCCTACAGCACGCTCGCCGGCATCAAGTAAATTTAAGTGGCTCAGGAGGTTGGGAAGGGGGACCTCCGCTGGAGTACGTAAAGCTCGTCGACGTTTGGAAGACGTACAAGGTCAAGGGATCCTCTGTGACCCCCCTGAGGGGCCTGAACCTCTCCGTCAACAAGGGGGAACTCGTGGTAGTCCTAGGTCCCTCAGGGGAGGGCAAGACCACCCTCCTCAGGATCATAGCAGGTCTCCTCAGGCAGGACAAGGGCCACGTATACCTGCGGGGCGAGCTCGTTGACGACGTGCCGCCCAAGGACAGGAACGTGGCGATGGTCTTCCAGAGCTACGCGATCTACCCCTTCATGTCAGTCTACGACAATATAGCTTTTCCACTCAAGCTGGCCCATAGGCCGAAGCAGGAGATCGAGGCAAAGGTCAAGGAGGTGGCTAAGATGCTCAGGATAGACGACATACTCAACAAGAAGCCGGCCCAGCTCAGCGGAGGGCAGAGGCAGCGGGTCGCGATCGCCAAGGCCCTCGTGAAGGGCGCTGACATACTTCTCATGGATGAGCCCATGGCCAACCTTGACGCCCAGGTAAGGGTCTTCGCAAGGGAGGAGCTGAAGCAGCTCCACAGGGACCTCAAGACGACAATTATCTACGTCACCCACGATCAGGTGGAGGCGCTCTCCCTCGCAACGAAGTTGGCCGTTCTCCACGACGGGGTTATACAGGACTACGGCGACCCGATGGAGGTGTACAGGAGGCCGAGGAACTCATGGGTCGCCTCATTTGTTGGCAACCCACCCATGAACGTCTTTGAGGCGAGGGTCGTCGGCGGCTACGTGGTCTCGAAGGCTGGCAGCCTTAAGGTCGAGGTGCCCGAGGCCTACTCAAAGCTCGTGAGCGAGGGACAGGACGTGGTGGCCGGCTTCAGGCCAGAGGACGTCGAGGTTGGCCAGGGAGACGTTGAGGGTGTGGTCACCATGGTTGAAAGGGTAGGGGCCTACACGGTGATACACGTTGACGTAGGGGGCCTCAGCCTGAGGCTCCTGCAGCCTTCCCTAGCACCGGCCTCAAGGGGTGACAGAGTTCGCTTCCAGGTTCCACCTGCGGCAATCTCCCTCTTCGACCCCAAGACGGGCCTGAACTTGCTGAGGGGGAGCTAAGGGCTGACTTTGACAGACCTAAAGTACCTGCGCGGTAAAATAGTGAGGTTGTCCTTCCTAGCCCTCGCTCTCGGCCTAGCACTCGTGGTTGGCATATCTGCCCACCCAGCGGCAGCTCAATGTACCCAGGCCGTGGCCGCCGGGGAGACGGCGGTCTCATATGCCCAGAGGGCTTACGGCTACCTCTACCTCAACGAGAGCTACGTCGAGAGGCTTTACCAGCTGATGTTAAACGCCTCCTACGCGACTAACTACACCTGCGCCCAGGTAACCTCGAACCTCTCGAGGCTGGCTGACTACGGCCCGAGGATGTTAGCCCAGGCGAGAGCGTCCTTCTACGCCATGATTGGCGCGGTCTCCGCCTCAGTGGCGGCCCTCGGCGCGAGCGCGTGGGCCTGTGTTAGGTACTGCAGGCGTATCGCGTGGAGGGCCTGGGTGCTCTCACATAGGAGGTGGGTTGTGGAGAGGACAGGCGTCGGCTCAGCGCCATCAGGGCCGCCTGGTGGGGCTGACCCCGACAGGTACCCAGTATACGCCGCCGGGCTCTTCATAGTGCTAGCCGTCGGCCTGGCCGGCGTTACCGCCTTCGAGCTTTACTGGAGGCCTGGCCCGTTCTCCGTGATAGCCCTCCTAAATTCACAGGGACTGATCGGGGACTACCCTGCCTTAGTGCTAGCCTCATCCAACGTGACGCTTATGGTCCTCGTAATAAATCACATGAATAACGTAATGCTCTACAGGGTGTCTATAGCCGTGGTCAACTCCTCTGCACCGCCTGACCCCTCCTCTCTGGCCAGGGCACAGGAGAGCTTCGACCTATATATTGTCGTTCCGCCTGGCCAGA
Organism: uncultured Desulfurococcales archaeon; assembly: GCA_964343115.1. GTDB lineage: Archaea > Thermoproteota > Thermoprotei_A > Sulfolobales > Acidilobaceae > Acidilobus. The sequence continues at coordinate 45,533 of CAYFGU010000006.1, forward strand.
ACGCGACCGCCCCCCTCAGATTCATGGCGCCCTCCACGCCAGGACAGTACAAGCTCCTCCTACTGCTCTACTACTACAACTCAACCACGGGGCTTTTCAACTACTCGGGTCTCTTCAACCAGCTCTATTTTAACGTGACTCCTCGCTAGCTTGACTTGGCCTGACCTGACGGCCCGCCTGAAATCCATTTTATCTCTGTGCGTCAGGGGCGGCCTGGCGGAAGGCTTGTCGCAACACCCCCCCTCAAAGGCTGAGCAGCCTAAGGCCCAGCAGGCTCCAGCAGCTCAGGCGGCCGCGACGAGGCAGGAGACCTCGCCTCAGGCCCCCCAGGCCGTCGTGTTCCCTCCTCAGCCTCAGGTAGACCTCTCAGCCCCCTCCATCGCCCAGCTCCTCGACTCCATAGTGGCCCTCAAGAGGAGCGGCCTCCTGGGCCTCCTCTCCTACCTGGCCGACAGGGCCGACGAGTCCTTCCTCGCGGCCGCCACGGACCCCGCCCTCATGAGGCTGGTTGCAGTTCTCGCGGCCCTACAGCAGGGGCTCGCGAGGGTTGACGCCGAGGACCTCTCGAGGGCCCAGAACAACGTGAGCGACCTGACGGGGTGCGCCTTCAGGGCCCTGGGCAGCGTGGACCTGAGTGAGGAGAGGAGGCCCGGCCTGCTAGGGGCGGTGGACAAACTGATGAACTCGGACGTCCAAACTGCCCTGTGGCTGCTCCTTGAGATCTCAAAGGCGCTAGGGAGGTGCCTGAGGGAGGGCTCCGGGAAAGCCTGAGGGCAACTCTGAACGTCGTGTCCTCAGCCCGTCTAAGGACCTTTGAGCTAGTCGAAGGTGCTGACGTCAATCATGATTGAAAAGTTAGACGGCCCTGAACGTGGACATGGCGTCTTGGACCCAGCGTGGGAAGGGCGTCCATGACGGGGAAGCGGGAGAACCCGCCCTCCAGGGACCTGAAGCTGTGAGGCAGGATGTAGGCTCCCTCCCTTGGCTATGACCGAGGTAGAGACCCGTGAACCTGACCCCTTGTCGGCCTCTTCTCCCTCATAGGCCTGGGAGGGACCGTTGCGTCTCGAGTAGAACAGTAGAACACAGGCCACAGTACACGCCCGGAGAGGCAGGCAAGTAGAGGTCCTTACAGGTAAAGGCATAGCTTGGAAAGCCCACGGCAGTACCTGCTGACTTCCACGCTGGGCCTTCCATCTAAGCGTAAGGCCACGAGCCGCGCATCAAAAGCTTAGGTGGCGGCCGTTAGGACAGATAGGGCGGTAGGAGTCGTCGCGCTGCTCCTTGTGGTTGCTATCTCCACGTCGATACCTGGGGTCCCCCGGCCGCGGGCGGCGCAGGTAGGCCAGTCCAAGCCGGTAATTCAGCTCGGGGCGTTTAGAGACGTCGGTTCGCTGCCCCCTAACGCCACGGTGGTTGGCGCCCTCTACGTGCCCCTCAGGAACCTCGACTTACTTTACTATTACGCCGAGCAGGCGTCGACGCCCGGCTCCCCCCTCTACCGCCACTACCTGACAGCCCAGGAGGTGGAGGAGCTCTTCTACCCGGTTTCCCAGTTTGAGCAAGCCCTTCACTACGTAAGGTCCCACGGGCTCAGCGTCTTGATGACCGCAGCCGACTCAATAATCGTCTTCGTCGGCCAGGCATGGCAGGTAGAGGAGGCCTTTGGCGTCAGGATTGACCTTTTCACTAACGGCACGCTTACGTTCTACTCAGACGTAGGGCCTGCCCGCCAGGGCCCTTGGTCCTACCCTTACGTCTCTAACGCCACGCTCATAACGTTTGCCAGGCCCCGGTTCCTGGTTACGCTGAGGGATTTGGCCCCGCTTGCGGGTAGGCTGACGTCTCTCAACGTCTCCTTCCCGTCAGCTGCGTACCCCATGACTGACCTTGCCACGGCCTACAACGCGACTGCGCTCTACGCCAGGGGTTATGAGGGCCAGAACGTCACTGTTGGCGTGCTGGACTTCTACGGTGACCCTACACTCCTCCAGGACCTTGCTTACTTCGATTCTGCATATGGCCTTCCTCCCTCCAACGTGACGATAGTTCCCATAGGCCCCTACAACCCGGACCTCGGCGTAGCCACAGGGTGGAACTACGAGGAGGACCTCGACGTTGAGGCAATCCACTCTATGGCGCCCCGCGCCCGCATAGTTGTCTACGTAGCCAGCGGCAGCCTGCCCCTGTCGGCAGCCATAGCCTTCATAGACCAGCAGGACAAGGTGTCCGTGCTGGGCCAGAGCTTCGGGGTTCCCGAGTCGGTGCTGTCAAACCTTGGCTGGTCTTTCTTCTACTATAATGTATACCTGTCAGACGTCTATTACGCACTGGGCGCTGCGGAGGGCATAACGTTCGTGGCTGCAAGCGGCGACGGAGGCGGAATGGGCTACAGCGCAGGGCCGATAGGCGGCGTGGCGTACCCCGCCAGCTCGCCTTGGGTCCTGGCGGTGGGCGGGACCAACACCTACCTGAGCGGGGGCTCGGCCCTCCAGACCGCCTGGTCCGCCATGGGCTTTGTGCCCTACGGCCAGAACTCCGGCGGCTCCACGGGCGGCTACAGCGCGGTGGAGCCCGAGCCCTGGTGGCAGGTCGGGGTAGCGTCCAAGCAGCCCGAGGGCTTCCCGGAAGGGAGGGCAGTACCGGACGTCTCGGCGAACGCGGGTCTGGCCCCGGGCGTCATGATGGTAGGCGAGGACAACCAGACGCTGATTGCCGGTGGGACGAGCGAGGCAGCGGAGCTGACGGTTGGCCTGCTGGCGCTTCTCGTTCAGGACGAGGGCTCGAGGCTCGGCCTCCTGTCTCCCTCTCTATACAGTGTTTACAGTTCTGGCTGCGTCGGGGCCTTCAACAGGGTGTCTTTCGGCTATAACATACCCTGGGCCGCCGCGGCTGGGTACAACCTGGTCACGGGGCTTGGCACCCTAAACCTCGGCGAACTGGTCGCCTGCCTTCCGCTGGTCGAAGGCTCGGGGTCGCTGGCCATAAGGGTCTACGTTAACGGGAACTCGACGTCTTTCCTGGACCCAGGCATACCAGTCAACGTGAGCGCTAGGATTGAGGGGCCGCAGGGCTATGTTGACAACGGGTCCTTCGAGGCCAAGCTCGTGACGCTGTATGGGGCAGCAGAGGAGGTCACCATGAGGTACAACTCGACCTTAGGCATTTGGACAGCGACCCTAAGGGCCCCCACTAATGAGTCAGGCGTCGCCCTCGTGGAGGTTTCAGGCGCTTCGGGTGGTCTCTCAGGGGTCGGGGCAGTCGAGGCCTTCGTCGGGTACTTTACCACCATCCTCGCGCCTGTCGACATGTACCCCTACGCCCCACAGCTCGGCCTGCCGCTCTACATCCTGCCCGTCTCGCCGACTGGCAACCTCACGCTCTCGGTCACGTTCAACGCGACCGTCCTCAAGTTTGAGCCCCTCAACGGATCATACGAGCCAGTCCTCTCGATGCCAGGGGAGCCCTACAACCTCACCTCGCTTAGGTTCAATGCAAGCCCTGGTTACGCGGTCCTCTGGCTCAGCGGACCCGTCTACGGGTTCGTCCCCTTCTACATAGGGGACGCCATGCAGTTCTTTGTGGTGACCCCACAGGTGCTTGCGTCGCCGGGCTCCGCCTACCCTGGCGGGTGGGTTCTCATCGAGGGGGTGCCTGTGCCCCCGATAGCCACGATGTTCATAACGTCTGGCGAGACCGGGGCGCCCCTGTACTGGTCTGCCATGTACGGCTCAAACGTGACGGCGGAGCTCGTCGCGCCAAACGGCACAGTGGTTAGCTCGTCAGCGATACCGCTGGTCGAGGGCGGCTACTACGAGGGCCTCCTATGGATACCCCCCGGTGCGAGGCCTGGGTACTACGAGGTACTACTCACGGCGTCGTATAACTCTTCGGCGGCGGGGTTCGACCTTGGGGGCGTGGGGCTTGAGGAGGTATACGTAGCCCCACAGTTGAGGGCCAACGTGATCGTGCGTCCGGTCTACGCGCCCTATGGGGGGGTCGTAGAGGTGACAGCAAACATAACCTACTCTAACGGTACCCCGGCAGCGTTCGGCGTCTTCTCAGCGTCCCTCATGCCTGTCGCGCTAGTCGGCCTCTACGAGAACTTGAGCCTGTCCGTCGAGGTCCCGCTCACCTACAACCCGGAGTCGCAGCTCTGGACGGGAACCGTAACGCTTCCGTCGACCATGTCGCTCGGGAACGCGACATACTACGAGGGTCCCTACAGGGGCATGTGGGAGACCATCGTAAGCGGCATGGGGGCATGGGGCGACGAGCTGCCGTACTCGGCAGCGTACGTGTGGGTAGGTGAGGGGGCCGTCTACGAGGACGTCAACCTAACCACTGGGTTCGTGACGACGGGGGCTGTATTCGATAACGCCTCGCTACAGTATGATGGCGTTATATCGTGGAGCCTCATGGAGGGCGTAGACAAGGTCTACTCCAGCCAACTGGCGCTAGACTTCGTGGACTCGGAGGGCGTGATCGTCGCCTTCGACTCGAACCTCACCCTGAGGTACTCGACAGCCCAGACGCTAGTTCTCATTGATAGTAGTGCAGCTCTCCTCTACTCAGACGTGGACCAGGTCGTGATGGGCCCTAACTCCAGCATAGTAATTGTACACTCAAGGGTAGGGAAGACGATGAACGTGAGCGAGTGGGAGTCCTCGAGGGGCTGGCCGCGGACTAATACATGGGTGCAGCTGAGCAGGCTTAGGCCCGGAAGGCCCTACACAGTGCACTACGGAGTTCAGACCTCCCCTGCCACATCACTAACCCAAGCCCAGGTCCCGGCCAACTCGACTCAGGCCGTTGGGGGGCCTGAAGCGGCGCATCGCCGAATTCCGTGGGCTTGGATATTACTCGCGGCGGCCGTGGCTTCAGTCGTAGCCTACGCGTCGTCTAGGAGGCGCGCCCCCTCGCGGCATTGAGCAGGTCCCTCCTCTCAACTTCATATCTTCTGTAGGCGGCGGCTAGCCCGAGCACGACCTCAAGGAAAGCGAACGAGACCAGCGTTGTAATGACTGTCATGCCTGGCCGCGTCTGGACTAGCACAAGGCCAACCAGCGGGTCCATCGAGAGACTAAGCGCTATTGAGGCCGCGGCCTCCTCCAGGGACCCCCACTTCCGCTCGGGGAAGAGGGCCTTGAGAAGCCCATATCCGGGCAGGTAGAAGAGCATAGGAGCGCCCATGAAGACCTTGACGAGCTCGACCTGGGGCGGGCTGTGGGGTAAGAGGAGGGCAGCTAAGGCGCCAAGCACGACACCTGCCTGGTAGAGCCAGAACCACCAGCCAGGCGACCCAAACAGGTAGGAGATGAACGACATGTGGGACCCTGGCCTGATTACGACTAGCCTGCTTTCCCTTAGGGACCAGAGCGCTCTGCCGAGCTCATCGGGCTTGAGGCCGAGGGACTCCTCTAGCTCCCAGAGCAGGGCTGAGCCCCCGGACCTTTCGAGCTCCTCCAGCACTACATCCTCCTTCGGCAACTCTGCCTGTTGCCCCGCCCTGAGCTTTTTTAACTGCCCTTCCCGGTTGCTTCAGGAAGCTGGAAGGTCATGTCCAGGGTGGGGGCCGTAGGCTACTTTATAATTGGCTTCTCATCAGCTCTGGGCGTGCTGAGCTACTTCGTGCTCCTCGACAGGCCCCTGGCCTACTCCGCGATAGGCCTCCTCGTCCTTGGCATAACGATGGTTTCCGTCTCAGGAGGGCAGAGGCCCAGCCCACGCCTTAGCCAAGCCGCTGTAGCGGCCTTCGCGTACAACGCGGAGGCGCTCCTAGAGGAGTCCGAGGCGTCAGGTAGGGCCATCATATCGCCTCCCAGGGACGGCGTGTCAACGGCCTTTATACCCATAAGGGAGCAACAGGATATGGCGTCACTTGCAAGGCACGTGGGTACCGCCCCGAGGAGGCTCTCGGCCGCAGTCGCGGGCGTCAGAGGGATCGAGATATACATACCGGCCCCCCCGCCTCCTAGCTCCACTTACGTGGAGACTGCCGTAAGGGAGGCCCTGGTCGAACACGCTGAGGCCGCCGAGGCCGTGAGGGTCGAGCAGAGGGGACCCATTTACGTTGTGGAGGCCGTGAGGCCGAGGGGTCCCAGGCTGCCTAGGCTTGATAGGACAATGGGCGGCTTTGAGGGGGCTATGGCCGCCGCAGCCATAGCCCAGCTCACCAAGTCACCCCTCTACCTGGTCAGGTCATACTACACGGCCGACGGTTGGGCCGTAGAGCTGGCGCAGGGGTGAGACCTTTGGACAGGGACGCCGCCTTCCTCGTGTACCTCGCGTCCATGGTCGCCGCAATAAACCTCGGCCTTTTATTATATGGGGTGTCGAACCCAGGGCCTTACCTAGGCCTGTACGCGCTTGCCTACGTACCAGGGGCCTACTTCGCGAAGCCGAGGAGGTCTAGAATTATATGGACGCTGGGCGGAGTTCTCGTCGCGTCCTTCATAGCTTACTCGGTCCTAGGCCTGGTGGGGTGGCTCAGATAATGAAGGTCATAGACATAATAGCGGTCTGCGTCGGTGTTGCGTTGGTTTTTTCGCTGGCTGAAATTGGCGTCACGAGCGCGTCGGACCTTAGGTCTGTCAACCCGTACGTCCCTCCCAGGAGCCCAGTTCCACCGCCTCAACCCTACTTCGTCTCGATACTTCTAAACATAATCGAGTTAATGCAGAACAATACGCTACCTAACCTAACCTCCGTTTATGTCAACCAGGCCGTTGGAATGCTTATGGACAGCCCAATTGTCCGTCAGAACCCGCTGCTTATGGAGATGATGCAGATGGTTAACCAGACCTACTCGCTCCTGTACAGCTCGTACCACAGGTACAGGCTAGCGGAGGACTACCTAAGCGATGGCGCGTACGGGCTCGCGGTTTACTACGCAAACACGTCATATGTTCAGGCCAGCCAGGCATTAGACCTACTTACCTCGGTTGACGAACTAGTAGCAAAGCTCAGCGGTGTCCTCGGTCCCCAGGGCGTAGCCGCGGCTCAGCAGCTCGTCCGGAGGGCTATAGGCGTCGCGGAGGGGTTGGAGGGCCTTGACCAGCTCGTTATAAGCGAGGCCACTCAACATATGGCGTCCCACATCCCAGGGAACCTCTCCGTCGTCCTCAGCTTGCCTCCTGAGGTGTGGCTGGGGCAGACCGTTAACGTGAGCGGGGAGGTCCTAGTGAACGGCTCCAAGCAAGCTTCTATGGGCGTCGTATCCGTTGGCGTCCTCGGTTGGCCTGCGGATCTAGTCCAGGCTGACTCGGAAGGCCATTTTTGGGTAACGATTAACACAGTCTACAATCAGAGCGGCCAGGAATGTATTGTGGCAAGGCCCGATCCCATCGGCAGCTATTTGGGGGACCCTTCAAAGGTCTCTGTAGTTTGCGTAGCTCTCGAATACTATCAAGTCAGCATTCAGGCAACTGCATCACCTTCTATAATTAAACCAGGTAACTCAGTTTACATATCGGGCTCGTACATAGCGCCTCCTGCGTGCTCACCTCAATGGGTTACAATATGTTTTTATGGCTCATGCTCAAGCGTCGAGATAGTCAATAGGAGCTTTCATTACGTAATGGCTGCGCCCCCGTCACCAGGGGAGTACACCTTGTCGGTTGCTGCGCCGCAGGCGGGCGCCTGCGCGCCCGCTACTACAATGCTAACAATTAATGTGACTCCCTATCCCACAGATCTGAGGGCCTGGGCTCCGTCCGTGTGGGTGGGCCTGTTGCCATTACCTATTAAGGGGTCTGTGAGAGGCCCTTCGGCCCCCTCGCCGTGGGACCATATCGTTCTAGAGTACGGCAAGTCTACGGGGTCAACGTATGCAGGGCCCGACGGCCACTTCACATACTACCTTGACAGCCCGGCCTGGGGCACGCTCACGGTGGTCGTTTACGCGTACCCCTCTAATGTAAGCCTCTCTCCCTCTCAGGCCCAGGTGCAGGTCGCCTTGATTCCAGCGCCCATTATAATCGTTGCCGTGGCAGGCGGTGGCAGTTTATGGCTCCTTACCAGGGTCCGAGGAAGGGGTATTGATAAGACACGGCATGGTTCGGATAAACCATCGCGTGTCGGCCCAAAGAACTCAGACACACATCTCGATGGGGACCTAGCGTTGGCCTGGTCAGCGCTCGAGAGATCTGCTGGAGTCACCGAATATGAATCAAACTACATGACCGCAAGGGAGCTGGCAAAGTCAGCTCGCGACAAGGGATGGGCGTTAAGGCTGGCATATCTCATAGAGAAGGGGGCGTACGGGCCAGGCCTGACTGCATCAGAAAGGGAGGAGCTCAGGAGCCTCTTATCTAGGGGTGCAGGCGCTTGAGGGCCTTGTTATCGATATCGAGCGGGCTCCTTACGGGCCTCCTGATTACTATAGTTATTGCCTCGTTTATGATGCCTAGCCAGCTCTCCTCCTCATGGGGAGGCATGTCACAACTAGCAAGCCGCGGTGTTGCGATATTTGAGCCCGAAAGCCTGCTTAGCAGCCCCTGCAAGGTATTAGTTATGGCCGCCCCCCAGAAGACCCCGAGCGGCCAGGGGCTAAGCTACTTAGACGAGTTTGTGAGGTTAGGCGGCACTCTAGTCATCGCGTCCTCGGGGGCCGTGGCCAACTATACGCTGAAGATGCTAGGCGTTAACGTTAGCGTCCTTAACTTCACAGTGTTAGACCCGCTTCTCGCCCTGAACTCGACATGGGAGATCTCCGCGTCCCCACTTCCGCCGCTGAACTCGACGGAGTCGTTGGTGTTGATAAACTCCTCCCCTCTCAGGCTGGGTCAGGGGGCCTCAGCCCTCGCCGTCTCATCGCCTGTGGCTGTCGCTATCTCGGCCCACAAGAACCTGACAGGGCCCTTCGTCCTGGCGGCCTACCAAAGGCTGGGTCTTGGTGAGGTCGTCGTAGTCGGCTCGCCCTACGCCTTTGTTGACGGACTAATGCCGTTTAACCAGTACGTCCTCTCGAGCTTAGCGAACGGCTCGAGGGTCTGCGTGGCCTACTTCGCGTGGGCCTTGCCTCCGTCCTATGGGGTTTATCTCATAAGCTCGCGTATAGTCAGGTCAGTCCCCCCATATGTGATACCTGTTCTGGCTGCCGCCTTAGTCGGTCTGGCTGCCTATTCGTCTATTGGTAGCGAGGGAAGCGAACCTCAAGAGAGCCTGGAGACCGTTATAGCCAGGTTGCCGTGGGCGAACGAGGCTTTATTAAAGGAGCTGGTTAATGAGCGGAGGGAGAACCTTGGATCTAGCTAAGGTCAAGGCCTCTGCTGAGTCTATAGCGAAGGCTATAGCAGGCCTATATGTAGGAAGGAGCGACCTGATACACGTCCTGCTGGCCACGCTAGTCGCGGGCGGCCACGCCCTCCTCGAGGGGCCCCCAGGTCTCGGGAAAACGACCCTCGCAAAGCTCTTCGCGCAATCTATAGGCGGAGAGTTCAGGAGGGTCCAGATGACGCCCGATCTCCTCCCGGCCGACGTGATAGGGACTGTGGTCTGGGACCAGAGGGCTTCAGAGTTTAAGGTCAGGGTGGGCCCGATATTTGCAAACGTGGTCTTAGTTGACGAGCTGAACAGGGCAACCCCGAGGACCCAGTCAGCGCTGCTTGAAGCCATGGAGGAGAGGCAGGTTACGATAGACGTAAACACGATAAGGCTTCCAGAGCCCTTCATGGTCATAGCAACGCAGGTCCCAAGGGATGTGGGCGGCGTGTTCCCGCTAACTGTTACCCAGATCGACCGGTTTGCCGTGAAGGTCGAGCTGGGGCTGCCAAGCAGGGAGGAAGAGGCCGAGATCCTGGCCCGGTCCGATGCCCTCCTAAAGCCTAACTTGAAGCCGGCCATAGCTTTAGATGAAGTTAAAATGATGGCTGACGCCGCCAGGTCTGTTAAGGTGGACTCAGCGGTCGTGGATTATCTTTTATCAGTAGTTGAGGAGGCCAGGAAGCTAGCCACCGTAGAGCCGCTCAGCGTCAGGGCTTCGATATGGCTCTACAGGCTGTCGCGGGCAGCCGCCCTCCTTGACGGAAGGGACTACGTTGTACCTGATGACGTAAAGACAATGGCACCCCACGTGCTCAGGCACAGACTTGTCTTCGGACCGGAGGGCCCCGTCGACCCCGACGCGGCCGTTACGGCGGTGCTGTCTAGGGTGAAGGTGCCCAGGTATTGAGGCTGACGAGGCTCGGCAGGTCGGCTGTAGCTGGCGCCCTTTCTCTTCTATCGACCGGGGCCTTGCTCTCCTACGCCCCCGCCGTTATAGCTGGGGCCTTAATGCTCTCCATAGTCGCTGTTGACCTCCTCACGCTCAGGGCTACGCTTGCTGTCCCCTCCTACCTAGAGCCGGCCCCTGCCAGGCTCGAACTATCAAGGGGGACGGAGGCGATGGTGAGACTCAGGGCGAGAGGCAGGAGACCTCATATGATCAAGGTAAGGGGTAGGGCTCCCAGGGAGTTGGGACCAGGCCTTTACGAGGTCGCTATCAAGGCGGGCAGGGCCGGCCTAGTTGAGGTCTCGGCGGTGGAAGCAGTTTATAGGTCTCCTCTGAGGCTTCTCGAGTTCGCCGACCTGTTGCCATTGAGACCAAGGCTCAGTCTCGTAGTCCACCCCTCCTCGCTCCCCGCCATTACGACCTTTCTGAGCGCTGGTGGGAAGGGTCTCAGCCTCTCGGGCTCCCCCATGCCGCCGCTCGTCGGACCCGGCGAGGAGTACGCCTTCACGGACGAGCTTAGGCCAGGTGAACCTGCCAACAGGGTAGACTGGAGGGCCACGGCGAGGATCGGTAGACCCATGATCAAGAGGTTCTACGCGGAGTGGGCCACCTCAGCCTCCCTCGTGGTAGACTTGACAGCCACTGACGACGTCTCGGTTGACGAGCTGGCCCAAGAGGCCTCGATCCTGCTATACGCTCTTAGGTCGTCGAGCGAGTCCAGGTTTTACCTTTACGACGGCGAGAGGCTGTTGAAGGCACCGGGCGCCCAGGAAGTTGCCTTGGAGCTCCTGAGGGCCCTGGGAAGGTACTACCCAGAGGTCAACAGGATCCTAGACGATCTCCCTGGGCTCAGGCCATCGCTTGAGGAGTCAAGCGCGGTAGAGGGCCCTAGGGTAATAGCGCTCACCCAGCTCCTGAGCGCGCTCCCCTCGCTGCTCCCGCCCCGGTGCGTCATAGTTCAGCCGACGCGCCCGTGGGTCTGGGCCCCCAGCATCGAGGACGCGTACACTATGAGGGTCAGGCACGACAGGGCGAGGGCCCTCGCGGAGGCAGCTGGCTGCAGGGTCTTCAGGAGGGCAACGGAGGCCCTATCTGCCCTAGGCCTTATGACCGCCTGACCCCCTCTCCCTCTCGAGCTCCTTGAGGTAGGCCCTGACCCTGATCTCGAGCCTCTTGAGGAAGAGGCTCTGTACCCCCAGCAGCAGGCTGTTGAAGCCGGTGGCGGTGACGATGAGGGCCATTATCGCGTTGACGAAGTGGTCGACGTGTTTGAAGTAGAACTGATAGGCTGTTATACCGCCTATCACAAGACCGGGCACCAAGAGGAGGGCGCCGGCGAAGAACATGACCATGGTGGGGTTATACCTCCAGGAGAGCCTCAACATGTCGAGCGCGATCTTGAGCCCGTGCCAGGGCCTCAGCTTCTTCTTACCGAGCCTTGGTCTGTACTCTATATTAACTTCACCTATTGTGCCCCCGACGCTGACTACATGGGCTGCCAGCTCGCTCTCGAGGCTGAACCCGCTCATCTCAAACACCGCTCCCCTGAGTACGTCGAGCCTAACGAGATACATACCGCTCAGGACGTCCCTCAGCCTAGCCCCGAACAGCGCGTTGAAGAACCTTGTGAGGAGCCTGTTGCCGAGCCTGTAGAGTATTGGCTGGGCCGAGAATGGCCTCACCCCTATGACCTCATCTAGGCCTTCGTCCTCAGCTAGTCTCAGCATCTCGGGCACGTACTTCGCCGGGTAGCTGTGGTCAGCGTCTATGACAAGTATGAAGGGGGTCTTCACAGCCTTTAGGCCCTCCCTCACCGCGTCGGCCTTTCCCCTCCCCCTCTGCCTGAGGACGGATACCCCCCTCCGCATCGCAACGTCGGGCGTGCCGTCACGGCTGCCGCCATCAACGACTACAATGTTCTCCCTGGGTATACCGACTGTCAGGAGCTCGTCGAGGGTGGGCCCTATGCCCTCAGCCTCGTTTAGGGCTGGGACTATGGCAGACACTGCGGACAGGTCATAAGCGCGGCCCAAGGCTCCCCCATAATATCTGCGTGACTTAAGGTCAAATTAAGCTTTCCTTAGTTGCCCCTGGAGGATTAGGTGCGTCCTAAGGTGCTCTGCGTGGCTCCAGGCCAGCGGCATCACTGAGAGCGGCGACTTATCGAACGGGCTTACCTGCTCGGGTAGCATCCCAGTGGGGCTGGCAGCGTCCTCAATCCATGACAGCAGGGCCCTGGTTTCCTCGAGCTCCCCCCTCATAGCGTGGTACTGGGCGAGCCAGGCCGTCGTTATTATCCACGGGTTACCGGGCACCCCTCCGTAGTCGCCCTGGACCCTCTGGTACTGGTCCCCCTCATACCTGGCCAGGCCTCCCACGGGCTTGATCCACAGCCTCTCCTTGAGGAACCTTACAGTCGACTCAGCCCTAGCATCCCTGGGGTCTATCACGCCCAGGGTGACTAGCCCTAACAGGCTCGCGTCGGCCGTGGCGTCAGACGACGTGACCCTGCCACCCTCGACCTTAACGGACCTGAGGAATGACCCCCGCTGAGGGTCGAACATGTGATTTAGTATCGCTTCCCTCACCTCATCAGCGGCCCTCCTCCACCTCTCCTCCCTGCCCCACACGCCCAGGGCCCTGGCCATCTCGGCGGCTGCCCTCAGGCCAGCGTAGACCGCGGCGGCAGTGTAGGCGTGGGTGCCCAACCTCTCCTCCCAGAGGTCGTAGCTCGCCAGCGGCAGCCTTGTCCTCTCGTCCCTGAAGTCTACCAGGAACTCGGTCGCCTTCTCGACGCCCTCATAGGCGGACCTCAGCAGGAAGTAGTCCCTAGAGGCAGAGAAGTGCACCCAGAGGCCGTAAATTGATATCGCGGTCTCGTCCTCCTGGATGTTGCGGCTTGCCCTCGAGTTGACCGTCCAGGGGTGCCACGTGCTGCCGACAGTGCCGTCAGCGTTATACTTCTGGTAGAGGAAACCCTCGTCGCTGAGGAGCTGACCGAAGAGGAGCTCGTAGAGCCTCCTGGTGAAGGACCAGTAGCCCATAGCGTCGAGGACCGTGGCGACCATGACGGCGTCCCTTGGCCACAGGTACGCGTATGTGTCAAGGTTGAACTTGAGGATGTCGGTGTCAAGGGAGGCCGGCACTGCCCCGTTCACGCCTACGTGGCCCAACAAAACGGCGATGCCCTGCCTGACCAGCTTCTCATACCCTTCGCCTCCTGTGACCAGATCCCAGTACCTTACGTCCCTCTCGAAGTGCTCCGCCGACGTGGCTCTCAGCTCACTGAGAGTGTCTGAGACCGACCTGAGTGAGTCGCCAGCTACTATGTAGAAGTGGAAGGAGGTAGAGGCTACTGAGACGGCGCTGTCGACAGACCCCTGGGCTATGGGGGCCTTGGAGAGGGAGCCGTCCTCGCAGTCCCTGAGCACGGCGCCCTGATCCCTCCTCCCAACCGCGTACTCGTAGAGCTGCTGTGAGGCGCCAACTGCGAACCATGTGCCCCCCTTGTAGTGGACTACCGCGTCGATGTCTGGGTCGTAGAAAGCGGTGTCGCCGACCTCTGTCCCGTTTAGCCTGAAGTCGTTGTAGAAGATAAGCCTATACATGCCATCGCCCTTCACCGACACCCTCCTTATTATCGCGGGTCTCGTCATTGAGGCCACGTCCTCGATTTCTACTACCGAGCCTTCGAGGAGCGCGCGGGCCTTGGGCACCAGGCCCGTCATAGAGATCTCGTGATCTATTTCCTCGAGCCAGGAGAACCTCCCGTCCTCCCAGACCCCTACCCTGAAGACCCCTCCAATTGCGTGGTTGTGCTGCTGGTCGAGCAGCGGGTAGTATATTGACCTAATGTAGAAGTTCTCGTCATATAGCGCGGCGAGGACCCCGTTGCTAACCATGGCATGCCTTGGCATGAGGCCCTCAAAGTAGGAAGGGGAGGCAAGTTTTAGCTTTTGGGGTTGGCCCTAAACTGAAGGGAAGGGCTTTATTCTGGGCTTCCCTGCCTTACTTCGGGAAGACATGAACGTACTGATGATTGGTCTCGCGGCCCTAGTTGTTCACATAGGCTCAGCGCTTGGCTACTTCGCGTGGGCCTACGCGAAGGCCTCTTCGTTCAAATCCCCTGGCGGCGACCCCAGCGCTTACCCCCCGGTCACCGTCATAATTCCGACCTACCTTGAGGCGGACACCATTGAGGCCAAGCTGAACGACGTAGTTTCGCAGGGTTATAGGGGAGATCTTGAGATAATAGTTGTTGATGACTCGAGCCCTGACGGCACCGCAGAGAGGGCCGAGTCCTGGGCCTCGAGACACCCTGAGCTTAAGGTCAGGGTCATCAAAAGGCCTAGTAGGGAGGGGAAGCACGTGGCCGAGGCCGAGGCCGCGAAAGCCGCGAGGGGGGAGATAATAGTCTTCTCGGACGCCGACTGCAGGTGGTCGCCCGGATCCCTGGAATCCGTCGTCAAAGCCCTATCAAGCCCTGACGTAGGCCTGGTTACGTGCCTGAAGAGGCCCTTGAGCGGTGAGGCTGTGCCTGCCAGGGTAGAGGAGTCCTATCGGGAGCTGAACAACGTGCTGAGGTTGGGCGAGAGCGCCTCGCACAGCACACCAATAGCGCACGGCGAGCTACTAGCCATAAGGAGGGACCTACTCATGGCCATGGGAGGGCCGAGGCCGGGCGGCGACGACAGCGACCTGGCCCACAGGACTGCCATGAGGGGGCTGAGGGCCATAGCAATCCCAGGCGCCACGTGCGCGGAGGCCGTCCCGAGGGGCCTGGACGCTGTCGTCTGGAAGCTGAGGAGGGGCCAGCACCTAGTGGCGCACTTCGCAAGGGCCATTAGGGACTTACCCCGGGCCCCTAAGGGCTACCGTCTCCCCCTGGGTGCAGAGGCCTACCTCCACCTGTTGAATCCATGGCTAGCGGTTGTCGGCGCGGCCCTTCTCATAGCTGCGGCCTTCCATGGGTCGATCTTAGCTGCCCTCGTCCTTGGGGCCGTTGCGGCCGCGGTCGCCCTTTACGGCGGCGCCAGGGCGTGGGCGTACACGCAGGCTTTGCTCATAGCAGCCCAGCTAAGGGACCTTTGGACCAGGGAGACCGTCTGGAGGAAGCTAAGGAGGTGAATATCCTCGTCCTGTTAAAAAGGTCTTATCTTATTAACATCGGTTCCTGACGGGGGCCTCTGCTTGCCCGTAAGGTCACCGTACCGCCTCGACGCGGACCTAGGCCTGCTCTACTACACAATGGACTCAGAGCTGCCTCCCCTCGGGGCCTCTATCCAGAGGCCCTGGGGCTTCGTCGTGGTCGAGGAGGTGAACGGCCTGCCTTGCACGGAGTTCGTCGGCGGAAGCGACGGGGACAGGTCGGTCTACCTCATGGTAAAGGAGGGTGTGGACCACCTGACTGCACTGAGGCTTGTAACCCGCGCGCTCGGTAAGAGGGTGCACGTGCTGGGGGTGAAGGACGCCAACGCGGTTACCTACCAGCTTGTCTATGTTCGCGGCCCACCGACCCTCCGCGAGCTCACGCTGGACAGGGTGAGGCTGAGGTTCGTCGGCATGCACAGGGGGAGCCTTAGGCACACTGGCAACAGGTTCACGATATCCCTTGCGGTGTCTGACCCCTCGGAGCTCTCAAGGAGGGTGTCGGCCCTGGCAGGGATAGGCTTGATACTCAACTACTTCGGCTACCAGAGGTTCGGGCTCAGGAGGCCCAACAACCACCTGGTAGGCAAGGCAATGGTTATGGGCGACCTGAGGGGGGCCGTGGACCTCATAGTCGGTAGGCCCTTTCCGGGAGAGCCGGAGGCGGCTAGGGAGTTCAGGTCAACCTATGACTCAGGCGACCTCGAGGAGGCCCTTAGGCGCATCCCTAGGCGGGGTTACGAGCTGGAGAGGGCTGTGCTAAGGGAGTACCTTAGGACGGGGGACCCGTCAAGGGCGCTCAGGGCATCCCTGGTCCCGCCCTCTTTCTTCGTCGAGGCTTACCAGTCATATCTATTTAACTTATGTCTTTCAGCCTTGGCCGAGGATGGCCTGCCCAGGCCTGGGTCTGCGATCAGGGTGCCTACAAGGGCAAGCGACGCCGACGAGACCTGCAGGGATGTCATGAGGGAGGAGGGCGTCAGCGTGTTGTACAGACCCGAGCTGGGGGTAAAGGTAAGGGAAATGGTGAGGAAGGCAGTCGCCTCTTTCACGGCCCCTCCGAGGGCTGATTGCGCGACGCTCACGTTCTCGCTTCCGAGAGGCTCCTACGCGACCGTCGTGCTGAGGGAGATCCTTAGACAGGACCCCTTGACGCTGGCCTAGCCCCTGAATTACCGTTAGCCAGATATACCAGTAAGGCCCGGAAGCTGGTTGGAAGGCTTAGTTTGAGGAAGGTTTACCTCCTCGCGGTCCTCGTGGTGGCGACGTCAGTTGCGTCGGCCTATGCTATCCCCTCCATAAGGGCCCAGCCGCAGCCTGTGCTCGGCAATGTCACTGTCGGCCTCGGCGAGATCGAGGCCTCGTTCTACCTCAACGTGACGCAGGCCCCGTACCTTATCTACATACCATCGCCTGGCAACGTAACCTACTGCTCTGCCTACGAGGAAGGCGTGGGACCTCTCTTCACCGCCTGCGGCCCGGGCTACGTGAACGTCTCAGTCCTTGAGTCTGGGGGTGTCAACGTGACGTTCCTGTCGCAGAACGCAACCGTTGAGGACGGGGCCCTCCTCGTCGCCTGGGTCTACCTTCCCGTGAGGTCCCTCGTCAACGTGAGCGGTCTCGTGCTGGTCTACTTTAGCGGCGCCAACGCGACCCTGGTCTCCGGCGACGAGTTGACGGCTGGGCCTGGCAACCTCACTCTCTACATGTCGCATTACCCCTCCTCGACCACATCTGCTACAACTTCGACTACCACAGCTTCACCTACATCAACTACTACCACCTCGTCGTCAACTACAACTTCGCTCACAACCAGTACCTCTACTTCCCTCACCTCGACGACCACGTCCCCCTCGACGAGCTATACCTCCACGACGTCTAGTACTACTACGCACACGTACACTTCGTCAACAACAACGTCGACTACGCCGACATCGACAACGTCAGTCAGCCCCTCCCTCACCTCGACGACCACGTCCACGCAGACGACGACATATAACGTTACCGCCTCTTTGAGTACAATATCTACGCAGGTTTCAACCTCGGCCACCCAGTCCACGAGCTCCTCTAGCACTACGACAGGTACCACGTCAGTTACGTCCCCGGCGGCTGTCAACGGAACCGCTGTAACAACTGTAACATCCGTTTCAATGTTAAGTTCGTCCACACGCCCCGCTAAGCCGCCCCGCCTCTCCTCACTGCTTCTCGTGGCTGCCGCCGCTGCCCTCTCTGTGGCCGCAATTGCCCTAGTAGCCCTAAGGAGGTGGGGAAGGTGAGGGCGGTCCTCGCGGCGGCCCTTCTATGTCTTATAGTAGGTGCGACCGCGGCGCCGCTCGCCGCGCTCTCCCAGGGTGGGTCCACGGCCTCGGCCTACGTAAAGGTGGCCATGGACGACGCGGCGCTGGCCTCAGCCTATGGGGTCAACTCCTCTGAGGTAGAGCACCTGGCGTCCATGGCTTACATTGCCTACCAGGAGGGCAACTACAGCGGGGCTGAGGAGCTAGCGCTCGAGGCCATGAGACTTGCATACATACTCCTGGCCTCGGCTGAGCCCTCCCAAGCGCCGGCTAATGTCTCCCTCCTAGGTCTCCTCATGGCTGAGCTTGGGGCCGCGGAGAGGTCCCCCTGGCTGGGACCCAACGCGTCGGCCGCCGCAGAGTACGCCCTGAGGGGGCTCGCCCTCCTCGGGGCCGGCAACCTGTCAGGGGCCTATTACTTTGCCGGGAGGGCTCTAGCGCTCCTCCAAGTCTCCGGCCAGCTGAGCGCCATGGCTGGGTTCAAGGGCGGCCTGGCGTTGCTGGCCTCCGCTGAGGCGAGGGACGGTCAGTACCTCGCAGGCAACCTCTCCCGCGACCTAGGGCCCTTAGCAAACTCGACCGTGGTAGAGGACGGCGTTAACGCGGTCCTGTCGGCTGTGGCAGGCCTTAACAATGGCACGCCGGCCGGTCTCGTCTCCTCAGTGAAGGCGGCCTTGGAGTTAAGCGCGCTTGCCCAGAACATAAGCCCGTCATATAACATGAGCTTCAGGCTGTCGGTGGCCGAGGAGGTCCTTAACATGTCCTCTGAGGCCCTTGGTTACCTTGGGCTCGCCTCCTCCTACCTTGCCCGCCTAAACCTGAGCATATCACAGGCCACCCAGGACTTAGGGAACGCCAGCGCGTCTATGACATGCGCCTCCGACGCCCTCGCTAGCTACTCTGTCCTCAACGTCTCGGAGGCCTATCTTGATGTCCCGTGCGTCGACGAGAGGGCCTCGATGATGCCAAACGCCTCTCTGGCAGGAGGCCTACAGGAGGAGCTTGAGGGGCTCTCATCAGCCATCTCTGCCCTGCTCAACGCCTCCTCGCTGCTCACCGGCGCCTCCGAGGTCCCAGAGGCCTACTCGAACCTGTCATACGCTGCCCAGCTCACCTCTGAGGCAGCGTCCTACGTTGCCAAGGCCCTTCAGGAAATCTCCGAGGCCGCGCAGCCGTCAGGGTACCTCTCCCAGGCCCAGGCGACGGCCTCCCTTGCCTACTCTACCACGGTCCAGGTCAACTCAACGCAGGCAAAGGCCTTCGTTAACTCTACCGTCTCAGCCGTGGCCAACGCATCGGCCTATGTATGGCGCCTCGCTGAGTCCATCAGGGAGGACCTGCCAAGCGCCTTAGTACTGACGTCAATTGCAAGGCCCGTCAACGTCTCCGGCCAGGAGCTAGCCCTGAACCTGACCTCGCATGGTCTCATGAACACCTCTGAGGCCATAATGTTCTACTCCCAGTCTGAGGACCAGCAGGCCCTCAACGCGCTGGCCGCCTCCAAGGCGTACCTATCAGAGGCCGAGTCCGTCGTACAGGCCCTGAACTCCAGCTCAAAGGTCAGCTACGTGGTCGCCGACCTGGTCTACGGCCTGGCGACAAACGTGATCTCCCTCGACCAGCTAATCCAGGGCGGGATAACCGAGTACCCGACGCCGCCGTCATCATACGTGCCAGACATGGTTGAGGCGGCCGAGGGCGTAGCGAACGCCTCACTGTCCCTGAGGTACGACTCCCTCGCCGTGGCTGCCCTTGCTGCCGGCAATGCAAGCGGCTTCCTCGAGTACTCCGAGCTGTCCAACACAACCCTGTGGAGCTCTCTAAGGTTAGCGTCGTCGCTGAAGCAGCTTCTCTCAAGGTCGCCTCTAGTGGAGCAGGCGTCCATGCAGGCGTTGAGCGACGTCGCGGCCCTTTGCAGCTGGACTGCCGCATCGGGCCTCGCGTCCCTTGGCGCCTCAGCTATGTCATCGCTCCTCACCACTGGCTCCAACGAGTCCGAGGCCGCGTATTACCTGGGGGAGTCGATTAGGGCTGAGGGGGCCCTGGGCGCAGAGATAAACGTCACGGGCCAACCCCCATCCGTCCCCCCTTACGTGAACGACACTCTCTTCAACGGGACCGTCGGGCTTGAGGCGTCGCTTGCGGTCACGGCTGGAGCGGTCGCGTCCATCAGGGGCGCCGAAGGCTCGCTGAGCTGGCTATCCTCCGAGGCTGGGCTTGTCACAGAGGCCCTCGGCAACCTCACCGACGCCGCCTACGCCTCCTCCGCGGCCCTCTACTACGCCTCGACCGGTGACTGGGCGGCCGCCAATGCCACGCTGGCCAGGGCCAGCTCCTACGCCTCGTCGCTCGCTGTAATGATAGGGAAAGGAGGGGCTACAGGCTACATAGCCGGCCTCTCCGGGCCCCTGGAGCGAGTCATAAACGACACGCGGCTTGTGGGGGCAGGGGCGGAGGCGCTCAGCTTAAGGATATCAGAGGCTGAGCACGCGGCAGCCGAGCTCGAGTCAGCCCTGTCTAGCCTCTCCAGGGCGGAGGCTTATGAGTCCCTCTCGGCACAGCTCCTCGCGTCAGGCTGGCCCTCAAACGCCTCAAGGTGCCTGAACGTTTCATACGCTGCCCTCTCCGACGCCTACTCAGCCCTCGAGCTACCCCTGGTAGGGGGGCTGTGGCCCAGCGGCGCTTCCCTCAACGCGAGCTTTGTCTCCTACGAGCTCCTCAACAGGTCATATGCCCTGTTGGCCGGCTCCATGAGGGCTCTAAGGGTAAGCGAGGTATCGCTCGAGGGCTCGCTCACACTAGCTGTCGGGGCAGGGTGGGAGCTCCTCGCTGTCCAGGTCGAGGGGAGCGAGATGCTCGCGGTCCTCTATGACAGCGGGGGCAGTGCGTTTGCCTACCTGGTGTCCGAGGAGGGTCCCCTGCTGGTTCTGAGCCCTGCGGCTTGACCTGGCCACTACCTAGGTCCCACCGGTGGGACTCCAAGGCCCGCCCAGCGGACGGGTACTCCTTAAATACCCGGGCGCACCACATGCCCAGCGAGCATAGGTGACTCTCGTGAACAGGTCGTACCTTAAGTACCTGGCGGCCGTGCTCGTTCTAGTAGCGCTCGTGCTCCCTCTAGCAGCGCTAATGAGCGCCAAGGCGCTGATAGCGGCCGGCGGCGAGGGCATAGTGTTAACTAAGTACGTTAGCGTTGGCGGGCAGGTTGCCTTCTTCTTCAACATGACCGGCACCACCTGGAGGGGCCCTGACACGTATATCTACATCTCGCCAAACGGGAACGACTTCCTGACGGTAGGCGACACAGTCCTGAACGGGCCCTTCTCAACAATTAACGTGCAGTACGTAACTGGGAACCTGACAATAACGGCAAGCGATATTTTGAACTTCATCAACAACCTGGAGGGCAACAAATCATATCCTGGGGCTACAAACGCCGCAACTGTTTACAACGAGCTCAAGACCCAGCATTGGGCGCTCGTCTACCTTAAGATAGCGACGGCGCTGCCAAGCCCCACCTACACGCCCCCCGCTATTGCCGCGGGCCCCTTCAACCTGAGTCTCGAGCCGGGCTTCGAGGTAGTACCCAGCTGGACGCCCTACATGAGCTACTACAACTGCAGCGTCAACTACAACGAATACGGGGTAAACTCATTTTATCAGCAGACAATAACCCTGCAATTCTTCGTGTATAACTTTGCAAGCAACCTGCAGACGGCCGTTCTGAGTAATAAGATAAACTTCACCGTCGTGGCGTCGACCTTCAAGCCAACCTCGACTCTGGCCACGTTCCTATCCTATAACGTGAAAACCGGTAATTATGGTAGAAATTATAGTAGCTCTGTCTTCTCATACTGGTCCCCTAAAATCTTTTACCCTAACAACTCCCTTGTTATATCTCTCGCTGCGCTGAACCCCGACTTCGCTCCACCTTACCTCCAGGAGATCTACAGCACCTACCTGTACGGCTTCAACGCGAGCAGCTGGTCGCTGAACGAGTATGGCAATTCAACCCTTGTGCCAGGTCCCGTGGCCGGCCAGTACACGTTCCTTATAAACAACGGCAAGTATATCATTACTAATAGGTCGATATGGCTGGCCAACCTGACCTACAGCCTCACCAACGTGAACTTCAGCGCCTTCACACCGCAGGTCAACGGCTTCCTCGACATAATCCCGAGCTTCGAGTTTGTAGGCTACAGCACTGGCGTCGCCGGCCCGATCTCCGTCCTGAACCCTGACGACCTAGTTGACGTGGTCTTCGCAAACATGCCAGTCGGGTCACAGTTCGCCTCGCTGCAGGCCGTAGGTAACAAAACGCTGTTGCCCTCCGAGCCCATAGCCGTGTATGAGTGGAACGAGGGCGAGTGGGCCAACCTGAGCAAGTTCTACCTGGACAGGAACATGACAAACCTAACCGGCTCAGTTTCAGGCGACGTGGCAAAAACGGTGACCAACGCAACTGTGAAAAGCGTGACCTTCGTGATACCTAACGCCCCCTTCGGCCTCCCGTACTCATACCTTGGCCTCTACCCAGGCTTCACCTACAATGCCAGCTTCGCGAATGGCAGTATTGTAAAGGAGTCCGCGTACGTCTACAGCTCTAACGTGCCCACGAACTGCCCGTGCATTACCCTGGGTCTGTGCCCTAACGGCTACACGACGTACCATGTGTACCCGTTCATACAGGTGTTCACCAGCGACGACCAGGGTCTGTTCTACGCATACCCCTCGCTGCTCCTGGGCAACTACCTCCTGGTGAGGGGCTTCGGCTTCAGCTCGAACACCTCCCAGCCGATAAACGTGACGTCCACTCTGAGACTAGGCTATGCATGGACCGTCCTAGGCCCTGAGTTCGGCACCCTTAAGACCGACGTATATGGCGACTTCGTTTACGTAACGCAGCTGCCCTACACCGGTACCTGGGCTGACGCTGTCGACGCGCAGGGCAGCCCTACTACGACTGTCACAGTGCCAACAACCATAAGCCTGGAGCTCCCCTACAACACACACAACTACTCCGCGAACATATCCCAGTTCTACGTGGTGCTGCCCACAGGCCTTGGCGACGCCCTCATCTACGTTAAGCCGACCCCTACTACCTGGGACGTCACCTCGTGGCTATGGGTCTCCGGCACGTACACGACTATAGCCATGCCATCACCTCCGGTCAATAGCAGCGTGGAGCTGGACCTGCCCAACATATACGGGGCAATATACATGCCGGCGAACCAGGTAAGGTTCCCGTTCGAGGCCACGCAGCTGATAGTCAACGGTACAACGCAGCTAATACCGACGTGGCAGGGAGGTCTCGAATACGTTGAGGTAGTTGGGGCCCCATACGACTGGTCCATGCCGCTAGGCCCAACAGTGATCATGAACTTCACGCTCCGCGCCAATTCCAGTTACTTCAACTCTGTCAACCTGAACCAGCTGTGGCTCGAGGACAGCAGCTACTTCACGGCAGGGCCTGTCAACGGCTACGCCAACATAAGCTTCCTGCCAGTCCCTGACCTGCCAGGAACCATAACGTACTACGGCAAGTCGGCCTACGGCTACAACCTGAGCCTCTCGTTAGGCTACGGAGAGCAGTCTTCAGAGCCCGCATATACCGAGCTCTTCACCTCAACGGCGGCCGAGATTCTAATACAGCCCGCCGACTTCGACTTAGCCACCCTCATAGTGAATCACACGTCTTCGACAAACCCGCTCGGCCTGACCTCCCTGTACACTTCTTACGCCTCAGGCTCTGCTACCACGTTCTTATACATATGGCCGCCGTACGCCATGAATGAGGTGCCGTACCTGTTTGTGCTGCCCAACGCGCAGTTCCTGATATACGTGTTCGGCTCACCGGTAAGCTATCCAACCACGACGACGCTGCCTAGCGCCTCGCCATATAAGCTGCCAGTGCACCTGCTTGTGAAGTGCGGCTCCTACGAAGAGAACGTCTCGATAGGGTACATCGTCAACGGGACCCTGTGGAGCCCAAGCTTCCCAGGCTACTTCAAGCCTTCCTACAAGGGAGGCTTGTTCGTGCCAGTCCAGAGCCTCTGCTACACCGGAATGTACACGCTGGGCTTCCAGATAGTCGGTCCCTGGGTTCCAACGCCAGTGGTTACTCCAGTGCCTCACGTGCCCTGGAACATAAGCATCTACTACATGGCGCCCAACCAGATACCGGCTGAGCCCGTCAGCATAAGCGTCGTAGGGAGCGGCTCAACCGCTAACGCGGAAGAGCCCTACATGGTCCTCGTGCCGACGCAGGTCCCGATATTCGGCCTGCAGCCGTCGGTGGCCCAGTACTTCTTCAGCGTGAGTCCCGTTAGCATACAGGCCTACGTCCTGAGCTCGTCGATGCAGGCCTGGCCGCTGCCGGCCAGCGACATATCTGGGCCGTACCAGCTCGGCAACTACTACGTGTATTACGTGTACCTGCCCTCGAACGTGACGGAGGGACAGCTCGTAGTTGTTGCGTCTGAGACCGCAAAGTATTACTTCACGGACCAGACTTACTCAGGCACCGCCGCCGCTGAGATGGGCATAGTGCCGCCCGTCAACTCCACTGCCATAGAGAGCGTCGTTAAGAGTGCTGTACAGGCAGCCGTGAGCGAGGTACTCGTCAACGTGACGAAGCAGATAGAGGGACTGCAGTCCGCCCTCAGCGGCCAGATAACCACGTCACAGCAGGCCATCGCGAAGTACATGGCAGGCAACTTCACGCAGGCGCTGCTGTCGCTTAAGGCGGTCCAGCAGGCCCTGGCGGCCGCCATAGCAGAGAACGCCAACGCGATCGAGACCTCGGTCTCGACAATTGGCGTCGGCCAGCAGGCCATCGCGAAGTACATGGCAGGCAACTTCAGCGAGCTTAGCTCAGAGCTGACCTCTGCCCAGGAGACATTGAGTGGCTACTTAGCTGGCAACTTCAGCAAGGTGCTGGCATACCTAGCTAGCATAAACTCTACCCTAAGCGGCGTGAGCAAGTATCTCCCACACCTGAGCACGCTTGTGGCCAACCTGCAGTCAGTCAGCGCGTACCTGTACGGCAACTTCAGCGCCATCAACTCGACCCTGGCCAGCATACAGGGCAGCATAAGCAACCTGGAGGGCGACGTCACGGCCGTCGGCTCAGAGGTAGGCTCTGTCGGCGCCAACGTGCTGACCCTGCTACACGACGCCCAGACGCTGAGCGGCTACGCCGAGGCGACCCTCAGCTACCTGAGCTCAATGAACTCAACCCTGACAGGGATGAGCAGCACCCTCGGCTCCGTCAGCTCTACAGTCGGCTCAGAGAGCGGCACGCTGAGCAGCCTCAGCAGCAAGGCGGACTCCATAGCCTCGACCCTCGGCAGCGTTAGCAGCACCCTCGGCTCCATACAGAGCACGCTGACCTCGATGAGCTCAACGCTGTCCACCGTGAGCTCCGGCGTGAGCTCTGCAAGCTCCACCCTCGGCTCCATACAGAGCACGCTGAGCACTATCAGCACCACGGCCTCGAACGCCTACACGCAGGCGTCTAACGCCTATAGCGAGTCGCAGCACGTGGCCTCACTGGCGTCCTCAGCCGCCACCTACGCCCTGGCGGCCCTCGTCGTCGCCATAATAGCTCTTGCCCTGATAGCCTACGTGGCCTTCGCCAAGTTCTGAGCGTACTAAACTTTAATATATTTTTATTTGTTTTTTATTAATTCGTTTTTACCCTCCCCTTAACAGGCCTAAGGGGACCATGTTGAGGAGGCTGTTCGTGCTGGGCCTCGACTCCCTGCCGCCGTACGTCCTCTACGAGGGCAACGACGGAGGGGGGCTGGCCAGGCTTAGGGAGCTGGTGTCGGAGTCGGCCAGGTACGTGATGAGGACGTGCCACCCGCCGATCACAGTACCAGCATGGATGGTCATGTTCACAGGGAAAACGCCCGGCGAGCTCGGCCTCTACGGCTTCAGGCACAGGAGACCCGGCTCCTTCGACTCCTACGTTGTAACCTCACAGGACGTGAGGGAGCCTGCCGTCTGGGACGACCTGGGCAGGAGTGGTGTAAGGTTCGGGCTCTTCGGGGTCCCCCCGACCTACCCGCCGAGGCCAGTTAACGGGTTCATGGTCACTGACTTCAACACCCCAGGCCCGCACAGGCCGTACACCTGGCCCCCATGGCTTAAGCAGGAGATAGAGTCCCAGGTTGGGACCCCCATATTTGACGTTGTTTTCAGGACCGAGGACAGGGACGCTGCCCTAAGGGACATACTCGCCATGGTGAGGAACCATCAGGCGATCGTGGATCACCTCGTAAAGACCAAGGCGTGGGACGTATTCATATACGTAGAGATAGGCGTAGACAGGGCGCACCACGCCTTCTGGAAGTACTTCGACAAAAGGCACCCGAGGTACACCTTCCACGAGACCTACAGCAGGGCCATACCAATGGTTTACTCTGAGATAGACTCCTGGTTTGACAGGCTCAGGGAAGAGGCCCTGAGGGACTCGGTAATCGTGGTTGTCAGCGACCACGGGACCAAGCCCATGCACGGGGCCTTCGCGATAAACCAGTGGCTTGAGGAGGAGGGCTACCTGAGGCTCAGGGAGAGGCCGAAGGCCCCTGGCCAGGACCTCACATTTGACATGATAGACTGGGACCACACCAGGGTGTGGGCTTGGGGAGGGTACTACTCGAGGTTCTTCTTCAACGTGAGGGGCAGGGAGCTAAAGGGGATCGTGGGCAAGGAGGAGCTCCCTGACCTTGTTAGGGAGGTCAAGGAGGACATCTCAAGGATAAGGGGCCCAGGCGGCGAGGCCTGGAGGAACTACGCATACGAGCCTCTTGAGATATACCCAGTTGCGAAGGGGGACGCGCCTGACCTAACCGTCTACCTGGACGACCTGAACTGGAGGCCCATCGGCACGGTAGGGTGGCCCACCAACTACATGGACAGGAACGACAAGGGGCCTGACGACTCTATGCATGACTGGGACGGGGTCCTCGCCGTCTACGACCCTGAGGGCACGGTCTCCAGGGGTGAAATGGGCGTCATAAACATAACCAGCGTGAGGGGCCTCCTCGAGGAGCTCATAGCCTCAAGGAGGTAGCCTCGCCTGCGCACAGGGGCACGTCGCCCAGGTATATCAGGTAGGGCGGGTCGAGCCTGAACTTAAGGGCCCTGAGCAGCACGCCCGACCTCAGGGCCTCCCAGAAGGCGTTTGCGAACGCAGGGTCGGTCTCGACATTTGGCAGGAAGCACCTAGAGTCGGGCCTCATGACCAGGACCATGAGCAGGGCGCCGTGGCCTGAGGCTGCGAGAGCCCTCAGCTCCCTGAGGTGCCTAGCGCCCCTCTCGGTAGGCGAGTCGGGGAAGAGGGCGACGCCCTCCCTTGTGAGCGTGCAGCCCTTCACCTCCACGTATACGTCGTCTGTCCTGAAGTCAATCCTGCTCATCCCGACCCTGACCTCGGCCGAGGCCGAGGGGGGCAGGAAGGCCCTGGCTATGGCTGGGTGGAACCTGCTATCGGTCAGGACCCACGCGGACGCCTCCCTGGACCACGCAGCAGTCACCGAGCATGAGGTCCTGACGCCAGCGGTGGGCCTAACCATGACCCTGGCCCCAGGGTAGATCAGCTCTGGGAGCCTGCCTGGGTCGTGAAGGTGACAGGGCCTGCCGTCGGCGAGGACAACGGTGAACCTGTTTGGCCTCCCAGCCACCGTGGCCTCCGTCTGGGGGCCTGGAATTATCAGCACAGGCTCGCCGGGGTGGGGTCCAAGGGCAAGCAGCTCCTCCGCCCTCACGTCGGTCGCCCCGTCAAGCGATGTGACAGGCCTGCTCGGTTAACGCAAGCGCTGCCGCGGGCACGTTTCGGCCTCTGTCGCTATGGTCAGTGCCTGGATTTTAACCCTGCTAAACCAGCTCCTCCAGGCCTTGAGCTCTGCCTCCCTGGCCAGGCTGCTGAGGAGGTCGCTTGGTAGGCGGGGGATCTGGGCCCTTTACAACGCCCTGGCTGCCGCCGCGACAGGGCTGAGACTTGTGGACGCTGGGAGGGAGGGGAGGGAGCCCGGGGTGTCGGCGATGGTGATAACATATAATGACCCTGACTGGCTTGAGCTCTCGCTGAGGGGCATCTCAAAGATAGCCGACGAGGTCGTCGTGATCGACTCCTCTGACGACCCTGAGACCACCTCGCTCCTCAAGGGACTAGCCCCTGAGCTCGGCCTAGTGGTCTACAGGCAGTACCCGCCGAGGGGCTACGCTGAGGCCAGGGAGGAGGGGCTCAGGAGGACCACCAGGAGGTACGTGATCGTGTGGGACTCCGACTTCGTCCCCTACCCCCAGCTTGGGAAGATGGTAAGGGACTTCGTCGAGGCCCACTCCGGGAGGGCCTACTACCTCGTTTACTGGCCCTACCTTAACCTGTGCGGGGACACTTATCATAGGTGCAGGGGGGACAGGCACCACGTCGAGCACTGGATGTTCACCTACTCGAGGTCGCT
>CAYFGU010000007.1:0-70826 GCA_964343115.1 uncultured Desulfurococcales archaeon
CCCCCCTCCACGCGCCCGCCACCCGTCCCCTCCCAGGGAGCCTCTTAGCTACCTCAGAGACCTCGAGGGCCCTGATAATGTCTGGCTGCGATGACCTCCTCTGAAGTAGCTCCAGGACGTCACGCGCCAGCGCCTCTACCTTCTCGTCGCCTGGCAGCAGCCTCACGTACGAGAGGGACTGAGGCGCGACGACGCCCTCAGGCCCCACCACAACGACTGGGAGCCCATCCTCGTCTAGGGCGACGCCAAGGTACAGCTCAACCCTGAGCTGAGGGAGGTAGTTCTTCCTGCCGTACACCATGAACGCGCCCTTGGTGAGGTACTCGCCGGAAGGTGGGGACTTCGAAACCTGTGACCCCAAGACCCAGTAGACGCTGACGGACCCCATCCCCTCCTTCCACGCCCTGCTGTAGGCGGCTGTTAGAACCGCGGCCTCGGCAACATCGCGTTCCGGGGGTGGCAGGCCGCCAGTGAACAGTATGACTGCCGGTGCGCCGTGTACGTCCGCGTGGAGGAACAGGTCGTCGTCGCCCAGGAGCTTTCTCACAAGGCTCTCGTTCTGGTCAGCGTCCCTTCCCCCGACCGCGAGCAGGCCCGATGATGTAACGAGCCAGTGGTACCTCTCGTACCAGGCCCTTTTCCTTCTCCTGGCCGCGGCGGCCAGCTCCTGTATCCTGGCCTCCTCCTCAAGCGATGCTAGGCGGCCCACGATCTCGGCTTCCGCCGCGCCCGCCCTTTGTGACTTGGCCCTCAGCTCGCCAGCTTGCCTGAAGAGCTCCTTAACGAGCTCGTCAACGTCTTCATACACCCGCGCTTTGACCTCCCGCCCGTCGACAACGAGGGTGACCTGTCCCGTTCTCCTATCAAACGATCTCACAAGCGGACCGCAGGCCTCTCCCCCTGACCTGAGGCAGCGTAGCGCGTCCTCGACCTCATGGTAGTGGGCCGCTATTAGGTTGGCCAGGAGCTCGAGCTCCGTCGCCATCGCCTGATATTCTGCAGCCTCCTTCCTGGCTCTCTCTAAGCTTGCAAGCAACCTCTGTCTCTCCGACTCAACACCGCGCGCGTTTCTGGTGGCCTGCGCGGCGAAGAGCTCGTCGAGCGCCTCATCAAGAGTTACGTAACTCCTTACCTCAGAGCCCTCCAGGCTAGGCCTGAAGGGGTCGGCCTCCACGGGCCTTCCTCCCAGCAAAACTAGGTAACCCCTGCCAGCGACCGCCTCCTCCTTAAGTGACCTCAACGCCTTGGAGACGGCCTCCGCCTGCTCCTCGCTGAGGTCAAGGGGCCTCGCGGACGGGGTAAGGCCAGCCCTCCTCAGGGCCTCCTCCGCTGCCTCCCCGGGGACGCCTGCGGACAGGACGAGGGCCCTAACAAGGTCAGACGCACTGGACCGCCTTATAGTCTCGGCAAGCCTGTCAGGGGTCAGCGTGAACGGGTCCTCAAGCCTAAGGGGCGGATACAAGTAGGGCTGTCCCCTCCTCAGCGCCCTGTCCTTGGCCTCGAAGTACGCTGTTGAGGCAAGGAGGACGCCTTCAGGCGACAGCAGAGCGGCCACGCCACGTGGGAGGAGCTCCGCAACCAACCTGTGGCCGTCCTCGAAGGTGAGCTCAACTACCCTGTCGAAGCCTACCTGCCTTAAATCAACAATCCTCTGGTCCCTCACAAGGTCCCTAAGGGCCCTACCTATGCCACCTGCCGGGGGACCTGACGGCCTGAAACGTGAAGTCATGTGCACCCTAACCGATGGCTGGACCACCAGGTAGTAGCCGTACCTCCCCCTCGCCTTCAATGCCAACAGGTCGCCCTCTTGGTATACGTTGTCGACCCTCTCGCCAATCAGCGAGTCCCTGTTAGCCGATATCCAAGCCATTACGTCCAGGGCGTTCATAGACCTTCTGGCCAACCCTCATACCCTCTCTGTGGGCAGGCCCCCGAACGCCCACCTGAACCTCTCATAGACGTCGCACCTGAGAATAACGTCTTCTCCTTCCCTGATGAGTGAGAGGCCCTCTAACGGGTTGACGGGGGGCTCTGGTAAGCCAGGGGGTCTCCTTGTCCCTACATATATCAGCTTGTCCTCGCCCCTCCTCCACCAGTACCTCCCGTAGTACTCGTATACCCTCCGGACCCCGTTGACAGTCCTATACGACATGTGGACCGGCTTAAGGTAATAGCCCCTTCCAGAGGCCAGCGAGTTGTACCTGTAGATCTCCTCCTTTACTTTGTCAAGGACTTCTTTTATCGCCCTGTACCCCCTTTGCACCCTAATCATGCATGGGGGCTCGTTCGGCTTTTCGCGCTCATCCCCCTCCAGTCGCCCCGTCGCGAGCTCCTTCATAGCCCCCTACCCAGAGGGCCCGGTGGGACTAATTAGCGAGGGGGCTACTTCAGGAAGGCCTCCAGGCCTACCCGAACCCTTCCCGTAACCCATACGGGCGACCTGTTGAGCGGGAAGGCCACGTTATAGACAGGAACCCCCTCGACAATAGAGAACGGGTGGCCATTATGGGCATGGCCATGGACCGCGACAGAGGGCCTTACCTCCCTGACGACCCTCTCCATCTTAGAGCTGTAAAGATAGGGGTAAGCTCTGGGGTCCTCCCCCCTGAGGTTGGCCCTGGCAACAGCGTAGTGTGATAAGAGGACAACCAGGTCGGCGTCTCCCTTAGCCCTTAAGAGGAGCTCTCTGACTGCCCTCACCCTCTCGGAGTAGACCCTCTCTATCCCTGGTATGTGAGTCCTCTGCCACTTGGTCGGCTCGTCGAGGGACCCTGGAGTCCCAACAACGGCCACGGACACCTCTCCGCAGTCATAGACCTTGAGCTCGTCAACAAGCCAGTCCACGTAAGCGTAACGCGACCTTATCTCGTCCCATAGCTCCTGGTATTCGTCGTTCCCGAACGTAGCGACCAGCCTGCCACCCAGCCTTTGGGCGGCCTCAAAGACTGGCCTAGCAGCATCGACCTGACCGCGATCCACTATGTCACCAGCGAACATGAACAAACACGGCTTCTCCTTTAGGCCAGCTAGGGACATAACATACTGCTTAAGGTACTCCGGCGAGTGTATGTCAGACGTCGCGAGCAGCCGAGGTTCCATCACGGCGCCCCTGAGGATAGGGTTAAGGAGGCCTTTTAGTAAAAGCGTTGATAAGGTCAGCTGAAAACGCAAATTACCCTTGGCTGCATGTAGTCTCGTGCCCGATGATGGGCGATGGGCAGCCCGAACGGTGAGGACTAACGACTCCTGAGGGCCTATCATCAGGTCGCCGGTGGTAACTGTGTGGTAACGATAGGAAGAGTTTAATTCCTACCTAGTACGAGCTACGTGCAAGGCCGCTTTTGAGGCTTTGGTCGATAAGCCCCGCGTACCTTGACTCAAAGGGGCTCGTGGCGCTTTGGAGGGAGGGCCTCCTCGCGCAGAAGGTCCTTCTCGGCCTCACGAGGGGTTACGCTCATCACCCACAGCTGGTCCGCTTCAGGGCAACTACGGACCCCGTGCTCTACATAGGAACTTACCTGTACTACGTGGCCCAGGAAGGCCTGAGAAGAGGGTATAGGTTCGATCTCTCGAAGGTTGTTAGGTATGACGTTGGTGCGCCGAGGGTCCCGGTGACTACTGGACAGCTTAGGTTTGAGATGTGCCACCTCCTCAGCAAGCTCAGGGCCAGGGACCCGCTAAGATACGAGGTCCTTGTAAGGGTAAGAGACGTTGAGCCGCACCCTATATTCTACGCAGTCACAGGCGACGTCGAGTCATGGGAAAGATCACGAGCTGGCAGTAAAGTCATAGGGGCTCCTTGCCCTTGAGCCATCCTTGAGTCCTAGAGCATATAATTCGCCGGGACCTCCTTGACCTTTGAGTGCGCTTTGGAGGACCCCGTAGAGCAGGCCGAGAGGGTGCTGGCCGACTTCCCGCTGTGTGATAGGTGCCTTGGCAGGCTGTTCGGCATGCTGGGAAGAGGTCTCAGCAACGAGGAGAGAGGCAGGGCCCTCAAGCTTGCCATCGTGATGAGGCTTCACGCCAGGATAAGGGAGGGGGACCCCGAGTCCCTTCAGAGGTTTAGGGCCCTTGCCCCTAACCTTGGACAGGTGGCCTCAAGGCTATACAAGGAGCTCTACGGAGAGGAGCTGGGGCCCCGGCCCTGTTACCTATGTGGCGGGTTGCTAGAGAAGTTCATTGAGGACGCGGCCAGAAGGGCCTTTGAGGCTATGAGACCATACAACGTGAAGAGCTTCCTTATAGGCGTGAGGGTCTCCTCGGATTACGTGGCCAGAGAGGAGGACCTAAGGTCTAGGTACTCCCTGAAGTATGGCGAGTCCCTTAAGTCTGAGCTGAAGAGGGAGATAGGGAAGCTAATCCAATCCCGTTATGGGCTGGCCCCTGACTTCGCTCGGCCTGAGGCTGTGGCAACCGTCGAGTTCCCTGGCGGCTCTGTGGAGGTCTCCGTGAGGCGCCTCATTATGGCCGCTCGCTACCACAGGGCAAATAGATGGACCCCCATTAGGCCTATGGAGAGTAGCCCCGTCCTGGACGCGATACTCAAGGCGACCGGTGGATCTTATGTCTCCGTAAAGGGGCTGGTAAGGGATGAAATGGGGGTAAGAGTTCTAGGGGCAGGCGTCCCTGTAATCGTTGAGGTCAGCAGGCCCCTGTCACGTGACTCGCTTAGACCTGGTGACAGAGTCGAGGCCAATGGCCAAGCCCTTGAGCTGGAGGCTCTTGAGGTCGCCATGCCCAGACATGAAGAGCTCTTACGAAGGACGAGGACTTACAGGTGTATCATACTTTCGGAGACCTCCCTTTCCGAGGCCGCGCTGTCCCTGGCGTCCTCGTCGCTCTTAGACAAGGAGGTAAGGCAGAGAGTTGGAACCCATGAAGCCATAGGTCGGGTAAAGGGGGTCTCATGCAGAAAGATCACTGACCACGTAGCAGAGTGCCTGATCTCGTCCGAAGAGAGGATCTACGTACGCGAGCTAGTTACGGGTCATGGAACGAGCCCAAGCCTGGCAGAAGCCTTAGGCTCTAAGCTCGAATGCGTTCTCGCGGACCTTGTCGAGGTGAGCTAACCTGATCCAAGAGAAGGAGACCTTAGGGCTCGTTATAGTGCTCGTTGTCCTTGTAGGCCTGATGGCTAGGGCAAAGTTCAAGAACACGCCAATATGGACCATTATGGCCTTCGCCGCATTCATAGCAATAGCTGCTGGTCTTGTAAGCGCTAACCAGATAGAGACCTACGTCGACTGGAACGTTGTACTTTTCCTAATCGGGATGTTCAGCATAGGGGCCTTAGCTGAGGACTCAGGACTCCTCGAGTACCTGTTTACACGATTCACGTACAAAGCCCGTAGCCCGAGGGCGCTCCTATACTTAATTGTCCTGCTTTTTGGCGTCCTCTCCGCTGTGGCCGTTAACGACGCAGTTGCCGCCATGGGATCGGCCATTATAGTGCCGCTCGCGAGGGCGGCCAGCCTCGATCCAGAGCTTGCCGTATTGGCACTGGCCTTCGCGGTCACGATAGGCTCCACTATGACCCCCCTCGGCAACCCCCAGAACATGTTGATCGCAGTGCAGTCAGGTGTGAAGGCCCCACTCACCACGTTTCTCCTCTATCTCGGCCCTCCTACCCTGCTGAATCTCGTTATTACCGCTTACATCCTAGAGAGGCTTTACCACGTGGGACGCGGCTTCACTATGCCACACAGGATACCAGAGGAGACCATAAGGAACAGGAGGGACGCCTACATATCGGGCGTCTCGCTAGTGGTAGTGCTCGCTCTGCTGGCTGTTAATGACTACATGGAGCTTAGGGGGAGACCTCTTGTGTCAGAGATAGGCGTCCTGCCCTTTACGGTTGCTGCGGCCACTTACATAGCTTCAAGCAGGCCTAGGGAGGTTATCAGGAAGGTCAGCTGGAGCACAGTCCTCTTCTTCATAGTGATGTTCATAGCCATGGCAGGGGTATGGTACTCTGGCATACTGATCCCCCTCTTCAGGCTGGCCCTCCCGAAGCGATACCCGGGGTACCAGTCAGCGCTTCGCATAACCGCGGCGTCGCTGGCCTACAGTCAGATGCTCAGCAACGTGCCCTTCACGGCCCTCTTCATACCGTATATGCAGGGCCTCGGCTTCTCCTCCGCAGATCCTGTAGCGTGGACGACCCTTGCGATGGCAACGACCATCGCAGGGAACCTGACGATCCTCGGCGCGGCCTCAAACATAATAATTATCGAGTCCGTGGAGTCTGAGTACGGCATCACGGTCAGCTACTGGAGATTCATGAAGGCAGGTGTGCTCGTCACCTTAGTGAACGTCGCCGTTTACCTAGCATACATGATACCGTTATCAATGCTTGTCCACATATGACGCTACCTTATAGGGGGATAGGGTCCACACCTTCCTGGCCGAGAGCGTGTAGTTCACCACGAAGCCCGCCAGTATCCCTATGAACAGGGCCAGGAGCGGGTTCGCGTGGGTCAGCCTGGCCAGGAGCTCCGCCACGAAGTATATGGTCAGGCCCGCCGGGGCGACCATCACGTGGTACCTCAGCAGCCTCGAGGGCCAGGGCCTCGACCTCCTGTCCCTGAAGGTCCACCTGTCGTTGAGGGCGAAGTTGCCCAGTATGCTGACCTCTATGCCGACGGCGTAGGCGTAAGTGTACGCGAGACCCGCCAGCATGGCGAGGTAGGTGACGCCCTCGTTGACGCCGGTCCCCACCGCGCCGACTACAGCGAACTTCACAGGCCTCGATATCTTGATCACGTGCCACAGGTACTCAATGATCGTCCTGAGACCTAGCTTGCTCATGCCGCTGAGCCTCCTGCCGAAGACGTAGGGGACGTCGACTACCTTGGCGGCCGGGTTCCTGTACAGTATCTCTAGGAGCGCCTTGTAGCCCCTTGGGTTAACGTAATCTATGCCAACCTTTTCCCTCCTTACCAGGAAGAACCCCGACATGGGGTCGGTCGTCCTCCTTGACTCGGGCACGAGGAGCTTGGCTATAACGGTCGCCCCCCAGCTTATCAGCCTCCTCACCGGGCTCCAGCCCTCCACGCCGCCGCCCCTCGCGTACCTCGACGCCACGACTATGTCCGCCCCCGTCCTCTCGGCTGCCTCGAGCATAGCCGGTATCACATCAGGCGGGTGCTGGAGGTCGGCGTCCATGACCACGACGTACCTCCCCTTCGAGGCCCTGATGCCGTCAATTATGGCGGTCCCCAGGCCTCTAACGCCGGTCCTAAGGATGAGCCTGACCCTGGGGTCCGACGACATGAGCTCCCTCACCCTGTCAGCCGTGCCGTCGGGGCTGCCGTCGTCCACGAACAGCAATTCGTAATCATATGGGGCGAGCGCCTTGGACAGCCTCTCATAGAGGGGCCTGACGTTGTCCGCCTCATTGTACGTCGGTATCACTACTGTTACCAGCGGCCTCTCACTCAATCAGCCTAGCCCTCTTTCTGCCCAGGGGTGACCCGCTTTAACTGTGACCTGGTCTTGAGGCCGGGGCTCCAGAACTAAACATAATATCTCAAGGTTGAGAGAAATATCAGTAGAGGGAATGTCAGTCTCTCGCAAAGGACTGCGGCTACTGGGAAGGAACCCAGCGCTAGTCCACGAGCGTACCTCATCGCTGATAATAAGTGACGTACACCTAGGCTATGAGGACTCTATGGCATCGCAGGGCGTCTACCTTCCAAGGCTCCAGCTCAGGAGGGCCAGGACGATAATTGATGAGGGTTCAGCGGCCGGTCTCAGAAGGCTTGTGATCAACGGTGACCTAAAGCACGTCTTCGAGAGACTGACTAGAGGGGAGAAGGTAGAGGTCTCCGAGCTCGTTAGGTATGCCCTAGCTAAAGGCTTTGACGACATAGTGCTGGTGAGGGGCAACCATGACACCTTCATCTCGCCGCTGCTCAGAGACTTCGGGGTAGAGGTGCTAGATGACTACCTCGACCTGGGAAACGGCGTAGTTTTGACCCACGGTCATAAGGTCGTCGAGGCCGTGAGGACTGGCGTGACCGTTGTGATAGGACACGAGCACCCTAGCCTTGAGATAAACCTGGCGGGCTCTAAGGTTAAGCTACAAGTCCTGCTCAGGGCCCCCCTTAAGGACGGTGGCGAGCTAGTTGTGCTGCCTGCTGTTAGCCTCTATCAGACAGGCTCCTCGGTAACCCCAGGGCCTGAGACCTATCTGTCTCCTATAACGAGGGACCTCGCAGTGCTTCCAGAGGCAGTTCCGATTATTGTCGACAGGGAGATAGGAGTTGTCGAGCTACCTCAGCTTAAGGACCTCTTCAGTAGCTGGACTCCTTGATGCACTTGTTCTCCTCAAGGACCTTGTATATGTTGTTGACAGCCTCGTATACCTCGTTCTCCCTCTTGGCGCCCGTTATGACCATCTTGCCGCTACTAAATATCAGGAGCACGACGCGAGGTTTGTCCATCCTAAATATCAGGCCAGGGAACTGCTCAGGCTCGTACATGCTGTGGGGAAGCACGAAGGCTGCCTTCTCGAGGTCGACCAGCACGTTTAGGTTAGCGGAGGCTACTATGTTCTGTATCTGTATCTGAGGCCTTCCCTGTATCATGATGCCCTTAGTTATGAACTTCTTGAGGATGGTCTTAACGGCCCACACAAGCTGCTTAACGCTCTTGGCCCCCGTGACAACCATCTTGCCCGACTTGAAGACGAGCGCTGTGATCCTTGGGCTCTGAAGCCTATATACAAGGCCTGGGAACTGATCCGGGTTGTAGTCAACGTCTGGTATTCGGGCCTCTATCAGGTTTAGGTCCAAGCTGTTCTCAAGTATGACGGTGGCCACTATGTTCTCGATCCTCACAACCGGCTTCCTCTCGCCCTGAGGGGAGGCAACGCGTTCTTCCGCCTCCTCAACCTCTCTGTCCTCATCGATGGACAAAACCTACACCCGCCTTTTAAACCCCTTAAAAGGGTCACGACGGTGGAGTTATAAGCGTTGCTGTAAGGACTTCCTGAGCTAGCCGAGAAAGTCCTGAAGCTCGTCAGGCCATGAGAGGGCCGGTTTCGCGACCCCCAGCGCGTAAAAGGCGGCGGCTGTCTTAACATCGGCATACCAAACCTCGCCCTCCCTAACCACATACCCCTCCGGCGTGACGAGGTCTGCCCTGGACTCCATTAGCACCCTCTCGCCCCTAGCTACGGCGGTGCCCGAGAGGTAGGCGGCGTAGAGGTCACGCACGAGCTCACAGACCTTAAGGAAGCCAACGTCGACTCCAGTGTATCCATCTGACGTAAGCTCGTCAAGCCTGGCCTTAGCTATGAGCCTGCCTGCCTCACTTACGATGCTTCTATACCGCCGGCAGAGGTCGAAGTCGCTTGAGCAGTAGGAGCTTCTGGCCCTCCTCAGGGCCCTCATGGAGTCAGAAGTCACGACTTCATGGCTCCCAATTGCAGCCCTGTACGGGCCACCACCCGGTATTTCTGACGACAACTAACTCCCCGCCCCCTAGTTCAATGAGTCCGGCGGACCAGAGGTAAAGGGCTACAGGGGCCGGTAGATCTAGCTCCTCTCCGCCCCTTGCCCCCACGCTGTAACCTAGCACCTTTACTTCATCTATGGGTTGCAGGGCCCTCGCCCCTAGCTCCCCCCTGAACGGGGAAAGGGCCGGGGTTGGCGAAAACGAATCGCACAGAGGGGTCACTATTAGGGGTCCCTTTGCGTTAAGCGAGCCTGGGATCCTGGTGAGCCTACTTGGGTCCTCTGTCACCATGGCGTCTATGTCGACAGCGAGCCTCGCAACCGCGTCATTTAGATCCCTAACCCTAAGCCTGGGGCCTCCGCCCACCTCCTCAGCTAAAAGTCCTCTCCACCCTGGGTCCTCAGCGCTAGGCGCCGCGGGAGGTATCTTAGAGTCCAAAGGGAAGAGGTACGACAGCTCTAGGCCCTCCGCTCTCACGAGCTTCGCTATCTCCCTTCTTTCATCCCTTCCCAGGGTTAGGCAGTCCTCGCACTTGCCCCTCACGTGAAAGCCCCTGTGACCTGTAAAGTAAATGAGCGCCCTACCGCCTAGGAGCCTTTCAGTAACCTTTGCGACCCTCTGGGCCATCCTGAAGCCCTTAACGAGACATGTGTCATCAATTACCTGTGACGCGCAGAGACCAGGGTGGTCAAGGTCGAGGTCGAAGAGGAGCTCTGAGCCGAGCCACCCCTTCTCCTCCATAGAGGGGGCCTCTGGCAGCTCGTATATGCCTATTGAGTGATACGCATGTCTCGGGGGCCTCGCCCTAAGGTACGCCCTTAGCGAGGCCTCGTCTTTGAACGAGAGGTGTCTGACGTAGCTCTCCAGGCCGAAGGGCTGAAAGGCGAACTCCCTCTTAATAATGTCCTTAGGCAGGACGAGCTGGGGGTGAAGCGAGTAGTAGGCCTGGAATAACTCCTTGAGACTCTCCTCGCTCCAGGCCCTAACCTTCACGAAGGTCTCCTTGGGCCCCTCACTCGATCCTTGGCGATACATAGAACGTCAGCCTGCCTCCGCCCTCAAAGTCGAATTGGACCCTAGCGGGTGAGTCCTGGGCGTACTGCAGCGTCACCTGGTCGGCCCCCCTGGCTGCCTTGATCATGTCGTCAAAGTACTCAACGCTATATGTAGCCTTGTCGGGGGAGTCCACCTTGAGCTCGAGTAGGGTCTGACCCTCAAGGCTGAGCTCTACTTCTACCTTCTCTACGTCGCCAGAGCCTATGAAGTATATCTTACCCTCTTCGGCAGAGATGGACAGTGAGTCAGCAACCTCTTCCACGGCGTTTATAGAGTCTATGAACGCGGAGTTTGGCATCTTAGCGTAGACCGTGAACGATATTTTGGGCTCTGGCAGCTCTTCCACGTTTATGGAGACCTGTGGGATCTTGAACTGCCTTACCCCGTGGCCCTCAAATGATATCAGCAACGAGTCCTTCTGGACCTCCAGTGCAAGGGCCTCGTCCTTAAGGCTCCGTGCCAACACCTTACCCAGGGCATCGAAGGAGACGCCAAAGCTCTCCTTTCCGCTAACCTCGTAGACGTCGAAGGCCTCTCGGGGGTAATATAGGTCGACCATGACAACCCTGCTCGTGTCCAGGGCCCTGAGGAGTAGGCCTTCCTCGGTCGCTACGAAAACGCCCTCGTCGAGTATCTCCTTGATCGAGCCAACGATATAGGTCCAGGTCCTGGCGCTCCTGAACCTTAGCTTCAAGCTGCTCCCCCACACTCACATTCATCTGGGCCTTATAGGGGCTAACAGGGCCTCCTCTGTCGAGCGAAAGGCTAAAATGACCGGTAGAATTGATCCCTTATGGCCTAGCGCCGGGGTAGCTCAGCTGGTAGAGCGCCCGGCTGTTAACCGGGCGGTCGTGGGTTCGAATCCCACCCCCGGCGCCAATAATCCCCTGCTAACAGGCGATAGCCTGATGGGGAACAATAACTTAAAAGCCCGTCTCACATCAGCGGCCTAGGGCGCACGCTTGAAGTTCCCAAAGACCATTAGGACCTACTGCCCTAAGTGCAAGACGCACACAGAGCACACGGTCTCGCTGTATAAGGCCGGAAAGAGGAGAACCCTTGCTGAGGGCCAGAGGAGGTACCTGAGGAAGAACGAGGGATACGGCAGTAAGAGGAAGCCTGAGCAGAAGAGGTTCGCGAAGACCACTAAGAAGCAGGTCCTACTGATCACATGCACTAAGTGTGGTCACAAGCGCCTTATATTAGGCATCAGGCTGAAGAAGATAGAGCTCGTGGAGGCCACGAGGTGAGTCCGTTGTCGGTAAGGCCGGGGAGCCCGAGGAGTAAGGTCCTCGTCCCTGAGCCAAGGAGCAGGTTCCTCCTCGTAATATGCCCCAACTGCGGCCACAAGCAGGTGGTGTTCAGCCACGCGACGTTCCCTGTAAGATGCCTCTCTTGTGGGACCCTTCTGGTCAGGCCAAGGGGCGGAAAGGCCCAGATCCTAGGGAAGGTTGAGGCGGTTCTCGACTAAGCCTGCCCTCCCTCAGCAGGTACCTGTACTTCACATACTTATCGTCAGGAGAAAACCTTGGAGGGTGAGGCACCCTCAGTGGACCCCCGCAGTAAGGACACCTGTCCTTGGCAAGCGTGTACCTGCCGCAGACAACGCATTTCCTTAGGAGCCACTGCATGTACGTTCACTCCTTTAACCTCTCAATAGAGAACTCAAGGCCTAGCTCCTTCGCCTTTTGCGATGACGCTTCTTGAATCCTGTTTAGGGATTCCTCTAGCACCTTGTAATCTACTCCTATGAGGTCAACTCTGTACTTAGGTGCGCCTATGGCGTACACCTTCACGGTCACGTCAGTCGTTCCCGCGCCCGCCTCAACGAACTTGAGCAGCTCGCGTATCTTGTCAACGCCGTCAGGCCCTAGGGCCCTCACCGTTACAACTGCGCTTATCTTAACCTTCTTTATCTCAACGTACTTCTTTGCGGCCTCGACAAGGGGTCTCAGCCACTCCTGCGGAACTCCTGCTATGGCAAGCGGCTGCTCACCCTCCAGGGCCGCCATCTCGAGACCCGTCATGACGTCACCATACTTGTCCTCGAGCCTCCATATAACGTCGCTGTAGGCCTGCTTGTCATTCTTCTTGAGCTCCTTAGCTATCATGAGGACTATGTTTACGGCCTTCTGCGTCCTCTTCCACCAGGTCATCTTAGACCTGCGCTCGTCGTCGGTCACCCTCTTGAGGCTAACATCGACGTGGCCCTTCGCCTTATTTACCCTTATCACCTTGACCGCTATTCTCTCATTCACCTTAACAACCTCGTTGATGTTCCTGAAAGACCTGTTGGATACCTCGCTCCAAGGGAGGAACGCCCTCAGCCCGTTGAACTCGTCCAGCTCGAGGTAAGCGCCGTAGTCGTATATCTCCTTGACGGTCCCTACCACGACCTCCCCTACGTCAGGGAAAGCCCTTCTGTTAAGTAGCGGCGTGCTGACCACCTCCGCTATGGTTGCTTCTAACCCTATTTAAGCTGGTTCCAAAGCGACCTGTTTTACCCAGCAACCTAATCAGCTTTCAGGATCTAGGGCTGCCCCTCATCAGCTCAAGCCTCGACAAGGCCATGCCATAGAGGCCTGTCTCCTTCAACGCTCTCTCTATCCTATAAAGTTGTTCGTGGGACACGCCCAGCACGCTAGCCGCCTTGTAGGGAGGTGTGCCGGTGTACCTAGAGTACAGCAACAGGACGAGACTCCTGATAGCACCTGCGGTTGTAACGTGCGCCTTAAGCCCTGGGTCCTCAAGGAGCTCCTGAAGTAGCAGCCTAACCCTTTCGTCAGCAGCCCACCCAGCAACTCTTGGCGGTAGCTCAACCTCTTTGGTCTTGCCAAAGCCAGTGACGATGACCCTAGAGCCTTCAACTGTAACGGTTACCCTCCTCGTGAGCTAGGCACCGCTTCGTGAGCCCAGATCCCCCTTTAAATCCCAGCTTCGGGCGGGACGAGCGGGTGCCGCGAACGCCCCCAACCCCGCCTGCCGCTCTAGCTCAGAAGATAATGGACATGCTCAGGAGGAGGAGACCTGAGCTCGAGGAGGCGCTGGAGGAGCTCTCGAGGAGTAGGGAGGGACTTAATGCGATAGCGGAGGCCTTTAACGCCGCATATGAGACCTACCTCAGGACCGCAAGGGTTGAGGAGGCTTACGAGACCTTCGTATCTGTACTTGAGTCAAGTATAGGGGAAGACTATGATGAGGGATAAACCGTCAGGTCAGCCAAAACGATTTAGACGGCCAAATAGCTTAACTTAAACGCGTACCCCCTTATTACGTCTCTGCCACCTCCTCGACCTCCGAGCCACCTATCAGGCTTCCCTCGCTCCAGAGCTCCCTCTTTAGGAGCTCCCTCACAGCGACCCTGATAACCTCGCTTCTGTTCGAGAACCTTTCCTCCTTGACTAGCTCATCTATGGCCCGGACGTATAGGTCAGGCATCTTGACCGTTACGAGCTTCACTACCGCACCCCCGAGCAAAAAGCTTATAACCCCTGGCTATTAAGGGCTAAGCCCCTCGTAACGCCTTTCTTGTAGCAATGCTCGCGCATCTCCTGATTTGAGTCTGCCCCGCCGATATTAACCCGCGGTAGCCTCAAGGTCGGGGTGCAGCAGTATAGCGTCGCTCGTCAGGGTAAGGGCTGGTTCAAGACTTCACGCTGGATTCTACTACGCGGCTGGGGAATGGTCGATCAGGTGGGGGTCAGCGGGTTTCTACGTCGAAGAGCCCGCTCTTGAGGGTGACTTTGGCCTATGGGACGGAGTGTGCTATGAGGGTCCCCCCGAGCTCAGACCTTACATCGAGAGGGCGGCGACGGCCCTCGGCCTGAGAGGCTTCTGCGCGAAAATAACTAAGGCACCCCCACTTCACAGCGGTCTCGGCGTCGGGACCCAGCTGTCCCTTGCCGCTTACAGGGCCCTTCAGAGAGCCCTCGGTGTTCCAGCTGACCCTGCACCACTTATAGCAGAGAAGCTTGGGAGGGCCAAGGTAAGCGGCGTTGGAACCCTCCTCTTTGAGCAGGGGGGTTTCGTAATGGACGCTGGGATGCCAGGGAGGCCCAGACCGCTCCTAAGGCTTCAGGTGCCCGAGAGATGGCGCTTCGTCGTTGTCCTGCCTGAGGCCAGGAAGGGTCTCGACGAGGCTGAGGAGGACAGCTTAATGTCGAGTCTCCAGTGGGGGGCACCTGGCAGCCTGGTGTCTAGCATGGCGGAGGGCGCCTTAAGGCTGGCATCAGGCATAGCGAGGGAGGACATAGACGACGTTATTGAGGGTCTTAGGCTCGTCCAGAGGGCTACCGGGGCCTTCTTCTCGCGGATACAGGGAGGATTGTACAGGGGGGACCTTATGGCCCTCGCTGCGGAGGCGTGGAGGCATAGGCTTTTCCTGGCCCAGTCGAGCTGGGGGCCTACTATGTATACGATCTCTGAAGACGAGCTGTCAGCTCGCGGCGACGCTGACCTACTTGTCCAGACGATGAGGGAGGTCGGTGTCAAGGGGAGGGTGCTAGTGGTCCCCCCAAGGAACGTGGGCGCTGCTATCAGCCCCTCTGACTGACAACTTACCCTTGCTGAGACCCTTCCTTACCTGTTGACTGGGTCTCCTCCGCTAACCTTACATCAATTACTATCTTCAGACGCTTCACCCCGAGCAGTTGCCTGAGGTCGCTACTTAGGAGCTGGAGCCTAGACTCCAGGTCGTTGAGCTTTAGGACGTCCTCGGGCAGGCTCAGCTCGACAACCCCCTCGCCAGCTATTGAAACCCCTACGTCGGTCTCCCCTAGAGGCATGTAGCGTAGGACCAGGAACCTAG
Source organism: uncultured Desulfurococcales archaeon (assembly GCA_964343115.1). Lineage (GTDB taxonomy): Archaea > Thermoproteota > Thermoprotei_A > Sulfolobales > Acidilobaceae > Acidilobus. Next base: position 15,323 of record CAYFGU010000007.1, read on the forward strand.
CTCTCTCTTCCTGGGTGTCCAGCTTCCTGACGGCCTCTAGCTCTATCTTGAGTTCCTTGCCAGCCAAGGGATGATTAAAGTCTATGTACGCGAACCTCTCAGTGACGCTCCTTATGACGCCAACCCTCCCTCCAACCTCGACTTTCTTCCCAACTATGGGCGTTATCCCGTACCTGTTGAGCTGCTTAATGGGAACCCTTATTACGAGGTCTTCACGGTGCGGCCCATAGGCCTTCTCAGGCGGGGCTGTGAACTCCTTCCTTTGCCCCACCTCCATGCCCCTGAGCTCCTCTTCTATCGCGGGCAGTACCTGGCTACGCCCTATGACTATGAGGTAGGGCTCGTACTTTCGGTCGGCTGAATATAGCCCTGACCTCTTAGCCACTTCCTCTATGTTGGTGTCTTGTACTACCTCCTTACCCCCCTCGACGACGCTTATCACGTAGTTCACCAGCACGAAGTCGCCCTCCTTGAACGGCACCCTAACCACCTCTCCTCAGGTACCAGCCTAGGTCCTTCACTGGTTCGACCAGGGCCTGGGCCTTAGTTTTAAGCCTGACCTTCTTACCAACCCCCCACCCTAGTGCCTCCCCCTGGGAGTCAACAACTACTGAGATGCCTTCAGAGAACCTGAGTACATGCTCTTCCGAGACCTGCTGCCCGTATAGGAAGGCCCTAGCCCCTCTATTGTCAAGAACTATGCACTTAACTCCGAGAGAGCAGAGCCTTGCTAGCCTCTGCGATAGCGGCAGGCCAGGACTGAAGTAACTTCCAACAATAGAGCCTACGTAGTAGCCGGCCGAGTAGAGGGGGCCGAAGGATTCTATGACGCGGACGAGCAGCTCGGGCAGGTCGAATACGTCCCTGTACGAGGCCCCAGGTATCTCTAGCACATAGGGGTTCGCAGCGACGCTCTCAAGGCTCGTCCCTATGGAGCTGGCGAAGGAGCTCATCACACGAACCTCCTCCCCGGAGGCCGGTCTCAGCCTGGGCGCCTTAGCCTGCATACGAAGAACCCCTCCGTCCCGTGGACGTGGGGGAACAACCTCCCGCAGCCAGAGACCCTCTCATCAAAGATGACCCCTCTATACTCGTCAAAGGCCTTACTGAAAGGGAACTCGCCTAATGGATCGACCCTAATATCGTCGAGACCTCTAAGCACCTTGTGGATTACATATTCGCCCTCCTCGACCGCTGTTGAACAGGCCGCGTAGAGCACTACGCCTCCTGGCCTGACAACGGTTAGGGCCTTCCTCAGCAGCGAGACCTGCCTTTCGTGTATCTTAATTAGATCGCTAATAGTAGTCCTCCTCTTCCTACTGGGGTCCTTCCTTATTATGCCCTCACCGCTTGACGGCGCGTCTAAGAGCACCCTGTCAGGCCTAAGAGGAGGCTCGTACCTCTGGGCGTCCTGTTTGACCACGACAAAGCTGCTGAAGCCCAACCTATGAAGGTTAGACCTCAGGGCCCTGACCCTCTCCCTCTTCGGCTCGACAGCTATGAGCAGGGCTGAATCCCTAGTCAGCTGCAGGGCCTGGCTGGCCTTCCCCCCAGGGGCAGCCGCCATATCGAATATTACCTCGGAGGGGCGCGGCTCAAGAAGATAGCCGACAAGCATGGAGCCTGGGTCCTGGATATAGTAGTAACCCTTCAGGTACTCGTGGGTAGCACCCAGGCTGAAGGGAGCCCCTACAACCTCAAAGCCATGAGGAAGGTAAGGTATCCTGGCCAGGTGGAAACCGGCCTCCCCAAGTCTGGAGGCCAGCTCGTCACAGGTTATCCTATAGTCGTTACACCTGAAGGTCTCCGGCATAGGCGCTTCGTTGGCCTCGAGCAGCTCCTCAGCCTCGCCGCCCAGCAGCTCAAGGTACCTCTCAACTATGTAGGGCAGGTACCCGTACCTCTCAGCGAGCCTCCTGGCCTTCTCCGAAACCCTCTCTTCGAATATCGCGGCGTCCTCTCTGGTCAGCGGCATTCTAGCGCGCCGAGTCCTTCACACAATTAAAATTAGCCTACCCACCTCAGGCTGGGCCACGCCTTGGAGAAGGGGTTCAGAAGGCTTGTGTTCCCGGGTAGGTTCCAGCCGCCTCACCAGGGACACATAAGCGCCTTCAAGTTCGCCCTCGAGAGGGCTGACGAGCTTATTGTAGTGATAGGTTCGGCTCAGGACAGCTTCTCTCTAAAGAACCCCCTCACGGCCGGGGAGAGGCTCTCGTTGCTCAGGAAGATCCTAGAGCGGGAGGTCGGTCCTGACTATTGTAGAAGGGTGTATGTTGTTCCCATTATGGATATTGAGATGAACAAGGTGTGGGTCCAGTACCTTAGGATGCTGCTCGGGGACTTCGACGGGGTCGTTTCTGGAAACCCTCTTGTGCTCCAGCTGTTCCAGGACATGGGTCTCGCCGCACTGAGGCAGCCTATGTATAACAGGGAGGAGTGCAGCGGCACCAGGATAAGGCAGCTTGTCCTTGAGGGTTCCCCGAGCTGGAAGGACTGTGTGCCCTCATACATACTGCCTGAGCTTGAGAGGCTGGGGTTCGAGGAGAGGATAAGGCAGCTAGCCTCAGAGGGCTGAGAGATGATTTAAGTCGGCGAACCCGCCCCTATCTGGGGACATACATGGAGCTCCAGGTAATTGATATCCCGATCCCTGAGGGGGCCAACGTAATTATAGGGAAGAGCCACTTCATAAAGACCGTCGAGGACATATATGAGACGCTTGTCACGTCCGTACCCGGCATCAGGTTCGGGCTCGCCTTCTGTGAGGCCTCTGGGAAGAGGCTGGTGAGGAGGGAAGGGAACGACAGCGAGTTGGTGAAGCTGGCTACGGAGTCCTGCCTAAAGATAGGGGCAGGACATGTTTTCGTACTATATATAAGGAACTCTTACCCAATAAACGTGCTCAATGCCCTTAAGCACGTCCAGGAGGTCGTGTCTATCGAGGTCGCTACCGCCAATCCCGTGAAGGCTATAGTGGCGGACCTTGGAGAGAGCAGGGCTCTGATCGGAGTGAGCGACGGCTATAAGCCCCTCGGCGTTGAGACAGAGGCTGATGTTAACGAGAGGAAGGAGTTCTTAAGGAAGATAGGCTACAAGCTGTGAAGGGCCATGATAATAGTAGCCGTCACCGGCATGCCTGGCAGCGGCAAGTCAACGGTATCGCTTCAGCTTTCCAAGGAGCTGCCGGCCCCCCTTTACGTGATGGGCGACATTGTAAGAGACGAGGTTCTTAAGAGGGGGCTGCCGCTCACAGCTGAGAACATCGAGGCGGTCGCGACAGAGCTCAGGAAGAGCTACGGTAGGGGAGCGGTCGGCAGACTGCTCTTGGACAGGATCCGGGGTCTCGCGGCCGACTACGTGGTAGTTGACGGCGTAAGGAGCCCGGAGGAGGTAGAGCTTCTTAGGGGCCTGGCCCCCACATGCGTCGTGGCCGTGCACGCCGCCCCCTCTATCAGGCTAAGGAGGTATCTATCGCGCTCCAGGCAGGGCGAAAGTGACATTAACAGCTTCCACCTAAGGGATAGGAAGAACCTGGAGTATGGGATCGGCTACGTGATAGCCCTCGCCGATTACATGATAGTGAACGAGAGCGGCCTTGAGGAGCTGCGGTCCCAGGTGAGAGCTGTGGCTGAGGCGATTAGGAGTGGGATCTGGAAGGGTCGTTGTTGAGGCTCAGCTGAGGCCTACCGAGGACGAGGGAAAGGTTATGCAGTCGATACTCAACGTCTTTGACCCAGACACGGTTGAAAAGGTTGACATGGGGGACTACGTCCTAATAAGAGCGGTGTCAGAGAGGATTTCCTCCCTTCAGAAGCTGCACCGGCTCCTCAGGAGCCAGGAGATATTAGAGGCTGCCAGGGCGTACCTGCTCAAGAACGCAAAGGGAAACAGGGTCTCGATAACCCTTCACAAACAGGCTGCCTACCAGGGCAAGGTAAGCCTGCTGACGTGGGATGACGAGTCTCCCCTTGGCCCTATAAAGGTCACAATAGAGTACACCGGTGACGTAAAGGAGCTCATAGACTGGCTTGCCCCACCCACCTCGAGGGGCAGGCCGCTCTGGGAGAGGGGGCCGCCAGATCCCTAGACCCTGACGGAGAACCTTGCAAGATCCCATGAAAGAACGGTGTTTGGGAAGACCAGCCGCGCCTCCTCCTCGAGCTGCCTGACCTCAAATCCTTCATACCTTGTGCTAATGTGCGTCAATATCAGCAGTCTTCTGACCCCAGCCCTGCTTGCCACAGATGCGGCCCCCTCCGTCGTGCTATGGCCGAACTTGGTCGCTTCCCCCTCCATGGATTTATCAAAGGTGGCTTCGTGGAGCAGCAGGTCAACGCCTGTTACGGCCTTAACCACCTCATCGCAGGGGGAGGTGTCCCCGGTGTAGGCTATGCTAAGCGGTCTCGGCGTCACTACCCCTTCGCCTGACTCCAACATCCTCCTCGCCTCCTCGGCTGTTGAGACAGGCTGCACAAGGCGTGGACCTAGTATCCACTCGATCCTGAACCCATACGACTCTATCGAGTGACAGGCTCTAAACCATCTGAGCTCAAGCCTATCCCTTCCTCTCGACGATATCGTGTAGGTCCCTTCGTTGCCACTGATGGCGACTAGGTCTATAGGGAAGGCGTCCCTGAAGCCCTCGACCTCTACGAGCCCCCCTATGTAGTCCTTGAGGTACCCAGGGGCGACTATGACAAGCCTGGACGTCCTGCCGCTGAGGTACATGGTCTGGAGAAGGCCCGGGAGCCCGTTTATGTGGTCCCCATGACCGTGAGTTATGGCAACTACGTCTATCTTAGCCGGCGACACTCCGGCCTGCCTCAGCCTATGTTGAGCGCCTTCCCCCACGTCGAGAAGGATGGTGTTCCCCATCCAATCCCTCAATAGGTGCGACGCTGTAAACCTCTCCAGGCTCGGCAACGCAGCCCCTGTACCTAGGGTTATTAGCTCGACCAGCCTTGCCAAGTGACCCCCTGGTTGGAGACCTAGGCCGTCTTTTTAGCTACAACTATCTGCCTAGTCATAGCTGAGTGAACAAATTGATCAATCCTTGCCCTCACCAAGAAGCCCTCCTCAGCGGCTAGCCTGTAAGGGACCTCGTCAGCGGGGCCTGCGAAGACGAGGTGACCGTCAGCCCTGAGAACCCTCCTCGCCTCCCTGAGAAACCCCCTGACGACATTCTCATAACCACCCGGGGCCCTTGTTGACCGGCCATAAGGGGGGTCAGTGGCTATCGACTCAACGGAGGCTGGGCGCAGGGGCATTGCTAGCGAGTTCTCTTGGGCCACGAAAATGTCGTAGCCTAGCCACCTTGCGTTTGCGAGCGCCCCAGATACCATAGAGGGGTCTACGTCTAGGCAGAGGGACCTGGAGGCCCCAACTAGGTACGCCTCCACAGCTATGGTGCCCGTGCCGCAGAACGGGTCAAGGAAGGTCCCCCCGCTCCTGAGGCGCGACATGTTCACTAGAGCCCTAGACAGGAGGGTGTCAAGCTCGCCGGACCTCCAGAAAGGCTTGTTCGGCGGTGACCTGGACCTTACGTCGCCCAGTGATCTTTTGGCCCTGACGAGACCAAGTACGACGGCTCCCTCGCTCACGTAGGCCTTTACAAGGTTGTCCGAGAGCTGATCAACTAGCAGGCCAGAGGAGACAGCAGCCCTTATCAGCTGCCCCTGGAGCTCGACCGCGTCAGCGGGCTCTATTGAGCCCTTGACCCTCTCGACCCTCACCTGTACCCTCCTCACGCCAACATCGCCGAGCCTTCTTATTCCATCGGAGAGCGCTCCGATATCGCCATAATCCGCCACCGCCAGAAGGTAGCCGCCCTCCCTTGAGTACGCTGACCTGGTCACGGCCCTTGCGAGGCCGGATGTGTCGTCGACCTCTAGGAGGACAAGCTGATCAAGCCTTAGCAGCTCCCTGTACTTAACGCCTTCGGCCTCCAGTGACCCGCGCAGCTCCTCAACTGGAATTACAGGGTGCTCCCCTGATAGGTAGACGAAGCCTGCTGGCAAGTAGCCTCACCGCTGAAGGCGGTCTGACGGGCCTGCAAGCGCCCACGCGTCCCAAGTAATAGGGCCAGCTAAATAACTGGCATTGTCAACCTGACTAGCGACATCCCTCTTCAACGCCACGGCTTAGGGGGCTTTGCTGTGACGAAAGGGGAATCGTTTCAAAGCCCGGCTTCGCGCCTAACAACGGCGAAGGGCCTTGATAAGGGCGGTCACTTTTGACGTCTGGGGCACCCTGCTAGATCTTAGCGCGGCAAGGCGCCTCGTAGTAAGGGCCCTGTCAGCAAGTCTTGGCCTAGACGAGAATGCGGTCAGGAGGGCTATGTCTGACGTTGACAGGGAGGTCAGGGCCCTGAGGAGATCTAAGCACCTTGGCGGTAGAGAAGCGGTTGAGCTCTCAAGGTCCCTGTTAGCCTCGAGACTTGGTGTCGATAAGGACAGGCTATCCATCGTCATAGATGAAGCTATAATTTCCTCGAGCCCCGGTGAGCTGGCATTTGAGGACGTATCCCACGTCGCCAGGCTGAGGTCATTAGGGCTTAGGCTAGCGGTTGTGGGAAACACGCTCTTCTGGTCAAGCGCCGCTACAAAGTCTGTGCTTGAGAGGGCTCTTCCCGGGGCCTTTGATTTCATGGCCTTCGCAGACGAGACCAACTACTCCAAGCCTGACGTGAGGGCCTTCCTTGCAGCGCTTACCATGCTAGGCGCCGAGCCAGACGAGGCAATCCACGTTGGTGACAGGGTCGATGAGGACGTTGGAGGGGCCCTGGCCGCAGGCATGGCGGCAGCCCTCATAATAAGGGACCGCAAGGGAGGGCCTGTCGCCATCAGGGACCTCAGGGTTGCGGTGTTAACGTCGCTAGGGGAGCTGACCTGGGCGATTGAGGAGCTCGATCACGACCACTGACAGAACTTGGTGGCCTGCTGCCCCAATATAAGAGATTTATCTTCCCCCTGCTTAGCCTTGACGGGCCGCCGTAGCTCAGCCCGGTAGACCCCTGCGCGGGGCCGTGAGCGCCGGCCTTGTAAGCCGGTGGTCGCGGGTTCGAATCCCGCCGGCGGCTTCACTTACAGTTGAGACCTTTGTGCCGCACAGGCCCTTTCTGCCACATTGCAACCTCATCTTCTTCACCAGAGAGACAAGACCGTAAAGACGAGGGTTTGCGGTCTCCCCTCTATGCTAGCCGCCTGTGTGGCGTGCCAGGACAGAGGCCGAGAGCGCGCGGGCTTCGCGCTCGATTAGGACGGCACAAACGCTGACGCCTAGCAGGAAAGCAAGTGCCACGGCAATTATGATCTGGCCGTCCAGTACGGCTATTGGTATCATGATGGCCGAACCGGCGACCGAGACCGCGCTCGACCAGTTTCCCCGGTAAAGTAGCAGCCCTGCTATGGCGAGCCCCATAACGATGGGAGCCGCGTCAAGCTCAAGGGCAGAGGCGGGCGAGAGCGTTAGGAACGCCGACATGGTCAGGAGGCCTAGCCCGGTGAGGACCCTTAGGACGCCGAGGCTGGTGAACACCTGTAAGGAGGGCGAGGCGGCCCTCACGGCGTCCCTTAGCCTTGAGAGCGCAGACGCCGCGCATGTTGTGTCCTGGGAGTCGAGGCAACGGACTACGTCATCTACCAGCTTGGAGAGCCCGTTGTCAACATGGCCGCACAGCACGACGAGGGAGTCAGCGACGATCGTTATGTCGCGGGAGAGCTCAACTAGGTCCGGGACCCCGCTTCCGGAGGCCCTCGAGGCTGCTACCCTCAGCCTGCTCACGTGCTCGCAGCCGCTCAGGCTGAAACCCTGCCTTCAAGCCCTGGGCTCCGCTGAATAAATGCTATAGCGTTCAGGACGAGGCGCCTGGCCGCGCGGCCGCTCACGTAGTGGAAGACAACGGTAGGCCCGTCGCCGAGGGCCGACGAAACCTTCAGCTCGTAAACCTCGTCACCACCCATAACGTTGGATATCTCACCCCAGCTCTCAAGTACGTCTCTGGGTCTCACCAGCCTCTCACGAGTCTCCCCGTCGTAGATGCGCCTTACAGCGACCTTGAACTCGCCTTCCTGCCTGAGGGGAGTGAAGTCGTCTTTGAAATCGTCAAGCGATGAGATCTCTTCCAGCGAGGAAGCTAACGTCCACCTCCACTCCTTAGTGCTAACGTCAAGGAATGCGACGACCCTCCTCGTCGAGTACTCCGGCCTCCTCATCTCCTTAAGCTTGGACGTCACGGTCTTCAGGGGAAGGCCGAGCTCCTCGGCTACCTCGATGGCCGTGAAGGCCCATCCCTCAAGGACCTTAGCTATGCTCTTGCTGAGGTCCTGGACCCAGGGCCTGACAGAGGGTACCGAGAGGAGCTCCTTGGCTAGTGGTGAGGGCGAGTCCTCAACCCGCTGTACGTTGATCCTTCCAGCCCTGAGTGACCTAATGAACTCCTCAGCCCCCTTAAGGTCTAGTCTTGCAGACATTACGTACTCCTTGACCCCTTCGACCAGCGGCCTGTCGGCCTCCTTGTCTATGTCGCCAAGCTTGCCAAGGTCGTACCTCGCCTGCGCAAGCGCCTCATAGAAGGCAGGCGAGAACTCAAGGGCCTCACGGACCAGTCTTGGAAGCTCGGAGGGTTCAAGCGACCTGATTAGCTCGACAAGGTCTATGTCGCCAGTGGTCACGCTTAACCCGAAGAACGCCGCCCTATACCTAACGTCAAGTCCTCTGCCCTTCATGAGGACGTATGAAACGGCTAGGCCGAGCGTCTCAGCTGTCTTCGATCCCAGAGGCGCCAGGAGAACCTGCTCGTCTCCGATGGCCTCCACTATGACGTTATTCTCGTCTATCCTTAGCCTCCTATTGACGTACCATGCCCTGATCCTAGAGAGGTCTGAGACCCCCTCGGGGTCGCATCTTGCCCTGCAGGGGTCTCCGTTGAGGAGAGCCCTGTAGAACTCAAGGGCAACCTCCCTTGACCTGTCTACGCCCTCACCCCTCCAGAGCGGTATCTCGGCGGAGCCCGAGGAGGGAACCACTTCCACGGCCTCGTTCACGTCATCGATCCTAACTACCTCCCACGCCCTTCCGGCAAGCCTAATTACGTCGCCCGGCCTCACGTTCCTGTACACGAAGTAGGAATCTATGTAACCTACCGTCATGTCACCGCTTTTCACGGTGAAGAAGTCCCTCTTAGGTATCGTAGAGAAGAAGTCGGCGAAGCTCCTCGCCTGCCACGGCCTATCCTCATCACCCCTGAGCCTCCATATCATGTAAAACGACTTACCAACTTTCAGTAACCCGTCAGTGGAGGCTATGACCCCGTTACGCCTCATGTAAGAGAGGAGGTCCAGGAACTCCTCTACGGTCATTCTAAATATCCTTGCCCCCCTTAACGTGTTGTATATCTCTTGCGGGGTCGCTGACCCCTTGGACAGTAAATACCCGAGCACCTCCTTTGCAACCACGTCTATGGGCGCGGACGCCATTAGATCGTCTTCGATGCGTCCCTCAAGTGCCATGTTAGCCTCAGCGACCGCCTCAGCAAAGTCGACAGGCCCGATGGCAATTATGACCCCTCTTGACGTTCCTCCTAGGACGTGCCCGCTCCTTCCAACGCGCTGTATCAGGGCAGAAGAGGACCCCGGCGCCTTCACCTGAACAACCTCATTTATGGCGCCTATGTCTATACCCAGCTCGAGAGTCTTCGTGCATACCACGACGACCCTTGCGCCCTCCCTCAGCCTCTGCTCGATGGACTCCCTGACGTCAGCTGAGACGCTGGAGTGGTGAACGTAGACCTCGTCGAGGCCCATGCTCTGCAGCTCGTGCCCAACCTTCTCAGCCACGTACCTGCTGTTGGTGAAGACCAGCGTTGGCCCCCTGACCCCGCTCCTAAAGCTGCCTGCTACCCTGCTCCACGGGTCGCCGTCCTCCTTTACGTACCTGACCTCGAACTCAAACCTCCTGGACCCGTAGCCCCCGACTACGACGGAGGGCCTGGAGCTACTGCCTGCGAGAAGCTCTAGCGCCTTGGCAGGCCTGCCCAAGGTAGCAGAGAGTCCTATCCTCTGGAAGTCGCCTGCCTGCTCCTTGAGCCTCTCGAGCAGTAAGAGAGTCTGCGCCCCCCTCTTTGACGTAAGGAGCTCGTGAAGCTCGTCAACTATGACGGCCCTAACGTTACTGTAGTATTCCCTGAACCTGGGCGCCCAGTCCAGGTCTATCTCGAGGCTTTCAGGGGTTATGAGAAGTATGTGGGGCGGGTTCTTGAGGCGCGCCGTCCTCTCGTGTGAAGGAACGTCCCCGTGCTTCTTGGCTACGGTGAACCCGAGAGGCCTGCTCCAAAAGCTGACCCTCCTGTAAAGGTCGTTGATCAGGGCCCTCATGGGCGTAATGTAAAGAATGGCGACAGGTCTCACACTGGCCGAATTTACAAGTGAGCTGAGCAACGGGAGGAGGGCCGCCTCAGTCTTACCTTCCCCCGTGGGCGCTGTAACCAAAACGTTCTTGCCCTCAAGGATAGCCCTGGCTGCCTCAAGCTGGACCCTAGTTAGCCCCCTCCAGCCCTTCTCCCACATTAGCCTCTCTATGGTTGGGTGCAGCCTTAGGCCCTCCATCTAGTCGACACCGGCGGCCCTAAGTTGTGAGGCCCCTCCCGCAAACCGTTCACGCATGGACTGGCCGCCTTAAATAGCTCTGCGCCCGTCAAAGCAGGGAAACGCCTTGGCGAAGGCGCCCAAGTACACGTGCCTAGTATGTGGCCGGGTGTTCTATGAAGGCCAGGGCATCGTAATAAGGAGGGGCGGGCTTGAGCTAGCCTTTCACAGCTCCAGGTGTGCTGCGAAGTTCCTGAGGCTCCTTCTCGAGAGGTCTGAGGAGGGCTGCGTCGAGGACACCGCCAAGCGCGTGTCAAGGGAACTTGAGGAGGCCCTGAAGAGAAAGCAGGAGGAGGGGAAGAAGGTGATAGCATGAGGAGGCTTAGGGTCAAGCTATACTCTATACTAAGGGAGGAGATAGGGGCTTCTGAGATCGAGCTTGAGGTGCCCGACAACGCGGTCGTAGATGACCTCCTAAGGGCCCTAGAGGAAAGGGCGCCTGTCTCTATGAGGGTCATAGGCGGGGAGCTGAGAGTGCTCTTAGACGGAGTAGCCCTTCAGAGGGGTGACCCCTTACCTCCAAACGCCGGCTTGGTTCACGTTCTGCCCCCTTCCTCGGGCGGCTCTAGCAATGTTAACGTCAGGGTGCTGAGGGGGGAGACGCTTAACATAGATGATGTCGTGAAGTTCCTTGAAGGAGGGGAAGAGGTTGGGGCTCTCGCTATCTTCATCGGCGTTGTCAGAGGTGTAAACAAGGGCGAGAGGGTTTCTGTCCTAAGGTACGAGCTCGCGGAGGGTCTCCTGGACGACTTCCTCGTGAGGATTGGCAAGGCGGCCGCCAAGGAGTTCGCCCTCTCGAAGGTGTTCATAGCTCACTACGTAGGGTCGAGAAGGCCAGGTGAGCTGACTATGGTCGTAGGAGTCTCAGCCAGGGGAAGGGATGAGGCATTCCCGGCCCTGAGGTGGATAGTCGATAAGGTAAAACATGAGGCGCCCATCTGGAAAGAGGAGGTCAGGGAAACTGGGAGGTATTTCATACTCGGTGACAAGGAGGTTAAAGCTGAGGGCGGCCCTTCAGGCCAGGCTTAAAGGATTTAACCGAGAGCACTTTTGAAGAGCCAGGTGCCCTCCATGCCAGCAATAGAGGTCGGTAGGGTCTGCTATAAGGTAAGGGGCCGTGAGGCAGGAAGGAAGTGCGTCATAGTTGACGTGGTAGATGAGAACACGGTCCTAATAACTGGACCCAAGCAGGTGACAGGGGTCAAGAGGAGGAGAGCTAGCGTTAAGCACATAGTTCCCCTCGAGCAAGCCGTGAAGATAGGGAAGGGCGCGAGCGACGATGAGGTCCTGAAAGCCATACAGGAGGCTGGGCTCTTGGACTTCATGCGCGAGAGAATTAAGCTCGAGAGCGTCATTGCCTGAACAAGGGTGGTTGTTTGAGCTCAGACATTACCAGAAGGGGGCTCGAGTTCCTAGGCTTTGTTAACAGCTTCTGCGGATACAAAGGGGCCTGGGTTGAGAAGTTCATTGAGGACACCAGCGAGACATACGGCACGCTGCCGAGCGAGAGATCGACCCTTCAGCACATTAAATATGGCGTCGTAAACCTCGATAAACCCCCAGGGCCTACGAGCCATGAGGTCGTGGCGTGGGTCAAGAGGATGCTTAATGTCGGGAAGGCTGGCCACGGGGGTACCCTAGAGCCCTAGGCCTGTGCCTGGGCGGGGAGACCCCAAGGTAAGCGGCGTACTTCCGGTAGCCCTTGAGAACGCAACGAAGGTAATGGGGGCGGTAGTGCACTCTAGAAAGGCCTACGTGTGCGTCATGCAGCTTCACGGTGACGTTAGCCCGGATAATGTAAGGTCAGTCGCCCTGGAATTCGTAGGTACGATCTACCAAAGGCCCCCCGTGAGGAGCAACGTTAGGAGGGCGCTGAGGCTTAGAAGGGTTTACTCAATAGATGTGCTTGAGGTTTCAGGGAGGCTGGTTCTGATGAGAATAGAGTCGGACCCTGGAACCTACATGAGGAAACTTTGCTGGGACATGGGTCTTGTACTTGGGACGGGGGCCCACATGAGGGAGCTGAGGAGGGTCAGGAGCGGCCCATTCAGCGAGGAGACAAACCTTGTGACCCTCCACAGACTATCTGAGGCTACTTATAGGTGGAAGGAAGAGGGCAAGGACGACCTGCTCAGGCAGATCATACTTCCGGCCGAGGTCGCTACCTGCGAGCTGCCAAAGATCGTTTTGAGGGACTCGGCTGTTGAGAGCGTAGTTAACGGCGCTTACCTTGCAGTGCCCGGCGTCGCGCTTTACACCAATGACATCAAGAAGGGCTCGACTGTTGCTTTGTTCACGCTTAAGGGCGAGCTTGTAGGGCTCGGCCTGTCAGAGATGGACGCGTCAGAGATAGGCAGGTCCGGGCACGGCGTCGTGGCAAGGCCTACCAGGATAGTCATGCCCAGGGGCGTATATCCCAGGACGTGGGGGGCTAGGTAAGTAAGACTAAATAAGAGCAGCGGCCATCATTCGTAACAGAGCGCCGGGGTGCCCGAGCGGCCCAAGGGGACGGGCTGGAGACCCGTTGCTCCGCAAGGGGCGCGTGGGTTCGAATCCCACCCCCGGCGCCCTTAAGTTATAATTAACGGGCGTAAGTAAACGGCTCTTATATCGTTTTCATACGGGGCAACTGGGGTCTTGGGTGAGTAAGGAGATTCAGGGCGGACTTTACAAGGGGGTCGCCTACAGGATACAGATAAACAGACCAGAGAAACTCAATGCCATGAATCGCTCAATGTGGTCCTCGCTTCACGAAGAGCTGTCCAGGGCTTGCTCCTCAGAGGCCCGCGTGATAATTCTGACAGGCACTCAGCAGGCCTTCAGCTCAGGTGACGACATAGAGTCCATGTATAGGCTTGAATCGATGGAGGAGTCGAGGAGGTTCTTCCACGAGATATTAGGAACCGTCGAGACCATGATAAGGTGCCCGAAGCCCGTCGTCTGCGAGGTAAGGGGCCTGGCTGCAGGGGGAGGGGCAGAGCTTCTCCTGGGCTGCGACGTTGTAGTGGCCTCTGACAGCGCGTGGATAAGCTTCCCTGAGGTCGCGCTTGGGCTGCTTCCGCCGTTCCTTGTGACCCTTGGAGTAGGGGCCCTTGGACATAGGAGGACCAGGTACTTGGCCCTCACCGGTTCCAGGATCTCGGCCAGGGAGGCAGCCTACATGGGACTTGTGGACGAGGTCGTGCCCAGCTCTGAGCTCGACTCAGTCGTAGACGAGCTCGTCACGACGCTCGCGTCATTCCCGCAGGACTCCGTTGCCCTCATTAAGAGAAGGGTCCTTGACTCGATAAGTGAGAATGCAATTAAGGGCGCTGTCGACGACCTTTCGAAACTTGCGCTCTCGCAGGAGGCCAAGGATAGGATGAAGATGTTCAGGGAGCATAAGTATAAGCCCGCAGCGCTGAGGGGCAGGTCGCCGACTTGCTGAGTTTAAGAGTCAGATCCTCTCAAGCACGCCCAGAAGCTGCTCAGCGGCCTCCTCAGCCCTGCCCTCCCTGTTGACAATAGTTACTACAAGCGAGCCGTACTGGACGGCGCTTGCAATTGCGGCCATTCTAGCCTGCTCCATCAGGGCCCTAACGCCCTCTTCGCCTCCAAAGTCTGCCCTGTACCGGGTCGCGTCCCTGGCCTGCCTCGCCGCAACCTCCTTGGGGTCTGCCTCGACCAGGGCTATAACGTCAGGCTTCAGCTCGTCTATCACGTGTTTTGGAAGACCTGGAAGAAGCCCGAATGGGGTCTTGACCATGGCGTGCGTGTCTACGAGAAGGATATCGTTATCCCCAAGGTCAGTGGACGCCTCGCTAACCATGGACTTAGCCGCGTGGGTCTGAAGCTCTAGCTGCTTCCTTAAGCTCGCGTACCTTATTTCGTCCCTGTCCTTGACCAGGCCTTCCGAAACCGCCTTGCTGAGCATAAAGTCCCCGAAGTTAACCATCTTGACCTTCAGGCCTCTCTCGGCGGCCTTTTTGACTGCTATTGATAGAACTGTTGTCTTGCCGACGCCAGGCACGCCAGTGACAACGACTACCTTAAACCTATTTCTCAGACCACCTACCATGCCTCACTCACCCATGAGCCTCCTTAGCAGCGGGTATGCCTCCAAGGTCCTCTCATATGTAATTATGGAGTAATACTGGTAAACTATGCCAACGGCCAGGAGAAGCCCTATCCCCCCGCCATAAGCGCCCAGGAAGGCGGCCGCCACAGCTATAGCACCCACGACCAGGCTACTGAGGGACGTTAATGGATATATATACTTGGAAAGTAGGCTCTCAAGTACGCGCGGGTTCCTCCTCATGCCAGGCACTTCCAGACCTCCCTTAGCTAGGTTTTCGGCCTGTGAGGCTGGGTTCAGACCTGCTACCTCAACCCAGACGTAGCCAAAGGCTACCGACAGCCCCAACCAAGAGAGGGCGAAAACTATTGACCTCACGGGGTTTAACGTGGTCTCCACGAGGCCGTTGGGCGGCGAGATGTAGAACACAATATCACTGTAGACCCTGTATGCAAGAGAGTTAAGCCCGAGGAACCTGCCTATTGGCGCCTCGAAGAGCTGTAGGTCTGCTATGAGAATCGCGAGCAGGAGAACGGGAATGTTCGTCACGTAGAGGAACTGGAGCGGTACCTTCGTCCTGATCCCCCTAAGCTGAGGTGACGTGACAGGTATCTCAACCATCATAGCCTGCAGGTAGACCAAAAGGACTACGATTGCAAATGTTGCTAGGAGGCCCGTGACGTCGGGGAACCCGTTGGCCCTGGTGAAGACGATGAATGGGTCCTTGTCATATATGAGGGCTGGCACAACCCCGAAGTCAAGCGCTAGCCTTGGGACGAAGCCGAACATGTCCCATACAACTGTTTGTGCCACCATGGCCAGGATGAATAGGCTTATCGCGCTCCCTAGCCCCCAGCCCTTCTGCAGCGCCTCGTCCATGAGGATGACGAGGTAGCTGGCGACTACTAGTTGAACTACGACTAGCGCCTTCGTGAGCGGGGTGACGGTCATCCCGCTCGGCCAGAACATACCGCTCAGCGTCACGACTAGCGCCTCGGCGACAGCGAAGATCACGGCTATGGTCTTCATGGCCCCAGTGAACTTTACCTGGTCCTCAGGATCCGTTAGGTCTATATCTATGAGCTTGGCCCCCGCCAAGACCTCGAGGATCAGTCCTGCAGTCACTATAGGCCCTATTCCCAGCTGCATGAGCGTGCCTACTGAGCTTGCAAATATGATGTTTTCCAGGGTGACGGTTGTGGCCGCGGTGGCTTGGATCGGAACCCCATATAGAGGTATGTTGCTCATTATGAGGTAAACCGCGAGTATTATGCCAGTCCACGCCAGTCTCCGCGACAGGGATAGCTTCCTCTCAGGCTTTTTCACTGTAGGCAGGTATTCCGAGGCTGTGGCGAGCGCGTCAAGCAATCCCAAGCCTAGGCCCCTTCATCAAGGCGACCTCCGACCGTGAGTTAAAAGGCTACATGACGCTGAGCATCTCGTGAGAAACCTTAAATAACATGCGGCATATGGTAGTACATCAGGTGCGGGGGTGCCCGAGCCTGGTCAAAGGGGTCGGGCTCAGGACCCGATGGCGTAGGCCTGCGTGGGTTCAAAGCCCACCCCCCGCACCATGACTGGCTTCTGCTGGTGTTGACCTTGAAGGTTGAGCTCGTAGACCCCCTAGGCTGGGTGAGGAGGGGATATGAGATCGCAGGCTCTGGTTCCCTGACGGAAGACGACTTATCCCTCCCGACGGTGCCAGGGTTGCTTAACCTCGCCGGCTACAGGGAAATCAGGGGTTCCATCAACATCACATGGAGGTGCTGTGGCATATATGAGATCCTTGTTAACGGCGGAGGGAGCGTTGCAGAGGTGCCGAGGGAGCCAACCCTTCACATCGGCGAGACCTTTAGGCCATACCCAGCAGGCAAAGGCTCAGAGGATCTATTGGGTCAAGGACCTCCCGTTAACCCTTTCTCATGGGACCCCCTCACGTTCACTGCTAACTCCTCGGGGGGCCTCTGCGCTGAGGTTGGCGGCAAGAATCTCTGCATCCGGAGGGCTATGCCCTGGTCCCCCGCAAGAGGTGAGATGATTTATCTCAAGGGCGCAAAGGTAAGGAGAGCGCCCCTAAGGGTTGGCTTTATGCAGACCTCTGAGGAAGGCGACCTCATGTCGCTAGGCCGCGGCATTAGGGCATGGGTAGGAGAAAGCGCCGCCGCCGCGCTGTCAGAATCCATAGCCTCAGTAATACCCACAGACGGCCTCGAGTTTAGGACAGGGTTATACGACCTTGAGGCCTCTCTGCTTTACCCACTGAGGTTCCTAAGAATCAGGCTGAGGCCAGGAGAAGCAGTAGAGGCCAACGCTATTGTGCTCAGGGGGGACTCGGCTGTTTCCCTCGTCTCCCCCGCGCCATTTAGACTTAGTCTACAAGACGGCTACATTAAAATCGAGGCCCAAAACATAGTTCACCTGATAGAGGGGGGAGAGGTCCAAGCCTTCAGGGGGCTTCTAGAGTCCCTTACGACCTGGGAAGGCAAGGGAGCCAGACCCCTTGGTGTTGTTGAGCCGGGTCCTGCGTCACTAATCCTACACTCTGTTGAGCCCAACGAAGAAGGAGGCTACACCTTAAGGCTTGTCGTAGCGAACCCCACAGACTATGACGGCGAGCCAGAGCTGAGACTGAACTTCACAATCAGCTCTGCAGAGCTATGCTCCCATCTAGGTTGCTTAGAGATCCCAGGGGACAGGAGGGGGCTAGTTAGGATACCCGCGCCCAGCGGTTGCTACTGCCAGGCTACAGTGAGGGTCAGGGGACTCTCAAAGCCCTGAGGCCTCGCCTTCCGTCTTCAGTATTAGCTCCTCGATCTTCCCTTCCGAGGCCGCGGCCACATAGTGTATGAAGTCCTCCTCATAGGGAACGCCGATGAACGACATAACCCCATTGAGGGCTATGGCAGGGACGCTCATGACGCCATACTTCTCGGCAATGTCCATGTTCTCATAGGCCTCCACCGTGTCGGCTATCACCTTGGGGTTGCCCTGCTTCCATGCCTCATATGCGAACATGTTGGCAAGCAGGGCTGCGTACGGGCAGTATGGGCAAGATGGCGTGACTACGACCTCTATGTGTACCGACCCCTTTAATGCAGCTAAGGCCTTCTTAGTGTCGGGCTCAAGGCCGCTCTCGTTCTCGCTGATCCTCATTATTGTCTCTATCAGCCCCCTTATCTCCTCTCCAGCCGGGGTCCCTGTGTACCTGACGAGACCCCCTATCATGGCTACTGTGGGGACGCGCTCCACGTTCTGCCTCTTGAACTCCTCAAGGTCCTGCTGCCTAGACTTGTTGAATACCCTCAGCTCGATCATCCTCCTGTTCTGCCTCACGGGAGAGGCGTCAGCGATGGTCTTCATGAGCTTGTAGGCGTCTTCGCAGGTCTCACATGATGAGGTCTCGTCAATGAAGAGGTCTATTGTGACGGGGTTCACCATGTATGCCAGCGTGTCCTTGAGCTCCCTGATGAACTCCTCGTCAAACTCGACCTCGAAGTATCTCCCGGCCAACTCCTGGCACCCTTCGCCCTCAACGGCCTGATCGGAGTTTTTAAACGCGCGTTAAAGTCAGTAGGACCCCATCTCTCTATATAAACGGGATTTATAAGGGCCTAAGAGATCAATGTCCCTGGGAGCCAAAGACTTTGACCAAGGAGCCAAAGCTTCCCATACAGTCGCCCTGCGAGATAGCGGCGAAAGAGGTGATGCCATCCATTCGAGCTTCCATAGCCTACATTCTGACCAATGAGATGAAGCTGTCTAAATACGAGGTAGCTAAGCTGCTGGGCATAACGCCCGCCGCCATATCAAACTATATTGAGAAGAAGCGCGGCGGCAAGTTCATTGATGAGATACTCAACGACCCAGAGAACCTCAACAGGGTGAGGGAAGCAGCCAGCCTGGTGCTATTGGCCAGGTACGACCAGAGGGCCCTGGCCAGCTTCCAGAGAATCACCTGCATGATCTGCAGCTCCATAAACGAGGCGGCGAGGGCCTATGGCTGTCACTTCCTTGGCTTACCCATAGACAGGGATCTTAAACATTAAATACCTTGCCAGGAAGATCTCCTTTGGGGCGAGAGAGGAGCCCGTAAATGGACGATAGGCTCGAGGAATTCTTTGAGGGGTTCCTTAGGCTGATAAGGCCCGCTGGAGAGACGCAGGTATTGAGGTATCCTGATGATCAAAACGCGCGCAGTATGGACATGGCCATAAGGGTTAAGGGTAAGGGGTCATTAATAGTTAAGATAGCTATTGACATATTTGACGTAGGTAGAGCCGAGAGGGACGAGCTAAAGAGGGTATCGGCAACCGTAGGCGTTAACGCCCTGATAGTGGCCAGGACTAGATCTGGTAATGACCTAATAGATGGAGTAGTCTATGACGCGGACGGCGTGAAGGCCGTCAGCGCCGAGACTGTCTTGAACGCTGCCAGGTCTGAGGAGTATCCCGCGATATATGAGGATAGAGACGGGTTCAAGGTTAAACTGAACGGCGACCTACTGAGGGCCCTTAGGCTAAGTAAGGGCTACAGCCTCGGTGTGGCCGCCGAGAAGCTAAAAGTTACCAGGAGGACGGTTTACGACTACGAGAAGGAGGCCATCAGGCCCACCATAGACGTGGCTGAGAGGCTGGTTAACGAGTTCGGCGATGAGATAATAAGGCCCATAAACCTGTTTGATCCAAAGGACGACGTCCTAGCTGCGAGGACATCTAGGCCTGAGGGACTACCGGTGGACAGCAGATTCGAGTCCTTAATAGTTGAAAAGCTCAAGGGGGCTGGCTGGAGGTTTACCCATGCCAAGCGGTCCCCACTCGATATAGCGGCCTCCAAGGGAGGGCTTAGGCTCTTCCTCACTATACCTCACCCTCACGAAGGCCTCAGGCCCTTAAGCGAGAGATCTGAAAACATGGCTAAGCTGGCTCACGTCCTCTCGGGAACCAGCTATATCATAGTAGAGCAGGACAAGGTGAAGGGGACGAGGGGACTCATTGATAACGCAGATAACGTTTTGACCGTAGACGAACTGAGCGAGTTCCTTGGAGAGGCCTATGGCGCAAAGAGTCCTGGCAGTAACTGGCAGGCCAGGCATAGGTAAGACAACGCTCGTCCTCAGTATAGCTGAGAGGGCCAGGTCTCTGGGCTGCAGGGTCGGTGGCGTGGTTACCCCTGATGTCAGGTCAGCCAGCGGACAAAGATGGGGGTTTAAGCTGAGGGACCTCTCCACGGGGACAGAGCACATATTAGCCTCGGTGGACTCAAGCGGCCCCCGCATAGGTAGATATAGGCTTGACCCTGCAGCTGATAGCTTCCTGAAGGAAGCTATAACTAGAGCTTCTAGGGACTCTGACCTCATAGTCATAGACGAGATAGGCCCTATGGAGCTTTCGCTGAGAGGCTTCAGAGAGCTGGTATTCAATTTGCTTGGGAACCCTCCTCGCCCCCTTGTCGTAACGTTCCACTATAGGCTAAGACAGGCGGACCCCCAGATCTATGAGCTAGTAGGTAGAGGAAGGGTTGTGGAGCTGACAGAGTTTAACAGGGAAGCCCTCAGATCAAGGGTCGAGGAGCTGACATGGTGGTTGATCGATGAGACTTGCGGTGGTCAGGGAGGGAAAGGCCCTACTCTACATACCTGACACTAGACAAGCCCTAACGGGACGCGGCAGCATAGAGCCAGCCTGGCTGGACGTCTTCTACAACCCAGTCATGACATTTAACAGAGACCTCTCGGTTATTGTCGCCAGAGCCTCCCTAAGGGGCAACTTCGCGTTCGTGGACGCTATGGCAGGCACCGGTGTGAGAGGGATAAGATACTCGCTTGAGGTGGAAGGGGCTGAGTACGGGATAGTTAACGACATAGACCCCTCGGCTTACAGGATTATATCCATGAACGTGAGGCTAAACGGACTTGAAGGCGTCCTGAGGCCTGCCAACAGGGACGTCAACGTCCTCCTTAGCTCAGCGGCCAGGGAGCTTGGTCTCAGGTTCGACCTGATTGACGTAGACCCCTTCGGTAGCCCTGCACCCTATGTGGCCTCAGCCATGGGGGCCCTTAGGAGGGGCGGGCTGCTCGGCGTCACTGCAACCGACCTTGCTGTGCTTGGAGGCTCTAAGCCCCTTGCGGCGCTAAGGAAGTACTGGGTTACCTCGCTGGGACCGCTTAGGCACTATAGGGAGGTCGCGATTAGGGTCCTCTTAGCTTACATGGCTAGGGTTGCAGCCTCCCTTGATAAGGTGATGAGGCCTCTTCTGTCGATAAGCGTTGACCATTACGTAAGGGTCTTCGTCTCGCTGGATGCCGGGGCACGTAGGGCGGATGAGATGCTTAAGGAGAACCTAGGATGCCTTGAGGGCGTCACTGGCGGCCTCGTCATGATGACTAGAGCCTGTAACAAAGGTTATGGGCCCCTGTGGGTTGGCCCCCTATTCGACGCCGAGGTTGTGAGAGGGGCCCTTGGCCTCTTGGAAAGGCTGGAGTACCTGGAGACCTCTGAAAGGCTTAGATGGCTCCTTGAAACGGCCAAAGAAGAGCTACAGCTTCAGTCGTTCTTTCACCAGAGGCTCGACCAGATCTGCTCAGCGCAGAGGAGCAACATGCCGACCCTCGATGAGGTTAAGGACCACCTGCTGAGTTTAGGCTACAAGTTCTCGAGGACTCACCTCTCGACGGTCGGCTTCAGGACCAATGCACCTCCTGAGGTGCTATCCAGGCTTTGCTCGGAGGTGAGGAGAGGCTGACCAGTTAATTTTAAGTGAGCAGAAGAATAAGAACAGAGCGAGGAAGAAGAACATTATGTCAAAGCCCCCGGGAAGACAGAGAAGACCCCTTATAGTAGTTGTCGACGAAGATGACGATATAGGTTCAACGCTAGGTACTTCAGTAGTTAAAGGCTATGAGAACGTTGAGAGGGCTGCCCTCAGCTTCGCCATTGAGAGGCCAGAGGACGCGGATACCAACTCGATATTCGTGGGGCTAAGTCTCTACAGGCAGTTAGAGAAGGAGGGCAGGAAGCCCGAGATAATGATCGTCGGCGGCCACCCTCGTAGCGGTCTCCTAGCACAAGACCTCATCAAGCGGAGGGTCGAGGAGGCCATCCAAGACTCTGACGAGTATGAGCTCTATATAGTGAGCGACGGACTTGACGAGATTCTTATGGCCGAGGTCCTCCACGACGTGGGCCCTATAGCAGGGGTCAAGAGGGTTGTAGTTGAGCAGAGCCTGGGGGTAGAGGAAAGTTACGTGCTGCTGGCCCGGTATATCAGGAAGGCGCTAAACGACCCAAGGTATTCCAAGTACTTCCTTGGCGTTCCAGGCTTGCTCCTTCTGGTCTTCGGTGTCCTAACGATATTTGGCTACCTCCTCCTCTCGCTTAAGGTCATAGCGGCGCTTCTGGGCCTGTTCATGATACTTAAGGGGTTTAATGTAGAGGACGCCGCCTGGCGCGCGGCTAGGTCAGTTGTTGGGAGGCTTAGAGAGAGCAGCGCGCTTCAGCTCACAGGCATTGGGATCCTTGCCGTCACGGTCGTAGCTGGCGCGTACAGCCTGTACTTCACGCTTAGGTCTCCCGTTGCCATGTCTATAAAGGTAGGCGACATAATATCGTTTGACCTAACGCTCATAATCGTCGGAATAGTCATGTACATCCTGGTCTCCGACGTGTTCTTCAAGCTCTCCAAGAGGGACTTCAACCTGTGGAGGGAAACGGAGGTACTGGCCACGCTAATCATGATGAGCGTTGGGTTCTACTTCCTCGGGTCGGCCATTACTTCAACACAGCTCCCTGCCGCCATAACGAGCGGCTATGTGTACCAGATGGTTATAGGGAGCGGCTTCCTGTTCTACGCTGTTGTAGGCGCTGCCTCGGCGTCACTTATCGAGATTCTGAGGAGGGTCAGAGAGCGTGTCGGATAGCAGCACTGAGAGCTTGTACGAGCTTGCCTACAGGGCCGTGGCTGAGAGGCGCGACTGGGCCGAGGCCCTTGGAATTCTCGGGCAGAGTGACGTAGACTTTGAGCTCTTCCTAGTGTACTACGACCTTAGGAGGAGGGGGCGAAGGGTTAGGCTTGGACACAGGCCCAGGACCCTCATATTTGACGTAAAGCCCAACAGGATTGCTGAGGTCCTAGTCCTGAGTGAGGGGAGGCCCGTCAAGGCCTCGGATATAGTTGAGTGGAGCAGATTAGCGGTCTCCGACTCGCACGAGCCTGTGCTTGCCATTGTCGACGAGGGAGGCGGTATAACGTATTATGAGGCTAGAGTTGTCAGTGAGCTCAGGTAGTCAAGTTAACCTGAGGGCTAAGGCGTAAATTAACACGGATGCGAGGCTTGGGGCTGCAGAGAGCCTTCTCCCCCTTTGAAGCGCCGAAGCCGGCAGGGGTGCTAGAGGAGCTATGAAGGCCAGCACCCCCATTGAGCTATATAGTGGGGTCAGACCGAGCCCTCCAGCGATAGCTGTCGACATAACATACGACGTTAGGAGCCTTAGGGCTATTGCGGAGACCGCTGGCACAGCCGCTGATATAGCCTCCAGCAATGTCCCCTCAAGCTTCACGGAGCTCACGAGCCTTAGGGCGTCACTAACCAGGTCAGCAAAGCTCTCCATGGCTCCACCTAGCCCAACTCTTCCCGCTATCCTGTAAGCCTTAGCAGCTGCCTCAACAAGCCTTCCTCCAGCAGGAGCTGCAAGCCTCAGGTGCTCATCAAAAGATAATCCCAGCCTCGCCCTTGTCGCGGCCTCCCTGAGTTTCGCGACCGCCTGCTCTACCCCTCTTGCCGCCCGCACGTTAGCCAGCTCTGAGTACAAGGCCGCTGGCGCCAAGAGCGCTATCGACGTCAATATGTAGCCCTTCGACAGCAAAAGCGAGCTTAGAAGAGCTGATGTCAATGTGGCCGAGCCTATGTCCCAACCACCCTCAAGGTCGCCTAGAGACGGCCTCATCAGTATAAGTGCTAGCGCGCTGCCGCCCGACAGCGCCGCTGCGAGTGCCGCCAAAATAGGAATGGCCTGAAGCCCCCCAAAGGCTACCAATGGGACAAGTATCGCTGTTGAGGCAACTAGCGTTATCACGCCCTCAACTATAACCTCCCCTGTCCTCACGTAGCCTGACCAGGCCTGTCTTACCATCTCAAGGGCCCTTGAGTATATGGTTGCTACAAGCCTTGACCTGGGCACGCCAAGCTCCTCAGCGCCCAACAGCTCCCTGACTATTGCCCTAAGCCTTTGGCTGGGGCTCGTGTCTGCAATGAACCTTAGCGCTCCCCTCTCGTCCATACCTGTTGAAAGAAGGGCCTCTAGCCTCCAGGTCTCCTGACCAAGGAACCTGAGCCTCAGCTCTCTGGCCGCATATATCAGCAGGTTGGCGAGATCTCTCGATGAGGCCGCGTAGGGTATGAGAAGGGCCAGCGCGGCAGGCAGCTCGGCCTCTATGCCTGATGATAGAATGTATGACCTGACCTTAATTGTAATGGAAGGGGTTAACCATACCAAGAAGGCGCCGACCGCCAGAGCGACTGACAGCGCGGTATCCCTCAAGGCGATCAGGCTCGTGAGAGCAAGGAAAGCAGCAGCTGCCGAGGCTGGCATCGAAAGGGCCCTTAGCCTTGTCAACTCCTTCGAGTGCGGGCCGTAAAGCCTAGGGTCATACCAAGTCTTAAGGCGTTTCATAACAGGTCACCGTACCTTGAGATGTAAAACTTCATGAGCTCGGTCCTAAGCTCTTCAGCTGTCCTCCCAGCTATTGACTCTAGAATCCTTGCTCTCTCCATCAGTTCGTTTCCTATGTCCTGAACTCCAAGCTTTTCAGCAGCCCACTCAAGCTGGCGGCTCCTCTCAACTATAGCCTCTGGTGACGACCGCGAGACATCTCCCTCTCTGTAGATAGGGACTGCCTCGTAGTCTATGACCTCTGCGACCTCTATAACTCTCCTGACAGCCTTACCGCCTCTTGCTGGGGCCCTGCTGAGCTGGACGATCGCCCTGACGGAATCCAGGAATACCTTGGGCAGCCTGATCGGCTCCAGCGTGAGTCTCATTATTACGCCCTGAGGCGAGTCTGAGTGAATGGTTGTCATAGCGCCGTACCCGCTGGCCGCCGCCTGGGCAAGGAGCCTACCTTCCCTCCCTCTCACCTCTCCAACTACCACGTAGTCTGCCCTTCTCCTGAGCGCAAACCTTAGGAGGTCCTCTAGGCTCACCTCCTGAACCTCCTGGCCTGGCGTCCTTGGCCTGGTAACCAGGGAGTCCCATATTGGGCCGACAACGACCAGCTCTGGCGTGTCCTCAATAGTGACTACCTTTACGTAAGGTGGTAATAGGCTTATTAGTCCTTGAAGTACCGTTGTCTTTCCAGAACCCATGGGGCCGCTAACTATTATGAACCCCTGCGCCTCCTCGATCAGCCAGAGATAAGCGGCCACCAAGGGTCCTATGGACCTACTGGAGATCAGGTCGGTTATAGTGAACGGCTTCTGAGGGTACTTCCTCACGGTGAAGGTGCTGCCGAACCTGCTCACCTCACCCATGAAGGAGACCGAGACCCTATGGCCCTCTGACGTCAAGCCTTCTGCGTAAGGAGACGCGATGCTGACTGACTTGTTAGCCTTCCTGGCGAGCTCGATTGCAAGCCCGTCAGCCTCTTCTGGTGTCAGGCTTATGTCGGTAAGCATCCATCGGGATGGTGAAATCTTGTGAACTACGGCTACGTAAGGGGACGACCCTGCATACGAGACCTCTTCTATGTGTGGGTCCATTAGGAGCGGGTAGAGCTTTCCGTAGCCGCTCCTGTACTTATTTACCAGGTACTCCTCGGCTTCGTCAGTTGGCCTTTCTATCCCGACAGCAAGGTCAACGAGCCTCCTCCCATCGAGCGGCTCAGGCTCCCTAACAGAAAGCCTCGGTAATCCATCACCTCCCCTATACACTATGTATTTGACGGGCCCAACATTGTACTGTGCAACTATAGACCAAGAAGGGGGTTGCCTTCCCTCGGCCGTCTCAACCCGGCTCTTCTGCTCGGCGTGAGGGGATGGGGGATTCGGCCTGCGGCCTTTAAGAAAAAACCTGGCTATCATCTTCCATCAGCCCAGCGGCGTAGGCTCCGTGTAGTAAGTCTGGCCGCCTTCTAGATATGTCACATAACAGTTACTGTAGTCGCCTGGGACTACCTTGACTATTGAAACCTGCGAGCCTGGCTGTACCGTCTGGTTGACGGCGAAGGAGTACTTTCCGGTCGAGTTAACGAGGGTAACGCTAACGAGGTTTATGGGCGTCTGCTCATCATTGACAACCTTAATATACACTATTGAGTATGTCGCATTGACGGGTTCCTCGCTTCCAACAACGCTGACAGTGCTACCCATGCTTATGAACGTGTTCACGCTCCTCTGGAAGTACGTGTATACGAAGATCCCTCCCACTATGGTCGCCGCTATCAAGATCACGGTCCCTACCAGATTGGATAAGGACCTCCTCCCCGCCATCCTACTCGCCGGCCGTCTGAGGGCCGGTGACGTGCTTTTCCATTTCATGAGAAAAATGCTATTAAGCCCAGTAACGTCATTGTGCCTGGGACCCATATGGCTAAGTACGAGCCTGTCGAGGACGTAAACGTCTCCCCCGACCTTACGCTAAGAGAACTACTAGAGGTATATGGCAAGGAACATGGCTTCATGGCAGGACACCTCTGGAGAGCTGCCCAGGTCCTCGTTGAGGGGATTAGGGAGTCGGATCTGAGGATCCTGTCGTTCACAGGTAACCTCATGTCTACAGGGCTGAGGGGGGTCGTGACCCAGCTCATAAGGCAGCGGTTATTCAATGTGGTAATAACCACCTGCGGCTCCCTAGACCACGACATAGCGAGGGCCACGGGGGGCGTCTACCTTAAGGGGTACTTCGAGGCCGACGACGTAGACCTAGCCAAACATGATGTCCACAGGCTTGGCAACGTTTACATAAAGGTTGAGGACTATGGCCCTAGAGTTGAGAAGTTCGTGAGGACGCTCGTTGCTAGGGCGTCATCTGAGAAGGAGGAGTGGCCCCTCTACGAGCTGCTCAAACTGGCTGGGCAACTAATTGATGACAGGGGGAGCTTCCTAAGGGCTGCCTATGAGGCTGGCGCCGACGTTTTTGTGCCGGGCTGGCCTGACGGGGCCTTCGGCACCGACTTATTCTTCGAGAGCCAAAGGGGCGTCAGGATCAAGATAAACTACTTCCTAGACATGAAGAGGCTGGCCGACCTGTTCTTCGAGACCAAGGGCAAAGCGGCCGCGCTCATAATTGGGGGAGGCATAAGCAAGCATCACACAATATGGTGGAGCCAATTCAGAGGAGGGCTTGACTACGTGGTTTACGTTACGACCGCCCCTGAGTGGGACGGATCCCTCAGTGGGGCGATGCCAAGGGAGGCCATTACGTGGGGCAAGGTTAAGCCCAACGCCAAACACGTGGTTGTCTACGGCGACGCAACGATAATAGTACCCCTCTTGGCTGGCTATCTGCTGGGCGTGGGGCGTGGCGGATAGTCCGGCCCTTTTTGATTTTGGAATAGCTTTAACTATATTACAAAACTTATAAACTTGTTAGAGCCAGCTTAACAGAGCCCCCACACCCCTTATGGGTTCAAGGTCAACTGGAGGAGGGAGGCCGATGGCCGAGGAGAGACAGGGCAAGACGAAGGAGAGGTACGCCGAGATAAGCGTCGCGGAGTTCTTCTCAAAGAACAGGGAGCTTGCCGGCTTCTCTAACCCCACCCGTGCCCTATATCAAACTGTCAGGGAGCTCGTTGAAAACGCGCTAGACGCCACTGATGCTCACGGGATACTCCCCGAGATAAAGATACAGATCAGGGAAGTGGCCCCCGAAACCGAGGAGAGGCCAGCAAGGTACGAGGTCAGCGTCGAGGACAACGGTATCGGGGTTCCGAAGACCGTGATGGCACAGGCCTTCGGAAAGGTGCTGTTCAGCAGCAAGTACGTCATCAGGCAGACCAGAGGCATGTACGGCCTTGGGGTCAAGGCAGTGACCCTCTACGCGCAGACAACGACTGGTACGCCGCTGCTCGTTGCCAGCTCGCAGGAGGACAGCGAGTACGTCTACTACCAGCGCATAAAGATTGACGTAAAGAGGAACGAGCCTGTGGTTGTAGAGGACGGGCAGCTTCTGAAGAGGAGCTCCTGGCACGGAACCTTTGTCAAGGCAGTCGTCGAAGGCGATTGGACTAGGGCAAAGTCTAAGATACTCGAGTACGTCAGAAGGACAGCTATCGTCGCCCCCTATGCGGAGATCTGGCTCCTGACCCCCGAGAACGAGGTGTACTTCTTTCCAAGGGCTACAAAAAAGATGCCACGGCCTCCGCGCGAGGCAAGGCCTCACCCTCACGGCGTTGACCTTGAGCAAGTAAGGACTATGTTGGAGAACACGAAGGCCGAGACCATGCTTGACTTCCTCAAAATGGAGTTCCAGGGAATCGGCGACAAGACCGCCCATGACTTTCTGAGGCATGCCGGGATGAGGCCTGACATGAGCCCTAAGACGTTGTTACGCAAGGACAGGGTGAAGGACCTCGAAGATTTCGTGGCAAAGCTGAGAGGGTATAAGGGCTTCAAGGGCCCGCGCAGCGACTACCTTAGCCCAATAGGGGAGGAGCTGATAGAGATCGGCCTGACTAGGATGCTAAAGCCTGAGTGGGTGAAGGCCGTCACGAGACCCGCTAGGGCCTTCCAGGGACACCCCTTCATAGTCGAGGTCGGTATAGCCTATGGAGGCTTTATACAACCCCAGGAGGAGCCCCTGCTGCTCAGGTTCGCCAACAAGATACCGCTGCTTTATGAGGAGAAGGAGGACGTATCTTACAAGGTTGTGACCTCTGTCGACTGGTCCAGGTATGGAGTTGAGGAGCCTTATCAGCTCGCAGTACTGGTGCATGTGGCGAGCACAAAGGTCCCATACAAGGGAGTGGGTAAGGAGAGCATAAGCGACGTCCCTGAGCTGGAGTCAGAGATAAGGAATGCTGTCCTAGAGGTGGCGAGGGGTCTAAGGCTCTACATATCTAGAAGGCGCAGGGAGGAGATAATGAAGGAGAAGCTTGTCGCCATAGCTAAGTACATACCTGAGGTATCTAGGAGCCTTGCCTTGCTTGTCTCCCCGCCGGAGGACCTCGCCAGGCATAAGGAGCTGGAGGGCAAGATCTCAGAGATGTTGATTGAGAAGGTTTCCTCGTCCGTTGAGATGCCAAAGATAGACGGACGCGAACTGAACCCGAGGGAGCTGGTCAAGATGATAATAAGAGGGGTTGAGGTGCAGGAGGTGAGCTGATTGCCAGAGGTCACGCAGGACAAGATAGACCTTGAGGCCAGGAGGAGGGCTGCCGAGACCATAAACAAGTCCTTTGCCACTCTAGTGAACGAGGTAGAGAAGGGCGGAGAGCCCAAGCTCATAATACCCAAGAGGACCCTGGCCAACACTGTATTTGACCCTGAGAAGGGCATACTTAAGCTCGGAGTCTCTAAGCTTGAGCGAAAGTTCCTTGACATGAATGAGGCAAGGAGGTTCATGCAGACGCTCGTGATGGCTTCCATCGTGTACAGAGCCCTCGTTGAGAACGAGTATCCGACCATAAGGGACCTTTACTACAGGGGGAAGCACACGATCGTCTACAGGGACCTCGAAGGCAAGCTAAGGGAGGAGAACACATGGGATGAGCAGGCGGAGAGCGACGCGGCGCTGAGGGACCTAGAGGTAATGCTTGGCCTCCTCAGGGAGGACCTCATGATACTCAGCAAGGAGAAGGGCAAGGTAGTGGGCAACATGAGGATCAGGAGCGGCAATGACGTAATAGACCTGTCCAAGCTCGGGCACGGCGCTTATGCCATAGAATCCACGCCAGACCTAATAGAGTTCCTGGACGTAGATGCCGAGTTCGTCCTTGTTGTTGAGAAGGATGCCGTCTTCCAACAGCTCCATAGGGTTGGCTTTTGGCAGAAATACAAGTCCATTTTGGTTACGGGGGCCGGTCAGCCCGACAGGGCCACAAGGAGGTTCGTGAGGAGGTTAAACGAGGAGCTAAAGCTACCGGTCTACGTGCTAACGGATAGCGACCCATATGGATGGTACATATATAGCGTGTTTAAGGTAGGCAGCATACAGCTCAGCTATGAGAGCGAGCGCCTTGCGACGCCGAGGGCGAAGTTCCTAGGCGTCTCGATGAGTGACATATTTGGACACGGCCGCAAGAAGCCTTATCTTACCGAGGAGGAGAGGAGGAATTACATAATTAAGGCCAAGGATCTTGACATTAGGAGGGCGAGGGAGCTCACGAAGTACTCATGGTTCCAGACCCCAGCCTGGAAGAAGGAAATCGACATGTTCCTTGATAAGAAGGCGAAGCTGGAGATAGAAGCGCTGGCCAGCAAGGGGCTGAAATTCTTGGCGTTTCAGTACCTACCCGAGAAGATACAGACGCACGACTGGATAGAGTGATCATCCCTGGACCGGGGCTATGTATATTATGACCTGCTCGGGCCCTCCAGAGCTCACGCTTATCTTAAGAGGGTAGTCGGTAGCGTACTCTATTGTGACGGTATCAGCCACCGCAACTATTGGCTTAAGCGACGAGTAGAGGGCCTTCACGCTATAGGAGGCCCTGGTCTCGGTATCCACCGATATCTCCTGGAGGGGGGCACCTTGCTTCATGGTCCACACGTAGTCTTTTCCCTCGGCTGAGGACTTGACCACAAGCTCGTCCCCTGAGGCCGTCAACTCGACTATATCGCCAACGGTCTTCACGTCAGATATAAGAACGCCAAGGTCGTCAGCAGTTAGGACAACCCTTACGGTGGGTGACATATTTATCTCCCTAATTTCCGCCTCAGAGGTTTCCATCGCTGAAACAGTAAAGGCCCTGCTGAACGAGGTCTTCCTGTCCTGAAGCTCCACGGATAGGCCTGGAAAGCCGCTGCCGTAGCTGAGGACGATAACGTCGTTCCTCGTGGCCCTCCTGGCCACCCTGTACAGCTCGCTCGCGTTCAGGTTGAGACCTAGCTCCCCATCGACAGTGAATTCATCGAAGGCGTTGGACTCGAGCTTAACGATGCCTAGCACAGTCTTGTCTGGACTGAAGGCCCACAGGGTCATGCCCTGCTCGGCGGCCTTTAACGTTGCCTCGTCGCTTATCTTGGCTATCGCCTGCGTGAGCTTCTTGAAACTCGTACTCCGAGGGTACAGCGCCCTAAGAGACGCCATTGAGGTCCCTCTTTAGGGCTTAAGCAGCGGAGGTTTAAAATATGGGCGAGGCCCTAGTAGACGTATGCTATCAGAACCCCTCCTATCTTCTTCTGGATGGCCTCCTTATGAGTCATTACCCCCTGGCTAGTCGAGAGAATGAGGAAACCGAGGTCCCTGCTGGCTAGGTACCCTCTGAGATGCTCGGGCATCCTGAGCAGCTCCCTGTAGGAAACAGGGATTCTTGGCTTCACCGCCCCAACCTTGTTGATGTGACCCAGGAGTGTGACCCTGAATTTACCCCACCTTCCGTCGTCTATGTACTCGAAGTCCCCTATGTAGCCCTCCTTCTGCAGTACCCGTAAGACTGCTGCGGTCAGCTTGGAAGCAGGCATCAATACGACCTCTCTATGTCCCCTGACCTCTGAGTTGTAGATAGCTGAAAGGTGAGATGCCAATACGTCATGCGGCATAGCAGATCACCTCATGAGTACTTTGTGAACCCTAGCTCGGCAGCTATCTCCCTGAAGCACTGGCGGCAGAGGTATAGCCCGTACTTCTGTATGACGGCGTCCCTTGTCCCGCACCTCTGACACCTCTGAGCCCCCCTTCCCATCGTCTTGGGCTTCGGAGGCCTTATCTTGCCCATGCTGCATCACCTCACACGAATGTGACCCCGAACTCCCTGCTCAGCAGCACCATTGTCTCCTCCGGGCGTACCCTGTGCCTTAAAGGTATTGTTGAGCGGGCTCTTCTACGCCTCTCAACGCGGAAGCCTGGTCTCTCCACGGTCAGGCAAACGTCCATGCCAACTATGCCAATTTCTGGGTCATACTTGGCTCCAGGAATAAGGATGTACTCAGGTATCCCGAAGCATACGTTGCCGTGGCGGTCTATGCTCGAGGCCTTCAGCCTATAGCCCACGGCCTCAAGAGCCCTCTTCAGGAACTCTATTGCCCTCGAGCCCCTAAGATTCACGGAGACGGCTATGTTCTCACCCTTGTGTATCCCGAAGGCCCTTATGGTCTTCTTAGCCTTCCTCAGGACGGGCTTCTGCCCAGTGAGCTGTTCAAGCAGCCCCTGGACCTTGACGAGTCTCTCGCCGCCCTGTCCAAGCGCTATATTGACCGTAACCTTGGCTATCCTAGGCTTCCTCATAGGCTTCTTCTCCCACTCGCCCAACACTTTGTTTACTATCTCCTCGCCAAACTGAGCAGACACCTAGATCACCCCGTTATGGTCACTAGAGGCTTGTCACGGCCAACCACGTAGATGTTGTCGAGCGAGGTCTCAAACTTGTTGCCATTCGCGTCCTCGAGGGCTACTACGCTCCTCTCCCAGCCCCAGCCCCGCGTCACGGATAATATTCTGCCGTAGCGTCCCATGTTCTTTCCCCAGACAACGAGGGCTAGGTCGCCGACCTTGAACTCTATGTGGTCCTTTACGTCCGAGCCCGGGAGCGATATCAGAAGGCTATCTAGGGGCCTGTAAGGCAGCTGACCTGGCTTAGTAGGATCGTTCACCTTGAACAAGAGATTCCTCCCGCCGCTGAGGTGGATCTCGAAGTGGCCACCCTTCACAGTGGTGACCCCTTCTACCCTTACTATCTTCAGGTTAGCCTCTTCCTTTGGAATGTTGACGAGCTTCAGGGTCCCTGTGGGGTCAGGCAGCACCCTATAGTACTCACCCACCTTGGGCAGCTCTATAACATCCATCACCCCGACAGGCCACTTATAGTCCTTAACTAATCTCCCGTCGACCTTCACCTCACCGCCAGATATTATCTTCCTTGCCTCTCTGTTGTTCTCTGCCACCTTAAGCAGGTCCCTCAGAACTATGAGAAGCGGCAGGCTGCGATCCACGGGGTGAGGTCCTGGGCTTGGCTTCACAGTCCAAGGCCTCTCCTTCCTTGGTATCCTCTGGACTTGCGGAGCGGAAAGCGCCTTCACGTGCCTGGAGCCGCCCATCCTTGCCATCACTTCCCACCTCCCTGCTCAACCTGCTGAGGCTGCTGGGGCGCCTCCTGCGCCTTAGCGGTCTCGGCAGGCTGAGCCTCTGCCGGCTTCCCTACCTTCCGCTCTATTACCCTTCTCCTCCATGGATCCTTGAGGTTCAGGTCAACTATGACTAGATTCCAGGGGCGGAACTTTACCAGGACCTCAGTCCCGTCAGCCTTCTTCCTTGTTATCCCCTCAATCTTAACCCACAGGTTCTTGAGGTCCACCTCTACGACCTTACCAGACTTCCCCCTATGCTCTCCCTTAACGACGACGACCTTGTCGCCGACGACGACCGGAAGCGACCTAACCCCCGTCTTGTCCCTCAGCTCGCTGCTAAGGTGCGCGGAAACTAACTTGTGCCTCTTGTGGAGTGGCGCCCTGTAGAAGGCCTTCCTCTGAGCTTTCGGCTTAGGACTCGACATGATCCCACCTCATATTATCAGAGTCGCAAGCTTTGCTATGGATGGCCACCTCTCAGCTGCCTCCCTTGCGACTGGTCCCCTTATTTCAGTTCCCTTGGGGGTGCCGTCCTGGTTTATGAGAACTATCGCGTTGTCGGAGAAGGATATCCAGCTCACGTCCGCCCTACGATACGGTCTCTTCTGCCTTATCACAACCGCGTAGCTTATCTGCTTCCTAACCTGAGGCGTTCCCTTCTTGACGGTCACTATCACTAGGTCACCAGGGCCTGCTGCAGCGAGCCTCCTAACCCTCGTCTTCACGCCCGGCACGTCAATTATCATGGCCTCCTTGGCGCCGCTGTTGTCGGCGACGTCGACATGGCTCCCGACCTGCACCCCGGCGCTTACGCCGAACCTGGAGAGGACAGCGGTGAACTTCTGTCTCTTGACCATGCTTTCACCCCTCAAGCCTTCCAAGCAGGACGAACTTAACGGTCTTGGAAAGAGGCCTGGTCTCCCCTATCACGACCTTATCACCGACCTTAACGTTAACGCAGGGCGGCACGTGCACGTGCTTGCGGGTCCTCCTCCACTCGTACCTCTTGAACTTCCTATCGTAGTAGAGGTAGTCGTGTCTCACGACTGCAGTTCTGTTAGCCTTGAACTTCTCTACAACGCCCTCAAGAAGCACTCCCCTCACTCTGAGGCTCCCGTGCCAGGGGCAGTCTGAATCGTTACACGTAGTGGTGGGCGGCTTAACTCCAGGTATTTGCAACGCCTTCAGCTGTTTCAGGGCTGGCATTACCCTCACTACCTCCGCGTCCTCAGCCCAGATGGACCAAGGACTTAAAAGGCTGTCGGAAGCATTAAGCCCTCCTTGCCCTCTCCTCAGGCCTGCCTATTAACCTGAAACCCTCGACAAGAACTCGTCTTCCGCCTAGTTCTACCTCTAGGAGAGCGCCGTCCTTTAAGAC
The DNA here is from genome assembly GCA_964343115.1 of uncultured Desulfurococcales archaeon. Taxonomy (GTDB): domain Archaea; phylum Thermoproteota; class Thermoprotei_A; order Sulfolobales; family Acidilobaceae; genus Acidilobus. The sequence continues at coordinate 49,615 of CAYFGU010000007.1, forward strand.
CCTGATCCTTCGCTCCCTTTGCCCCCGCGCAGTTCTAAGCACTATGGTTCTTGAGGTCTCCCAGATAACGTAACCCTCGAGACCCTCGAGCGAATGATCGGGGTGCCTGACAACCTTAACCTGAAGGCCTATCAGAACCCTTCGTGCTATATTGCCCTCAGTTATCCTCAAAATGTCTAAGCCCCGCCCTTAGCCTGGGGCTTTTCCTTTTCCCTAAGGACTGTCAATATCCTTGCAATGTTCTTCCTCATCTCCCTGATCTTAGCAGGGGAGTCTATAGAGCCCGCAAGGGCCCTGTGCCTCAGTGAGGCCAGTTCGGCCCTCTGCTCCTCGATCAGCTTCCTCAACTCTTCGGGGTCCTTCTCCCTCAGCTCGGCAGCACTGATCTTGAACTTAGCCACTTCCCTCGCCCTCCTTCAGCTCAGCTATCACGCTCTCCTCTTTCTCTCCCGGGACCTCAACTATCTCCTTTAGCTCCTGAAGCGCGCCCTCAGCCTCCTCCTTAGACAGGGTCCTTATGTGGGGCTCTGCGGCCTCAGGTCTCACTATCCTCACCTCGACACCTATTATGCCGAGCGGCAGTCTGGCGTAGGCTATGGCCCTGTCCGTATAAAGGTCAACCACGTGACCCGTCTTGATAACCTTGCCCGCCTGGTACTTCTCAAAGCGGGCCCTCTCCCTGGTGAGCTTCCCGCTGATCACAATCTCGACTCCGGCTGCGCCCGCCTCCATGATCCTCCTCAGGGTCGCCATTGCGACTCTCCTGAAGTGATAGCCCATTTCGAGCGCCCTGGCTATCCTAAAGGCTTGGACTCTAGCGTTAAGCTCCATGTTATCGGGCTGGCTCACGCTTATCTGCGCATTCTCGAGACCGAACACCTTCTGAAGGACCGACTGCAGCTTCCTTATCGTAGCCCCTCTTCTGCCTATTATCAGTGCAGGCCTCTCAGCGAATATGTGTATCCTGGTGCCGAGGCCGCTCTGCATTATCTGGACCCCTGCATAGCCAGCAGTATAGAAGTTCTGGGCAAGATACTCGTCAACCTTCACCCTTACGAGGCCCTGCCTTAGGAAGTAGCTCTTTATCTTGGACATCGTCATCCCCTCTCCTCAACTATTACCTCGACGTTGGACCTTACCTTCCTGATCAGGTCGGCCCTACCAAATGCCCTAGGGTACGCCCTCTTAAGCGTCATCCCCTTATGCACTCCTACGTGAACTATGAAGAGCTTCTCCACGTCTAGGTTCTTGTTCTCCGCGTTGTTGGCTGCGTTCTCAAGGACCTTCAGCATATACGTGGCAGCTCTGACCGGGTACTTACCTATAGGCCAGCCCCACCTGCCTGCGAGGCCCCTCTTGTGCGGGACCTTCTTGCTGGCCCTTCGGAAGGGAACTGGCTCCTTAAGACTTATCACGTCCCTGAGGTACTCCTCGGCCTCTAACAGCTTCATCCCCCTTATCGCCCTGGCTACCTCTGCCATAACCTTTGGGTGAACGGGGACGTCCCAGGCCATTGCCTTAGCTGACCTGGCCTCGTTGGCTGGCGTATATGAGTAGTTCCAGTTTGGCAAGCCCATCACCCTTTGGCGGCTATGTGCAGGCTGCTCTTGGACGCCTTGAGACCTGGCTCGCCGTGCTGCACGAGCTTGGTGGTGGGCGCGAACTCGCCGAGCCTGTGGCCTATCATCTCCGGGACTATCCTAACAGGCACGTACTCCTTGCCGTTGTACACGGCTATCGTCAGCCCTACCATCTCGGGCAATATCACCAGGTCCCTCACGTGGGTCTTTATCATAACGTCCGTCTTCCCCTGCTTCCTAAGCGACCTGATCCTGCTTAGCAGCTTCTTTTGAGCTGGGGTCAGCCCCCTCATGAGCGACCTCCTCTGCCTAGCCGGAAGGAGCACAGCGAACTCGTCAAGTGACATGGACAGAAGCTCCTCTAGCGTCTTCCCCCTGTATCTAAATCGTCTCCACTCGGGCCTAAGCTCAATGGTAGTTGACATTATATCAGACCCTCAGCGCCACACGCAAAATTCCAGGACGCCTTTTTAAGTATTGTGAGAACTTGAAGGTGACGTCAGAACGTCGGGGCCTCGAACTGCCTTATCATGACCTGGGTGACAACGTCGAGACTTTCTAGGGCCCTGCGTACGCCTTCGACGTCCGTCGTCGCCTGGCTCATGTCAACTATGAACACACACTCGCCCTCCTCCTTCCTGGTGATCGATGTACACTTGTTTGCCACTATGTCTATCCTGAGTTCGCTCAACTTAGACGTGACCTTTGCAAGGGCTCCAGGCCTGTCCTGCATCGTGACCTCAATCTGCACGACCTTAGCGTTCTCAGCGAGTATGGGGCTCACGATGATCTCCTTCTTCTCAGCGTCGGCCAACATAGCAACCAGCATGCCAGCCTCTATGCCAAGCGACTCCCTGATGGTCTGAGGTATAGTTATTCTACCCTTCGAGTCAACCTTCACGAGACCTGTCAGCTTGGTAGACATTCAGGTTTTCACCCCTGACCCACGGCACCACATTATAACCTTTGCTTCAGAGTATTAAAGATTTCCGGAGAATTAGGTGGCATAATGATAGGCACGATCAGCCACGGTCGGTGTGAGTCTAGGTCTCTCATCCTCTCATCGCTGGCTGCCCACGTCCTCATCCCGTGGCCGCGTGTTGGTTACGAAGAGGGGAAATAAGCGTTCAGCGGTACGGCACTGTCTGTGTTCATGTGGTGTAATATTCCCTTAGCAGAGGGGGCCTCCTCTCATTTGCCTTAGCTCTGGCCTCCTCCACAATTTTGTCAACCCTATCAAGGAAGTCACGAGGCAGCTTCCTGAAGGGCGGATGTACCTCCCCAAGCCTTGTGCCTGAGATAGGGCCGCGCCTCAGCTCTGATGGCCATAAGGCCTCATGTACGCTCCCCGGCATCCCGAGCTGCCCCCACAGGTCCTCGGCTGTCCTGGGCATGAAGGGCGCTAATAGGTGCGCTAGCCGTTTTACAAGCGAAGCCCCAACGTACATCGCCTTGGCGGCCTCTTCCCTAGAGTGCTTTATGAGATCCCAAGGGGCCCTCTCGTTAAGGTATCTGTTACCGAGCCTCGCTATCTCAAGGGCCCTGTCCGAGGCCTTCTTGAGCTCGGCCTGATCCATTAGGTTTATGTACTCGTCCGTTAGCGAATCGACCTGCCTTAACAGGTCAAGGTCTAAGTCGCTGAGTGCGCCCCCGTCCGGGATGACGCCTGAAAACCTGCTTTCTATGAAAGAGAGAACCCTGTACGCTAGGTTCCCTATGTCATCGTTGAGCTCGCTGTTTACTATCCTGTAGAACTCGGCCCACTGGAAGCTCGTGTCACCATTCTCGGGTCTAAGCCTTATCAGGACCCAACGCCAGTAATCGGCGGGAGCTATCTCGAGCGCTTCGTCTATCCAAACGCCGACCCTCCTGCTCTTGCTGAAGTGCCTTCCCTCGTAGAGGAGGTAATCAGTTGCGTTGATCTTCCAAGGGAGCACATAGGGTTCGCCTGAGGCTAACAGAAGGGCGGGCAGGATTATCGCGTGGAACGGTATGTTGTCCTTACCTATGAAGTATGTAGTCCTGACCTCCTTATTAAGCCACCATTCCTTCCAGGCGTCAGGGCCCAGCCCTTTTGATATAAGGTACTCCTTCGTCGCGCTTATGTAGCCGAGCAGAGCGTCGAACCACACGTAAATAGTCTTGCCCTTGGCGTCCTCAAAGGGGGCGGGTATACCCCACTCTATGTCCCTTGTTAGCGCCCTGGGCCTGAGGCCCTGTCTCACCCAGTCAAGGCTGTAGTTCTTGACCTTCTCGTCGAGCTGGCTGCCTTCAAGCCATGTTCTTAGGGGCTCCTGGACTTTACTTAAGTCTATGAAATAGTTGATGGTCTTGACCCAAACAGGTGTAGCGCCGCATAGGGCACACCTTGGGTTAACTAGGTCTCTTGGCGTCAGTAGGCGGCCACAGTTGTCGCACTGGTCGCCCCTAGCCTGATCGTAGCCGCAATATGGGCATGTGCCAACTACGTATCTGTCTGGCAGGAAGATCTTGTCGTTAGGACAGAAAGGCATCTCCTCCTCGGCTGGGTATACGAGACCCCTCTCCCTCAGCCTGCTAAAGAACTCCCGCACGAACTCCTTATGGACCTCACTCTCGGTCCTAGAGTATAAGCTAAACGAGAAGCCGAATTCCATGAACAGCTTAACGTCGTAGGAGTGTACCTGGTCTGTCAGCTCCCTTGGCCTGACCCCCCGCTTCCTCGCCTCGAGCTCAATAGGGGTGCCGTGCTCGTCACTTCCGGTCACGTAGATAACTTCGTTGCCCATGAGCCTCTGGAACCTCGCATATACGTCAGCGCTCAGAAGATGTAGGACGGTCCCTAGGTGGGGTATGAAGTTTGAGTAAGGCCACGCGGCCGTTACTATGTGTTTGACCATGGTGGGCCCTGCTGGCAACTAGTGCGGAGCTTAAAAGGGATACCCACGAATCTTCTACCGTTTTTGCTTCAATGTTAATCCTATTCTATTTCCATTAAGCCCTCTTAGGTTTCAAGAGCTCAAGGCGGCCTGGTTTCTCCCTCGAGCCAAGGAGGATCACCCTGGCCCTCAGCGCTCCAAGGCCATGAACCTTAACCTCGCCCCCTTCATATAGGGGCCCGCCCACGTTGTATTCAAATGAAATAATGTAGACGCCCTCTTCGGTCCTAACGCATGGGGGGTATAGGAGTGACGTCTCCTGACCAGGCGGCACAGTAAGAACCCCTTGGGCTTGGGACAGCCCATAGGCTGCTATGCCCCCAATCAATGGAGGGCAATGCGCGGCTGGACCTCCGATGGGAGCCCCAACCCAGCTGACGGGCACAGGAACTACCTCCACGGCGCCACGCCTCCAGGGAAGGCATGGCCATCCTACAAGGCTTAAGCCTCCAAAGTCCATCCTGCAATCTACAGGGCTTGCCCTGCTCCTAAAGCCCTCGTAGGCGAGCCTTGCCCCCTCTCCCCCATAGACCACAAGGTCGACGTCGGAGAAGTCGGCCTCCAGCTCCATTGCATAGCTGCCCGTGAGACCGATGGTCTCAAAGCTGCCCACTAGGCTACCCATGAAGCTAATTGCGTTTGACAGGACGTGACTCAATGAGCCTTTTCCAGACAAAGCCCTACGCTGCAGCGCCTCTCTAGGCGATACGTATTCTAGGGCTTCCTCGAGCCTAACGTAAGGCATTAACGTCCCATAGCTGGGATCGTACGTCAATACAAGGCCTGACCTTGTGAAGGCCTCACTTACGCCCGCAGGCCCGTACCTCTCTATAACTCTACAAAATCTTAGAGACCTCCTTGACCAGGGCCCACGATCACAGGGGACGTACTTAGGGATGATGGGCACGTAGCCTGGGGGCGCGGGTAGCCCAACCTCAACACCCATCATACCGTCCCTGAGCGTGATTATGCTACCGTGACCGTATCTCAAGGGGTCTGACATACCCTCCCAGGTCAGGAACTACGTAGAGGGAGCCCTTAACTTCATCACGCTGCAACAGGCCACTTATCAGGTACTTCCCCCTAGGCAGCTCCTGATACCTTGTTCTCCACGTCATCAGATAGAGCCTGAAGTCACCCTCAACCTCGTACACGGCCGGCGTTAGGTAGGACTCCGTACCCATAACCCGGCCAACTACCCTGATCCACCCCAGCGGGGTAAACCTAGACTCGCACGGCCTCTCGTCGATGAGCCTAAGGATTCTAAGCGTGTAGGGCACTCCCTTGTAGCACGAGTCTAGCAGCTTAAGCGGGTGAAGCGCGAGGAACTCCTCATATGTAAACGAGTCGCGCTCCTTGGCATACCTCAAGTCTTGTCGGCAGTCTGCAATAAGGCCTCTCTCCTTCAGATCGCCCAGCGCCTTGTAAATCGCGTGGGGCTTGGGAGAGAAAACCAAGATGTCTACATCACTGTCTGGTCTCTGAAGCCCTATGGCGTAACTGCCCGTCAGACCTGACCAATCAGGGTCTATAACATCTATAAGCTCCCTGACCTGCAAGGGGATCGAGGCTCTCCTAAGGGCCTCCGATGGGTCTATGAGCTGACCCTCTCCTCGCCTGATGGTGAGTACAGTCCTCCCCGTGCACTCAAGGAACTCAGGCCTAAGAACTTGACGTGTTCCGTACCTGCTGGTCCCATGCCTATAAGGCGCCACGATGAGCCTTCCTGGTGGGTGCTCATAACCTCTGACAAGCCACACCTCGTCGATAAGCCTTACAAGCCACCCCTCGAACGGCATCACTTACCCCTCTCTTGATCAATAGTTTATTAAGATTCTCGAGAGAGAAAAGACGGGGAAAGAGAGTTGCCCGAGGAGGAGAAGAGAAGGAGGAGAAGGAGCGTTTTCGATGACATGTTTGAGGAGTTCGAGGAGCTCATAAGGAGGTTCGAGGACGAGTTCGAGGACATGGAGAAGGAGTTCGAGGAGCTCATTAAGAGCGAGGGTAAGAAGGCGGAGTCGCCATACTTCTATGGTATCAGGATCTACGTTGGCCCGGACGGCGTCCCACACGTTGAGCAGTTCGGCAACATAAAGAAGGGGGGCAGGGGCAGAGTTATACTGAGCGAGGAGACAGAGCCCATGGTTGACGTCATGGAGCACGGTGACGAGGTGCTCGTCGTGGCAGACATGCCAGGAGTCGAGAAGGACCAGATAAAGATCAACGCTACCGAGGACAAGCTTTACATAAGGGCTGAGGGCGACAAAAGGAAGTATTACAAGGAGGTAGATCTGCCAGCTGAGGTTGACCCGTCAACAGCCAAGGCATCATATCGTAACGGTGTTCTTGAGGTAAGAATTAAGAAGAAAGGTGGCAAGCAGCCTCAAGGCGTTGAAGTCAAGGTGGAGTAAGTCCGTGGGAAAGCTTTTAAAGGAACAGGTACTAATGTCGTCTGATGTGACTTGGCCCGGACGCTGGACTACGACGTAGTAATAGTTGGGCTGGGCCCCGCCGGATCTTCGCTAGCCTACTTCCTTAGGAAGTCTGGCCTCAGAGTCGCCGGAATAGACATGGTTGGGCCCGACAGGGTGTGGGGAAAGCCCTGCGGCGACGCCATAGGGAAGCATCACTTCGAGTTCACCGGCCTTCCGTTACCTACGGGTCCCTCCCTTAAGCAGGTCGTAGAGGGTATCGACCTGGTTAGCCCCTACGGCGGGGTAAAGCTTAGAGTTAAGGGCGAGGGCTTCATAATAGATCGTAACAAGTACGGTCTCTCGCTAATTGAGGAGTCCCAGAGATCGGGTGTTGACGTGTTTCTCAAGACGAGGGTGACGTCACCGGCGCTCGAGGCTGGGAAGCTGAAGGGTGTCAGGGCCCTGACAGCAGAGGGCGAGGAGCTACTGTTTAAAGGCAAGGTAATCGTTGACGCAACTGGTAACAGCGGCGTCCTGAGGAGGATGTTACCCAAGGAGTGGCCGGTGAATGAGCCGCTAGATCCCAAGGACTCTAACGTTGCGTACAGGGAAATTAGGAAGATGAACTATGAGATAGAGGAGCCCTCCTACCTCAGAATCTACATAAACCAGGAGATCTCCCCTGGCGGCTACTGGTGGTTCTTCCCTGAGGGAAGGGACTCTGCCAACATAGGGCTTGGGGTGCAGGACGGCATGGGTTACCCTCCCCCTAACGCGATATTTAAGGAGAAGCTCGAGCGCTTAGATATAGTCAACAGGTATGCAAGGGTAATCAACGCGTCAGGATCTAGGGTGCCTACTAGGAGACCCGCCAACACCTTGGTGTGGGACAACTTCATAGGCATAGGCGATAATGGGTACACCGTGAACCCTGTACACGGCGGAGGCATGGGGTACGCCATGGTCGCCGCCTACTACGCCTCTGAGACAATAGTGAGCGCCTACACGGATAACGACTTTAGCGCTAAAGGGCTCTGGAAGCTGAACCTCGACTATATCTCGGCCATAGGCAGGAGGCAGGCCTCGCTCGACATATTCAGGATATTCCTGCAGAGGCTATCAAATGATGACATAGAGTACGGTCTCAAGCATGGGGTTATGGACTCGAACCAGGTCTATGAGACCAGCGTCACTGGTGAGCTAAAGGCTAACCTCTCTGTCCTTGACAAGGTCTCCCTGGCCCTCAGGCTTCTCGGTAGGCCATCATTACTTCCTAAGCTTGCGCTAGTGGCGCAGTACATGAAGAAGGCGTCAGAGCTGTTCAGCGCCTACCCCTCCTCTCCATCAGATCTATCTAAGTGGGTTAGCGCGGTCGACGCCCTCTACTCTGAATATAGAAAGAGGCTAGGGTCCCTCTGAGGTTTTAGTCGACCTCCTCCACTCCGTTTTGTCACCCTTGTCCATTAGTGTGAATCCGAGCGTAGAAAGTCGTGACCTTATGTAGTCAGCTAAGTCGTACATCTTAGCCCTCCTCAGCTGTGACCTAACCTCGACAAGCAGCCCAACAAGGGAATCCTCTAAACCTTGCAGCTGGGGAGCCGCAGTCCCCTCTATTATATCATCTGCAATAGCGTATACCTTGTTGAAGTCTGATAACAACTTATAGGCCGTTATGAGAACCCCTGCGGATTCGCTGGACGTAACCTCCTTATAGTATATGTTGGTGAACTCCCAAACAGCGCTGGCTGCCTCGCTCATATTGAAGTCGTTTGACATGGCCTCGTGCCACCTAGTCAGGACGCCACGGAGCCTCGCGACTAGGTCAAGGTCCTGGTCCTTGAGGTAGTGCGAGTAGGACTCCCTGGTAGCCCTCCTGACCAGATCTGAAGCCACGTCCCTTAGTCTCTCCGTAAGCCTCTTGGCCTGTGAGAGGCTCTGCTCAGAATACTCTATTGGTGACCTGTAATGGGAGGACAGCACCCACACCCTTAAGGTCTCGGCCCCCCACTCCTTTATCGCATCCCTTAGGCTCACTATGTTGCCAAGACTTTTGCTCATCTTCTCTCCCCTAATTGTGAGCATCCCAGAGTGAAGCCAATACTTAACCCACTTATCGCCAAGAAGGCTCTCGCTCTGGGCCCTCTCGTTCTCGTGATGTGGGAAAACTAGGTCTGACCCACCTGCATGTATATCTATCTTGGTTCCAAGATACCTCGTACTCATGACACTGCACTCTATGTGCCAGCCTGGTCTTCCCCTGCCCCAGGGGCTATCCCACCAGGGCTCCCCTGGCTTTGCGGCCTTCCAGAGAGCGAAGTCGTACGGATGCCTCTTCTCGGCCGAAATTTCCTCGCCCTGGTTCCAAAGCGCCTTAGAAAGGTTCCCGCTGAGCCTCCCGTAGTCAGGGTAAGTGTCCACGTCAAAGTAGACGCTACCACTTGGTACCACGTAGGCGTGCCCCTTATCGATGAGACCCTCTATGAACTTGACTATCTCGTTGATGTGGTCAGTGACCCTGGGGTGAACGTCAACTCTAACCCTTAAGGCCTGGAGCAACTCAAGGTAGTCCCTTGCATAGGTCTCTGATACCTGTCTCCAGTCGACGCCTAGTTCGGCAGCCCTCTTAATTATCTTGTCATCTATGTCGGTTATATTCTGGACGTGCGTCACTGAGAAGCCCCTGAGCCAGAGGTACCTCTTAATCCCATCAAAAGCTACGAACGTCCTCGCGTGCCCTATGTGGATGTAGTCGTACACTGTGGGGCCGCATACATACATGCCAACCAGAGGTGGAGACCATGGCGCGAAAACCTCCTTCCTTCTCCCCAGCGTGTTCGTGATCAGTATCTGCAATGGCTGCACCTTCCTTGTAAGGGCTGAGCTACTCCTTATTTTCTTCATACTTCAGCTTCTCGACCTGCTTTGCGCAGGCCGATATCGCTTCCGGGCCAGCCCCTCTGAGCCTCACCATGCTGACAACGCCTCGGCCTGCGACCACGCCGCTTCCGGTCAGGGCCCTCAGAGCCCCCCTGTAAACGGACCTGGTTCCCTCGTCCCTAAACTCGCCTCCGTCGAACCTGACGCAGTAGAAGTCCCTTAGGTCAGGTGCTGGCCTTGGCTCGTCTAGGTCTGCGCAGTAGAGCCTGTCCTCCTGGGCCGAGTAGCATAAGAGCCTGACAGAGCCCGCCCTGCCCTCAAGGCAATACACGACGTCCCTCATGTAGTTATACCTGATCACTCCGCTACAGGTAGACGAGATAACCGCAGCTACCCTCGCGAGACGAGAGGTTCTCCTAAGCAGTATGACAGCATAGGCGACCGAAGAGATTGCCAGCAATGCAACTACAAGAACCCTTACGCCTTCCTCAGGAACCAGCTTGAGTACAATTACGGCAGAGACTGTCGTAAAGGCTATGTCGGCGGTTAAGGGCGCTAGGAGCGACTTAAGAACCAGCTCACGGCTCAAGATCTCTGCCACTCACCCTCATACCTTGTCAGTATGTCATCATACTTACCAGCTTCCAGGTCCTTGATGACTTCCTTGGGGTCCTTGCCATCAACGGTAAGGCCTATGCTCCTGGCGGTGCCCAGCAAGGTCTTCACGGCCGATCTTAGACTCTTGGCTGTCAGCTTTGACTTAACCATTATCGCTACCTTTACGACGCCCTCAAAGCTGACGTCACCGACCTTCTTGTGCTGCGGGTCGCCGCTTGGCTCTGATGCGCCCGCCTCCCTTAAGAGAAGGGCTGTAACGGTAGGTATTCCTACCTCGATCCTATAGGACTTCGTGTCGAGGTCAACTATTATCTTTACTGGTATTGTCATTCCTTTGAAGTCCTTTGTCTTTCTGTTTATCTCATCTACTACTTCCTTCACGTTAAGGCCCAGAGAGGAGAGAGTGGGCCCCAGGGGTGGGCCGGGCTTTGCATCGCCTCCCTCTATCTGTAGTGAGATCACCTTTTCCCGAGGCATGATGGTCCCGTCTGTCCATGAATCCCTCCAGATTAAAAAACTGAGGTGGCTAAGGCCATGAGGAGAAGGCAGCGAAGGCTCTCAGAACATCCTTTATGTTGAGCACACCAACTATGCTTCCGTCATCGGATGCGACAGGAAGGTGCCTAATGTTGTTCTCCAGCATCTTGTTAACTATCGATGATAACGGCTCATCCCGCTTGGCAGTAATTATGTTCCTCGACATGACGTCTGAGACCTGCCGATCCAGGGAGACCCCCAGCGCAAGTGCCTTAACTATGTCATGCTCTGTAACGACTCCAAGGATTCTGCTGCCAGACCTAACGAGCACGGAGTCCACGCCCATGTTGATCATGAGCTTGGCAACCTCAAGTATCGTCATGGATGGCTGGACAAAGATTGGCTTCGAGTACTCTAGCACGTCAGCTGCCTTCATAGGACTCCTTTCAGGAACGGAAAAATGGCCCTTATATTTTTAACTCCCGCTTTTCCAAACTAATTGAATAGAATGCCGTAGAGGCGAACGGTAATTGGAGTTCAGAGTGCTTTACGTAGATGTCTCAACTCGTTCTTTCAAGTTAGAAAAGATAAGCGATCCCAATATTTATGGCATAATAGACTTAGGACTTAAAGTGCACATGGATCTGAAGTCTTATGACAGTGACCCCCTAGACCCAAGCAATCCCCTCGTCATTGGAGTCGGGCCCTTCGCGGGTGGCGCTGTAGTAGGCAGCCACAGGCTGGTGGCGGTCTTCAAGAGCCCTGTCAGCACGGGGTTGCACGTCAGCGAGATGGGAGGGGCAGGCTTCTCGTTCTTTAGGACCGGCCTTGACGCCGTCGTCGTAGTTGGAAGAGCCGGCGAGCCGCTCGTCCTGCGCATATATGGCTCGTCCGACGGGTCCGTCGCCGTTGACCTAGACGAGCTCCCCGAGACAGAGCTGTCTAAGATATACACAGGTTATGACGGCCTGACGGGCACTAAGGCCCTCACAAGGTATATAGTTGACAGGGATAAGGAGCTAATAGCAAAGAACAAGGGTCGCGTCGTGGTAGTGGGCCCTGCCGCGTTCAGAACAAGGTTCGCTGGCATATTCAGTTACCTCCTTGACGAGAGGACCTTAAAGCTTACGGAGGTCTCGGACTCCGCCTCTCGAGGAGGCGGAGGTTCTGTCATGGCGCAGGCACACAACGTGGTTGCTATAGAGTTCGGAGGCACGTACCGCAGGCCGAACCCCAACCTAAGCAACGTGTCCCTCCTGAACACCCTATCTCAGGGGGTCTTCAAGAAACAGTATTCCCAGGCCTTGAACGAGAAGACGGTCAAGTACAGGTTTGACCCATCTATTAAGACAGGTGGGACATTTGGCGTCAACTACCCGCACTACAAGGACCTGGTGCCGGTGCTCAACTACTCCCAGGCGTACATGAGCAAGGGCCTCAGGCTCGAAGTACACGGCAAGGTCATGGAGAACTTCTGGAAGCCGTTCCAGGACGAGGTCTTCGACGGAGGTAAGCTGACCCCTGCCTCGAAAAACTGCGGCGAGCCCTGCCCCGTTGTCTGTAAGAAGGTCTACAAGGGCGTTAAGATAGACTACGAGCCGTCCCACGCAGTTGGCCCTATAGCCGGCATAATAACAGTTGACGACTCCGCGTCCCTTGTCGACCTGCTCGATAACCTAGGCCTTGACGCAATTGAGGCAGGCCACATGATAGCGTGGCTCTTTGAGTGTGTGAATAGGGGCTTGTTAAAGCCTGACGAGATAGGCCTGGAGGAGTCGCCTATAATGGATCCAGAGCTGCTGTCTCCAGAGACCAGCAGGCGCAACGCAAGGGCCGCGAGAAGGATACTTGAGCTTCTAGCCTCCGACGCGGCCCCTAAGGTCCTCAAGCTGATAGCCTCCCTTGGCCTACGTGAGGCAGCCAAGGAGCTCGACAAGATATACTCCGACAGGGTCAACGCAGCCGGGCTGAGGTTCGAGGACCTACTTGTTTACGCGGCCTTCGGCGACAGCGGCTACTTTACACCCAATTACTACTGGAGCCCAGGGGTGCTGGCACCGCTATATGTCCTGGGCAAGTATTGGACTGACTACTCTCCTGCCTTCAGGGATCCAGAGAACTACGCGCAGGTCTCGCTCAGGAGGGCCATCTATGAGTACGCTGTCGCGAACGCTGGCTTCTGTAGGTTCCACCGCGGCTGGGCCGAGGAGATGCTGGAGGGAATGTACAAGCTCCTGCTGGGGGTTGAACTTAACCTGCACGAACACGGCCTTAGCATATACAGGACGATAGCTAAGTACCAGATGATGTCAGGGTCTGCCCCGGTGCCCTGGGAGAGCAAGAGGGTGATAGACGCCATCGCCTCCCTGGCTGCCGAGAGCGGCACCCCTGGCTGGGAGGACTCGATGTACCACCGCGAGAAGATCATAGAGTGGTGGAACAGGTTCTATAGGAGGCTGGAGGAGGAGCTCTCTAGGGTCCAGCCCCTCTGGTGATGCCCCCTATGATGGCTCTTACTGTCTCCTCTACTTTACTTGGCTCCACTAGTGTCACGAAGCTGCCGTAGGTGCCCTTGCCGCCTCCCTGGCCACCCGTCAGCTCGACCAGTCTCTTAATTACGTAACTTACGTCGACGATGGAGGCCGCGTCCTTCCCAGCGCCTACCTCATAGTGGTACCCTTCGTCATCCTTTATGGCGAGTATTACAAGCGAGTCCTTGAGATCATCCGTTATTTTCCTGAGCACGTCCCTTGCCGACTTAACGTCACGCTCTGGGTACATTACCACCGAGTACCTGATACCGTTGATGGGCCTTTGGGACCTTAACCTGTCAGTCACCTGTTCAATCCAGAGCGCCCTATACTGTCTGACGGCCTCCCTTAGACCACTGGCCTCCTCCTTGGCCTCCCTGATACCTTGCACTATCTCTGAGGGGTCCACTCCAAGCTCGGCTGCGGCCTCCTTCAGCTGCCCCTCCATCCTTGACATCTCCTCATAAATCCTTGTCCCGGCCACGAACTCGAGCCTCACTATTCCATCCTGGATCTTCTCAACGTTCACTATCTTTATGCCGCCTATCTCGCTCGTGTTAGCCACGTGGGTGCCAAAACACGCTTCTGCGTCCCAGCCGTCCACCTCAACTACCCTGATATTCTTCTCCATAGGTACGCCGCCCTCGTACAGGGTGAAACCGTACTTACGCTCGGCCTCGTTCCTATCCATTACAGCCTGCCTAACCGGCCTCCTCTCGTCGATAACTATGTTTGCAAGCCTCTCTATCTCCCTGATCTCCTTATCCGTCAACCCCCTATGGTGGGTTATGTCAAGCCTTGCCTTCTCTGGCGTCTTCTCAGCGCCTGCCTGCCACACGTGATTCCCTAAAACCCTCCTCGCCGCGCCTAAAACAACGTGCGTGGCCGTGTGGTGCCTCATGAGCCTAAACCTCCTGATCCAGTCTATCTCACCCTCTACCTCGTCACAGACCTCGGGCGTGATAGGCCTGTCCGCCCTGTGGACTATAACGTCGCCCACCTTCATCACGTTAATGACTTTATATGCATTGCCGCAGATCCTAACTACGCCTATGTCATGCACCTGTCCTCCGCCCGTGGCGTAGAATGCCGTGGAGTCTAGAACGAAGTATTCTCCATGCACTCCAAGCAGCCTCGCCTTGAACCTACGCGTGTAGGGGTCCTTGTGGAAGATGAGGTCCGTAGGCTGGAACTTCTGAGCCCAGACAATTATGTCCTGAGGGAGCTCGACGGTCTCGCCTACAACTCTCACCTTCGCTGGGGCCCTATGTCTCGCAGCTACGATCGAGTAGAAGTTCTGTGGGATTTGGATCATAATCCCGCGCTTAGCCGCAACCTCGGCTATGACCTCAGGGGGCACGCCTACGCTGTCGTAGAGCCTCACGAGGTCGTCGAGGTTTAGCGACCTAGAGAGCTCCTTGGCAACCAGCCTTTCCCCGCGGGCTAGGAGATCCCTGTATTTCTGTTCCTCGACAGACACGGCGTCAAGTATATAGTCCCTGTTCTCGAGCACCTGTGGGAAGTCCTGCTTCCATAGGCTTATCTGCCTGTCCACTAAGTCGACCAGACTATAGCTATCTGTCAGCTGTCTTAACTGCCTGAGGGCCCTCCTAATTACAAGACGCGCTAGATACCCCTCGCCTGAGTTGCTTGGGACTACTCCGTCAGCCAGCATCATCATTATGGTCTTGCTGTGATCAAGGACGCTGTAGAGTCTCGCCTCACGCTCTAGTACGGGTCTCACGTACTCAGGGTCGGCCCCTATTGATGAGGCAACGGACCTGTAATAGGCGTCAAGGCTCCTCGGATCTTCAACGTTCAGCCTGGCTGCGCTTCTGTATGCGGCCCAGAGAACCTTGTTATCAGGTCTCTCGAGACCTAGTCTCGACCTAATTATATCGACCAGATCACCGTAAATCGCGTGGAAGGCCGTTGGGGTCTTTTGCGTGAACCACGCTATACGCTCTACCCCGTAGCCCGTGTCAACAATCTTAAGCGGCAGCTCCTCGTAGTTACCGTCAGATACCTTGTACTGCATGAAAACGAGGGTTGAGAGCTCAAGACCGCCTACAGTGACCTCAAACGAGGGCCCCGCGTTGCCGCCTCCTTCCCACCACGACTCCTTGAATACTATAAGGTCCTCGGGTATGCCTATCTCCTTTGAGAAGAACTCCTTAGCATACGCAGCAGTCTCGTCCTTCCAGTACACCTGCTTGTCTGGGTAATTGAAGGCGTGGTGGGCCGCCATCTCGAACGTCGTCAAGTGCCTGCCTATCGTAAGCCCCACGTTATCTATGTCCTCAAGCCTTATGCAAGGCTGGCTTATCACAAGCGGGTTCGCTGGCGGAGGCACCAGCCCGCTGGTCACGTGAGGCTGGAAGACAACTATGCTGGCTATGGTAAGGTACAGGTCTTCTCTCCAGCGGGCGACCACTGGCCTGGGAGGTATAGGCTCGTGCCCTCTCTTCTTGAAGAATTCTATGAACTTGGTCCTGGCATCCCTCACTGTAAGCGGCCCATTGGACTTGATCTTATCGAACCAGTAGTCGGTGTCAGGTACGTCCTGGCACGTATCGAAGTCAGGGTTGAGGGTCCAGAAGTAATCGCCCCCCACCTTGCATTGTTTCCTCTGATATCCTCCCTCCTTGAAGAACCTTAGCCTGTACTCCGATGGGTCAACCTTCGCCATATCGGTCAGCCCTGGATGTTTTGGAAGAGGATTAAATTGTGACTGCTAGACTTTGTTACATGCCGAAGAGGCCCGCCAGGCCCTCGCTTATATCTGCCTCGCTGGCCTCCTTCTTTTCCTCCTTAGCCTCCTCCTTCTTGGACTCCGTAGCCTGCGCTGCCGGCTGGGCTGCAGGAGCCGCAGCGGGTGCCGCTACCGGAGCCGCGACCGCGGCCGCGCCCTTTAGCACCTCCTCTAGGTTGATCTGGGACAGGGAGGCCACAAGCATCTTAACCCTGGCCTCGTCGACCTGAAGACCTAGGGCCTCGACGACCTTCTTCAAGTTATCCTCGTTTATCTGAGAGCCGGCATAGTAGAGGGCCAGCGCCGCGTGGACGTAAGCCTTGCCCTCCTGGACCATTACCCATCCCCGTCCGGGGCACAGACCAGCTGGGAGTTATAAAGGTGTTGTTAGCCCTTTATCGGTCATGATCCAAAGAGGCTTGAGAGCCCCTGGCTGATGTCGGTCTCTCCTTGAGAGGCCTCCTTATTGGCCTCTCCAGTCTCCCTCTTCTTCTCTTGGGTCTCTGGCTGGGCCTGCGGGGTCCCCGTAACTACCTCTAGCCCCAAATCCCTAGCCTTATCGCCAAGGGCGACGATAAGGGCGCTGGCCTCGCCTGCTGCCTGAGTTACTGCTAGGTAAGCGAGCTCGGCGTCTAGGGTTAGGCCAGAGTGTTTAGCCAAAGCCAGGGCCTCAGCCTCGGCGGTCCCAAGCATTGCAGCCGTGACGTCAGGTAGATCGAAGTAGCCAGCGCTTATCGCGAACGCTGTGATCTCCCTCTCGGCTTCAACCAGCTGAGTCTTCGTGCCCTCAAGGTCCAGGTGCAACATCTCTCCAGGTATCACGACACTGCCGTCCCAGGCTGCGACCAGGGTGAGACCTATCTCCATTGGCTGTATCCCTAGCTGCTGAAGGAGACTCGCAAGCTCAGGTGAGATGGTGTCGCCGGGCTTTGCGACAATTGTGTCGCTCTTTATATAGATAGTGCCCTTCCTGACCTCATAGGGTATCTTGAGCTTCCCGAAAACGCTCACTATAGGGCCTGGCCTAAGCCCGGTGTCACCCTCTGGCACTACTATCTCCTTAGTTGCCTTGGCGCCCGGCTTAGCGGGGGCTGGCATCTTCAGCTTCTCTATCTGGTAGGCCAACAGGAAGGGGTTCTCGTTCGTGCTGATTATCAGCGCGCCGTGCTTTAGATAAGGCTCTATGACCTTGCGGTCAAGCCCCCTTTTCTCCAGGGCCAGGAGGAGAAGGTTCTTCTTGGCGACCTTAACTACAGCCTTGCCCCGCAGCTCCTTTCTTACCAGGTGAAGCTGCCTGGCAGGGAGCCCTTCCAGGTCAGCGAAAAGGACGTAACGGTTCTCACTCAAGGTCTTGATAAGCCCGTCTACAATCCTCTTCTTCCACTCCGGCGGCTCTGCTCTGCCTAACCTCTTTCTCTGGAGCGGCACGGCCAATGCGGCTCACCTCAGTGATACCCTGACCGGTATTCCCATGGTAGCCTTAACGTAGACGTTATTTATCTTAGCGCTTCCCAGCCTGGACTCTATAACGTTGAGAACCGCAACCGCGTTCTCTGCTATATCGTTAGGGCTCATAGAGGCTGTGCCTATCCTGGTCATGATCTGGGGCTGCCCCCTGACCCTAACCCATGTGGCCCTCTTGTAGTTCTCTACAAGCTCAGGTAAGTTACCCCTTGGGGGTATGGCGACCGGAACCTTCCCCCTGGGTCCGAGGGCAGGGCCAAGGATGCTTCCTACCTGACCCATAAGATCTGGCGAGACCAGCACCCAGTCACATTGCCTTCCAAGGGCCTTGGCCTTCTTCTTATCACCCCTCATGGCCAATAGGTCTTCTCTTGAGATCGCGTTGACGCCAAGCTTCTTCGCCTCAAGTAGCAGGTCCCCAGCTGCAACAATGCATATCGTGGGCTCCTTCGGGGGCTTATGCGGCAGGTAGACTATCTCCCTAAACCTGCCCTCTGAGCTCTTAGGGTCAAAGTCCTTAAGCGTCACTATCAGCTCGACGCTCTGATCGAACTTGGTCCTCTTCGAGACCTCCAGAGCCTTCTTGATGGCATCTATTAGCTGCCCTGGGGCTACCGGCAACCTTAACCCTCCTTGACGCTCCCGGGGAGGTCTCGGGGCTAAAAAGCTGTGTGCGCGTTAAAGATGCGGGTCCTGAAGTTTAATAAGGTCCAGATCATCAATGCCGGTGGGGCCCGTAGCTCAGCCAGGACGGAGCGCCGGCCCTCTAAGTTTGTGTTTTGTGCCGGCGAGGAGAGCCGGTGGTCGGGGGTTCAAATCCCCCCGGGCCCGTCACGTGGGAATCATGAGGCCTGCGTGACTGTCATAGAGACGTAGTTAGCGCCCCCTGTCCCAACCACTACCTGAACCGCCAGGGGAACGCCATTGAAGTTAACTAATACCGCGCTTAACGTGTAAGCCCCAAAGGTTCCGAAAAGCGACGTTGTGGGCGAGATGGTAACTGCGACTCCGTCGAAGCTCTTTCCGTCGAATTTCACCGGCGTAAAGGCGTACCCAACGCTCACAACAGAAGAGCCGGCCTGACCCTGCAGCATGGACTGCCAGTCAATCCCGTAGTAGCTGCTGTAGTAGTAGAGGTCGTACAGCGGGCCGAGACCAGGGAAGAATCCCACAGTTATGGTTCCAGTAGTGGGATTATAGTTCGTTGTGACCCCGGTCAGGATCTCATCGACGTAAGCCGAGAGGTTCGATCCGCTTAAGTTCTCGTCAACTCCGCTGAAGTTCACGAGGGCCCATGTTATATTGGTCGCGTTAAAGTGAAAGACCACATAACCTACGCTGGCCCCATAGGCGTTGCTTACGGTTATCCTCGTGACGTTATCTGTGTCATTGACTGTGGCCGTGACGTAGTAGGTCTCTCCGGTGGGTGATACGTAGACCTTGTACTGGATAGTGGAGACCCTTGAGATGAGGGCCCCCAGCCTCACCGGCTTTGCAAGAAGCGTGAGAGCGGACCTGTAAGAATAGTAGTAGGCTAGGCCGACGCCCCCCACCACGATGGTGGCCGCGAACAGCAGTATGGTCAGCAGCGCTAGCCTCCCTATCTTCACCAAGCCCACCTTAATCCATGCGCCCTCCCGCTTAAGATAGGTTTTAAGCTTGAATGCGCTCAGCCTGCCGGGAGGTCTAGGATATGACTATAGGCAAGGTCCGTGGCGTCAACGCAATGGGGCACTTAGGCTGGACTACCGTCAGGTGCAGAATATGTGGGAGACTCCTCGACCTGACCGGCCAGAGACCTGGAAGTAGGAGGTTTGAGGTCGTTTACGCCTGTCCTAAGTGCGCCGCTAAGTATGGGGCTTACTTCTGCTCGGCTGACGCCAGATCCCTAAGATACAAGTGCCCCTTCTGCGGCTCGGATTTGGTCCAGGTAACCCCTGTCATAACGGAGTGAAGTGGATGAGCCTGATTGAGATCAGTAGGTCCGGCGACGGTGAGATAGTAAAGGTAAGCGACGCTCTCGGCGGCGAGGCCGTAACGGCGTTCTTCGTTGACCTATACCTGAAGTTAAAGGAGCCCCCCTCTCCGTGTGAAGGGACCTTAAGCCTCAGCCAGTCTAACGTTAAGCTCTGTTACCTCAGAGTAGGTGACTGCACTCTCACTGTACTAATATCGACTAAAGGGGTTGAGGTTATAGGCGGCGTGCTCCTCGTCAAGGAAGGAAGCAAAGTCAGTACAAACGACGCCAAGGAGGCCTGCGAGCGCGCTCTAGGGCTTCTGTTGCGCCCTTAGTTACGTCACCCGTATGGCCACCCCCTCTCTAAAGCGGAGGGGTCTATCCCTAGGGTCTCGGCCAACCTCATTATTGTTTGGAGGGACGGGTCCCTCATGGCCTCCCTTAGCCTTATCCTAACGGGCTTCGGCGCCTCGCTCGCGTAACGGAGGGCGGTGGCCAGGAGCCTCCTGCCGTCGCTATTGAGGACCTCGTTCTTGTCAAAGTAGAGGGCGTAGCGCCGAAGCAGCTTCTCTACTATTCGCGCGACCTCCCTCGTTGAACCTGGCCCCTCAGGGCTTGCGCCCTTCTCCATCAATATAGCACCTCAGGGATGCGAGGCCTCATCATTGGGGCCCTCAGGCAGTGGCTGCCTCGTTCTCCTCCTCGTACTCGCCGGGGGCTGGTATGTCAGGGGAGTTCCAGTCAACCGGGGCCTCGCCGTACCTCACGGGCCTCTCAAGCTTAGACAGAAGCACGACCCTACTTGGCACGCTCTCGCTCACGACAGGGTAGCCGGTCAGCCTGCTGAGCCTCTCTGCTACCTCTCTCACTTCAGAGTGTCTGGGCATGTTCTCAAGACGTAGCCTGTTCCTGCTAGCCCCCACGTACATATAGGCCTTGACCTCTATGTAGTCAGGTACGCCAAGCCTTACGAGCTCGGCGAAACCCCTCAGAGCGGAGTCGTGGTCGTTGAACCCCTTAACAATTGTTATCCTGTAAACAGTAGTTGAAGAGAAGCTAGGGAGCATCTGCAGGGTCTCAAGCGTGAGCTCCCAGGCCCTCGGGACTAAAGGCCTATTGAAGTAGGTGTAGGACTCCTTGTCCCAGGCCTCGAGGCTAACGTAGATCTGCGTGGGCTCCTCCTCAAGGTTGGCTAGCACGTCAGGTCTGACGCCTCTAGTTACTAGGAACGTTGTTATCCCTCTCCTGTGGAACTCCCTTATTAGCTCGCCCAGCCTTGGGTAGAGCGTCGCCTCGCCGGTGAGGCTTATAGCCACGTGCTTAGGGTTCATGGCCTCGTTGTACATCCTTAGGTCAACGCCGGCCCTCCCCTTGTACCCACTCATAATCCTTCTGTACTCCCTTATGGCCTGCTCAACTATGTAGGCGGGGTCGTCAGCGAAGGGCATACGGGTCTCGTTCCACTGAAGGCCTACGTCCTGTGGCCTCAGCCTCCAGCAGTGGAGGCAGGCATTCCAGCACCAGTGGTTAGTTACGCTGAGCTGTATGCACCTGTGGCTTTCTATTCCATAGAACTTGCCCTTATAGCAGAACCTCCTCTCAACCATGGCCGCGTGGTTCCAGT
>CAYFGU010000008.1:0-58853 GCA_964343115.1 uncultured Desulfurococcales archaeon
CCTCAAGGCTGATGAACCCCCTCACCTGCCTGGCCTTGCCGTACTGGTAGAGGGGCAGCCTCCTGCCGTCCCTGTGGAAGAGCGCCATGCTCACCAGCGCCCTCGCTATGTTCTTATTTATGACGGTCCCGAAGGCGTCACCGACGTCAATCCTGGTCCTGAGCCTCTCGTCAACGTGCGCGTCAGGGTCCTCGACGGTGCCGCTCACCAGCATGTCGGATGTCCTGGTACCGTAGACGGGGCCCTGATTGACGTCAGTTACCGTGATGCCCCACACCTTGTTGGCGAAGAGCAGGTTGTGGGTGTCGTGGACCTTCGTCCAGTGGTACCAGGAGCCGGCGAACTTCGGGACAGGCATGAGGTCGCTTTTGCCCTTATACGTGAACTCTACGTACGCGGCCTCAGGAATGTCGTAGTTCGGGGTCCCGTACTCCCCCATTGTGCCCATCTTAAGCACGTGCACCTCGGGCCTGTCCTTGATAGCATAGATCAGCCTCATAGTGCCGACAATGTTGTTGTACATCGTGTATACGGCCCTCTCCTCGTCCATCATTGAGAACGGCGCGGCCCGCTGCTCAGCGAAGTGGACTACGACGTCAGGCCTAAATCGCTCTATGGCTTCCCTGAGTACGCCCGGCTGCGTTATATCAGCTATTTGCATCGAGTCCAGGTCGCCAAGCCCGCGAAGGTAGTGCTCCCTCTCCTTCGGTTCGGGCAGAGGGAACGCGGAGCCCTCGCCCGCGAGGGCGGCGTTGTACCTGGTGCTGAGGTTATCTATGCCATAGATCACATGACCCCTCCTCAGCATCCTCAGGGCAAGGGACCAGCCAAGGTAGCCATCTATGCCTAGTATCATTACCCTCTTGGTCTCCATGGCCTATCGAGTCCCAGGCCCAAGGGAGTAAAATAAGGAGGCTGGACTCGGAGTACACTGAGCTTAATTCCGGCCACAAGGGCCTCACACGATGAGGGAGATGGAGGGCGTCATAGTAACCGGCGGAAAGGGCTCGAGGATGAGAAACATAACCTACGTGCTGCCTAAGCCCCTCCTCCCCCTCTTCGGCTTTAACGGGGGCGGCAGGACGTACCTGAAGCCCCTCATTGACTTCGTCCTGGAGAGGTTCGAGGCTCTCGGCCTAGACCCCATAACAATTGTCTTCAGCAGGAACTCGTCCCTGATAGTCGACTACCTCAGCAGCAGGGGGCCGCCGCAGGCGAGGCTCAGGCTAGTCCTGGACGCCGAGATGAGGGGGTACGGCAACGCGGTCCTGCTCGCTGGTAACTCCGTCACCGGGCCGTTCGTCCTAAACGCTGACGATAACCTGCTCCCCCTGGAGTACTACAGGGCTGGGGTTGAGCTCTTTGAGGAGGACTCCCTCGACGCGGTCCTGTTCGTGCACAGGGTGAAGGACCCGTCCAAGTACGGCGTCATAGTACCAGGGCGCGAGGAGGACTTCAGGGGCCTGAGGGTGTACCAGGTCAGAGGCGTTGAGGAGAAGCCCCCCACACCTCCAAGCGACTTAGCGATGGCAGCTGTCTACGTGTTCTCGACGAGCATATTCAGGCACCTGAGGGAGGCGAGGGAATCCAAGGGGGAGGGGGAGGAGGTTGAGCTCGTTGAGGGCCTGGGGAGGCTCATAGAGGCCGGGGGGGCCGTCAAGGCTATAGAGATGAGGCACAGGTGGGTCAGCGTGGGGAGGCCCGAGGACTACGTGGAGGCCCTAAGGCTTTCATACACCTCCGGCATATGAGTCGGGGTGTCACTTGGGCCAGGATGGAGAAAGGGAGGAGGCGAGGCTCACCGCGAACATGCTCGTCCTAGAGCTCTCGACGATGATAGTCGCCATAGCCCTCGCCTTCAACGCCCAGTCCCTCGAGGCCTCAGGCATAACGGTCTACTCGCTGGCCGACTTCATAGTCACTAACGTAGTTGTGGTCTGGTTCTGGTGGAGGTATGTGGTTGAGAGGCTCAGCTACCCCCCGAGGACGAGCGAGTTCCCCTTCCTTGACATCGTTGTCCTAATACTTATCTCCACCCTCCCCGTCGTCTTCAGGACGGGCAGCCTGACCTACCTGGCGGGCGTCATGTCCGCCATCGCGTTCACCTGGGCTGCCATGCTCTTGGAGGTCCTTAGGGACCCCAGGGTCATGGGCGAGGCGAAGCTTGAGCTGAGGCAGGAGGCCTACGCGAGGACAGCCATCGGGGTCCTGTTCGCTGCCGCCGCGGGCCTCTATGAGGTCTCTAGGCCGGTGGCGCACCTGGTGTTTGCGGTCACCGTTCTGCTGCTGGCCTACAGGGTCCTGGTGGGTTACGTCATGAGGCGCCACAGGCGGAGGCTCAGGTGAGGCCTAGGCCCTCCCGTACATCTGGGTGAGCTCCCTGAGCCTGCCAGCGGACCTCCACAGGCTCTCCATGGAGGCCAGCCTCCACTGCCAGTTGCCCCCTGTCGTCCCTGGCCTGTTCATTCTGGCCTCGGGACCCAGTCCCAGGACGTCCTGTGCCGGGAATATTGCGACGTCGGCAACGGACATCATGGCCAGCCTTATGAATGCCCAGTTCACGCTCCTTGTGTCCCTCAGCCCCATGTACCTCATGGCCTCAGCCCTTGCTCTCGGCGCGGCCTCGTGGAAGAACCACCCGACTACTGTATTGTTGTCATGGGTGCCCGTGTACACGACGAAGTTCCTGCCGTAGTTGTGGGGCTTGTAGGGGTTGTCAGGCCTTCCGTCCCACGCGAACTGCAGCACCTTGGTCCCAGGTATCCCGAGGGTCTCCCTCAGCCTAACCACGTCAGGCGTTATGAGGCCGAGGTCCTCGGCGATCAGCTGAAGCCCTGGTGCCCCCCTCATGACGGCCCTGAAGAGGGCCTCGCCGGGCCCCTTGGCCCACCTCCCATTTACAGCCGTGCTCTCGCCCGCCGGGACCTCCCAGTAGGCAGCGAAGCCCCTGAAGTGGTCAAGCCTCACCGCATCGAACATGGAGGCGGCGTGCCTCATCCTCCTGACCCACCATGAGAACCCCTCCCTCCTCAGCTCGTCCCAGTCGTAGACCGGCGTGCCCCAGAGCTGCCCTGTCCTGCTGAAGTAGTCGGGGGGCACGCCGGACACGTAGAGGGGCCTCAGGTCACGGCCGAGCTTGAATATCCTGGGGTTCGACCAGACGTCCGCGCTGTCGTACCCGACGTATATCGGTAGGTCGCCGATTATCTGAACCC
Organism: uncultured Desulfurococcales archaeon; assembly: GCA_964343115.1. Lineage (GTDB taxonomy): Archaea > Thermoproteota > Thermoprotei_A > Sulfolobales > Acidilobaceae > Acidilobus. The sequence continues at coordinate 3,216 of CAYFGU010000008.1, forward strand.
CCAGCCTCCTGGAGTGGGACCTCAGCCTGCCCCACTGCTCGAAGAACTTGTACTGGACGAAGAGCTCAAGCTCCACCCTCTCCCTCAGCCTCTCCCTCCAGGCCTGAAGCTCCTTAGGGTCCCTCCTCCTGAGGGGCTCAGGCCAGGAGCCCCAGTCCGCGCCGCCGAAGTGCTCCCTTAGGGCCACGTACAGCGCGTAGTCCTCAGCCCACCAAGAGTTGGAGTCCAGGAACTTGTCATAGTCCCCGCCCGGCCTGAACCTCGAGAAGGCAACCCTCAGGAGCCTGTACTTGTGGACGTAGGCGGCCCCGTAGTCAACCCTTGAGGGGTCGGAGCAGGGGAGACCAGATAGCTCCTCCCTCGTCAGGAGCCCATCCTCTGCCAGATCCTCTAGGCTGACCAATATGGGGCTTCCGGCGAAGGCTGAGAGGCCGCTGTAGGGCGAGTTGTCGTGCTCAGGCGCTGTAGGGCTCAGGGGCAGGACCTGCCAGTATCGCTGTCGGGCCTCCCTCATTAGCTCGAGGAGCTCGTGGGCCGACGGGCCAAGGTCACCGACAAGCGGTGGGGCCGGGAGAGACGTCACGTGGACGAGCAGGCCGCTCCCTCTCCTCAAGTTGGGCACCGGGGAAAGCCTAGGCGCCAGGAATTTACCTGTAGGCCCTGGACACCAGGTAGAGGCCTATTGCAGCGGCAACCACGTCAAGGGCGGCCCCTGGGCTCCAGCCCCTTGCCCTCCAGGGCCTGTCTAGCAGCTCCATGGCCTTGTGGGCGCCGTGGAGGCCAGCGTAGACGATGACCTCAGCCCTAGATGCAAGGTAGGCCCTCAGCCCCCACCTCCTGGCTATCAGCGTGTCCCCCGCCCCCGCCAGCACGAGGGTGAGGGCCTCGGCCACCTGCCTGTCCCCGACGCCTCCCTCGATCACAATTAGGTTTAGGGCCCTGAGCGTCACAGGGTACCCCCCTGTGACCTCTGAGGCCACTAGGTCCCACCTCACGGCCCTGAGCAGCTCCCCGAGGCCTAGGCCCGGCTCCCCAGAGCCTACGTCGGGTAGGGGGCCCCGGTACCTCCCAAGGTGGCCTGGTGAGAGAAGCCTCAGGAGGCGGTAGTACTCAGCTGACGCCTCCCTCGTCGACCTGAGGGCGATCCCGGTTGCAGCCCTAGCTATCTCCTCAGGCCTTGGTCCGGAGATAGGCAGGGCGGCCGCGAGGGGGACTGTGATCAGCGCCTGGCCAAGGCCCACGTTCCTGGTCAGCCCGAGGGACGCGAGGGCAAGCCTGTAGGCCCTAAGGCCCTCGGCAACGGGGTCTGGCTCGCCCGAGGCTGACGCCTCACAGGAGGCCAGGAGGGCAGATGAGACCGCGGCGGAGTGAAGGGCGAAGTCAAACACGTCCTTGTCTGCCTGCGGCAGGAGCCTCGTCACGGCCCCAGGCTTTGGGTGCGCCAGGGGCTCAATTATGGAGCCCAGCGCGAGGATTGGGACGAGCCTTGGGCAGGCCTCACGCCGAGGAGAGGAGGTCACCGACGCCAAGGCTCCCAGCCAGCTCCCTTAACACGCTCCAGGGATCCATGCGCCTCCTCATGATGTCTAGGAGGTCAAGGAACATGAGCTGCTCCTCCGACTCAGGCCCGCAACCCCTCGCCGCCTCAAAGGCCGCTACGGCCTCCTCGGGCCTCATGCCCTTGAATAGCACGAGGTACCCCGCCACCACGGTCCCGGTCCTCCCGCAGCCGGCGTAGCAGTGTACGTAGACCCTCCTCCCGCTGGCGAGCGCCTCGGCTATGGCCGCGATCGCCCCCGCAACGTTAGCGACGGGCTCGACCTCCATGTCCCTCACCGGGAAGATGACCCTCCTCGATCCGCTTCGCTCGGCCGGGCACGAGGGCTCTAGGGTCACTATGAGGTCGACTTCAACCCCCCACTCCTCGAGGTCCAGGCAGCCTGGGCCGGCGTAGAGTCCGGGAACCACCTCAGCCGGCTCGTCCCTCAACCCTCACACCCGCGAGCTCCTTGGCCCTCTCAAATACCGCCCTAAGGCCCTCTACCGTGAGCGCGCCCGTGTTCACGTTCCTAGGGCTTGGGTGGTAGCTCGCTATCAGCCACCTCCCGTCCGGCAGCCTGCACTCCCTCCCGTGGGCGAACTCGCACCTCACCCCAAATATCCTCGTGAGCGCGTCGAAGGCGAGCCTGCCCAGGGCCACGAAGACCCTGGCGTTGGGCAGCAGCCTCACCTCCTCCTCGAGGTACCTGGAGCAGTTTGCAACCTCCTCGGGCAGCGGCCTGTTGTCAGGAGGAGCGCAGTGGAGGACGGCCGTTATGTACACTCCGTAGACCTGAAGTCCGTCGTCCCTGCTGACGCTAACGGGCTTGCTGGCAAGGCCGGTCTCGTACAGGGCCCTGAATAGGTTGTTGCCGGACTGGTCACCCGTGAACATCCTGCCAGTCCTGTTGCCCCCGTGGGGGGCCGGCGCCATGCCGACTATAACGATTGGGGCCAACGGGTCGCCGAAGCTGGGGACTGGCCTCGACCAATAGGCCTGGCCCGCGAACCTCCTCGGCGGCCTTAGGCCTACCTCCACGTTGAACCTCCTCAGCCTTGGGCAGAGCTCACAGTTGAGTATCCTGGCCTGCAGGTCCTGCAGGGACCTCAGCCTAAGCTCAAGATCGCCTGGCATGGCTGTAAAATAAAAAGGCCCTTGAACAAAAAAGGCTTGTTACCTCAACGGCCCTGAAATCAGCTAACGGTCGTCTGGTAGGACGCGGTGATACCTGAGCTCGTAACTACCTCAACAACGACAGGCATGCCAGCAGTCAGAGAAGAGCAGCTGCCAGAAGGAGACCCAAACGAGCTTATTGTAGCTGACTGGGTAGGAGTGACCGTTGTCGAGCTAACGGTATACGTGCACAAGGTGGTCCCGTTCGTTGACAGCAGCTCGGCCGCTACTATTGTAACTGCTGAGCTCCCCTGCGGCACTAGGACGGTCACAGACTGCAGGCCACTCGTTGTAACTGTAGCGCCTATTATCTCGACCTTCTCTGAGAGTGCCGGCGAGGTGCTGTGGACGGCCCCTATGAGGCCGCTGAGCCACATGTATATTATTACCGCGGCCGCTATGGCTATCACTATCAGCAGGACAACGGCCACTATGTCCGATATAGACCTCCTCAAGGCCGCTACCTCTGAGGGTGATCTTGACCTCCAGGGTATATAAACGTATACGGCCCGTCACATCAGGGATCACGTGGCTGATGGGACGGAGCGTAGTATCTTAAAGGCCCCCCTTAGAGGTCTCGTGGCGTGCGGCTTGAACATCACCTGGTGCGGCCACTCCTACTTCGTGCTAGAGCACGGCGGGAGAAGGGTCGCCATAGACCCGCACGACGGCGACTCCCTCGGGCTACCCAGGTGCAGGGTAACATCCGACCTCGTGCTCGTGACCCACGACCACTACGACCACAACGCTGTCGAGCTGGCCTACTCGCCCGGCGCCAGGGTGCTCATGTGGGCTGAGGGCTCGCTTGACCTAGGGTGGGCCGAGGTGAGGGGTGTCCGCCTGGCCCATGATGAGAGGGGCGGGTCGCTCTTCGGCACGGTGGTTGCGTACGTGGTGAAGCTTGGAGGCGTGACGGTCGCGCACCTGGGCGACGTCGGCGAGCCCAGCTCCTCGGCCCCAAAGGTGGGCAGGGCTGACGTAGTTATAGTGCCGGCCGGCGACGTCACAACTGTCGGCCAGGAGGAGGCGATAAGGTGGGCGGAGGCCCTCGGCGCCAAGCTAGTGGTCCCCGCCCACTACTGGCTGCCTGGCTCCAACGTGCCCCTGGACCCCCTCGACGTCCTGCTGGGGCTGTGGAGGGGGAGGGTCTGGAGGCCAGGGAGCTATAGCGTCTCAATAGACCCGGCCGGCCTGCCGGGCGAGCCTACGCTCCTCGTCCTCGAGCCCCCATCCTCATAGCGGCTCGGAACCCTTATTACGCCGCGTGGCAAGAGTTAGATGCTGGGTCATCTTGGGCCGGTCGGTCTCAAACCTGGCCGCCGTGATACTCCTCGCAGCAGTGGCGGCCTCGGCCGCGGCCCTGCTGTCAATATGGCTGGTGCATCTGATCTGGGGCCTCCACGCCCCCGCGTCAGTGTCCGAGGCCCTCGAGGTGACCTCGGCGAGCGTCACCACCGGCGAGGGTGGCACCGTCATAGAGGTCGAGGTCTACGACCCCTACGGGAGCCCCGCGACCTCATTAGTGGCCCTCCAGCTCGTAGCGCTCAACGGCACGGTCCTATGCACGGCGCAGGGGCTCTCCACAAACGGTCAGGGCGGCCAGTCGGCGGGAGGTCCCGCGTCAGTGACGCCAGGGCAAGCCGTGACGCTGCAGGGCGAGTGCCCTGGCCTCACTCTTAAGGAAGGGCTCCAGGCCAGGGTCGTGGTGGTCACGGCCTCCGGTTTCGAGGCCTCTAAGGGCGTGACCGTTGGCTGACCTCCCAAGGGGCGAGGTTAAAGCCTCCGTGAGCTGCTAGTAAGCGGTAGGCTTGAGGGAGAGGATGCCGCCCTTCGCCACGGGCAGGCTTGTTGGCGACTACGACCCCCTCTACAGGTACTGGGAGACGCTGAGGTCAAGGGGGAGGGAGGACCTGCTGGAGAGGGCCATGCTGGCTGAGGAGGACTTTGACTTCGTCAGGAGGCTCGTCCGCTCGACCCCCTCTATGACGCTACTTGAGCTCATGGACGCCCTCAAGGTTAGGTTCAGGCAGAGGGTCGACCCAGGCATAGCCTCGGAGGCCCTCGGCACCGACCCGGACGCGGCCATTGAGATCCTGACCACCGTGCTGGCAGGTTGGCTTATAGAGGCCGCCGAGAGCTTCAAGGAGATAGGGCTGAGGCCCAGGTTCACTATGCCCGACACCTAGGCCTTCGCATCCACCAGCTCGGCCCTTCGGGAGGAGAGGCTGGCCAGGCCCGCCCTGGCGGCCAGCTCGGAGAGCCTCATGGAGACCTTGGGGTCAACGACGCCCTTCTCCACTGACCACCTCACGTAGTCGTTGACGCCCTCCAGCAGGACCTCTGCTACGATCTTAGAAATCTCCGTGGCCTCTTCTGGCGTGGCCAGCTCTATGGCCTTGGCTATTACCCTGTCCGAGGGGTGGGTCATGCCCCTCAGGTACTTGCTGACCGCGGCTGGGGTCACGCCGAGCTCGTCAGCGAGCCTCCTGACGCCCCTGGAGGACGCCAGTAGCTCAATTATCCTCTTCCTGGCCTCCTTGCTGAGCAGGTGTACGTAGGTGGACACCCGTCGCACCAGCTCGTTTAGGTGGCCAGGACGTTAATTAGGGGTCCGCACAGGACGCGAGGGCTTACGCCCTATAAGCTCACAGCCTGGGGACCGGCGACCTCCCGCTTGGCCTCCTAGGGGAGCCGCCCCTCAGCTCCACGTCTATCCTGGCGTCCATCATTGAGCTCTTGGCCTTCAGCTCCTGTATCGAGGACTCCACTATGTCCTGGAGGCCCTTGGGGGCGCCTACCTTCTCCAGCGCCTCCCTGCCCGAGGAGCTGACGACCAGCTTCTTGTACCTCGGCTCCGACTCGAGGAGGCCTACGTAAAGCAGCGCCACCACGTCGCTCTTGAGGGCCGGGCTGTAGGGGTCCTGGCCGACCTTGAAGAACTGGTAGCCCATGTCGTAGCCCTTTGCCTGGACCTCGCTGACGACCATGTGGAGGGTCCTCTCGTGTATCGGGCCCAACCTGCTTACCAGGTACACGAGCCCCATGAGCCTCTGGTTCTGCATTACCTTCTCCTTGGTCACAACCTGGACGGGCGCTATCTTGAGCTCCTTGGCTGAGCCGGCCTTCTCGTCTACCTGCGCCTCCCTAAGCCGAGGCTGCTTCCTGCCGCCCAATTAGCTTCACCTCAGCTCTAAAACCTCTCCCGCCCACGCCAGTGCTCCGGGGGTTTAAATTTGAGGGAGTACGCCGCGGCCACCTTCGCGGTCCTACTCGCGATAGCCTCGGCGGCGCCCCTGGCTTCGGCCCAGGCAATTGGGTGGTCCAGGAGCACGTGGCTTCTCGTCCCGGCTGTCTACGGGACCCAGGGCGTGCTCATAAACGTCAGCGTCACCCTCTCCTACCCGGGCACCGGCCAGGTCACCGTGACCGACAGCAGCGGCTCAGTAGGCTCCTCGACCCAGTACAGCATGGAGATGGCCTACATGGTCGCCATGCTGTACGCCGGCCTCAACTGGCAGAACTACGACCTCACCGTGCACATAAACGCTACGGGAGCCGTCGAGGGGCCCTCAGGCAGCTTCGGGGTCATGCTTGCGGCCTTTGCCCTCGCCACCGGCCTCAACGCCTCTGCGCTCCACAGGTTCGCTATAACGGGGGCGGTGAGCCCGTCTGGCCTGTCAGGCCCCATAGGCGGGCTGCAGTACAAGTGCGAGGCCGCGAGCTCACAGGGCCTAGGTATAGTTTTCCCCGTCGGGAACCAGATGACCGCTAACGAGAGCTGTAACGACACCGACAAGGTCCCGGTCGCGGGCCTCTTCCAGGCCCTCCAGGGCGTCTTCAAGTCCTACGGCTACGCGTCAAACCTCAGCGTCGAGTCGCCCCCTGGCTTCAACAAGGTCATGGTGAACGTGACAGCCTACTTCGTCAACTACACGGACGCGCTGATTGGCCGGCTGAGCCCCCAGCTAGGGTCCCTTCAGTCCACGGTCGTGGGCCCCGCGGTCGAGCAGTTCCTCAATGAGAGCGAGGCGGACCTCGGCCTAGCCAGGGAGTACGTCGAGTCGCTCCCCTACGCAGCGGCTAGCCTTGCATTCACCGCCTACGTGGACGCCCTGGCCGCCAACTACACAGTATGGGCGCTTAGGGTGGCAGAGGGGGGCGGGAACCCTGTCTCCTTCATAGAGGGCCAGGCCTCCTCAGTGTACTCAAGCGCCCAGGCCATGATGTCATCTGCCGAGCTCTACGCGAACAGGTCAGGGTCTCTCACCTTCGCGGAGCTGATGGCCACGGCGTTCGCCAGGCTGGCGGACGCCCTTTACTACTCCAGCTACGCCCAGGGGATCGCCCCCGAGGCGAATCTGTCCACCATATACATTCCAGCTTACTACCTTGCAACGGCGAGGGCCAGGATCCTCAGCGCCATAGGCTGGCTCATGGAGGCTAACGCTTCCATTGGGGAGGGGCCAAACGTAACCTCGTCCCTGCTGGCCGCTACGGCTACGGCCCTTGGGGGCTTCACGGACGCGGGCATAAAGTACGCCGACTCGCTGATCCAGTACTACGTCCAGCAGCTTCAGGCCAGCGGGGACCAGGCCGACGCTGAAGTCCTGCAGGCCATGGAGAGCGACCTGAACTTCCTCGTGTCCGAGGGCGACAGCCTCCTCTCCCAGGGGAACTACATAGCCTCCGTAGGCGTCTACGAGGACGCCCTCACCAACGCCCTCAACGTCATATTCATAGAGACCAGGAGCTTCTCCTCCCCCGCGGTGACCGCGTCGTATGCAAGGGAGCTCCAGCTCGAGTACACCGCGCTTGCCATGGACCTCGCGAAGAGGGGCCTCCTGAGCTCCCTTGACTCGGCCTACATGAGCTACGCCTCGGCGCTCATGCCGACAGACCCTCAGGACGCCATAGGGATAATGGAGGCCGCGGTCATCGACGAGCTGGCCTGGTACCTCGGCGCGCTCCAGTACGGCCAGTCCCAGCCGCAGCTAGTACAGCAGCTTGTGTCAGGGGGCTCCTCCCTCGTCGGGACCACGGCGGTCGCCTTGGTCGCCTTGGCCGTGGGGGCCCTGGTAACGGCCGCCCTGGCCCTCAGGTCATATAGGCGGATGATAAGGTCTCTGGGCTGAGCCCTCTCCTCTTTATGTTGGAAGGAGCTCTTTACGTTCACTCATCACAAGCCTGCAGGGCGATGGGAGCGCGCTCCGAGCCCCGCGGGCCCACGCGTGTAGGGACGAACTACTGAAGGGGCTAGCCGCCCATGAAGTCCAGCAGCGTCCTGCCCCTGCCTGATCTCCCCGCCAGCCTCGCCGCCAGCGCTAGATCGTTGGCGAGGGAGTCCTTCAGGTCGGGCTTGTAGAGGGCCGCCGCCGGGTGATACGTGGGCAGGACAACTACCTCCAGGCCCTCGAGGGTCGCCCTGACCTGCCTGCCGCGTTCGGCCGTTGCGCCCCTCCACCTAAGCCCGGCGAGGGAGAATATCGCTGACCCGGCCGTGTTGCCTAGAGCCACTATAACTCTCGGCCTCACGAGCCTTATCTCGTCCTTGAGGTAGCCGATGCACGAGGCGACCTCCTCCTCGGTTGGGGTCCTGTTGTTGGGCGGCCTGCACTTGACCACGTTAGTTATGTACACCGTTTGCCTCGGCATGCCGGCCCTCTCCAGGAGCTCATTGAGGAGCTGCCCAGCGGCGCCCACGAAGGGCCTGCCCTGCTCGTCCTCGGTCCTCCCTGGTGCCTCTCCCACGAGCATAACGTCGGCGTCCAGGTTGCCTTCGCCGGGGACGGCGTTAGTCCTGGTCCTGTGTAGCGGGCAGGCCCTGCACGACCTGACCGCCTCGGCTATCCTCCGATACCCCTCCTCCTTATCGGAGCCCATGCCCCCTACCCCCAGGGGCGCCTGCGGCTAAGGTAGGGTCAGGGCGTACCTGACGGCGAGCTCGGCCAGCAGGAACCCCGACGAGGTGGTGTTTGACCCCAGTATCACGAGGTAGCTGCCATAGACGGCATAGACGTAGGTGATCTTGACGAGCGGCGCGTAGGGGCTCTCCACGTAGTACTTTACGCCGTCGGACTCGGCTGGAGGCCCGAACTTGGACTCCAGCGACTCCAGCATCCACTGAAGCTGGGTTGAGTTGGCCTTGAAGATCTCGAAGACCAGGTAGGCCCCTTGGCCCTGAAACGTGTATACCCTCACCCAGTAGGGGAGGCCGCCGAGGGGCCCACCCCCGGGACCTGCCATCTCGAACTCCTTGCCGTAGGTGCCGTTGATGCTGTACGTGAAGGAGGAGCCGTTCAGGAAACTCAGCTCGACGGACCTGTTATGTATGTTAAAGGTGGCAACGAACGACCTGTCAGCCTCGAGGTACCAGTTTCCGCCGAGGTACGACGATATTAATGACGTTGTAGGCGGTGACACCGTACCGCCCCCAGGGCCCAGCCCCCTGTAATAGGCGGCGTAGGACAGAACCATGATGGCCGCTATCACGACGGCCGCCACAGCCACCAGGACCCTTGAAGCAGCCCTGTGTGTCAAGCAGGCCCCTCCAGCTGTGTCCCGGCCCTGATAATTATTTTGATTAGCTGGGCACGAGCCCGCTGAAGGACCTCAGGTCTATCCTGGCCCTCCCTAGCCTCAGCCCATCAACGTCGCCGTCGTACCTGGTCAGAACGGTCACCGTCCCTGTGCGCTCGGACGCCCTCTCTACAACCGCAAAGTGCTCTTGGCCTCCCCCCAGGACCGAGGAGAGGAGGCCTTCCAGCCGGCCCTCTTGCGTAGGCCCAAGGGCGACGTCAGCGGGCAGAACCCTCCTTCGAGCCCCTGAGAGGCAGGAGGCCATGAGCCTGTCCCTGTTGGTCGCCCGCTCCGACCTGCTCTTAGACCTAGGGGCAAGCCTTGGGACGAATAATACGTCGCCAACGTAAGAGAGGAGCTCCCTCCTCCTGCCCTCCAGACCTATGGCAACAACGACAGCGTCTATGAAGGAGGCCATCGCGGCCTTCAATACTAGCCCCTCCCCCTCGACCCAGCCGTCGGTGTCAACGACGAGCGGGCCCCTCGCCCTCAGGAGCCTTGAGGCGCAGTAGAGGTAGCTTGCCTCAAGCCCCCTTGGGGTGAAGTCGCCCACAAGACATCCTAACGCCTCGCCAGCCGGCGAGCCTGGTACGAAGGGCCTCGGAGGGGAGGCCGTAGCAGAGAAACCGGGACAGTAGAGCTCGTTCTGACCTACGTCAAAGCTCGCGAGCGCCGCCGTGAGGCCTGAGTTGTAGAGGTACGAGGCAAGCGTGCTCTTCCCAGAGTCGGTCGGACCAACGAGAACTACGTTCTTAGAACGTCCCGCGCTGTCCCTGACCTCCTCGAGGGGCTTGAGGGAGGCCGGGTCGCACATATATGACCTCCCGCCTGAGATCCTCGGCTCGCCCTCGCCAGCTATGATCACGGACCTCCCGACTGGTACTACAAGCCTTACCTCGCGGGAGGCCCTGTAGCCTAGCACCTCTAGGTCGTCGCTGACCTCAACGACGGCCGGGCCCTCGACAACGGTGCAGGCCCTCAGCCTCAGCCCCCAAGCCTGTTGGAGAAAAAGGTTAATAGCTCCTGGGCCTGGACGACCTCATGGCGCGCCGCGGTAGTACAGCCCGGCATAGTATGCGGGCCTGTCAAGCCCGTGACCCGGGTTCAAATCCCGGCCGCGGCGCCATGAAAATATCTCCTTCACCTCAGCGTCTCGGCCTGCCTCCAAGCAGCTCGAACAGCTTTGCCTCGCTCCTGGCCATCTCAGACTCTGTGACGAGCTTCCATAGCGACCTAAACTTGGGCTTGCCTGCCAGCTGCTCCAGCTGCCACTCCCTCGCGAAGTCGCCCTCCCATATCTGCCTCGCCTCCTCCTCAACTATCCTGTGGACCACCTCGTAGTACCTGATCGCCCTGCTGAGCTGGCCGTACTGGCTTGTGGTTGAGTGGAGCTTCAGCTGTTCAAAGGCGCCCAGCTCGGCCATCCTCCTCGCGACCTCAGCCATCTCGCCCGATGCGTAAAGCTCAAGTAGCACGGCCTCCGGCGGGACCCCGTACGTCCTAGTGGCGACCTCGAAGAAGGCCATGAAGCTGGCAAGGACCAGCGGCCAGTTGGTGTGCTCATCCAGGAGGTCTATGAGTGCCTCATGTCTTGCAGTGACCTTCACCCCTATTCCTCCGGGCCTGCCTACGGCGCCTATCCCCACCGCGATCGCTACGGCATAGTCCCAGGCCCTACCCGACCTGTCCCTCTCAACCCCTATGAGGACAGGGTAGCCCCTGCCCTGCCTATGGAGCTCAAGTATGCCAGCCCCTATCATCCTCGGGGCCACCATAACTACGTCGGCGGACGCCGGGAGATCTACGAGACCGAAAGCCAGGTTGTAGCCGCTTGCGAAGTCGATCACGACGTCCCTGCCCTCGACGGCCCCGCTTACCTCCTTAAGCACCTGCTGCTGGACCTCGTCAGGGACCAGGACCATTATGACGTCCCCCCTTCTCGCGGCCTCAGCTATGTCGTATGTCTTGAAGCCATCCCTCTCAGCCAGGCTTCTGTACTCGTCGGCAACGTTGCCAACTATTACGTCAAGTCCGTTGTCCCTCATTACTATGGCCTGGGCCCTTCCCTGGTTCCCGTAACCTATGACCGAGATCGTCTTCCCCCTCAGCGGCTCGAGGCTTCCTGCCAGGACTAGGCTTGACACGGCGGGTCACGCTATGGTATGAGCTGAGGTAAGTTATAACCCTAAGCGTCCTCTCCGGTCACTCCTTGCCGTACCACAGCTCAGTCGACCTGCGTCTCTTGAGCTCCCTAACCATGGACTCCAGCCTCCTGTAGACCGTTGAGTGCATCCTACCCTGTACGAGCAGCTCGACCCCGTGTCTCGCTATGGTGGCCCTGTCGTAGTCGCCTATTATCCCCACCAGCCCCCTGTCGTTGACCACAATCCTGGTCCCAGTTATCTGCTCAAGCGTCCTCCTAGCCCTCCCGTTCTCGCCTATGACTCTGCCCAGCACCCTCCTCAGGTGGTTCTCCTTGTCGCCTACAGCCTGCGTGACGTCGACAACAACGAGTATGTAGTCCTCGTCCAGGAGCTGCGCGGCGTCCTGGGGGTCAAAACCGATCGAGAGGGCCCTCACTATGTCTCTGGCCCTCAGGAGGTCAGCAGCGCCGGTCCCCTCGGCCTCAATGACCGCTGCAGAGTCCCTCTCGTCAAAGCTGACCTTGACCCCAAGCCTTCTTCTGAGGTCATTTGCGAGCCCCCTGAGGCCCTCCTTAACCCTTTGGAGGTACTCGGGGGGTATAGGCTCGTAGACCCTAGTGGGAGGTCCAGCCCTCAGGCCTGACTCGACAGGCATTCCTCCAGGTACCTCCTCAGCTCTCCCTCGACCGCTGACGCGTCTACTACCCTGGAGAAGAACCTAAAGAGGTTATCTAGGTCCCTCCCAAGGAACTCCCTCGCCTTCCCGTGCCTGACGCTGACGGCCTGGGCGACGTCGATGATCCACGGCCTGCCGTCCCATACCATGACGTTGTACTCGCTTAGGTCGCCGTGGACGAGCCCTGCCCTGCACACCATCCTCTTCAGGTCATCGGCTAACATGTCGAGGAAGGAGGAGAGCTGTTCCGGCTCAAGATCCCTGTATGCCTCAACGAGCAGGGGTGCCCTGTAGCCGTTCTCCCCGAGGAACTGCATTACCAGGACGTTGCCTGAGACCGCCTTAGGCTCGGGCACGCTCACCCCGGCCGCCCTCATGGCCTCGAGGTTGCCGTACTCCTTTTTCGCCCACAGGTAGACCAGGTCCCTGAACTTAGGCGGGATCGACGGGAACCTCGGATCGCCCACTATGTAGTCCCTGATGCTTTTCCTGAACTCGGCCGCTGACGTAAGGTATATCTTTACGGCCAGCTCCTCCCCTCGCCACCCTCTCCCCCAGAAGACCTTTGCCTCCTTGCCCGAGCTTATTGACCCTCTCAGCTCCTTGAGCGCCTTGAGGGAGTTCCTCACCCTGTAGAGGTGGTAGTTGGTGAAAGCGTCAAACACCTCATCAACTGTCTTTACAACGTCCTCGTCCTTGACCTTGCTCTTCTCCCTGTCTATCCTAATCCCGTGGGGGCTCAAGTGCCTCCCTCAGCCCCCATGAGCTCGAGCAGCTCCTTGGGGACAAGCCCCTTCCTGATTAGCTCCCTCGACTGCGACTCCTCGTACCTGTGGACCAGCTCCCCCTTCATGTCAGCCGTCCCCCACGGGAGGAAGAGGACCAGGTCCCCCTCGTGTATCCAAACCCTCCTCCTCATCTTGCCCGGGATCATGGCCCTGTACTTGTTCCCGTCTGAGCACACCACCTCGACGAAGTTAGCGCCGAGGAGCTTCTCGGCGACGCAGAGCATTGTGCCTTCCTGCTCGCTGGGCAGCGGTATCTCGCCCTTACCTCCCTCCCCCTTCCTTTGTATCAAGCTAGGCTTCCCTCCTGAGTACGTACACCCTCCTCCGAGATAGATAAACTAAAAACTCTTGCCCCTCGACGGCCTCCTCCGTGAGAAGCGTAACGTCGGAGGCCGGCACCTCAAGCGAGCCCCCCTCCCAGGTGAACACGTACCTGTCCCCCTCCCTGCTCAGCAGCATAGCCCTCCTTACGTTTGACCCGTCGTAGGGCCTGAAGTCGGCTGACCAGAGCTCCTCTGGGCTCAGCACCCTCCTGGCCCCGGAGTCTAGGTCTATGAGGAGGAAGCCGTGGGGGGTCTTGGTCAGGTAGAACATCGGCCTGCCGTGGAGGTCTAACACGTCCCCGGGCTTTATGGTTGGGAGCCTCGCGGATATGTAGAGCTTTGAACTGGGGCCGCCCCCCTTGAAGGTTTCGATGACCTTCGCCCCGGCCTCGGCCCTGAGGCGGGCCGCAAGCGTCCTAGCTGACGACCTGTCCCTCACGTATACGTCAACCCCCTCCCTAAGCTCCTCTACCTTCACTACCTCATCGCCTAGCGACGTGACTAGTCGTCTTACCAGCCTAACAATATACTCATCATCGCTGAGAGGCCTCGGGTACGACCTGACCTGTACGACGGCCGCGTAGCCCAGCCCCGTCTTCCTCGAGGCGCATATGGGGCACAGCGTCGGCCTCGGCGTGATTGAGACAACTATCGTGTCGGAAACCCTGACGTCGCCATAGGCGCCCTCCACCTTAACGTAGGCAACCCTGGGGGGCGTCCCATCGCCAAGCTCAACGTCCCTGATAACGACTTCACTTAGGGGTTCAACTGGCCTTACCCTCGTAGCGAGCTGCGCCACTATGTAGTCCTTTAGCGACTCCCTTACGTCCTCATAGGGCGCTGACCACCTCCCCCTGTCCCTGTGCGCGTTACATGAGACGCAGTAGCTGAAGTCGAGGGACTCGGGGGCCCTGGCAACGCCGTACCTCTTGACGAAGCAGTCCCTGCAGAGGTTGCCGATGAAAGGCACCTCCGCGCTGCTCCTGCCGCACATGGGGCAGATCTTCTCGGGCATCTTGGGGCTCCTACAATAAGTCGCATAAGGGGGCGACGCCTAAAATTCAGGGGGGTTCAGAGGCTTGCGCGTGGCCGTCCTAGGAGTAGGGACTATGGGCTCTGCTATGGCCTCAAGGCTCGCGGGCCAGGGTTTTGAGGTCCTCATTTGGAACAGGACCAGGGAGAAGGCGGAGGCGCTCGCTAGGTCAATAGGGGCGCAGGTTAGCCCGAGCCCGTGGTCGGCGGCAGAAAGGGCAGACGCTGTCCTCGCCTTCCTCTCAGACGACAACGCGCTGCTAGGAGTTGTTGCGGACATGAGGAGGGCCGACGGGCTCGTCTTCGTAAACTCTTCCACCGTTACGCCAAACGCGAGCAGGGCTGCGGCAGAGCACCTGTCCGGCCTTGGGGTCTGTTACGTTGAGGCCCCGGTAGTGGGAGGGGCGGGTGACATAAAGCAGGGCAGGGCCCTCTTCCTTGTCTCGGGAGAGAAGAGCTGTGTCCGGACGGCCTCCCACGTCCTATTGACAGCCGGGGATGTCCTAGAGGTAGGGGAGACCATCGGGTCGGCCATGGCGCTCAAGCTCGCCTATAACGCTGTCCTGATATCGACGATAGGCGTGCTCAGCGAGGCCGTTGCCCTCTCCGAGCTCTACGGCGTCAGCCCCTCCCTCCTCCAGGAGGTTATGAGGAGGACGGCCTTCTCGGAGGTGGCGAACAAGTACCTACCTCGCATCCTAGACCCCAGCGCGCCGGTCCACTTCAAGCTATCGTTGGCGGCAAAGGACCTGGAGTACGCCAAGAGGGCCGCCTTCGACGCGGGGGCCGCCCTCCCCATAGTATCAGCCGCCTCGAGCCTCTTCAAGCAGGCGGACTTCCACGGGCTAGGCGGCAGCGACTACACGAGGGTCTCTGACTTTTTGAGGCCGAGGAGGGCCTCATAGCTTTGACCCATCAGTCACAGCTCCTCAGCGGCCCATGAAATCATGGGCCCCCACCTTATAACTCGGGGTCTCGGGCTGAATAGCTTTACCTAATCACCTAATCAGGTCCAGCCTGTGTGCGCTAAGCCTGTGAAGGGAGTCCTTGTCGCAGCTCAGCAGCGGTATCGGCTCAGCCGGGGACGCCCCCAGCGTGCGTAGGAGCTCGCTGAGCCCCTCCCTTGTTGCGGAGCCGACTGCTATCACGTCGCCACCCCTAGAGGCCTCAATAGCATGAGCTGCCTGCCTAGTCAGGGTCAGGTAGAGGAGCGCCTGAAGGGAGGGGTTCCTAAGCCTTGCGTATCCGGCTGAGTAGTCCTCCTCGACGTAAGTCACGGTTAGTGCCAGGAGGCAGGGGTCCGGAGGATACCTCAGCCTGACGACGAAGTTCCCAGGACGAAGTTCGGAGACCTTGCCGAGCTGCTCGTCGTTCAGGTTTACTCCGCGGCAGACGGCCACGTACCTTGTGCCCCAGGGGAACCTTGCCTCGTACGTCTCGCAGGGCGTCAGCAGGATACACCCGGGACCGACAGCGAGAGCTTCTCAGTTAAATTACAGACTATGTAGTAGGGGTTCACAAGCCCTACCTGGACGTAGACCGGGCCCCCCTGCCCGTCATAGGCGAGCACTGTCGGGGTGCTGGTAAGGCCGTGCTGGGCGAGGAAGTACGCGGTCGAGTTCACGAGGGAGGAGTAGGCCGTAGCCTCAGCCTGAGTCACGTTATAGCCAAGGGAGTCGGCCATGCTTACGAGCGTGGCGTTGGTTGGCATGACGAGTTGAGACGTTCTGCCCTCCTCGTACTGTAAAATCATATAGTAATAGTAGGCGTAGTTCTCATCGAGTAGCTCGGCGAAGGCCCTCTGTCCATACATGTTATAGACCGCGTCAAGGATCTCTAGCATCTGGGTCGAGAAAACGTGGATTGGAAGGCCGAGGAAAACAACCCTCGCCTGGCTTGTGTTGGCCGAAATATAGTAGAGGAAGGGGAGTGTGCTATTGAGCTCTATGGCGCAGTAGGGGCACTCAGGGTCATAGAGGATCACGATTACCTTCTGAGAGCTGGACGGCCCAAGGGATGGGGTTTCGTTAAGCCAACTGAAGGACTCTATCTCTGAAAGGGTAAGGTGGGACAAGGCGGACGTCGTGGTGGTGCTGGATACCGTGGCGCTCGTGCTGCTGGTTTGGGTAGGAGTTATCAGCGGTGCTGTCGTGGCCGACCCCGACTGATAAGTGTAGTAGCTCCTTAGGCCTAGGAACACCGCAACGCCGACCACTACGACGACTGCGACGAGGAATGCCTGAGCGGTCCTAGCCAGCGACCTGCCCCTCAAGCCTCTTCTCTAACAAGGAAAGTCGCTTCGGGTTTAAATTTGGAAGTTCAGGAAGACGCCGAGGGGCCGGACCCTGCCTGCCCGCCCTCCTGCTGGGCCTTCTGGGACTGGGTTAGGGCCTTCAGCTCCTTCTCAAGCTCCTTCTCTATCTCCTCGATGGGCTTCGGGGGCGGGGTTGTGTACAGGGTGTACCCTATGTAGGCAAGTATGCCGAGGACGACTACGACTATGATGGAGTCCGTGAGCTTTAGGAGAAACACGCTGGCTACCTTGGACAGGGAGGGGTACCAGAGCACGAAGTTGTACGCCAATATGATAACTACAGATATCACCAACAGGGCGGCTCCCGTGAGCTTATCCTTGGACATAGGCGGCACCGCTTATGCCCTGGGCCGCTAGTTTATAAGCTCAAGGCCCGCATCCGTTCAGCGACTTCATGACCCTTTCCACTATTTCGCGTGAAACCTCTTCAATGGGCCTAACAGCTCCCCCCTCAATGCCCTTCACCCTCAGAACCCTCACCCCCCTCCGGGTTGCCTCCTCCAGGACGCCCTCAAAGGTCATCTTCACCGACGAGAGGAAGCCGGCCCTCTCGTAGGCCTCCCTCCTCCCCCTCTCTTGCACCCTCGCCATGGCTACCTCGACAGGCACGTCTATGTAGACGACCATGTCGGCCTCCCTCGCGAAGGAGTTGACCTCCCAGAGCCACTCCAGCGGTGCGCCAGCAGTCCCCTGGTACGCGATAGAGCTGTACTTGTACCTGTCCGTGACCACTACGTACCCCGCCTCCAGGGCCCCAATTACACCACCCCTCCCGGGCAGTGTCGGGTCTGAGAGGAGGTGCCATGCCCTGTCGGCGGCGAATAGCAGCGCCATCAAGACCGCGTCAGGGGACGCTGAGGAGAGCTGGGACCTAATGATCTGGCCAACGGGTCCGTCAGTGGGCTCCTTAGTGTATACTGACTTACAGCCAACGGCCTTCAGGGCCTCGGCCAACAGCCGAGAGTGCGTGCTTAGGCCGCTACCGTCTATCCCCTCAAACGCGATGAGCGTGCCAGCCATATCCTAGTGGTTTGTGTCGGTTGCGTCCCCTTATAACACTCGAGGTGGATCGGATAATCGATATTTTTTAAATATTGTGAGAGTTAAGGCTAGCTTAAAAACCTTGGCGCGCACCGGGAGAAAGAGCTGGAGCGAGAGATGGACTACGCCAAGGTAAAGGACCTCATGAGGACGTTTGGGCCGGCGTGGCTAGTGATGATCGCAGACGTTGACGTAGCCTCAATTGTGACGGGGCTACAGGCAGGTGCCAGCTGGGGGTACAGGATGGCGATCCTAATGCTAGTCCTCGCCGTTCCACTGTTCTTCATACAGGACGTGGCCGGCACCCTCGGCACCGTCGGGGGCCTGGGCCTTGGAACGGCGATAAGGAAGCTATATGGCAGGAGGGCGGCCGCCCTTGCCTCAGTGCCAATGGCTGTAACTGACGTCCTCGAGTACGTGGCCGAGTACGCAGGGATAGCGCTAGGCCTGAGCCTCCTGGGGCTGCCGGTCCTGCCAGGCCTACTGGCAGTGTTCGCACTTCACATATTCGTGGCCTGGACAGGGAGGTATAGGCACGCAGAGGCCGTGCTGCTCCCCGTCAGCTTCATCCTGGTCGTTGCGTTGGTAGCGTCAGCGGTAGCCGTGAGGGCCGACCCTGCTAGGGTTGCTTCGGCCCTAATTTCGCCTCCCCCGCTGACTAACGGCTCCTTCGACTACATGGTCGCGGCGAGCGTAGGGGCCGTCATAATGCCCTGGATGCTGTTCTTCCACTCCGGGGCAGACGCTAGGAAGGGCCTCACAAGGTGTGACCTCAGGTCCGAGAGGCTGGAGACGCTTATAGGGGCTGTAGTGTCGGAGGTTCTGATGGCCATAACAGTCGTCGACGGGGTCGCAGTGGGCGACACGGGAAACTACCTCGACCCAGCCTCAATGATAGGCGCGCTGAGGCCGTTCGGCTCCCTCGCAAGGTACGTCATGGGAGTCGGCTTCGTGACCGCTGGCTTCCTAGCGCTTGTCGTTGTCTCATTGGCCTCTGCCTGGGGGGTTATCGAGTCCCTTGGGATAACGAGGGGCACCAACGCCTACAGGGCCGTGTACATCCTAGAGTCCGTGCCGGCCCTGCTCGTTGTCATGCTTACGAGGAACCTGGTCGCCCTGATGATAGGTCTCATGGTCTCCTTCACGGTCGTCCTCGCTCCCCTCCTTTACCTCCTCGGCAGGATCGCGTCTAGGGTTGACTTAATGGGCGACCAGGCCCTGAGGGGGTGGAGGGCTGCAGTCTACTGGACCCTCTCAGCCCTAGTGGTGATAAGCGGGATTGCCGCGCTGATAGCGTCGGCCTGAGCGCTACCGCTTAAGGCCGCCCGCGACAGACCATCCTCGGGGGCCCGTTGGGCGAGGAGCTCACGTTCCAGCTTCTCGACATAAGTTACGAAGTGGAGGCAGGGCGACCTGTCATTGAGATGTGGGTGAGGGACGACAAGGGCAGGAGGCTCCTCATCCTCGACGACGGTTTCAGGCCTTACTTCTACGTTCTCATGAAGGAGGGGGCTGACCCGACCTCTGTAGCTGCCTCCCTAAGGAAGCTGTCAAAACCCAGGAGCCCGATAACTTCAGTAGACGTAATAGAGGCGAGGTACTTCGGCAGGCCGGTCAGGGCGGTCCGAGTCCAGACGGTCATACCTGAAGTGGTGAGGGAGTACCGTGAGGAGGCCGCCAAGGTCCCTGGCGTTGAGGACGTGTTGGAGGCTGACGTTAGGTTCTCCATCAGATACCTCATAGACAAGAACCTCTACCCTATGAGGTGGTACAGGGCCACAGGCGAGAGGGTCCAGAGAAGCGACGCTCTGGTAGACGCCGTGTACAGGCTTACGTCTGAGCTGAGGGAGGACCCCTCCATGGCTGACATTGACCCCCTTGAGGGCCTGAGGATAATGGCCTTTGATATAGAGGCCTACAACCCGCAGGGCTCGCCTAACCCTGCAAAGGACCCCGTTATCGTAATTGGCCTGGCCTTCAATGACGGGGAGAGGCTACAGCTTTCGGCGAGGGGACATGATGATAGGGAGCTGCTTAGGGAGTTCGTTGAGGTTGTTAAGAAGAAGGACCCTGACATAATAGTGGGGTACAACCAGAACTCCTTCGACTGGCCATACCTTATTGAGAGGGCCAAGGCGAATGGAGTGGCGCTCGAAGTGGGCCGAAAGAGGGGGGCCGCGCCCAGCCCCAGCGTTTTCGGCCATGTCTCAGTCCAGGGCAGGCTTAACGTGGACCTGTACAACTTCGCCGAGGAGATACAGGAGGTGAAGGTCAAGACCCTTGATGAGGTGGCCGACTACCTGGGCGTGATGCCCAAGGACAAGAGGGTCAACCTTGAGTGGTGGAGGATAGCGGAGTACTGGGACAGCCCCGAGAAGAGGAAGGCTCTCCTTGACTATAACATGGATGACGTGATCTCGACGCTGGGGCTCGCCTACCAGTTCCTGCCCTTTGGCGCGCAGCTGAGCCAGATCAGCGGCCTCCCCCTTGACCAGGTCGCCGCGGCGAGCGTAGCCTTTAGGCTCGAGATGAGGTTCATGAGGGAAGCCAAGAAGCTCGGTGAGCTTGTCCCCAACAGGAAGGAGGAGGAGACGAGGGCCCTTGAGACCTACACGGGGGCCGTGGTCCTCGAGCCGAAGCCAGGCGTGCACCAGAACGTCGCCGTCCTTGACTTCGCGAGCATGTACCCGAGCATAATGGTCAAGTACAACGTCGGCCCTGACACGCTGCTGAGGCCAGGCGAGCAGTGTTCGAGGGCTAACCAGGCACCCGGGGTAGGCCACAGGTTCTGCGCTGACAGGCCGGCCTTCTTCAGGGTCGTGCTCGAGAGGTTCCTGAGGTGGAGGGCCGAGGTTAAGCAGGCCATGAAGAGGTACCCGGAGGGCTCCCCGCAGTACAAGCTCTTGAATGAGAGGCAGAGGGCCGTGAAGGTGTTGGCCAACGCTAGCTACGGCTACATGGGCTGGGCAGCCGCGAGGTGGTACTGCAAGCAGTGCGCGGAGTCCGTGACTGCGTGGGGGAGGGAGCTGATAACCAGGGCCGTCTCGCTCGCCAGGTCGCTGGGGCTGAGGGTCTACTACGGCGACACCGACAGCCTCTTCGTTGAGAACGACCCTGAGAAGGTGTCTAAGCTCATTGAGGAGATAACGAAGGGTCTCGAGTTCGACATAAAGGTCGACAAGGTGTACAGCAGGGTCTTCTTCACCGAGGCCAAGAAGAGGTACGCCGGTCTGACGCCGGAGGGTAAGATAGATATCGTTGGGTTCGAGGCCGTGAGGGGGGACTGGAGCGACCTAGCCAAGGAGACGCAGTCCCAGGTTGCGGAGATAATACTTAGGACTGGCGATCTCAGGAAGGCGGTCGACTACGTCCGGGACGTCATAGATAGGCTGAGGGCAGGGAAGGTTGAGGTCGAGAAGCTCGTGATATGGAAGACCCTGACCAAGCGGCTTGACGAGTATGAGGCGGAGGGGCCCCACGTATACGCCGCGAGGATGATGGAGAAGCTCGGGTTCAAGATAGACGTAGGGTCCAAGATTGGCTACGTGGTCGTCAAGGGAGACGGCCCGGTCTCGAAGAGGGCCAGGCCCTACTTCCTCGTGAAGCCGTCAGAGGTGGACTTCGGCTATTACATAGATAAACAGGTGGTCCCTGCCGCCCTCAGGATACTGGAGTTCTTCGGAGTCTCAGAGAAGGAGCTCAAGACCGGGGCAAGGCAGGCCTCGCTCTTCGACTACCTCAACAAAAAATGAGGTACTCTTAAGTTAGGTCGTTGAATGTCATGAAGACGACGTCGCCCTTCCTCGGGACAACCTTGCTCCCTATCCGGGCCCCTATCAGGAGGGCCACGCCCTTATCTGAAGCTGCGTCAAGGAGTCTCTGGGTTATTATGCCGTCGAAGACCACCGCGTAGATCTTGCCTGCCTCGGCCTGCTGCATCCAGGAGTAAAGGTCCTTGACCTTAAGCCTAGCAACCTCGTTCCAGGACCTGTCGTAGGCTATCGCCTCCAGCGTTCCCTTCAGCTCCTTTATCGCGTCAAGGACCTGCTTCGGCATTATCATGCTCGTGGGGCCCTGTTGGGACTCGGCCTGCTGAGGCGGGGCCTGGGCAGTCTCAGCGGGGGCCATCACTGCCTCAGCGGCCTCCTGCGGCTGCTGGGGCGCCGGCTGCTGGGCTGGGGCAGGGATAGCAATGGCGGCCCCTGCCTCAGTAGGGGTTGGTTGAGGAGGCGCCTGAGGAGCAGGCTGCTCAACGGCCTGAGGAGTTGCGGGCTGGGCCTCCTGGGGTGGCTGGACAGGTTTAACCTCCTCTTTCTGGAGCTGCTTGACGAACTCCTCGGCTGGGACCATCTGGGCGAGCGCCCTGGCGACCTCCTTCCCAGTTAGCTGCTCAACCTCCATCCCCTTAGGGGCCCTCGCTATGTAGTCTACGTGCATCTGGTTGAGGACGTTCTTGATTATGAGCTCGCCTCCTCTGTCACCGTCAACGAAGAGTATCACCTTCTTGTTCTTAGCAAGCTCAATTATGGTCTTGGGCACCTTCTCCTTGGCCCCGCCGAGGGCTATGACGTTGGTGTACCCGTACCTGAGCAGGTTTATTACGTCGGCCCTCCCTTCCACCACGATCAGCGTGTCCGACCTCTCCACGTCAGGGCCCGCGGGGAGCTTGTCCTCACCGTACTCTACAACGCGGGGCTGGGCCTCCCCCTTCTGGGTGACCTGCCTTATAATCTCCTTTATGTCGGGCTCCTGCTCCTTCACCTGCTGCAGGAGCTCCCTTGCCCTCTGCACTATCGCCTTTAGCTTCTCGGCCCTCAGGTCCTCGATGCCCTCTATGGAGACCCTGGCAGAGTAAGGCCCTACCCTGTCCACGGTCTCAAGCATTGCGGCTAGGAGGACGGTCTCGACCCTGTCCAGGTTACTTGGTATCTGGATCTGGCCGAGGGTCTTGGTCCCCTGGTACCTGAGGTCTATGTGTACCCTGCCTATCTTGTCCTTGTTCTGAAGCTCCTCTAGGTTGAACTCAGAGCCGAGGAGGCCCTCAGTCTGGCCGAATATGGCGCCTATGATGTCATGTTTCTCTACCCTTCCGTCGACCTCGAAAGAGGCCTTAATCAGGTACTTCAAACCTTCTCACCCTCCCTTGACGCGTCCGATACTCTGTGTCGCTGGCCTATGTCAGCCATGGGCTGTGTGAGGGCAGAAGGATAAAAGGTTAGTTCCCAGGGCCCCAGGCCACGTCAGGGTAGTCATCAGCGCGTCAACTCTGTGAGTCTGCAGGCCAGCCTCGCAGACAAGCAAACAGGGTAAAAAGGGCCTCAGGTTCAACAGTAATCGGCGCCGGGGTGGCCGAGCGGTCCAAGGCGACGGGCTCGAGACCCGTTACCCGAAAGGGTGCGTGGGTTCAAATCCCACCCCCGGCGCTATGGCCGCTCCTTTCCTCGAAGGCGTCCCCAGGGCCTGTAGAGACACGTCCCTGCAGACGTCAGGGGTCCAAGGTCTAATCCCCACGCCCTCCGTGAGCCCTGCCAAGGCGAGCTGACCCTTAACGAGCTTGAATAGCTAGTTACACCTATGCAGTCCTTTACAGTAAGCTTTATCTAAAACAAAATAAATTAAAAAATATTTTAATTTAGTTTTTATTTTATGTAAGATCAGGCGGGGACTATCTTCCTGACGTACTTGCCGGTCGACGGGTCCTTGAACAGCTGCGCCTTCAGGGCCTTGACGTGCTTGGGGGCGAGGGTCCATGACTTGACCAGCTTGTAGCCGGACTGCTGGCCCTTCTTGAGGCTCATTACCCTCCTCTTGCCGTCGGGCAGCTCGAAGAGGCCGACCTCAACCCTTGCGGGCTTCCTGGTGATGATCCACTCCTTCACCAACTGGAGGTTGCTGGACACGCTCTCACCCGCTGTGGTCAGGGAATTGTGGTCGGCCAAAGCTTAAAAAGACATCGCTTTTTGATGACATCTCCTGATGGTTGATTGGGGGGTTAACATGGAGCGTACATGCGGCGGCACCGCGCGCTAAGGAAAAATTAGCGCGAGCCAGGGGTTCACCCCGGGGGCCGTAGTCCAGCTTGGTAGGATGCGAGGCTTGGGCCCTCGTGGTCCCGGGTTCAAATCCCGGCGGCCCCACCACTCACCTAACCAGTAGCGTTATCACCTCGCGGGGCCTGTAGTGGAACTCTACCAGGTTACCGTTAACCTTCAGCTCCCTATGGACCTCGGTGGTCTCGAGCAGGTCCAGGCTCCTCACCTCCTTAGGCTGGAAGGGCAGCCTCAGTTCACCCCAGCCCTCAACGTTGTGGGCCTCATATATCCTCAGCACCAAACCGTCTCCCTCCTCAGGCGCCTTGACGGCCTCCAGGACGAGGTTGTGCGGCTCAAGGCTCAGCAGTGAAGAATCGGCCCCGGAACCCTTAACAACGAACATGGGGGCCCAGTACTCATAGGCAGCCCTCGCCACACCGGCGGACCTCCAGTCGCCCTGGTGGGGCAGTATTGCGTAGCTGAACCTTACCTCCTCCATGTCGGCCCGCGGGTCAGGGAAGGTCGGCGACCTCAGGAGCGTGAGGCCAATCGAGCTCATGCACACGGAGGCCCCGTGCCTCTTCGGCGATAGCACCGCGACCCCCCTGTCTGCCTGAAATAGGTCAATGACCTTCTGGAATGGGACCTCAAACCTCGCCCTCTCCCAGGGCGTGTTACAGCTCGCTGTTCTCTCGAGGAAGCCCATGGGCGCACCGTACATGTACACGTCGTTGTTGACGTTGAAGTGGTACCAGGCCTTCACGAGCCGATCCCTGTCGGTAAGCATCGCCCTCACCCTGAGCTCAAGGAGGCCCATGCCGGCGTAGACCCTGGCCTCCTGCTCGAGCCAAGAGCCCTCAAAGGAGTACCTGAAACTAGCGGACGCTACTAGGGGGCCCTCGGCTGCGACCTCGGCGAATATGGCCTTTATCGCCCTGCCGGAGGATTCGTAGCCCGGCTCAACGTCCCACGCGTCAGCCCAGCCCGGCGAGTTCTGGTAGACATAGATCAGGTTGCTCGGCTCCCTTATTGACTCCCATCCCAGCCGCTTCAGCCTCAACGACTGGAGCGCGCCCTCCTTAGAGAAAACGGCCCTGAGTGCCGAGTTCTCTAGCACGATGTGTTCCCCCTCTACATAGGCGGTAGCCCTGTCGGCCGGGTCCCTAGGCGTAAGCCCGGCGAACCCGACCGCTGGCGCCTCAACGTAGGCCATGCACGACTCTCCCACCCTCTGGCAGCCGCTGACAGGCCGTGTGAGCTCGACATAGCCCCTCCTGGCCCAAGGCATAGAGTTCACCACGGCCTGGCTCTCGCCTTCGTTGGGGCTGCCTACGTAACGGGCGACCTTCTCCTGGGCCCTCACTATGACGCGGTTCAGCTCATCTCTCACCTCGTCATATACCCTGGCTATGGCTGACCCGGGAAGAACGTCATGGAACTCGCTCCTCAGGAGTACCTTCCAGAGGTCGATGAGTTCGGGGTCCCTGGCCCCCGCCAGGGTAGCCCACAGCTCCGCCTCTCTCAGCCACCTCTGCGCGTCCTCGTGCAGGGCCTTGACGTTGGCGTGCGAGGTGTAGGTTCCACGGTGCGTCTCAACGTATATTGCCTCGCGCCACTCGCTCCTGGGGCTTACCTCACGAAGATATGAGGTGGGCGTGATGCTCTTAACGTTCGGGACAAGGGGCAGGTCGTTGAGGCGCTGCAGGCCGAGTATCATTAACTCGCTTGGCCCTCCTCCCCCGTCCCCGTAGCCGTATGAGTAGAGCATAGGCGCCTCCTTGTCCTGCCAGGCCCTCCACTGAGCGAGGACGTCAGATGGCCGGGCGTTGCCGTTGTACCCTCTCCCGGCCAGGCCAAAGGCTATTGAGGGCAGGGACGTCCCGTCAGGCCCCACCCACTTCAGGACGCTGTAGGGGAACCTGTTTGTGTCGTTCCATGAGACCTTGTGCGTCATGAACGCCTCGACACCGGCCAGCCTCGCTATCTGAGGTAGGGTGGCGGCGAAGCCGAAGCTGTCGGGCAGCCAGAGCACCCTTGCCAGCCTGCCGAACTCCTTGAGGTAGAAGGCCTGTGAGTACAGGAGCTGCCTCGCTATGGACTCCCCCGAGGGCAGGTTCGCGTCAAACTCGACGTAACCTGCCCCCAAGTCCCACCTCCCCTCATCGACCAGGTCCCTGACCTTCTTGAAGAGGGCCGGGTCGTCCTCCTTCAGCCACTCGTAGTAAAGGGACGAGGACTGGACGAACGTAACGTCCCTGTGCCTGCCCATCAACGTCACAACTGTTGCGAACGTCCTGTGGGCCTTCCTCCTGCTCTCCGAGAAGGGCCAAAGCCAGGCAGCGTCCAGGTGGGCGTGACCGACTGCGGCCACGAGACCACGCTTGCCGAAGCGCTCAACAAGGTCCCTCAGCGAACCCCCTAGCTCGGCAAGGGCCTTGTCTGCGCCCAGGACGCTGCCCATGCCTTCAGCAAGCACGTTCTCCGACCTCATGTTGGCCACGATCCTGTCGAGGTCAATAGGGCCGCGATACATGAGCCTGACAGCGTCGAGCTGCCGTGCACCCGGGTGTGCTATGATAACCCTCGCAAGGGCTGAAGTTACGGCCTGGTAGATCGAGGGGGGCAGCTCTGGGTCATCCGAGGATGAGGCCAGGTCTAGTAGATAGCTTACCAACAGGTACAGCTGGAAGGCGTCAGGGTCCATCCTGGCAACGTACGCCCTGCCTGCTGAGGGCCTGGAGGGCTCGCCGAAGTCAGCGTAAGGCGATACCTCAAGCGTTATCTCGATGTTGCCGGCCGGGAGAGGAACCATGACGTGCTCAGCGTCAACTTCATGGTAGGCCTGCCCATTGACTTTGATAAGGCCAGGGGCAGGGACCTCAGAGAAAAGGAGGTAGCCGTCATCGCTAAGGGACCACGAGCCCCCCAGGTATGTCACGTAGCCCTCTGGGTCCTGGTATGCCCTAACCCACTGGACCGGGGTAACTTCGTGAAAGGAGTCGGCGAGCATCAGGAGGGACCTGTGGTCAAGGGCCCTCCTGTCGAGAGTCCCGTGCACCAAGGCAGGACCCTGAGAGCATCAACCGGCCAACTAAAATGTATGTGACGCAGCGAACCCTTAAGGAGCACCTATAAGGGCCACAGGCAAAACGATCAGAGGTGATCCGCGGGTCGCCAGGAGGGTGCTGTGGCTCAGGGCTGACCCTGAGGCCCTCAGGGAGCTGAGGCTGAAGAGAGACCTCCTGAGGTCCCAGGGATACTACTTCATCGAGGACCCTGGCGGGAGGTGGGACGTTGTGGTGGCGCCGCTTCCCGGGAGCCCAGAGATGAAGTATTACGAGGGCTTCCTCAAGGGCGTCGAGGATCGGCGCATAGTCTCGGAAAGGGACCCGCTGGCCGCCATATCCAGGGCCGTGGCATACCCCAGGCAGATGTTCTCCAGGATGATATTGGCTGTGGACTCCGGCACCAGCCTCTGCGGGCTGGCAGCGCTCGCTGACGGCACGGTGCTAGAGGCGTCCTCGGCTCCGTGTGACGAGGTTGCCCGCAGGGCCCAGGAGCTTAACATACGGGTCCCCCACCGCAGGCTTTGGGTAGTTGTGGGGGACGGCTCGGGGTTCGAGGAAGTCGCAAGACAGCTCCTTGAGCTCGGGCTGCCCATGAGCTTCATTGATGAGAGCGGGACTACGGCCCTAAGGATACCACTTCCCCTTAGGCTGCGTGACGCGAACGCAAGGGCCGCCGTAGCCCTAGCCCTGAGGGCAAGTGTTAACCATTAATAGGTACGTCAAAGCCAGTCCCCAGGGGCTGGCTTGAAGGCATCCCTCAGCGGGTTCGTAGACGAGATAGGCTTCGATGAAGTTGGCGAGCTCTCAAGCGAGTACGAGCCGGCGCGCGCGCTGTTGAGGTCACAGGGCGGCCCGAAGGCCCTCAGGTTCCGGGTCAGGGGCTCTGAGATAGGGGCCGTAGGGAACGTAGCCGACACGAGGTCCAAGGTTGTCAGGGCCCTCGGCGCCGCTGACCTCAAGGACGCCTATAGGCGTGTCCTAAGAGCGGCATCAAGCCCTCAGCCCCTCATATACTGCCCCCCGCCTCAGATGAAGGAGGCCCCCAGGGGCCTCCTCTCCCTGCCCGCCGTCAAGTTCTATGAGCTGGACGGCGGCCACTACCTGACCAGCTCGATATTCATAGCCTGCTACGAGGGCGTCTGCAATGCAAGCGTGCACAGGATCATGGTGCTTGACGAGAGAAGGGGCGCGGTGAGGCTAGTGCCAAGGCACCTTTGGTACCTGTACCAGAAGGCCACATCTAAGGGGGAGGCCCTCCCCGTGACAGTCGTTATCGGCGTGCACCCTGCCGTTCTCCTTGCGGCCGCCACCTCACCCCCTCTCGGCGTCTTCGAGCTCGAGCTGGCCTCCTCCCTCGTTGGAGGGCTGGAGGTCTTCAGGAGCCCCGTTAACGGCAACCCAGTCCCGGTAGGCTCTGCTGTCGTGATAGAGGGCCAGATCACTGGAGAGCTCGTCGACGAGGGCCCCTTCGTGGAGGCTATGGGCGGGTATGACAGGGTCAGGAAGCAGCCGGTGCTTGAGGTCAAGAGGGTCCTCTTGAACCAGGACGAGCTAGCCCACGTTATACTTCCAGGCGGTTATGAGCACGGCCTCCTTATGGGCTTCCCCAGGGAGGCGAGCATCTGGGACTCGGTATCAAGGGTCGTCCCAGAGGTCGTCGAGGTGAGGCTCACGCCCGCCAGCGGGCACTGGCTTCACGCGGTCATTTCAATAAGGAAGTCCCACGACGGGGACCCTAAGAACGCGATCATGGCCGCGTTCGCCGCGCACCCGAGCCTGAAGCACGTAGTGGTGGTGGATGATGACATATCTGTCGACGACCCTGGGCAGGTGGAGTGGGCCATCGCCACGCGGTTCCAGGCGGATAGGGGTCTCCTCATCGTAAACAGGGTGAGAGGGTCCACCTTGGATCCCAGCTCCGTAGAGGACGGAATGACGACAAAGGTCGGCATTGACGCGACTAAGCCCGTTAAGGCTGACGTAAAGTTCCAGAGGGCCAGGATACCGCAGGCATGAGGCCAGGCCCGAATTTGGCCTGCAAGGCCATAGCCGTGCATTAAGCTAATATTTTCCCCTTCGGCAGAGTTGTAGGCCCTGGCCTTGGACGTAGAAGGGAAGCTCGCGGCCATAACGAGAAACCTGGTCGAGGTCATAACGCCTGAAGAGCTGAGGGAGAGGCTCTCGTCCGGCTCCCAGCTCAGGGGTTACATAGGATATGAGCCCAGCGGCCTGGTCCACATAGGACACCTCATCTGGATGAACAAGGTTAAGGACCTTGTGGAGGCGGGAGTCCACTTTATCGTGCTCGAGGCGACGTGGCACGCCATGATCAACGACAAGCTCGGCGGCGACATCGACCTCATCAGGAAGGCCGCCTGGCTCATGAGGGAGGTCATGAGGTCCGTGGGAGTTGACGTTGACAGGGTTGAGTTCGTGGACGCCGAGAGGATAGCGTCCGACAGGGACTACTGGGCGCTCGTCATCAAGGTGATGAAGCTCACTACGCTGGCGAGGATGAGGAGGGCCCTGACCATAATGGGGAGGAACTACGACGAGGCCGAGCTAGACGCGTCGAAGCTGATATACCCCGCCATGCAGGTGTCAGACATATTGTACATGGACCTTGATCTAGCGCTAGGGGGGCTTGACCAGAGGAAGGCCCACGTCCTACAGAGGGAGGTTGCCGAGAGGATGGGAAGGAAGAAGGTGGTAGCGCTTCACACGCCTATACTGACAGGGCTAAGCGGGGGGAGGCGGATGGAGGGCGTCGAGAAGGACGAGGAGGTGGCCGCCTTCAAGATGTCTAAGTCCAAGGCCTCTGACGCGATATTTCTGAGCGACTCAGAGGACGAGGTGAGGTCTAAGATAAGGGCGGCCTACTGCCCTCCCAGGCAGGTCGAGTTCAACCCCATCATAGAGATAAACAGATACATACTCTTCGCGAGGCCCGGCTTCGTTCTGCACGTAGAGAGGCCCCAGAAGTACGGGGGGCCCATCGACTTCCACTCCTACGAGGAGCTTGCGAACGCATACGTGCAGGGGAGGCTTCACCCGGCAGACCTTAAGGAGGCTACAGCGGAGGCGCTCGTTAAGTTGCTCGAGGGGCCGAGGAGGCTCTTTGAGAGGCCTGAGGTAAGGGAGCTGGTGAGCGTTATAGAGTCCAAGGTTAGCAGGTGACGTTTTTAGTCCCGCAACCTGGTCTCCTCAGGGAGCCATGGTGGACAGGAGGGCGTTCGCGGCAGCCATGAGGGCCCTTCTTGACAACGGCTTGAAGTTCACGGTGATAGGGGGCTCCGTCGTCAGCATTGCAGCGGGGCTTGACGACATGGGTGAGGACGTTGACCTCTTCGCGGAGTCGCCTAGCGTAGTTGAGGCTGAGGACAAGTACGTTGAGATAGCCGAGGCGAACTCCTGGCACGTAGGGCAGACATGGCTGGGGACCCCAAGGATAACAGTGACCGTGGAGGGCGTCGAGGTGCCTGTGGAGTTCTATGACAACCTCTACGACTTCTACGTCCCTGAGAGGTTCGTAAGGGAGGCAAGGAGGGTTGACGTGGAGGGCGTTAAGGTCAAGGTCATAAGCCCTGAGGAGTACCTCGCCCTGAAGGGGAGGGCCGGCAGGGAGGAGGACCTAGAGGGACTCAAAAGGGTCTCCGAGCTGATTAAAAGGGGGAGGCTGAAGGTCTCCTATGATGACATTAGGAGGGCCGCCGAGGAGTTCGAGGAGGCGGAGATAATACTCCGTAAGCTGAGGGAGGCGGGGATAGTGGGCGTGTGACTTGTATATATTATCCTCGGTCTGCAAGGGGGCCTGGGAAAGGCGTTGATAAGGCTGGCCAAGATCATAGTTACGATGGGCCCCTCCACGGCGGACTACGCGGTAGTAAGGAAGATGATGGCGGCCGGCGCGGACGGGTTCAGGATCAACATGAGCCACGGCGACGCGACGCAGTGGTCCTCGTTCGCCGACATGGTTGAGAAGGCCTCCGCCGAGCTGGGCGTTCCCGTCTCCCTGATAGCCGACCTAGAGGGGCCGAGGATAAGGCTGGGCCCCTTTGGGGGACTTGACGTGGCCCCGGGCTCCGTCGTGAGGTTCAAGTACAAGGACGCTGGAGGTGACGGGGTGCCCGTAGACGGCAGGGCGTTCTTCAACACTATAGAGAGGGGCGACAGGGTGCTGGTCGACGACGGGAAGGTCGTCCTAGCCGTCGAGGACGTAGAGAGGGACTCCGCTACCCTCAGGGTCGTCTCTGGCACGAGGCTTGAGCCGAGGAAGGGTGTCGTCGTAGCTGGCAAGGAGTTCGACCTCCCCCCAGTAACCGAGAAGGACCTGCAGGACATGAAGTACATAGCCTCAAGGAGGTTCGACTACGTTATGGCGAGCTTCGTAAGGAGCGCGAGGCACGTCGAGGTGGTCAAGAGGGCGCTTAAAGAGGCCGGCGTCAAGGACCTGAGGGTCCTGGCTAAGATAGAGACGCCGAGCGGTGTAAGGAACATTGACGAGATACTTGACGTAGTTGACGGCATCATAGTAGCGAGGGGCGACCTCGGCATGCACTTCCCTCTTGAGGACATACCTATCATTCAGAGGAGAATTATTGAGGCCGCCCGTAGGAAGCTCAAACCGGTCATACTGGCGACTGAGATCTTCATGAGCATGATCGAGAGGCCGCTCCCGACGAGGGGGGAGATCTCCGACGTCTACGCGGGCGTCGAGGAGGGCGTCGACGGCTTCCTCGTCACCTCGGAGACCTCAATAGGCAAGTACCCCGTCGAGGTCGTGTCATGGCTGAGCAGGGTTGTGGAGGAGGCTAACAAGAACGTGAGGCCGAGGAGGGTCGAGCCGCCGGACATCGGGCTCGAGGCTAGGATATCAAGGGGCGTAGTCGAGCTGGCCCAGAGCGTGGGCGCCTCCATAGTTGCATATGTAAGCGACTTTGAGTCCGCTCGCCTGCTCGCTGCCTTCAGGCCCCAGACGCCGGTATACGTAGGTGTTCCCGATGCGGGGCTGGCGAGGTCGCTAAGCATACTATGGGGCACGATCGCGGTCGTAGTTGACGGGGGCCTCGACGAGCTGAGGGGCCTCGAGGAGACAGAGGCCGAGCTGAGGCGTAAGGGCGTCACCGGCCCGGGGACCCTGGTGGTAGAGCTGTCTTGGTCTAAGGACAAGAGCACCGCCCTCGTCAAGGTAAGGCAACTGCTCTGACGGCCTTGTCCACGTCTCGCGGCCCGCCGAAAACTCACTGCCCAACATAGGCCTCTGCTGGGAAAAGTCATCAGCCATGTAGACCGGCTAGGTTAATGAGGTGAGCTCAGCCCTTTACGGCGTCTTCCCATCATGATTGCAAAAGCTTAATTAAAATTTAAGGCTCCTAATGCATGATAACACCCGAGGCGAGGTTGTGGTGCAGCGCTCCCTCTCGAGGAGCGCCGTTGCAGCCCTCGTCATTGTGATAGTCGCTGCGGCCCTGGCCCTGCCATTCATGAGGCAGAGGCTCGCT
Organism: uncultured Desulfurococcales archaeon; assembly: GCA_964343115.1. Lineage (GTDB taxonomy): Archaea > Thermoproteota > Thermoprotei_A > Sulfolobales > Acidilobaceae > Acidilobus. Next base: position 35,424 of record CAYFGU010000008.1, read on the forward strand.
GCCTCCGGCCCCAGGCCCAGGAGGGGCTACCTCGCGATAGCAGTGTTCGACCCCTCACGAGGTGCCCCACAGCTTGTCCCCAACGCCTCCGTCTCGGTCTGGGCCTGGGCGCCTACACTGAACGGGACCGAGTTCATACCGGTCTTCAACGGGACAGGCGGCGTCGTCTACGTGAACCTCTCGAGGCTGAGGGGCTGGGCGGAGGCGTGGGTGCGCAGGTACGGCGAGGGGGCCGTGTACTCGATCGAGCCGTCGATAATCATATGGGCCTCATACCCAGTTAACCTGTCCAACGGGAGCGTCGAGGTGCTCTCCCAGCCCTTCTACGAGCCCCTGAACCTCAGCCTGCCCCTCACCGGGCAGGGAGGGCTGGTCGAGGTTGAGGTGTCGCGCCCGTTCAGGTCGGTGCTCAGGCCCTCAGTGGACGTTAGTAGGTCCCTGAAGGGGGTCCTGGGCGGGCCGGCCCAGGCCACGACGACAACAGTTACGACGACCCCGACGGAGACCTCAACGTACATCACTAACTCCTCCGTCACAAACTTCAACGGGTACAGCGGCCCCATCGGAAGGGTGTGGGCCTACTTCACGCCGCAGGTCGTGGCGTGGTACCCCAACCAGAGCGGCGTGGGGCCGGTGAGCTTAGCCATAGCAGTTGCGCAGCCATACAGCGCGAACTCTACGGCGCTTTTGCGCATAAGCGCAAACCTCCTCAACGAGAACCTGTTGATAACCACGGTAAACCTGGACGCCGTGATCGCCTCGGCAGCCTCCATAGCGACGGCCTCCAGCGACGTGGGTCTCGGGGAGGTCGCCGAGGCCATGCACGTCCTGTCGCCCCTCATACCCGGCCCCTCGATAACGCTGAGCACGAGCAGCTCTCAGGTGTACTCATACAACGTGACGGGGGCCGTAACTCAGCCCGGTTACAGGCACTACGACGTGGGCCAGCTCTACATCATGGGCCAGGTGGCCCTGGTCAACTGGACCGAGTGGCTGCCCTACGGGGAGGCGTGGGCCCCCTACACGTGGTACCTGGGGACGCAGCTGACCGCCGTGCAGGTAGTTGAGAGCGGCGCGTCGGCCGCGCCCGTCCTCTACAACTGGACAGGCTGGGACCCCTGCGTGAGCATCAGCACCTGGGCGTACGAGAGTGAGCTTTCCTACGAGGCGGCGGAGGGCAATGGCGGGGCGGCCGAGGAGCTGGGCAGCCTCGAGCTCTCCTGCCCCCTGCCCAACACGCCGGCGCCCGTCGACTGGCAGGCCTACGACTACAACCTGACGCAGATAATGGCCGTGGCGCCCGGAGGCTACCCCGTCACCTCCTACTCCAGCTACGAGGCCAGCAACGTGCCGACCACGATAGGGGCGGTACTCGACGCGGGGTCGGCGGTGACGTCAGCCGTCGGCTTCCTCGCCCTCGCCTCCGGCGTCGGCGAGCCCGCGGCCTCCTTCGCGTTCGTGATCTCGGGCATGCTGGACGCGGTCCAGATTAGCAGCAGCTCGATAGTCTCGCTAGTTGCCCACATACAGGTCTATAACTTTCTCCCCTTCACGGCGTTCGCCTATATCTCTAACGCGAGCCCACTATACGTAGAGTACGGGGTTCAGAACTACACGCTGCCCAGGTTCATGGTCTTCGTCAACGTCAGCGGGTGAGCGGGGCTACGGGTCAGGCGTTCCCGGCCTCTTGACGCTGGGGCGCAGCCTCCCCTCCTTGATCTCAACCTCGCCCCTCTCTACGAGCCTCTCGAGCGCAAGCCTCCAGTACGTGCCGAAGTCGTCGGCGCTTACGCCGTACCACTCCCGGAAGATCTTCTTGAGCTCATCCTCTGTCAAGCCCGGGCGGGACCTCTCGTCCTCCCTGAGGACCCTCTCTATGAACTGGGTCAGGTCCTCAAGCCTAGTCCACGGGTACTGGAACCAGACCCACTCCTTGACCTCGATGTAGTAGTAGTCAGGCTTGAACTTGGCGACGGGGCTTATCCACTGGAGGGCGGCCGTCCTGACCTCCTCAGGCTTCCACTCGGCCCTTATGAAGTCCCGTGCCAGGGCCAGGGTCTCCCCCGTGTCTACAATGTCGTCGATTACAAGGACCTTAAGCCCCTTGGCGTCAATTGAGTAAGGGTTCCTTATGATGGCCTTCTGGGCGGCCTTGGCCGCCTCTACCCAGTGCTGGCTCTGTATGCTGGCCAGGTCGGTCACCCCCAGGTAGTCGCAGAGGAGCCTCGCCGGCACGTACCCACCTCTCGCTACCGCCACGACCATGTCCGGCGTCCACCCGGAGCCCTGGATCTTCCTGCCGAGCCCTATGCTCCATTCCACCACCTCGTCCCAGGACACGATCTTCGTAGGTACCCTTGGCACCGGGATCCCTACCGGCGTAAACGGGGGACCTTTAAAAACATGTCGCGGGCTCCCCTCTTCCGGTACGGGCCCTGTCGGGCAGGTGCGTGATAATGAACGTGGTCGCTGTTGACGTAGGCGCCACGAACCTCAGGGCCGCCCTGTTTTCAGGGGGCTCGATGGTCAGGGTCGAAAAGGTCCGAACCCCGTCAGCCTCAGGGGACGACCTGATAAGGGCCGTAATTGACCTGATAAGGGCCGTCTCGGGCGACCAAGAGTTCGAAAGCATAGGGGTAGCCTCGATAGGTCCCCTCGACCTGAGGAAGGGCGTGCTCCTCTGGACCCCTAACCTCGGGCTCGGCAACGTGAGGCTGAGGGACTCGGTTGGCGAGGAGTTCGACAAGCCCGTGTACCTGGCGAACGACGCCATGGCTGCGGTGTGGGCGGAGAAGGTTATGGGCAAGGGGAGGGATATGACTGACCTTGCTTACATAACGATGAGCACAGGGCTTGGCGTCGGTGCCATCGTTGACGGCAACCTCCTCGTCGGTAGGCGAGGGAACGCCCATGAGCTGGGGCACGCCGTAGTTGACTTCGAGTCCGACCAGCCCTGTGGGTGCGGGGGCGTAGGCCACTGGGAGGCCTTCGTGGGCGGAAGGAACATCCCGAGGCTCGCCCGCAGGCTGGCAGAGTCCTGGAGAGGCGCGTCGACCGAGGTCCACGCCCTAGCCCTCACCGGTAAGCTCACCCCGGAGGTCCTGTACTCTAAGGCTAGGGATGGCGATGAGTTCGCCTCCTACGTAGTAGATTACATAAACCGCGTGCACGCAGCGGGGATCATGACGCTAATTTCAGCCTACGACCCTGAGGCGATATTCATTGGGGGGAGCATATTCCTGTACAACGAGGACCTGATAAAGCCTGGCGTGATGAAGTACCTCCAGAGGTACGTCGGGGTCTTCGGGGTCCCGAGGATTGAGAGGTGCTCCTTCGGTGACGACCAGGTACTCTACGGGGCCGCCTCCATCGCGATCTCGCCGCCGCCCCCGATAGCTAGGGACGCTTTCACGCCTAGCGGAGCAGCTCGGCCAGCCTGAACCCCTCTGCCAGCGCCTCCATGGGCGTCGGGTGAGGGACGGCCAGCCAGTAGAGGTCGCTGCCCCTGAGGCCCCCCATCATGGCCACGGCGACCGCCGTCAGTATCGACGCGGCCTCAGGTGCGTAGGCCTCCGCCCCCAGCACGGCGCCGGTCCCCCTGTCAATGAGCAGCTTGACCCATGAGTCGCTGTGGCCCTCGATGAGGGTCGCGGAGTTCGCCTTCATCGAGTACCTAATTACGTCGTACTGCGCGCCGGACCGCCTCAGCTCGTCCTCAGGGAAGCCGACATAGCCTGCCTCCGGGTACGTGAAGACGACCCTCGGCACGAGCCTCTGGTCGAACCTGTAGCGGTCCGAGCCTGCCTCCATGTTCCTCGCTGCAGTCAGGCTGCCCACAACTGCAGCATGGTATAACATGGCGCCGCCGGTCACGTCGCCAGCCGCGAACACGTTCGGCACCGATGTCCTCATGTACTCGTTCACCTTGACGCCAGACCTTGAGAGCTCAAGGCCCGCCGAGGCAAGCGACTCAAGGCCGTACCCCTCGGTCCTGGGCCTCCTCCCAACTGCTATGAGGACCTCGTCGCCTTCGACCTCGAAGGCGCTGCCGTCGCCCCTCACGGCCCTAAGGACCTTAACGCCCCCCTTCTGTGATATGGAGTCCGCCCTCGACCCGAGCCTGACGTCTACTCCTAGCCTCTGCAGCCCCCTTAGGACGGAGCGGGAGATATCAATTGGCATGTTTGGCAAGGGCCTTTCCATCATCTCGACAAGCGTGACCTTAACGTCAAGCATAGAGAGCAGGTAGGCGGTCTCAACGCCGACAAAGCCTGCCCCGACTATGACTACTGAGTCGGGGAGCTCTCCGGGCGTGCCGCCGTAGCGGTAGAGGTCGTCGCTGGTGATGGCAAGCTCCTTGCCTGGGATCTCCGGGACCACGTTTAAGGAGCCGGCCCCTATGTGGATAAACCTCGCCTCAGCGGAGCTTTCCCCCTCCTCCGTGACGATGGCAACCCTCCTCTCATCCCTTATCGACGCCCATCCCCTGACGAAGTCGAGGTTTTCGCGGAGCTGCTCGGAGAGCCAGGCGAGCTGCCTGAAGACCTCTGCCTGTACCCTATCCTTAGCTTCAACTGCATCCCTCCAGACCTCGTCAGGGTCAAGCTTGGCGTGCCCCCTTACCTCCGCGTCCCTTACTGTGAGCGCCCACCTCCTGAGGGCCTTTGACGGGACGCAGCCAGCGTACGTGCACACGCCGCCTAGGAGCCCCTTGTCGTCGACCAGTAGGACCCTCTTGCCCTTCTTCGCAAGCTCGAAGGCCCCGGGGTAGGAAGCCCCGCCCCCTCCTATGAAGATCGCGTCGTAGACCCCCTTTGGCCTCACGGCCGCAGCCCCGAGGACCTTGGATTGGAGGAAAATAAGTTAAGGCGTGGGCCTGAGTGAGGGCCTGGAAGGGCTGGTTGGGCAGCCTAAGGGAGAGCGAGGAGATAGCGGCGAAGTTCCTAGAGGAGCTCGGGTTCAGAGTCCTTGAGACCAGGGTTAAGGTCGTCGTTGACGGCGTTGAGGTCTCAGACGTTGATATAGTTGCCGAGAAGGGCGGCGTGCAGTACGCGGTGGAGGTCAAGGCAGGCTATGCCGACGTCTCGTCAATAAGGCAGGCCTACGTGAACTCCGTGCTTACAGGCATGAAGCCCCTTGTGGTCTCAAGGGGGCTATCTGACCAGTCGGCGGAGGCCGTAGCTAGGAGGCTTGGCGTCCAGGTAATCACGCTCCCAGACCAGCTCTACGTACAGCCCGACGAGCTCTACTCGATAGTGGAGAGCGCAGTCGAGGAAGTCCTTGAGAGGGTGACCAGGCCCCTGTCTCACTGCTTTGACCTAACGGAGGGCCAGCTCAAGACGCTGGCGGCCATAGCGTCGTCCCAGGACTTCGTCTCGGCGGCGAGGGCGTTGAGCCTCTCACCCGAGGGCCTGGGTCGAGTTCTCGAGTCCCTGAGGTCTGAGGGGGTCATCCCCAGGGGTGATTTCCAGACCGTTAAGGTTACTGCCAGGCTGCTCCTTCTCTGCAGCGCATTAAGAAGGGCAGGCGAACAGCCTTAAGTATGTCCCTGTCCTCGATATATCGGCCGTAGAAGGGACCAGGATGTACGCCATCGAGACCATAGAGCTGGTCAGGTCATACAGGTACAGGGGGGCTGAGGTGAGGGCCCTCAACGGGGTAAATATAAGGGTCCCACAGGGGTCGGTCGTCGCCCTCGTGGGGCCTAATGGCGCAGGGAAGACCACCCTTATCAAGATACTCTCCACTCTTCTCACCCCCACGTCCGGGAACGCCTTCGTAATGGGCTACGACGTCACGAGAGAGGAGCGTGAGGTCAGGAGGAGCATTGGACTCGTGTTGGCGGGCGAGAGGCTCTTCTACTACAGGCTGACAGGCCTTGAGAACCTCGTGTTCTTCGGCAGCCTTTATGACATAGGTCTGAGGGAGGTCAAGGAGAGGGCCCGCGAGCTGCTGGCCCTGGTGGGCCTCGCCAGGTGGGCAGATGTACAGTACATGAAGTACAGCCTTGGCATGCAGAGGAGGCTAGCCCTTGCGAGGGCGCTGATTCATGACCCCCCAGTCCTCCTGCTTGACGAGCCCACGCTTGGCCTCGACCCGGTGTCTGCAAGAGAGCTGAGGTCGCTCGTGAGGATCGTTTCGAGGGGTAAGGCGGTCCTATTCACAAGCCACTACATGGGGGAGGTTGAGGGGCTGGCTGACTACATCTACGTGATAAGGGGAGGGAGGATAGTGGCTGAGGGCACGCCTGACGCGCTGAAGGGAAGGGTAGGTAAGGTTGTTGAGGTTGACATGAGGGCCGACTCCGTGCCCAAGGGGCTCATGAGGTACGTGGTCTTCGTGAGGGGGGACAGGGCGAGGCTCAGGCTGCCAGGTGACGAGCTGGACCGCGTCAACGGGTCGGCCACCGTGCTTGGCTCACATGAGCCGACCCTTGAGGACGTCTACGCCTATCTCGTGGGGGAGGAGACCATGGAGATAGACTTCAGGTCAAGGGGTGGCTGGGGAAGGGGGTGGGCCAGGGCGTGATCTTGAAGGGGCTGTCAGCGAGGCTCTCGATACTCTCAGCCAGGCTATACGCTTACGTTTACCTGAGGGGCTTCAAGGTCTGGACCACGTACAAGACCCAGATAGCTCTGAACGTCCTGAGCTGGGTCCTGCCTGTCTTCACCTACTACTTCACGGGCACAGCATTAGGGGCCAGGATAGTGAGGGGTATGGGCATATCGCCGCAGGCCTACACGCCCTTCGTCGTCATAGGCCTTGCATTCCAGGGCTACGTGTCCTCGGTGGTCACCACTATAAGCCAGAGGCTGAGGAACGAGCAGCTAATGGGCACCATAGAGTACTACCTCCTCACGCAGAGCGGCATACTTGGGATGCTGGTGTACTCGTCCCTTTGGGGGTTCGTAATGAACTCGATCAGCATGGCTGTAACCCTTGCCATCGGCTATGCCCTAGGCGTCAGGTACGTCGCGAGCGGGGCGCTGGCAGCGGTTTTGGTGACGGCAGAGCTGCTCCTCGCCACGCTTGGGCTCAGCATGCTGGCCGGCGGCATAGTCATGATCACAAAGCAGGGCAACCCTATCTCGTTCTTCTTCAGCGTCGTGACGCAGCTCGTGGCCGGCACGGTCTTCCCTGTCACAGTTCTGCCAGCGTGGGCGCGGCTCCTGAGCTATTCAGTCCCGTTGACCCTGGCGCTGCAGGCCTTGAGGCTGTCGATGCTGCAGGGCTACGGCGTTCTGGGGATATCGTCTTACGAGCTCGAGCTGTTGGTATATGATGTCGTGCTGCTGCCGCTCGGGGTTCTTGTCTACAGGTACGGGTTCGACAGGGCAAGAAAGGAGGGCACCTTGAGCGAGTACTAAAAGGGTGAATAATGCTCAGCGTCCCTTTGTGGCCTTAGCCTCCTCAGCCAGCTTCCTCAACATGTAGTGCAGTATGCCCCCGTGTCTTACGTACTCAACCTCTATGGGCGTGTCGACCCTGGCCTTAACGTTGAACTCGATGACGCGGCCGTCCGGCTTGACGGCCCTGACCTTCAGGATCTTGCCTGGGCTTAGCTCTGAAACCCCAAGCACGTCGTAGGTCTCGCTGCCGTCAAGGCCCAGCTCCTCAGGGCCCTGCCCAGGTAGGAACTCAAGAGGAATGATTCCCATGCCGACCAGGTTGCTCCTGTGTATCCTCTCAAAGCTCTTAGCGAGAACTGCCCTGACCCCTAGGAGGAAGGGACCCTTCGCGGCCCAGTCCCTGCTGCTGCCCACGCCGTAGTTGCTCCTGCCCAGGACGATTACCGGCGTGTTGGACTCCTTGTACTTCATGGCTGCGTCGAAGACGTGCATCACCTCCTTGGTGGGCCAGTAGATGGTCCAGCCGCCCTGCCTGTCAGGCACGAGCAGGTTCCTGAACCTCGGGTTGTCGAAGGTGCACCTCATCATGACCTCGTAGTTACCTCTCCTGCTGCCGCAAGTGTTCAGCTCGTCCTGTGGGACGCCGAGGCTCATCAGGTACTCGCCGGCCTTTGACTTCGGGCTTATGGCACCAGCCGGGCTTATGTGGTCCGTGCTGATCCTGTCAGGCGCGTATATGAGGACCCTTGCCCCTACGATGTCCCTTTGGGGCTCGGGCTGCTCCGTTATCCCCTCGAAGAACGGCGGCTTCTTCAGGTACGTGCTAGTCGGGTCCCACGGGAACGTCGGGGTCGAGGGGGCCTCAAGCTTTACCCACTCCTCTGTCCCCTCAAATATATCGCCGTACTTCGCCTGGAACTCCTTGGGGTCGAGGGCGGCCTCAACGTATCTCCTGACCTCCTCAGGGCTAGGCCACACGTCCCTCAGGTATACCGGCTCGCCGTTCGGGTCGTACCCGAGCGGCTCCTTGTTGAAGTCGATGTCGATCCTCCCGGCGATCGCGTACGCGACCACGAGCGGCGGGGATGCAAGGAACGCGCCGGTCGCCAGCGGGTGTATCCTGCCCTCGAAGTTCCTGTTCCCGCTCAGCACGGCCGCGGTGTACACGCCCTCCCTCCTTATGAAGTCCTCAACCTCCTTCCTCAGAGGCCCAGTGTTACCTATGCAGACGGTGCACCCGTAGCCCGTGATGTGGAAGCCCAGCGCCTCAAGGTATGGCATTAGCCCAAGCCTGCTTAGGTACTCCGTGACGACCCTGCTGCCGGGGGCGTTGCTGGTCTTGACCCACGGTTTCGTCCTCAGGCCCCTCTGCACGGCGTTCCTCGCCAGGAGCCCGGCCGCGATCAGGTTGGTTGGGTTGCTGGTGTTGGTGCAGCTAGTTATCGCCGCTATTATCACCACGCCATCACCAACCTCGTAGCTCTCGCCGTCTATAGTCAAGGTCGCCCTCTTCCTCTCCCTCCTCAACGAGGACGCGTAAGCACCTATGATTGACTCAAGCCTGGCCTTAGCCTGTGAGAGGGGTATTCTGTCCTCTGGGTTCGCGGGCCCGGCTATGGCGGGGTCTATCCTGCTCAGGTCGACCTCTATCACCTCGGAGTACTCCGGTTCAGGGGCGTTGGGGTCGTACCAGAGCCCGACCCTCTTGGCGTACTCCTCTACGAACATTACGTGCCTCGGGTCCCTTCCTGTTGCAAGGAGATATGATATGGTGGCCTCGTCGATCGGGAAGTATCCCATGGTTGCCCCGTACTCTGGGGCCATGTTGGCTATGGTGGCCCTGTCAGGGGCGCTGAGGTACTTAAGGCCAGGGCCGAAGAACTCGACGAACTTCCCCACGACACCCTTCTTCCTCAATAGCTCAGTTATGTAAAGTACCATGTCCGTGGGGGTTATGCCGTCGGCAGGCCTGCCTACCAGCTTCACGCCTACGACGGGCGGGACAAGCATGTAGTAGGGCTGTCCCAGCACCACGGCCTCAGCCTCAATGCCTCCGACACCCCAGCCTAGCACGCCAATGCCGTTGATCATAGTTGTGTGGCTGTCGGTCCCCAAAACGCTGTCGGGGTAGGCTATTGGGCCCCTCCGCCTGTCGTTTCCGATCCAGACAACCTTCGCGAGGTACTCCAAGTTCACCTGATGTATGATTCCCTTACCTGGTGGCACGACCCTGAAGTTCTGGAAGGCCTTCTGGGCCCACTTCAGGAAGCGGTACCTCTCGGAGTTGCGCTCGAACTCCTTCTCCATGTTCTTCTTAAGCGCAAGGAGTGTTCCGTAGAAGTCAACCTGGACGCTGTGGTCTATTATCAGGTCAACTGGGATGAGCGGGTTCACCTTGTTAGGGTCGTATCCCATCTCCTTGAACGCGTCCCTCATGGTCGCGAGGTCGATCACTGCTGGGACGCCGGTGAGGTCCTGCATGACGACCCTGGCGGGGAGCAGCGGTATCTCAGCCTTGCCCGCGTTTTCCTTCCAAGCGAAGATAGTCTTGAGGTCCTCGTCCCTAACGACGAACCCGTCGTAGTTCCTTACAATGCTCTCGAGGAGGACCCTTATCGAGTACGGCATCTTGCTGACCTTGACGATACCGGCCTCCTCAAGCTTCCTTAGGTTGACTATCGTGAGGGGGCCCGCGTACGAGTCTATCTTTTCAAACGCGACGCCAACGTCCTGAAGGTTCAAGGCTTCAGCCCCTATGGTTACCAACATCCGAATTTATAGGTATTCCATCTAAGGCTGCACTTGCAGGCCAATGAGAGTTGCGGTAGTCGGCGCAGGCTTCTCAGGGCTTATGTTCGCCACTGCCCTGGCCAGAGCAGGGGCTAACGTAGAAGTCTTCGAGGAGCACAACAAGGTAGGCTTCCCTGAGCACTGTACGGGTCTCGTCTCAGAGAGAACCGCAGAGATCATTGGAAGGCCCGCAGAGGGCTCAAGGATTGGCACAATTGGGTCATTCTTGATATCGGGCCCCCGAAATTCCATGAGGATAAGGGCCTCAAGCCCTGTAGTTAAGCTTGACAGGGTCAAGCTCGAGGAGCTCATGAAGGAGGAGGCCGAGGATGAGGGGGTCAGGTTCAGGTTCGGCTCAAGGGCAAGGGTCACCCCTGAAGGCCATGTCCTGCCAGAGGGAAGGTCTTACGATGCCGTGATCCTGGCGGAGGGGTACATGGGGGCCCTCAGGGGCATTCTCGGCATAGGGTTCACGGGCGAGCCCGTCTACGGCGTTAACGTAGAGTTCGACTCCGGCGGTCCCGCCGACTTCGAGGCAAGGTTTGACAGAGCTACCTCAGACGGGTTTTTCTCCTGGCGAGTCTTGGTGGGCTCTATCACTATAGTTGGCACGGCGGCCAGGGACCCAAGGGTCCTGTCGGTTAAGCTCACAAAGGCCGTCAGGCTGCACGGAGCTGAGGGGAGGATTCTGAAGTACTACGGAGGGCCGATAATAGTAGGGCCATATCCAAGGAGGGTTAGGTCAGGGAGGGTCGTCGTGGTTGGGGACGCGGCGTCCATGAACAAGCCCCTCACAGGCGGTGGCCTTTATCCTTCAGCCGTCGCTTCGTTGAGGGCCGAGGCCTTGGTGAGGGAGGGAGTCAGCGTAGCTGACGCCGTGGAGAGGTCAGTCCTCGAGACGCTAAGAGAGCTGAGGCAAACTTATCATACTTCAAGGCTGCTTCATGAAAGGCCTGAAGTTGTTGACCTGATAGTGGAGGCAGCTGCCTCCACCGGCCTCGCGGACAGGCTGTCGGGCATGATAGACTATGACAGGCATCACGAGATCATTGGCCTGTCGGTAAGGACGAAGGAGTTCTACGCCTCGGCGTTGAGGGTCTTCCTCAGGGACCCAGTGGCGTCCCTGAGACTTCTAGTCAGCGGCCTGGCTGATATTGTATAAGGGTTACAATGACGAGAGCCCTTCCGGTTCCACTTCCTTGTCGTAGGGCTACCAACAGATACCGTATGGGGCCTGACCGCTCCAGTGATCTAATCCCGTTGGACTGCGCGTTAGCGAGTTGTCCCGCTGATCTTCGCGCGAGGAGAGGTCCCTAGGGGGCTCGATAACGGCCTGCGTCGCAGTTCCAGCGGCTCAAGGTGCTGCGGCCTAGATAGCGTTAATCACGTCAACGACCTTCTCAAGGGCGGCCTTGACGTCGCCGTGCCCTATATCAACAACTACGACGTTGTTGCCCCTCTGGCTCTTGCCGGCGGCCCTTAGCCCTACCCCCCTCAGCTCCCTGATGACCCTTAGCGGGTCGCTTATGTCTCCCCTCACGTAGATCTTGCTGGGGCCGGCCTCGCTCTCCCTGGCGACTAGGATTACTACGGGTAGGTCCGTGGCGGCCGCCAGCCTCCTGGCAACGGCCCCGGCTACCCTCATCTTCAGAATTACGTTATAGACCCCAGCCTTCCCGCGCCTTGAGCCCTTACCCACCGCCTCCCTGAACGCCCTCTCTACCTCCTCCTCGGCCCTGAGCCTGTGGTTCGTGAGGCGTGGGTCGCTCATTATGGCCTGGCAGGGGTCAACCCCTCCATAGGCTAGCTCATAGGCGAGGCTGCCTAGCAGCTCGGCGTCGCCAGCCGCCTCTGCCCCCCAGACCTGCATGGCGCAGGACCTAGGTATCTCAACGTCCTGGTCAGGGTCAAGGCCTATCTGCTCCATGTAGTAACGGAAAACCCTGTTCCTCGGCGCCTCCTCCTGAAGGTCCCCGTAGATGCTCATAGCTATCAGGAGGGGGTCGTAGAAGCCTATCGCGTCGGCAAGGACGTGGGCAGCCGATGGCCATAGCCCCTCAGGGTCCCCCTGAGACGCGGGGTTGTAATAGTATAGGTTCGGCACCCTGGGGTAGGCTGACACATGGTGGTCAATTACGACAACTGGCTTGCGGGTGCCCGAGACCAGCGACGCCAGCGACTCTGGGCTAATGTTATAGTCGACCAGGACGACGAGGTCCTTTCCGCTCGCCATGTCTGCAACCTTTGCTATAAACTCTCTCGAAGGTGTGTAGGTGAAGGGCGGCACCACGAAGTCGGCCCTCCCGTGGGAGAAGGAAGCGGCCGTCACGGCAGCGGCGAGCCCGTCAGCGTCCCAATGGTGTATTATGAGCGGCTCTGAGGATGCCAGAAGGGAGGCCAGCGAGTTTCTCGATAGGCTCACGGGGTACAGCCCCCATCGCAGAGCCTCAGGACGTACTCCACTATGGCCTTCGCCCTGTTTTCCGGGTCCGGGTCCTCAGACCTGACAAGTATGGACCTAACGTTGTCTATCAACGACCTAGCCGCCGTGCTGTCCTTGCCATCCTTTACCGCTGAGAGGACAAACGTCTCTAGCTCCATCAGAGTGAACGGGTCTGCGTACGCGTTGAACCTAGTGAAGGCCTTCCTGAGCGCGTCATGGACCCTCAAAGCGCTGCGCGGAAACCCTGCTCTCAGAGAGTAAATATCCTCTATTCTGGAGCACCCTTAACCTTGGACTCCACGACAATCCGCCTTATCTCGGTATGTGGGTATTGTCCCCTCTCGTCCTTCTCGTACGCCTTGACCATGTCCCATATCGTGAGCAGGGCCGCGCTGACAGCCGCCAGCGCGTCCATCTCGACACCTGTCTCCGCCTTGGTCCTGACGCGCACCCGAACGCGAACGAAGTCTGGGCCGTACTCGTACGAGACGTCGACGCCCGTTATGGGTATTGGGTGGGCTAGGGGTATCAGCCTTGAGGTCTCCTTCGCCGCGATTATAGCCGCGACGGAGGCGACGGCCTCAACGTCGCCCTTCTCAACGCGCTTAGACCTTATTATCTCAACGGTCTTGGGCGAGAGGACGATCTCGCCGCTCGCCGTGGCCTCCCTGAAGACCTCTGGCTTGCCGGTGATGTCTACCATGTGGGCCAGGTTCCCACCCAGGAGCTAGGAGCGGCACAGGATTAAGGCCTTGACCTAGGGATCCTGAGGCCTGTCCTCCTTATTGAACCCACGGAGCGCGAAGCTGTACTTACGTTACAGCTGCCTTTATCGCTGCACCACGACTCGCACTCGGACGCGAGCCGGGGACTTTCGTAGATCAGCCCGCAAACCTCACAGGCGTAGTACACATCCCCTCTGACGACAACTCTGAGCACTTCACTTTACCTATATAGAGAACATCATACGTGGTTATAAGTGTTCGCAAGTACCAGCACCTTCAAAGGCTCTCTAGCTGCCTCAGAAGCTCGTAGAGACCGCTAACCTTTGGGTCCCTCATGTCTACCATGAAGACCCTCATCCTGCCATACTTCCTCTCCTGGACGATGCCCATGCTGACGAGGTCAGCGAGGTGCCTCTCCACCAGCTCATGGTTAAGGCCAGTCTCCTTAACGATTCTGGTTATGTTCGCCTGCCCTTCCCTCAGCAGGAGCCTCAGGATCCTCACCTTCCCCTTGCTGGCTAGTAGCCTCTCTGGGTCCAAGGCCCTCATCTCCTGGACGGGCCGCCGGTTCTGTCCATGAGTATCGACTCAACGACCTCCCTTAGCCTGTCCGCCGGGATCTCAGGCGGCAGCCTTATCATTGTAGTCCTGCCCTTCGGGCTCACGTTGCTAATCCTCGCCTCTATCAGGCCGTAGTTTGACAGCTCCTTGAGGTACTCGTAGAACTGTGTGTGCTTTCTAGGCTCCTCCCCGTAGCTTTTTGCAAGGTCCTCGTACTCGGACTTCACCTCACCGGTGGAGAGCCATCCGCCCTTGATGGCGATGAGGGTCGAGATGGCCAGGAGTATCAGCAGCTCGTGCGTGTTGAGCGACCTCATGACGTCAAGCGGCACGTTGGATATGGCGTCAGAGCTTATGGCCTTCCTGACGTGCTCTTCTCCGATCCTAAGCGCGCCCTCAGCTTCTGCAAGCTCGGCTGCCATCCTGAGCGCGAGTATAGCCCTCCTCGCGCTGCCGTCGCCGGCCCCGCCGCTGCCCCCCTCCCTGTAGCCATAGTAATCCGCTATCATGTCAATTATGGCGGACGTCCAGGCCGAGTCCTTAAGGCCTAGCGTGGCCCTCTGCTCTAGGATGAGCCTAAGCTCGTCCGCTGTGTAAGGCTTGAGGTAAACCTTGAAACCTATCTGGGACTCAACCTGTGGTATCCTTTCCTTCATATAGCTCAGGACCCTGAAGTCCTGGGCCACGAGGAGGAAGTTCAGCCTGTTTACATTGTCCTTAGGGGGGATCTCCTCATAGACCCTCAGGAGCATGTATAGCTCGTCGTTCGTGAGCTTGTTTGCCATAAGCAGGGACTGGAACTCGTCGAGGACGACTAAGGCGTATGAGTCCCTTATGTAGAGGTGGTCCGTCACGGCCTTAAGTATCTCAATGGCCGCTGTGCCCCTGACGGGCACGCTGAGGCCTATCTCATTAACTATGCCTGATAGTATCTGGTGGAGGCTGGGCGAGCCGTAAACGTTAATGTAGACAGACCTGAGGTTGACACCCCTCGCTTTAAGCTTCTCCTGAAGCGTTGACGCGACGTACTTGGACAGAGTGGTCTTGCCTATCCCAACCCTGCCTATCGAACCATAGATCAGCGTGACGTCGGTTGAGCCTGGGCCCTCCATGAACCTTGAGTAATATCTGTTAAGTAGCATCTCAGCCTCCTGGTCCCTGACGGGTAGTTCCCTAGGCACGTAGGTCTCCTCAAAGACGCTCCTGTCCGTAAATATCCTTCCTCCCAGCGTCTCGCTTCACCTCCGCCTCTGACAGTCAGATAGCTACCATTCACTAACGAAAGTTAGCGGGGGCTTATTAGCAGAACTGTTCCCTAAAAGTACCTATAATGCCTGACATAAGTTCAGGGGTAATACCGAGCCTTCAGGGCGGGACCGTGAAGGCAGTCCTGCCCCATGGGAGGGGCAGAAAGACCCTGCACCTGGGGCCGCAGCGGTGTTGGGTTCCGTAGGCCCCAAGAAGCTTGTCCTGGAGCGACTCAAAGATGACGACGATCTCGGTTCGGCCTGTCTCAAGTCCCTTAGAAAGCAGGAGAGACCTGACGTCCTCCTCCCTCAGACGCGTGGAGACAGGCTCCCTCAGCCTGATCTCAAGCTTTACCCTTCGGCCAGACAGGGCCCGTGCCAGCGAGTCCACAAGCTCCCCAAGGCGACCCGCGTCATCGCAGAACATGACGGGGTACACCCTGGCGAGGAAGGCGTGCGTGTAGCTCAGGAACCTCGCGGCTATGCTGACCGGGTCCTTTGAGGATATCGCTACGAAGACCCCCCTGTACTCAGTGGTTCTGATGATCGCGCCAGGGTCCGCAGAAGTCACGGTGTCCATGAACTCCTCCAGGGCCCAGCTGTCCCTGCCTGGGAGGCTCGTGGCCACGACCGAGGGGCATGCTGTCAACGTGATGCACCTGAGGACGGGCAGAAGCTCCTGAGGGGGCACTCCTTGCACCTGGGGTTCCTGGCCCTGCAGAACCTCCTGCCGAACGCTATGAGCAGCCTGTGGGCCTCGTCAGCCCTCTCAGGCCCGAAGTACTCAAGGAGGGCCCTTGAGACCTCCTCATAGCTCGCGTGAGGGTCGGCGAGGCCCCAGCGGGCCGCTATCCTGCGCGCGTGCGTGTCGACAGCGAACACTGGGACCTTCCTGTAGAGGGAGAGGAACACGTCAACGGTCTTGTTCCCTATGCCCCTTATCTCAAGAAGCCTCCTCCTAAGCTCGTCCGGTGGAGCCTCATCAAGGTACCTGGTCCCGAGCTCCAAGACCAGCCTGCTCAACCCAAGGATTGCGTTGGACTTCTGTCTGATCATCCCGGCCTTCCTTATCACTCTGGGCAGCCTGTCCCCAAGAGCTATGACGGCCTCAGGCCTAAGCCCTGTCGCCTTCTTGAGCTCCTCATATGCGGCTATGGCATTCTTGTCGTTCGAGTTCTGGCTCAGTATTATCGCTATCAGAAGCGGGTAAGGCCCGTCCCTCAAGGCGTGTAGGGCAGCGAACTCAGACGGGCTGACCTGCAGGGCCCCCTTTATGATGGAGAACGCGGATGGGCCGTCTATTCCTATCCTGCCTGCCACAGCGAGACTGGGACGTGCAGATTAAGGTTTTAACGTTAAGGTGTCAGAAGCGACCCGGTGATAAGTATAGCGATAGACCTTCTGGTGGTACCCGTAGGCGCCGCCGACCATAGAGACGTGCTTTTCTTATCGGAGGAGCTGCCGAAGAGGTTCCCGATCAGGCTCGTCACGTACCCGAGCCTCTGGGCCCTCCAGCCGCCGATATCAGCCTTTGACTGGGCCAGGATGCAGTACAGGGCTGACGTAGTTAACGGGTGGCTCTACAAGGTTCTTGCGGGGGCGCTCGGTGACAGGAGGCTAGGACTCGGCATAGTTAACGCGGATGGTTACGTAGAGGGCCTTAACTTCGTCTTTGGGCTCGCGTCGCCAGACCTTAGGGTGGCCACTGTCTACGTCAGGAGGCTGGAATCCGGCGCCTCCTTAGAGACCTACAGGGTCAGGCTCCTCAAGGAGGCGATGCACGAGGTTGGCCACCTACTCGGCCTGGGGCACTGTGAAGACCCTGGGTGCGTAATGTCCTTCAGTAACTCGCTCCAGGACGTTGACAGGAAGGAGGCAAGGTTCTGCGAGAGGTGCTCGCTAGCCCTGAGGAGGCTTGAGGCCGCCTATATGTCGACAACGAACCGGAGCCTCCAGCACCCCTCGTGATCCCTTTGGACCTCCATCTGCGAGTATGTCATAGCCTTGACGATCGTCCTGTGCTCGTGCCTTGAGGGGTCGAAACGCTCCCCCCAAACTACTGCCCTCATCCTGCTGCCGTCCTCGGATACCTCGCAGACCCTGAATATCCCGAAGACCAGCCCCTCAGAGTCCGTTAGCACGAGGAGGCTCTCTATCCACCTGTAGATTAAGTTATAGAGGTCTATGCCGTCAACTATGACCTCACGTCTCGTGGCCGGCATGACCCTTGAGGTGTCAGTCATGACCTCGTACACGGCGGCCCCGGCCTCCTCAAGAGCCTCCTCAAGGGTTCTTCCTCTAGCCTCGATAAGCACATCAGCTGTGTGGTCGAGGAAATCGAAGCCGGGACAGCCGCCCAACGCGCGCACCTAGATATAGGCCCACTTAAGGAAGTAAAATAAGGTGCAGACGTGGCTGAAGAGATGACTGTCATAGGGGCCGGCCCAGCCGGCGCCGCCGCCGCGGCAGCCATGGCGAGGGCGGGCCTGAAAGTGACCGTGTACGAGGCCCATAGCAGGCTTGCCCTCAAGCCGTGCGGCCGGGCAGTCCCAGCCACTGACGAAATGCCGCTTCGGGTGCCGAGGTCTTCGATCGTCCAGGAGATCCGGAGGGTGACACTATACGTGGACGGGGTCAAGACAGTTGACGTTGGTCTTAGGGAGGCAGGCTATATAGTTGACAAGGAGGACATGCTCGAGGACTGGATAGTCTCGTCAGGGGCCGATCTAGTCACGTCATCGCCATATAACCCGCTGACGGGGACCGTCCGCCTAGGCGGTGAGGTCAAGGAGGTTACCAGGGGCGTCCTGTCAGGCGGCGCAGCCTTCTACGGCGGTGAGAGAATAATGGCGATACAGTCTGTCGTCAGGCCTGCGCAGCCCGTGAGCTCGGACGAGATCATCATATTCTTTGACACCGGCCTGCTCGGGTACTATTGGGTTTTCCCTGCCGGGGACTACGTTGAGGTCGGCGTCGGTGGCTTCGCTGACGCCACCACGCTGCTTCAGCTACTCAACAGGTTCATAAGTGAGAGACCAGAGCTTGCGGGCTCGAGAGTTCTTGAGACCGCAGGCGCTCCGATCGCAGTCGGCGGCGTCGAGGTAGGCGTCCACCGGGGCCTCGTTAAGGCCGGTGAATCGGCGGGCTTCGTGCTCCCCCTCACGGGTGAGGGCATAAGGCCGTCGGCCTTGTCCGGCTTTGAGGCGGGGAGGGCCATCGCTGAGGGGCTTGACCCTTCAAGCCGTCTCCAGGGGCTGAGGATTGCGAAGGCTATAAGGCTCCAGAGGTCCATACTTCAGGCAGTCAAGGGCATGAGGCCTGAGAGGAGGAGGGAGTTCTTGATATCAATCCCGCCGCAGGTTCACGAGGAGGTAGCGCTTGGGAGCTTCAACCTCGCAAGGATAGCCGCGGCGCTTATTGGCCGGCCTGATATCCTTGCCAGTCTCATGAAGTACATCGGGGGTGGGCTGGGTGCGTAGGAGCGCTGAGCCAACGGTTGACGAGAGGGACCTGCAGCTGATAAAGTCCCTGGAGGACGACGGCAGGAAGCCGTGGAGACAGATAGCCGCTGAGCTCGACGTGAGTGAGGCCACAGTCTACCTAAGGGTCAAGAGGCTTGTCGAGGAAGGGGTCCTTAAGGGGTTCACGGTCAGGGTGGACCCGTCGAAGTTAGGGCTGGGCGCCACGGCCTACGTCCTGCTGAGGGTTAGGGCAGACTCTTCTACTAAGGTTAAGGAGGCGATCAAAACGTTGCCATACGTTGTGGAGGCCCACGAGACGACAGGTCCCCACAACTTCCTGTTAAAGGTGCTGGCCCCCACCCAGAGGGAGGTCTCAAGGGTCCTTGAGGACCTAGCCTCGCTGCCTGGCATACTAGAGGTGATATCCATACTTTCCCTGGGCGAGTTTAAGTCCCAGTCCAGCCTCGCTGACGTCTACAGCTTCTGGACCAACAGGGGCCGCTAGACTAGATTCGACACCAGCGCGACGCCGACGAAGGCCATGATGGCGGCAGTCCAGTGCCTTGCTCTCGGACGCTTGTCGGAGGGCGAGACCATGCCGAACAGTATAAGAGTTGTCACTATTGGTCTCAGGTTCTGAAGCGGCGTCACTACATCAACCCCTAGTGAGGTAAGGGCCACGTACCTCATGAGCTGGCCAAACGCGGCAGCTATGCCCATGACCGCTATCGGCGCCGGCCTCTCCCTCAATATAGACGCTGCCTTCCTCATCTTAGGTGAAAGAGCAAGCGTGCCCGACAGGTACGCGATTATGACGCCAAGGCCTGGGCTCCCCCCTGTGTCATCGCCTAGTTTTATAATTGCCACAGAGGACGCTATCGCCAGCCCTGTGAGGAGCCCGAGCCCGACCCCCCTCGCAGTGGCCTCCCTTGCGGACCAGCCCGATATGAGGTAGACGGCTACGACGATCAGCCCAACGCCTACCACGATATTCCAGGTAACGCGCTCCTCCATGACCAGGCCAATTAGCACTGAGAAAACAGCGCTGGTGGCGGTCATAACGCTCGCGCCGCTGGCCGACAGCTCGCTGGTGGCTGCGTACATAGTTGTCCTGCCCAAGGCGAAGTTGACTATGCCTGCGAGCACGAAAAGAACGCCCGACAAAGGGGTCAGTCGCATCCACCCCGTGGCTAAGAGCCCGACGCCAAGGAGCGGAAGGCCGGCGATCAGTGTTGCTAGGGAAAGCGAAGAGGGGTCTACACCCTCCATCCGTAGCTTGGCAACGGCGTCGTGTATGCCGAATGCAATGCCTACAGTCACGGCCATGGCCAGGTATGCTCCAGTGGGAACCGCCAAGAGGGCTCACGCGGAAAGTGCGCTGAGTCCTATCGAGCTGTCAAACGTTCTCCTCAACGTTGCGTCGAACCCGACTATGAACAGCTCTACTAAGGGCCCTACGACACCCCTTATCATGTGTCCTGAGGCTGGCCTGTGGTCGGGAAGGGAGACGGTAGCGTGGACGTGGATAGACGGCTTTCCGTCGTCGCCGACGGCGACGCTCCCCAAGGCGGACGTGAGCTCGATGGTATGGCCTTCGCTGGCCTCATAGGACTCGATGTCGTACTTTTCCCCCTTGTAGACGCCGAGCTCAACCGACCTCAGCCCGCCTATCGCGACCACTAGTCCGCCCCTCAGGTTCAGCCTGGACGCCAGCTCAGCAACCGCCTGGATCAGCTCCTCGCCGGCCTGGAGCCTCGCTACAACGACGCTTGAGGGGAGGGTCGCGATCTCGAATGCCGGCACGGCTAAACCCAGGGGGCGGCTTGTTCAGTCTCTCTAATTTACGCTTCACTCGAGCGTGAGGCCCCTGGTCTCAAGGTCCCTCACAATTTCATCGAGGCCAAGCCTCGCGAGCGTGGACCGCATCGGTACCCCGTCACGCGTCCATCCTCTCACGGAGTAGTACTCATCTAACATTAAGTCCAGCTCAACGACGTGTCCCCGCCCTGGGCCGCTCGTCAGCGGCTCCTTGAGGAACCTCCTTGGGAGGTAGTCGTCCTTTCTCCTGACGCCGTCCCTGACCAGGTAGGCCCTCTCCAGGTTCACTATCCTCTCTCCTGCACGCCGTATTTCATCAGCCTTCACATCAATTCCCGTTAGGGCCGAATACGCCCTCGCAGCGATCTCAAAGTCCAGGATTAACATGTTCTCGGCCGTGTTCTTGCAGACCTCCATCGAGTCGACGACAGCGTTCAGGTCCTCGAAGTAGGCGACAAGCCTCCCCTTGCCCTTAACGCCAAGCCTCATAGACGCCTCGGGCTCGCCAAACATGGCTCTGCCGAGCTCTGGGTCGTCCTCGACCTCTACGAAGGGCTCTGACCTGAGGTGGTCGGCACCCCTGCTAGCGACCGCGAACCCAAGGCCATATCCCTTAAGTGACCTAGGGTCAGCCTGAATCATCTCGAGCCCCTTTACGTGAAAAGCTATGTCATCACCCTTGCCAAGAAGCTCAGCTGCCCTCTTTACCCCCTCGGCTAACACGTTGCCGATCCCTTTCCTGTAGGCTATCATCTGAACGAGCTCCTCCACAGCTTCAGCGTCCCCCCACTCAAGCCTTAGTCCCACCTCGTTGTCTTCGACCTGTCCCCTCTGCCTGAGCTCCATAAGCCACGATATCACCTCGCTAGTTGTTATTGCATCCATGCCCAGGTCACTGACAAGCCTGACGATCCTAAGGGCCCTGTCAAGGTCCCTATTCCCAACCCGGACGGTGAAACCGGCCAAGGGCTCGTACTCCGGCCCTTCCCCATATAGGCCTGCAAGAGGTCCCGTCTTCACTACGTAAAACCTCGCGCAGGGAAGAGTGCAGCCGGCCGAGCAAGACCTGACCTTGACGTTATACCTCTGAGCGAGCCTCTCCCCGCTGACGTCGAAGGCGTAGCTGACCTGTGGGTCCTGGAAGTGCCTGCCGGGCAGGAAGCCTAGCCTCTGACCGGACATGAGAATCCTCGAGGTCCCCATCACCCTTCTAGGCCAATACTGTGAGTTCGCGTAGATCCTCTGCTCGATCTCCTCCATAATCTTTACGAGCTCGTCAGGCCTCTCGGCCTCCACATATCCGTCCCCCCTTATCGCTATCGCCTTCACGCCCTTAGAGGCCATCACGGCGCCCATGCCCGTCCTGCCGGCAGCCCTGTAGACCCCGAAGAAGACCCCAGCGAACCTGACGAGGTTCTCGGCAGCGGGACCCACGACAGCGACCTGAACCCTTGGGTCTCCAACTTCCCTCCTTATCGCCTCGTGGGCCTGGGATACAACCATTCCCCATACGCCCTCCGCGTCATGGAACTCGACCCAGGAGTCGGTGACGTAAATGTAGACAGGTCTCGTGCTCCTCCCCTCAAGGATTATTTGGTCAATCCTGGCGAACCTCATCTCATCGGAGAAGTGCGTCCCAGCGTTGGAGTCCCCTAGCAGGCCGGTGAGTGGGGACCTTGCGCTCACATTGATTCTGGAGCCAAGGCCGTGAGGGAGACCAGCGAGGGGGCCTGTCGCCAGCATGAGCTTGTTCTCAGGCCCCAGCGGGTCTATGCCCGGCGGGATCTCCCAGTACAGCCTGTAGGCGTTAAAGCCCCTCCCTCCGATGAAGCCCCTGGCAAGCCCTGACGTAAGCTCATCAAACCTGTATGTCCTCCTGCTGAGGTCAATTCTCAGGACCCTTCCGCCGTACCCCTTAGGCCCTCTCAATGTCAACACCCCACCCCCTTGCGACCCTGGCGAGCTCTGAAAGCGCGAACTCCTCAGCGGCTCCCTTGGCGGGGATCGTTACCTTAGAGGTTCCAGACAATGAGAGCGCGTTAGTCGGGCACTTCAGCACGCAGAGCGGGGTACCGCCACAGAGATCGCATATCAGAGGGTACCTACCATGCGGCTCCATCCTTGCGGCCCCATATGGGCAGACCTCAGAGCATACCCTGCACCCTATGCACTTTGCTTTGTCTAAGGTCACCTGACCCTGTCCCCCTCTTCCAAGGGCCCCAGTTGGGCAGAGCTCAACACACGGGGCTGGGTTGCACTGCTGGCAAACAACAGGGTAGTCAAGGCCCACTATCTCGTAGCTGAGCACGTAAATCCTGGACAGGGACCTCGAGAAGACGCCTTCGTGTCCATATGAACACCAAAGCTCGCAGATGGAACAACCTGAGCACTTCGAGGGGTCCACAACTACATGGACCCCGTTGCCCTCCATTGGCTTAAGGCTATCACCGCTACCCTCCGCCTTCGCCGTATATTTAAGCCTTAGCAATTACAACCCTAATTTCGATCCTAAGCCTACAGGCACTCTAACGACCTCGATCCTTAGTGCAACGATGACAGTATGAGCCTGTTGGCCAGGACTGCGTCGCCCCTCCTCAGCGCCTCCACGGCCCTCTCGACGGAGACCGGGTCAAGCCCCATGGCTCTCAGCGCTATCTTTATGGCAGCCTCCACGGTCCCCTGCGACGAGGCCTTAAGGGCATCCACATATGTGAGCACAGGGTCCCTGACGAGGGACTCCACAAAGGACCTCCCGTGCTTTGAGTAGAAAAGCGCGTTCAGGTTCGTTAAGAGGCCGTTGGAGGCTCGCCTGAGCGCCTCCTCCGCAGCCCTTATCCTGCTATTTAAGTCGCCCCCCGCGCTCATTGGGAAGTCTTGCGTCCTGGATTTGGCGGCCATTTATAAGATTTCAGGTTGTTAACGCACATATGGCGATTTTCACGTGCAGCCCTTAAGTTAACACCGCTTTGAAGACCTTGCCCTAAGGGAGGCTTTGAGGTCCAGTGAATAAGAGGTGGTGCGGCGGCCGGGATTTGA
>CAYFGU010000009.1:0-51676 GCA_964343115.1 uncultured Desulfurococcales archaeon
GGTTTCCCTATGGTTTCCCGCCCAGGCCCTAATGAACCACCTCCCTTAACCTGTCAGGCGGGGTGAGTCGCGTGAGAGCAGGCGCGTTTGTCCGCGGGGCCCTTGCCTTGGCCCTTGCGGCCCTAGCGGGGCTGGTCGCCCTGTCGCCGCTAACCCTTGTAGGCTTGGCCCAGGGGACGAGCACTTCATCGGCCCAGGCCCAGCAGCAGGCCGCCGAAGTCCTCCTAAACCTTACTCAGAGGGCCATACAGGCCGCGGAGTCCGCAGGTGTGAATGTTACTAAGGCGGAGCAGATGTACTCCGAGGCGCTTAATTACTACAAGCAAGGGGAGTACAGCCAGGCAATAACAGTCGCTATAGGCATTATGAGGCTGCTTGCAGGCGAGCTGAGGCAGCAGAAGCCGGCGCCCATGCCGCAGGCGGTAGGGATTTACGCACAGCTGAAGGCCATAGAGGCCTACGCGTCGTCCTCTACGGTGCTTAACGCCACGCAGAAGGAGAGGCTTCTGGCTGTGGTGAGCTGGGGTCTCGAGAACCTAAGCAAGGGTAACGTGACGGCTGCGGCCGAGGCCCTGCAGGAGGCGAAGGAGCTGCTGTCGAACTACTCTGTGTCGGTCTCGCAGTACGCGAGGCACGCCATGATAGGGAGGATAGCAAGGATGATGGAGCACGCTAAGCACAGGGCTGAGGAGGCGTGGTCCTTCCTGGAGGAGGCCAACGTGAGCCCCTCCGAGGAGGCCGAGGCCGTCTTTGGGTTCCTTGAGCGCCTCATAAACAGGAGCGCCGTCAACGCCACCCCGGGCCAGCTGGTCCAGGCAGCCGTAATGGCTGAGGAGCTGGCCGAGGAGGCCCCTCAGGCCGAGCCCTTCCCGAACGCATCCGGCAGGGTCATCCTTTTCATCGCTCAGGCCCACGTGCTGAGGGTGATCAACCAGAGCGCCTCGATGGTTTCAAGCATGTTGCAGTACCTGACAGGAAGCCAGAACCAGACAGCCGAGGAGGCCCTTAAGCTTCTCCAGGGGGCGCTCAATGACACCTACACGGCCGTTGTCCTGTACGTGAAAGGCAACGATACCGGGGCCCTAATTGAGCTTAACGAGTCCATGTCACTGGCGAACCAGAGCCTCATGCTCGCAGAGAACCTGACAGTGAACGGCACCGGGCCAGCGAAGGCTGTGGGGGAGCTGATAGCTAAGGCGGACAGGCTCCTGATAAAGGTTGACGAGAGGCTCTACATCTTCATCAGCTCCCAGAACATAGTAGGGAAGACGTTCGAGTTTGACGCTGTCCTGCTTTACAGGATCAACGAGACGGCCTACATTGGAGTTGCCAGGATAGTAAACGGCACCACGCCACACGAGCACGTCATATTCGTGCTCGTAGAGATCACTTCGTCAACTAAGGTAATTGGTAACCTCACCTATGCACAGCTGCCCGTAAGGGTTGAGCTGGTCGGCACGGTGACAGGCAGGGTGGGCGGGCTCTACGTAGTCACTGCTGAGAACATCACCCTGGTCGGCCCTTGGTACCCGGGAGGCCAGACCAGCTGACAGTCCAAGAATTTTCTACTATTAGTTAACTTATTTTTTATATTATGCGTTTTTAAGTCATCGTCTTCGTTTTGGCCCTTCACGCAAGGGGCCCTGCCTGCCTCCTAGCCCTGAGGACAAGGTCTGGCCTGTCAGTGGCTATCGCGTCAACCCCCCTCGCAGAGAGCTCCAGCGCGAGGTTCGGCTGGTTCACGGTCCACGCGACAACCTTTAACCTCATCCTGTGCGCAAGCCCGACAGCTGATGCCGTGGCTAGGCTGTAGAGTGGGAGGACGAGCCTGGCCCCAATCCTGTGGGCCTCAACAACGCTCCCGGGCGGCCTAGAGTATATGAGGCCGGCGGCAAGGCCTGCCCTCGCGGCGGCAGCTACCGCCTCAGGGTGGAAGCTTATGACGGCGGCCCAGTCGTTGGCCCCCTCGGACTTCACCTCGCCGATAACTGCCTCAGCGTCCTGGGACTCCTTGACCTCGACGAGGAGACCGACCTTGCCTGAGACCTCAGAGAGAACCTCCTGTAGGGTCGGCACGGACTCATCCCCAAGCTTAAGGGACTTGATCTCAGAGAGCGTTAGCTCCCTCACTTTCCTGTTGATGTTGAACAGCCTCCTCAGGTCCTCGTCGTGGTGGACCACCAGCGCCCCGTCAGCAGTGGACCTCACATCAACCTCGACCGCGTCAACGCCGAGCCTGATCGCCTCCCTAATGGACCCTATGGTGTTCTCTGTCCTGACGCCGGACGCGCCCCTGTGGCCGACGACCGAGAAAGGCCTCCTTGAGAGGTACTCCAGTACCTTCAACCTGGCCCCGTAGACTAGCCGGTGTAGATGGTAATAACCCTCACCTGGCCGCCTTACCTCAGCCCCTCCCACGGATTTAACGCCCTCTGGTCTCAGGTGAACCGTGTCAGCGATGAGAAGGGATTGGCTCCTCGCCGCCGCATTCGTCGTTATGGCGTTTAACTCCCTTTATCAGTACGCCTGGAACTCCCTGGAGCCCCTGGTTTCCGCCGGCCTCTCCCAGCCCTTCGCGAGGGTCGAGGTAGCCTTCGTCGTGTTCGTAGTTGTCTCGACCCTCGTCCAGCTGCTCACAGGGCCTGTGGCTGACAGGAGAGGGCCCAGGGCGGTTGCCCTGCCCGCATCAGCGCTCTCTGCCCTTGGCTTCCTGGGGGCCTCCCTCTCACATGACATAGGTCAGTTCGTCGCGTTCTGGGCCCTGGGTAGCGCTGGTGAGGGGGCCCTCTATGGAGTTGCTAGCAACGTCGCAGTCAAGTGGTTCCCCGACAGGAGGGGGCTCGCAACAGGCCTGGTTAGCCTGGGCTATGGTCTAGGCAGCGCCGTGGCGAACCCACTCATAGGTGAGGCGAGAGGCTTCAGGGCCCCGATGATGGACATAGGCCTCGCCGAACTCCTAGTCCTAACCGCGCTTTCGCTCACGCTAAGGTACCCCTCAGGACAGCGTGGCGTCAGCCTGAGGTCGGCAGCGCTCACGTGGAGGTGGTGGGCGCTGTACGCCTCATTCATCCTGGCCCTGGTGCCGCTCGTGGCTTACTCGGGGGCGCTGTCAAGGCTTACGGGGCTAGGAGGCCCGCTACTGTACGCCGCCGTTAGCGCCTTCCCGCTTGCCAGCGGCCTAGGTAGACCTCTCCTTGGGGCCCTATCGGACAGGCTTGGCAGGGCCAGGACGGTGACCCTCGCGCTCTCCCTTGGGGCGCTGGCGTCGGTCATTTCATACATGGGCGGCGTCCTGGGCCTCTCAGGCACCGTCATCGTGGGCCTCACAGGAGGGGCCCTCATACCGCTATACTTCGCCCTCGTGGGGGACGTCTACGGGGAGAAGGAGTCTACTTCCAACACGGCCGCGATCTACACGGGCAAGGCCCTGTCAGGCCTGCTGGCCGGCCTCATAGCGGAGGCTGTGGCTTCCGAGCCCCTTGAGGCCAGGGCCCTCGTGCCAGCCTCCTCTATAGCGGCCCTGCTGCTCCTGGTCTCAGCAACTCGCACCTCGAGGTGACATTGGCCGAGTCCCAGCGTCTTGATATTCACGATGCTTGTTAGTACCGCTGGACGGGCTGCTGGGTCCCTTGGGGGCGCCTCTCCTGGACCTGTATATCAACAGTGACCACCACGTCATAATCACGGCCTCCACGGCTGCGAACTCTGGCAGGCCGAGCGGGACATAGGCCGCTAAAGATGCCGCTGCAAGGGCGGCGGAGGCGACGGAGGGGCTCCTAAAGGGCCAGAGGGAGGCTAAAACCAGGGTGACAATAACTAGGCCTGAGAGCACTACAGACCCGCTGAACGTTACGGTTCCTGCAGGGGCCTGGTGTGGCAGAGGGGGGAAGGTCGAGCCGTAGGGGAGGGCGGCCCTGATGAAGGTCGTGTAAAGCAGCGGGAGGCCCCTGAGGGCCGCTACGCTCGCAGGCGAAACGTTTGTCAGCCCCAGATCAGCGGCAGGGACGACAACTACGAGCTTTGGCCTTGAGGCGAGGGCCTGGGATAGCGCGGCAGCCAGCGGGAGGCCGACGAGCAGCGAGGCGCCGACAACCAGGGGACGGCCCGGCCTTCGGATCAGCGGTCTCCCCAGGGAGACGGATATTGCGATCGCGGCCGCTATTACAATAAGGACGAGCGAGGCCCAGGCGAGGCCTGGCGCAGTTGCAAACACCAGGCCTGCCGCCCCAGCCAGTCCGGCGGCCAGGGTTATATTTGAGAAGTCCGTGAGGGCCCTGCTCGGCCTACCCCCACCAAGGTAGAGGAGGGCCGCCGCCGCAGACATGTACATGAACTCCTCCCAGTGGTACAGGGGCCTCGGGTACACGAGAAACACAAGTCCAGCGAACATGGGCCACAGCCACTTCACGTCGAACCTATAGGCGACGTAGGTGAGCAGCGCAAGAAGGAAGGCCACTAGCGCGTAGCTGAAGTCCCTCGGCACGGCAAGGCCTAGGTACCTGAGACTGGAGAGACCTAGGCCCTCAACGTCAAGCCTGACTAGGGTCGGTAGGAGCACGTCCCTTGCGAAGGCTCTAACCCCCATGAGGGCGAAGGGGGCGTTCAAGGCTACCGACGACGCAGCGAAGGCCAGGGCGGCCCTAGCGGCGCTTCCCTTGCCGAGCCTGCCCGCAACGTAGGCAACGTAGATCACGGAGAGGGAGGCCACGTACTGCCTGTAGGAGGTTGCCAGGCCCAGAAGGGCGCCCGCAATCCAGGGGCTGTCCCAGAAGGCCAGTGCCACGATTGAGGGCCCCAGCCACTGGGAGGAGGGCCCGATGACTGAGGGCTGAACTATGAAGTAAAATGAGGAGGCGGCCAGGAGAGCGGGGAAGAGCGCCCTCCCCCTCGGGCCCAGCCTGAGGTAAAAGATGGCCAGCGAGGCGCCCAGCACGGCAGCCCCCCAGACCTGGCCTGGCAGCCTGAGGGCGACGGCGGGCACGTAGTAGAGGAACGACATGGCTGGGTAGTCGAGTGAGCCGACGACGCCTACTACGTTGTTCATGGAGTAGGGCGGTGGCGTGTGGGAGTATACTATGGTGAGCCACGTGGCGCCCGTGGTGGCGTTAAGGAGGTAGGGGGTGTAGTTCACAATGTAGGGGTCCCTGCCCTGCAGGAGCGCCCTGGCCGCTGAGACCTGGATCGCGTAGGAGTCCACGCTCCCCCCCATGACGAGGGCCCTGCCAGCCAGCAGGGCCTCCTGTACGGCAACGCCCGCGAGCAGGGCAAGCGGGGCGCCCAGGCCGGCTGCGAGGGCGACCCCCCTGGCGAGCCTTGCCTCGGGCGTCACGGCTGAGGCGACAAGGAGGGTCACCCCGACGGTCAGTGATGAAAGGGAGACCGCCACTGCAAGCCTATCGGGGAGGTAGTAGTAGAGGGGATGGCTAAGGTAGGAGCCCAGGTACAGGTCGGTGCCGCCCGACCTGAAGGTTATGACAGCTAGCCCTATCAAGTTTACCGCAAGGAGGACAGCTATCAGCCTAAGCTCGCCGTGGCTTAGGCCAGCCCTGTCGTCAGGACCTCGGCTCACCGGTAGTCCCATTGTGAGGTCTCTTGCTGCGCCCGGTCGGCAGGGAGCTAAAAGCCGTCACAGTCACGAGACCCAATAGGTGCCGAG
This sequence comes from uncultured Desulfurococcales archaeon, assembly GCA_964343115.1. Classification (GTDB taxonomy): domain Archaea; phylum Thermoproteota; class Thermoprotei_A; order Sulfolobales; family Acidilobaceae; genus Acidilobus. The sequence continues at coordinate 5,657 of CAYFGU010000009.1, forward strand.
CCGCCAGAGCCCGCTCACGCGAGAGACGGGCCTTAGATGCAGGTGCGATAGCCTAACCTGCCCTTCGGAACCCTGTTACGGGTCCATGGCCTCAGCCTGGCCAGGGGGCTCATTCCAGGTCGCGTTAACCGGGGGGTGAACGCCAACATGGCCCACTAAATTATTATCTGGGCTTACGTCCAGTTGCAGCGCTTCCGTCATACCACCTTAATAGGGCCACCCGGCCTGTTAGGACAGGTAATAGAGGTGCAGGTTAAGGACCTGGCTCCTGGCATGAACGTCGACAGCCTGACCGTCAAGGTCGTGAGCGTCGGCGAGCCCAGGAGCGTGAGCGGTAGGGACGGGCTAACCCACAGGGTGGCCGACGTCCTGGTCGGAGACGAGACAGGGAGCGTCATCCTGACGCTCTGGGACAGGAGCATAGACCTCGTGAGACCTGGGGCCGTCGTGACCCTCAGGAACGGCTTCGTAAGCACGTTCAAGGGGCACATGAGGCTCAGCGCGGGGAGAAGGGGGGCCATAGAGGATTCCGACAGAGAGATAGGTGACGTGAACACTTCCAACAACCTCTCGGACAGGGTTGTAGAGGACATCCCTAGGAGGCGCGCCTTCGGCGGCAGAGGAAGGAGGTACTGAGACTGCATTATAAGCTGTCCTTGATATCGAAGCGCGACAATTTGTTGATCCGACATTCACTTCTCGGCGACGCGGAAGACAGAGGTAGCCCCTGTCCCTGAGGCAGTCAACTTCGCAGGCGAAAGTCAGTACATGCATGCCGGCCTCCAAGGGCACGGCTGCCTCGTGGTCTCGCCATCGTTAGGACGCGAATACGGTTATTTAGCCCCCAGGATGGGTTCAACTGTGGTGCCGCGGTCGCCTAGCCCGGTAGGGCGCCGGCCTGCTAAGCCGGTGGGGGAAACCCCGCGCGGGTTCAAATCCCGCCCGCGGCGCCACATGTTATAGGCTTGTGTCTTAGGCCCCTCAGCCTTACTGATGTCTTGGGCACGCCCGCTCCTTGCGGCGCGTCTACGTAAATCTACCATCGGACAACAGGGTTTCGGGGCAGGGCCGGGCCACGCGTGGATGGCATAGTTCGCGAAGCGCGGCGCCTTTGGCAAGGGGGTACGGCGAGTGACAGCAAATTACCCCTGGCCCCGCTCAAAACTCAGGCCTCTGTGATGTGTTACCTCCGGCACTGAAGGGTGAGGTGGAGGCATTTGCCTGAGGGGCCCCTCAGGGCTGTTTGCCTTGGCAGCCTCAACCCAGTCAAGGCAGCCGGCGTTAGGAGGGCATATGAGGCATTCTACGGACCCGTCGAGGTCAGGCAGGTTGAGGTCAGCGGGCTTCCAAGGCAGCCAGTCGGGCTGGACGAAACTGTTAGGCTAGCCTGCGTGAGGGCGGGGGCGGCCTCATGTGGAGGTGACCGGGTTGGCGTTGAGGCCGGCGTCTTCAGGGCTGGCCGCAGGTGGTTCGTAGTCAACGCGGCCTGCGTGAGGAGGGGCGCGAGGAAGTACGTTGGCCTTTCCCCGTCCTTCTATATCCCGCCTTGGCTCGCGAGGATGGCCCTGGCCTCAGAGCTGGACAAGGCGCTCGAGAGGGTTACCGGCGTCGGTGACCTAGGCTCTGGGCAAGGGGCCATCGGAGTCATGAGCGGGGGCGTTGTCGTGAGGGAGGACCTTGTCTACTGGGCCACGCTTATGGCGCTGGCGGCCGCTGAGGGGTCAGGGAGGCTCAGGGGGCCCTCCTCAGGGCCTCGTCGACAGCCTTGACGAGGGAGTCCGCCAGGGCGTCCAAGGAGCTCACCTCCTCGGGCTTCGGCCTCGTCCTGAGGGTCACGAGGGGCTCAACGACCCTGAAGCCGGCCTTCTGGAGGGCCTCGGCGGCCTGCTTTGCCACCGGCCCCCAGCCGTAGCTGGTAACTACCCCTGCTGGCCTACCCCTGCCGAACATCTTGACCTGGAAGGTGTATAGGACCTCGTATAGGGGCATTGGTATCGAGGCGTCGTACGTGGGGAAGACCACAACGACGGCAGCGGAGTTGTTGGCCTCGCTGAGTATATACGACACGTGGGTCTCCGCCGCGTCCAGCGAGTTAACCGCGACCCCAGCTGACCTTATGGCCCTCTCAAGCCTATCTATGGCGTTGAGGGTGTGGCCGTACATGCTAATGTAAACTATTGTAACCTCCCTCTCAAGCACTGGCCTAGCCCACTCCTCGTAGAGCTTTAGGGGTAGACTAGGGTTGGCCCTGTAGAGCGGCCCGTGGGCTGGCGCGACTATCTTAACCAAGCCCATCAGCGGGCTGATCTTCTTCAAGGCGTCCAGGGCGTTCTTGGAGTACTTCCCAACTATGTTGACGAAGTATCTCTTGGCCTCAGGTATGTACTCCTCGATGGGCACCTCGTCGTCAAAGAGACCGACGTCGAGCGTTCGGTACGAGCCGAACACGTCGCACGTGAAGAGCACGCCGTCCGTCTCGTCAAGGGTTACCATCGTCTCAGGCCAGTGAAGCCAGGGGGTGGAGATGAACCTGAAGCTCTTACCTCCAACATTCATGGTCTGCCCGTCGCTCACGGGAACTAGCCTGTTCTTCGGCACATCGTAGAAGTCCTCGATCATCCTGGCACCCAGGTTAGATATGATGACCTTTGCCTCGCTCTTCCTCACCAGCTCTTCAAGGGTGCCCTGGTGGTCCGGCTCGAGGTGGTTGACGATAATGTACTTGACAGAGCTGAGGCCCCTGACTACGGCGTTCAGCTTTGCGAAGTACTCTTCTGAGAAGTCGGCCTCGACTCCGTCAACGGCAACGTAACCCTCGCCTGTCTCGACAACGTAGGCGTTGTAGGAGATGCCTGAGGGCAACGGCCACATGTTCTCGAACCTAACCTTCTTCCTGTCGTTGACGCCGACCCAATAGACCCCCTTAGCCACCTCAACAGGGGCTGATAAGTCCTTCAACAAGCCTCCCATCTAGGTGTATAACAAGAGATTTTAAATGTAAGTGCTTTCTGACAGCTTCAAGAAAAGGCTATTACCTTCAGCACCCTGCACATCCTGGTCGACCTGCATGAGGGTTGCCTACGCAACCATGCTTTACAGGGACCTATCCCCAGTCGACGCCCTGAGGAGGCTTCATGACATGGGTGTGGAAGAGTACGAGGTCAGTTACGACAACTTCCTAGTCCGTCGCGGGCAGGAGGACTCGCTACTGGACGAGGTGGTTTCAGCTGTAAAGAGGCAGGGCCTCAGGGTACTCAGCGTACACCTCCCCTACGACAAGCAGATCCTTGAGCAGCTTGCCCAGGGTAAGGAGGGCGCCATGACGAGAACCATTAGGTGGCTCAGGTCAGCGGCGGACATGGGGGCTAAAGTAGCAGTGATTCACACGCTGCCAGTAAAGCCCAGGGAGAAGGCACAGCAGGTCAACGAGCAGGTGCTAGGGAGGCTGGCCAGGGAGGCCTCGTCGCTTGGGCTGACCCTGGCCGTCGAGAACAGGCTTGAGGGCGATATGTATGGGTCCTCCCTCGAAGAGCTCTCTGCCCTCGTCAGCAAGGTGGAAGGGCTCAGGGTGTGCCTTGACGTGGGCCACCTTAACATAAACACCAAGAGCCTCCCGGATGACGTCCAGAGGGTCATAGGTCACGTAGCCGAGGTCCACGCCCACGACAACGACGGCTACTCAGACCTACACCTGCCGCCCATGACCGGTACCATCGACTGGTTCAGGCTGGCGGGGGCGCTCCTACACTACGAGGGCCAGCTGACCTACGAAGTCTCTTGCTCTGGCTCTCAGGCCAGGTGTGACAACTACGTACGCCTGATAAAGATCGTCCACAAGAGCGTGTTCGGCTAGGGTGATGTCAATGTCCTCAGAGGGCGGAGACCTGAGGAGGGACCCCAAGGTCATAAGGATCATGGCCAACCTTATGGCGCAGGGGGCAGTCATGCTGGAGCAGACCTGCCCCATATGTGGCCTCCCCCTCTTCAGGATGAAGAACGGTGACGTCGTGTGCCCCGTGCACGGCAAGGTGTACATTGTGAGCAGCGACCAGGAGGCGAGGGAGGTCGAGATAGACGAGACGCTCAGGCAGGTCGAGTACATGGCGGCAGTAAAGGTTAGGGAGTACCTCAAGTCAGGCGAGATCGATCAGGTAGGCGACCTTCTAGGCATAATGGAGGCCGCTGAAAGGGTAATGAGGCTTAGGATGGAGAGGGCCAGGGCCTCCCAGCCCCAGCAGCCTGCTCAGCCCAGAAAAGAGGAGAAGGGCGAGTAGGGCCCAGGAAGTCAAACTTCAAGTCCCTTTAGGGCCTCCCTCAGGGCCGGCGAGAGCTTAACCAGGTCGCCCGGCCCCTCAGGGACCTTAGGTAGCACGAGCCTCACCGCGTCGATTGAGGTGAGGTTTGACAGCTCTTCCAGCGACCCGTCAACGTCCCTGCCCCAGAGGAGCCCCCTGAGAGCCTCAAGCAGACCTATGGCCGACCCTGGCTTCGTGATGTCGAGAAGCCTGAGCAAGTTCACCACGTTAACCCTTATCAGCGACCCCTCAACGCTCCCCTCGATGTATATGAGCCCCGCCAGGCCCCTCGGCGAGATGGAGCACCTTCCCTCCATGGCCTTGCAGTCGAGGAAGTCGACCGGGACCCAGCCGTCAACGTGCATCAGCTTCCTCCTCTCAAGGTAGGGGCGAAGGTAAAACTCTGCCCTCAGGTGCCTGTACAGCTCGATCCTCTCCCCCGAAAGCTCCCCGAGCAGCCCCATGACGGTCCTCTGTACGTACTGGTTTACCCCTAGGTGCCCCAGCAGCCTCGAAGTCACTACAGGTGGGTCCCTGCACCTTAGGTTCAGCTCGGAGCATGCGCTGAGGAGGGCCTCGGCAGACATTATAACGTGCTCAACGGCCCTCTTGTTTACGGCCCTATATGCCACCTTTGTCGTCATGTAGGCGTAGATGAGACAGGCTTAATAGCCTAACGGCCCCCAGGGACATGGTGACGCGGTGATGTCAGAGATCCAGATTACGCCCGTGAGGCAGGCCCGTTGGTCGTCAGTCCACAGCCACATAAGGGGCCTTGGCCTTGACAAGGACGGCAAGGCCAAGTTCGCTGCCGACGGGATGATAGGCCAGACAGAGGCCAGGGAGGCCGCTGGCCTGATCGTTGAGCTCGTTAAGCAGGGCAGGCTCGGAGGTAAGGGCGTGCTCATGGTGGGGCCCAGCGGCACCGGTAAGACAGCGATAGCGGTCGCCATGGCCAGGGAGCTCGGTGAGGACACGCCATTCGTGGCCATAAACGGCTCGGAGGTGCTGGCTGCCGAGAACAAGGCAGAGTTCCTTATGCAGGCGCTGAGGAGGGCGATGGGCGTCAGGATAAGGGAGACTAGGGACGTTGTAACCGGCGTCGTCACTGACCTCAAGTACCTCAAGAAGACCTCGGCCTTCTACCCCTACCCAGTCCTTGGCGGGGCCAAGATAACCCTTGAGACCAAGGACGACTCGGCTTCCTTCTCCGTGGGCCCTGAGGTGGCCCAGCAGCTCCAGGCGCTTGGCGTCAGGAAGGGGGACGTAATAATGATCGACGCGGAGACCGGCGACGTGAGGAGGCTGGGTCGCGTCAGGGAGAAGGCCGAGAGGACGTTCGACATTGACGTCGCGCAGCAGGTTGAGATCCCAACTGGGAAGGTGAGGGCTAGGAGGGAGATAGTCAGGACTCTGACCCTTCACGATATAGACGCCTCTCTCGCTGCCCAGAGGGCCGCCTTCACTCTCTTCGGCTTCCTCAGGGAGGAGGCCACAATCACTGACGAGGTCAGGGCCAGGACTGACGAGCTCGTCAAGAAGCTGAGGGACGAGGGGAAGGCCGAGCTAGTTCCCGGCATACTGTTTATAGACGACGCGCACATGCTTGATATCGAGTCCTTCAGCTACCTGACGAAGGCTATGGAGAGCGAGTTCGCCCCAATAATTGTGCTCGCCACTAACAGGGGCATGACAACGATAAGGGGCACCGATGAGGTAGCCCCTCACGGAATGCCTAGGGACCTGCTTGACAGGCTCCTCATAATAACCACAAGGTCCTACGGTGAGGACGAGATACGTGAGATTCTCAAGGTCAGGGCGGAAGAGGAGGACGTGCCTCTCTCTGAGGACGCCATGTCCCTGCTGACCAAGATAGGCAAGGAGAGGAGCCTGAGGTACGCTGTCCAGCTCCTCCAGCCTGCGAAGATGGTTGCCGAGAGGAGAGGGTCAGCCAAGGTTGAGGCCTCTGATGTGGAGTACGTGTCGAAGCTCTTCGCTGACCTTAGGACGAGCATCGATTACGTTGAGAAGTACAAGGACCTGCTCCTGCGGTAGCCTTCAGAGGACACCAAGCCTCCTCATCACCTCAGCCATGACCTCCCTGGCCCCCTTTTCGAAGTAGGGCTCCAGCCCACTTGGTAGCCTAGATATGAGGGCCCCTCTCCTAACCCTCGAGAGGGAGTCCAGGGTGTCCCTGAGGGCCTTTAGCTGCGGCTCAGAGAGCCTCACCGCGTAGACGGTGTGGGAGCTGGTCTCTGACCTCCTTATCTCCTCAACGTAGTTATTTTCAATGCACTTGTCGAGGGCGACCAGAGCCGCCGCCAGCTTTGTCACCGGAACCCTGTACAGGTACCCCCTAGACCCTATGGAGGTCACGTACTCTGTTATGCTCCTGTTGTCTGGCAGGAACACGGGCTCCCTAGCCCTCAGGCCCCTCCTCCTGGCCTCATTAACGAGCCACCTGGCCCTCTCCCCGCTGCTCTCGCTGTTCCTCTTGCCAACAACCTCTATTGAAGAGTCGTCGACTACCTCCCTCCTGGGAAGGTAGAGGATCCCCTCGGTGCTCACGCTCAGCTCAGCTATGGCGTCCTGGTCTAGCTCGTCAAGGACCTCGTCGGAGAGCCTGCCAGCGAGGGACACGCCTATGAGGCTTGGCGCGACAAGTATGACCCCCCTCCCCTCTGAGAGGGCCTCCTCCAGGAAGCGTGCGAGGTGCTCAGTCCTATCGCCAACAGGCGCCTCTGCTATCCTCTCGTACTCGTATATCTCCGAGAAGGAGAACCTCTCAATGAGGGCACCGAAGAGCGGTATCTCGTCTACGCTGGGCTCGTGCACGCTCTTTACAATGAGTGAGAGCTCCCTCTCGCGGGGGGAAGCCTCCGGCTCACCGAGGGGGGTCACCCTCACCCCGTAAAGCCTTGACGTAACGTACAGCCTCTCTAGCTCCTCCGCGCAGTCCTCTATATGGCCCTGGGACATGCCCCTCAATAGTATTGCGAGCACGGGGTAATTACGCTAAGCTACCTGTAGGCGTAAATGTAAACGAGGGCGAAGGCGGCCGCGAATATGGGGACGAGGAGGTAGTCTGGCAGCTGCGTTACCGTCTCAGCGTACCAGAAGGCGGAGAAGGTGAGAAGCATCGATGAGACGAAGGCCTTAAGCAGCGCTACACGTATTCTCATGACGCCCTCCTTCATAACGTAGGTGAGGCCGGCGACGAGGGCAGCCCCCACCGCGAACCCCGCGGCGGCAGAGCCGTAGCTCTCGGGCAGCAGGGCGACCAGCACTATAGCGTCCTCGAGGGCCTCCGTCAGGCCGACGCTGAAGGCGGTAACTGAAAGCCCCCTCCCCTCGGCGTACTCCGCAGCAGCCGAAGTCCTGGCCCCGGACCTGCCCCTCAGCACGGTCCTCCTGGCGCTCCTAGCGAGCCTCAGCCCGAAGTACAGGAGCAGCGTCGCCGCCGCAACCCTCACGTAAGTAACGGGTAGCAACGCGATGGCCTTCCCCGCTGCGAAGGTGGGGGCGAGGACAAGGGCCTCACCGGCTATGAGGGGCCCAAGGGACGAGGTAAACCTGCGCGTCTCGGCGTATATTGCGACGCCAACTGCTGAGGCCTCCGACAGCTCTAAAAGCGTCATCCCGAGGGCAGCCAACATCACGCCGTAGTCAAGCCCCATATTGCTCCCAGGTCGCCTTAGCGGAAGGGAGTTTAACCCTTTGCGAGGGTCTCGTCAAGTATGAACTGGAGCCTGCCGAGCTCTGCTAGGACCTTCTCCCTGAAGGCCTCCACCCTCTCCCTAGGCACGGAACCCTCCGCCTCCTTCAGGACTAGCTCCTCGACGACAGAGTACTTCCTGTAGGTCTCGTTCAGCTTCCTCCAGTCCACCCCCTTTAGGGCGTTCTCCACGTCCTGGTCGCGTGGCAGCAGACCGGAGAGCATTAGGACCGATATTATGGGGTAGCCCACGTACCCCCTCAGGCGGGTTCCGTTGTCGTCGCTGTAGACCCTCAGCCTGTCGCCCTCCCTTAATACGACAACCCTGTACCTCCTGTCACCCTCGCTGCTTACGACGACGGCGTCAACCCTCTCCGGGCTAACGCCCTTAAGCAGGTGGACCCTCCCGTCAGCGATGGCGCCTGCGGCCTCAAGGACCTTGATCTTAGGCGGGCTCCTGAGCCTCAAAGGCGCCCCCTTTATTTCTTGGGCCCAGCGCCTAATAACTGGGTGTCCCCTTGACTGACGTCTGGGAGCTGACTGGGTCCAGGTTCGACCGAGAGGAGAAGGTGGTCGCAGTGCTTCCCATAGGCTCTGTCGAGAGGCACGGCGACCACCTGCCCATAGGCACGGACTCCATAGAGGCCCAGTGGGTCGCGGCCAGGGTCGCAGAGAGGCTTGGAGCCCACCTCTTCCCGCCGATCTGGTACGGGGTCTCGCCTGGCCTCTCAAGGTTTCCAGGGACCATCGATGTTGAAGCCGACGCCTTCATCTCCTACGTCTACAGCGTGCTCAGGGAGATAGCCCGAAACGGATACAAGGTCATAGTTATCATAAACGGCCACGGCGGCAACACGTCAGCCATAAGGGTCGCAATGAAGAAGGCATCCTTTGAGACAGGGGCCACGATAGCGTCCTTCGACTGGTGGAGGGACGCCGGCACGGATGCCCTTCGGGCGCTGTTCAGGCAGCCAGGCCACGCCGGCGAGGACGAGACCAGCGCCATGCTCTACATAGACGGTGAGCACGTGGACATGGAGGCCGCCAGCGCGTACCTGCCTGACTGGCTCCCGAGGTTCGCAGTGGAGTCCCCTCAGGTCGAGCAGTACGTGTACCCCAGGGCCCTCCTCGGCGATGCAAAGTCAGCCTCTTCTGACAAGGGCAGGAGGTGGCTTGAGGCGGTCGTCAACGATATAGTGTCAGCCGTCGTGGAGCTTATGAGGAGGGTCGGAGTCAGTCGCTAGTGTAGCGCCTCACCAGCGCATAAGAGCCTGCCAGCGCGAGGAAGGACCCGGCCAGGGTCGCTATGACGGAGACGCTAAAGCCCTCAAGAGAGCTTGCGACCATCTCCCTGACCACAACTATCATCGCCACCTCCACAATGCCCCTCACTGGGACCCTGCCCTCCCTCACGCTCACGACAATGGTCCTGAGGAGGTCGGCGGCCAGCAACATTATTATCACAAGGTCGACCATGTTAAGCATGGCTATGTGAACGCTGTCGAAGCCCCCCTGTTTCACGGCGGTGAAGAACACGATGAGGGAGGCGTAGACGCCAGCGGCTACTATGATGACGATGACGAGGGCTATAAGGGTCTCCACAACTAGGAGGGCAGTGTTCATCTCGCGGCTCAGGCTAGCGGACTCAGAGTCCATCTGACCACCGCTCAGGGGTCCTTTGTTATCTCCTGGACCCTCTTTCTGGCCTCCTGGAGCGCCATCTCATCGCTTGGCTTTGTGGTGGAAGGGTCGAAGGGGTACTGGCTCATTACGAGCTTCACGCTGCCGTCCTCCATCTCAAGGAAGAGCTGAGGCAGCCAGGCCATGCCTAGGTCGTCCTTGTCGCCGTAGGATATTGCGTAGACGTAGTCCTCGTTCTTGACCTCAAGGTCCACCCCGAGGTCCTTCGCAATTGTCTGTGCTAGGTTCACCCAGTTCCTGTGGAGAGGGTGGAACTCGGCTGTGTCTAGCACAACCTTCCTCGCCTTCCCCAAGGCGTGCACCTTCATTAGCCGATGCAGAAGGGATATAAAAAGGAGCGTATACCTTATATGAGCTTTTTAACTTTTAACTAGTCGGGATAACAAGAAGGACGGTGGGATTATGGCCTCTGCAAGGCTGAGCTCGGAGGACAAGATAAAGTACGCTATGACGATCCTGACCACGATAGTTAACGACGCTGGGGTCCCCAGGAACATAAGGCGTGCGGCGGCCATGGCCCTGACGTACCTGCGTGACACCCGCCTCTCGCCGGGGGTCAGGGCCGCCAACGCAATAGGGGCCCTTGACGAGGTCAGCCAGGACCCCAACATGCCGCTACACGCCAGGACCAAGATCTGGCAGGTCCTCACCACCCTTGAGACCATAAAGGACTAACATCCCACCCCCTCCACCTTTACTATGAGTTGGGCCGCCTCCTCGGGCTTGAGGTCGGCTAGTGTGATCTTGCCGAGCCTTAGGAACAGAGCCACTCGTGTCGCCCTCTCCTCACCGGAGATCGCTGGACCGAGTATTGGCCCTCTGGGCGATATAGTCAAGCCAAGGAGACTAGTTGAGAGGCGCGATGTGAACTCCCTTATCAGAACTACCTGGCAGGGGGACGCCCTGAGGACGGCTTCGGCTACCTGGGAGGCTACGTCAACGCCCGCTGGGGTGAGCGCGTCCGCGAGTGCCCACGTGCCTGGCATGGGAAGGGCTGGGCTCAGGGCCATGTTGTCCTGTAGCGTTGTCTCCCCGATCGGCTCAAGGTCGTCGCCCCTCCTGAGCAAGACCCTTACGGGCGGCTTAAGCGGCACAGGGAAGTCGTTCGGCGGCACGGCCCTTATCACGCCGCGCAGCCTGAACACGAGCAGCATTGGCCAGTCCTCGACCGCGTAGAGGCATATGGGGGCGCCGCCAGGCCTTATCATTACAGGGAAGGGCCCCAGGGAGCCAGCCTCGCGGTACCCTGACTCAGCGAGCCTGACCCTAAGCGTGTTAGGCACGCTCAGGCACCTGTCCTAGTATTAAAAAGCAGCTTGGTTAGCTTATTCAGAAGGACTTAGGGTACACACTTAAAACCAAACCAATTGTTATACTGGTTGGAAAGGAGGTGTACAGCGCTGTGTCCCTTCCAGCTGAGGTCCCTGACAGGCCCGGGTCTGAGCTAACCATTCACAGGATATATGGAAGGGCTAGGGACCTCTTCTTCGACCAGCAGATAGTTTACAGGACGAAGAAGGGCGTCTACAGGTACACTTACGCCGACTTCGCGGGCAGGGTCGAGAGGCTGGCCGCTGCCCTTTCCTCTCTTGGCGTCTCGGGGCTCGACAGGGTAGCAGTCATGGACTGGAACACCCACTGGCACCTCGAGCTTTACTACGCTGTGCCGATGATGGGGGCCGTCCTTCACCCGCTCAACGTTAGACTGTCCCCCCAGGAGCTCGTGTACATCATGAACCAGGCTCAGGACAAGGTCATCGTTCTCAACTCCGACTTCCTTCCGCTCGCGGAGGCTATACTGCCAAAGGTTCCCTCGGTAAAGCAGGTCGTCCTGGTTGACACTGACTCCACGCCGCAGAAGGTAGGTGGCGTGCCTGCTGTCCACTACGAGGACCTACTCAAGGAGAAGGGCGGTCCGTATGAGTGGCCCTCAGTGAGCGAGAGGAGACCCGCGTTCATGTTCTACACGAGCGGGACCACTGGCCTGCCTAAGGGCGTCTACCACAGCCACAGGCAGGTAGTCCTCCACGCCTTCTCGGTGCTGGCAACCGTGTCAGGCTTTGGCGCTGGCCCGAAGGGACTGACCATAACAAGCCGTGACGTCAGCATGATAGTTGTCCCTATGTACCACGTCTACGCGTGGGGGTTCCCGTTCTCCTCGATAATGGCTGGGCAGAAGACCGTCCTCCCAAACAGGTTCGACTCCAAGGCGTACCTCGAGCTCATCAAGCAGGAGGGGGTTACGTACTTCGCTGGCGTGCCGACGATCCTTTACATGCTTCTCACGGACCCTGATATAGACAAGTACGACCTAAGGGGCGTTACCTTCATCAACGGCGGCTCGTCGATACCTGAGGGCCTCGCTATCCTTGCCGAAAAGCGGGGCATAAGGGTCTACGTAGGCTACGGCCTGACCGAGACCGCGCCGGTCCTCACTCTGGCGATACCGCACTCGAGGCTGCAGGACAGGCTAAGCGACGAGGAGCTCTTCAGGCTGAAGCTCAGAACTGGCTACCCGATACCATTCGTCGACCTCATGGTGGTCGACGATAAGGGTAAACCTGTCCCGAAGGACGGCAAGACAGTGGGAGAGATAGTCGTCAGGGCGCCGTGGGTCATGTACGAGTACTACAACGACCCAGAAAAGACCCAGAGCGCCTGGAGAGGAGGCTGGTTCCACACTGGCGACCTGGCCGTCTGGTTCCCCGACGGGAGCGTCCTTATCATGGACAGGGAGAAGGACGTGATAAAGAGCGGCGGCGAGTGGATAAGCTCGCTGAGGCTCGAGGACGCCATAAGCCAGCACCCAGGCGTAGCCATGGTTGCCGTCATAGCTGCGAAGCACCCCAAGTGGGGTGAGAGGCCGGTCGCCGTGGTGGTGCCGAGGCCGGGCTGGCAGGGTAAGCTCACCACTGATGAGATAAACCGGTTCCTGACGGAGAACTTCGTCAACCGGGGGGTTATACCGAGGTGGTGGCTGCCTGACAAGGTAGTAGAGGTGCAGGGCATCCCGCTCACGAGCACTGGCAAGGCCGACAAGAAGGTGCTCAGGCAGCAGTTCTCAGGCGTCCTCGAGTCAGGCATCTCTTAGTGATGGGCAAAGGCTGGGAGGCTTTACGCACTAATCTCCTTTATTAAGAGCCTTGGCCTATGTTTAGCCGGTGCCCTCCTTGGCCGAGGAGGAGGCCGCGACGGAGGAGTGGTATAAGCTCAGCCTTGACCTTCACAGGTTCTACGGAGGAAAGATCGAGGTCCTCCCCAAGGTTCCGGTTAGGAGGCTTAAGGACTTCGCGATCTGGTACACGCCAGGGGTGGCGGAGCCCAGCCGGGCTATCCACCGTAACCCAGAGCTCTCCTTCGAGCTCACGAGCAGGTGGAACACGATTGCAGTAGTCAGCGACGGCACAAGGGTCCTCGGCCTCGGGAAGGTCGGCCCCGAGGCAGCCTACCCAGTCATGGAGGGCAAGGCTCTCCTGTTCAAGTACCTGGGCGGCGTTGACGCTGTGCCCCTGGTGCACAGGAACTCGGACCCTGATGACTTCTTAAGGCTACTGGAGGCAGTTGAGCCGTCCTTCGGCGGCATAAACCTCGAGGACATAGAGAAGCCCAAGTGCTTCTACATACTCGACGAGGCCAGGAGGAGGCTCAGCATACCGGTGTGGCACGACGACCAGCAGGGCACTGCGACTGCGGTGCTGGCGGGGCTCATGAACGCCTCTAAGCTAGTGGGCAAGAGGCTCACTGAAATGAGGATAGTCATATTTGGGGTGGGGGCCGCGAACACCGCGCTCTACAGGCTCCTCAAGGCCTTCGGGGTGAGACCGAGGAACATGGTTGCTATTGACAGGCAGGGGGTCCTAAACCCAGAGATGCCAGGCATCGACAGGCTCATGATATCAGATCCCTACATGTACCAGATAGCCGTGGAGACCAACGGGGGCGACCTGCCCCCCAACTCGCCCATAGAGAGGGCCTTCGAGGGGGCCGACGCAGTCATTGCAGCGGCAGCCCCAGGGCCAGGCGTCATAAAGCCCGAGTGGGTCTCAAGGATGGCCAAGGACCCCATAGTGTTCGCCCTGGCCAACCCCGTCCCTGAAATATGGCCATCCGATGCCAAGAAGGCCGGGGCCAGGATTGTGGCAACAGGGAGGTCTGACTTCCCTAACCAGGTCAACAACAGCCTAGTCTTCCCAGCCGTCTTCAGGGGCGTCCTGGACGTCAGGGCGAGGACCATAACCGACACCATGGCCATAGCGGCGGCCATGGAGCTGGCGAGGTTCGCCGAGGAGAGCGGGGGGATAAGGGAGGACAGGATACTGCCAACCATGGAGGAGTGGGAGCTCTACCCCAGGGTCGCCTCGGCTATCGCAGTGAGGGCCGTAGAGGAGGGCGTCGCGAGGAGGACGACGACCTACAGGGAGGAGCTGGAGAGGGCCAGGGAGATAATTGGCTCCGTCAGGCAGAAGTTCCAGTCTATCTGGTCCCAGGGCCTGATACCGAAGCCCCCTGTCGACTACTCTGGGTGAGGCCCTTGTACGCAGAGCCCTCCTCAGCGGTCATAAGGAGGCCGACCGAGCAGGACCTGGACTCGCTGGCGGAGCTGGTGTACAGGTTCTATGTGTTCAATGAGGAGTTCGACCCGTCATGGGCCACGCCGCAGAACCTGAGGGAACAGGCCGCGAGGCGTGCGGCTGAGCTTTTGAAGTCAGAAGACTCTGTTGTCCTCGTGGCCGCTAAAGCCAACACGATAGTCGGCTACGTGGTGGGTACCATCGAGGAGAACCCCCTCGTGAAGGTCAGAAGGATTCTGGTCCTTAGGGAGATATACGTGAGGCCTCAGGAGAGAAGGCAGGGCATAGCGACCCAGCTGGTTAACAAGGCCCTTGAGGAGGCGAGGAAGCTGAAGGCCTCCCACGTGGCCGTCGAGTTCCCCGCCGGTAACAGGATAGCCGAGGAGCTGTACCTCAAGATGGGTTTTAGGCCCTACCTGGTCAGACTGATCAAGGAGGTGTAGGGAGTGTCCCTCGAGAGCGTCGTGGTCAGGAGGATGACGGAGTCGGACCTCGAGGAGGCCGCAGAGCTGGTTGCGAGGCTGAAGAGCTTCAACGAGGAGCTCGACCCGAACTTCAAGGTCGTTGACAACCTCGGGGACGTGGTCAAGGATTACCTAAGGCGCTCCCTTTCCAGTGATAAGGTTGCAGTCCTTGTGGCATTCGACGAGGGCAACAAGCTAATGGCTGGCGTAGCGAGGGTCGAGCTTGTCGACAGGCTGTTCTACGAGCCGAGGTTGGCAGGCGTCATAACTGACCTCTACGTGAGGCCCCAGTACAGGAGGAAGAGGCTTGGGCGCTTATTAATCGAGAAGTCCATCGAGGAGGCTAGGAGGATGGGGGCTGGGATCGTTACCGTCGTCTACCCGGCGGGCAACCAGATAGCTGACTCCTTCTATACCAGGATGGGGTTCGTACAGCTCAACAAGGAGCTCTACAAGCCCTGCAGACCCTGATCTTTGACGAGTGTTTTTAGGTCTCCCCGTCAAGGGGTCTATGGGAGCCTTGGGGCAGGAGATCACCCCCAGCATGCAGGAGTACCTGACGGCCATGTACAAGAGGGATGGCCACATAAAGTGGGTCAGGACAACCGACGTGGCCGAGGACCTGAAGATCGCGGCCGCGAGCGTCACCGAGGCCTTCAAGAAGCTTGCCGAGCTGGGCTATATCGAATACCTGCCTTACAGGGGGGCGAAGCTCACGCCTAAGGGCCTTATGGTTGCTAAGAGCGTCGCCTCGAAGGAGAGGGCCATCCGGGAGGCCCTCATCATGATGGGCGTCAGGGCGGAGGAGGCCGACAGGGTCGCCTGCATTCTCGAGCACGTCATCTCAGACGAGGCCGTAAGTGCAATAATAGCGTACGTTGGAAGGTGCGGGGGCGGAAGCACAGGTGGCAAAGGTTAGGTTCGGCATAAGCATACCTGAGGAGCTGTCTAGGGAGCTTGACCAGCTGGCGGAGAAGGTCAACATCAGCAGGAGCGACCTGGTGGAACAGGCCATAAGGAACATGCTAACGGACTACATGCATTACCTGGTCCCCCACGAGTGCCAGGGCGTGATGGTGGCTGTCTGCCCTGAGAACAAGGGGAGCGAGACCGTCGTTGAGGAGTTCAGCGATGTGGCAGGGACCTACCTTCACTTTCACCAGAGGAGCATGTGCTTCGAGGTGCTGATGGTCTCAGGCCCCTCGAAGAGGATAACAGAGCTGCATGGGAGGCTGGTCTCCCTGGGCTGTGGCGTGAGGTTCCTGCCAAGCAGGTCGCTCGAGGGCTATGCAGCCTCAAGGGCCTTGAAGGGGTAGCCAGGCGCGCCCTAGTACTTGGGGGCCTCGACGATTGACCATGCTTTATCCTTGTACGCCTCTAGGGACCTCTGGTGGGTCTCAAGGAAGGACTTAAGCCTCTCAGAGCCGAAGGCCTTGCACTCGCCGCAGAGGAGCGCGCCTGACTTACACCTCCTCTCAATAGACTCGAGCTCCGAGTCGTCAGGGACTAGGTAGTAGGCGTACTGGTCGAACACGGGGCACTTGTCAGGCTCGCCTCCGAGCCTCCTCTGCTCTTCGGCAGTGTTGCGGCCTCCCGTCACCGAGGCCCGGAGCTTCCTAATGGCGTCCCCGACCGGGTCAGTGAGGAATATTGTGAACTCCGGCCTACTGCTGCTCATCTTGCCGCCGTCAAGGCCCCTGATCAGCTTGTGGTATGTGGCGGCCGGTGGGGTGAAGTACTCGACCTCGCTGGCCATCCTTGAGGCGACGTCCCTCGCCAGCCTGATGTGCGGGTCCTGGTCAGCCCCCACCGGCACCACTACATACCTGTGGCCCCCGTACTCGGGGAGCATGGGGTGAAGTATGTCGGCGACCTGCGTGAGGGCGCTGACTATCTTCCCTGGGGTC
Organism: uncultured Desulfurococcales archaeon; assembly: GCA_964343115.1. GTDB lineage: Archaea > Thermoproteota > Thermoprotei_A > Sulfolobales > Acidilobaceae > Acidilobus. The sequence continues at coordinate 22,310 of CAYFGU010000009.1, forward strand.
AGCTCGCCATAGATGGCCTCCATCTCGTTATAGGTCACCTTGGAGCTGAAGAGCTGTATAAGCTCGTGGTACGGGAGACCCCTCGACGTCTGGAAGTAGAACTCAGCCGTCGAGGGGTCAAGGCCGAGGGCCAGCAGGTTTGCCACGTACTCCTCGACGCCTATCCTGACAGCGTCCTTCCTCGGAATGTGACGGACGGCGTAGGCCTCAGCGTCAGCCAGGCAGACGAACACCTTGAACCCGAGCCTCTGGTAGAATACTAGCTGGAGCCCAGTGAGCATGTGCCCGAAGTGGAACCTCCCGCTGGGCATGAAGCCCGTTACCACCGCCACGGGCTCCCCGGCCTTCCAGGCCTCCAACGCCCTGTCCAGGTCCCTGTGACCAAATATGATTCCCCTCCTCATGAACGCGCTTGGCTCAACGCCAAGTTCCCTCATCTTGGCGAGCGCTTCGGAGATCGGCCTTATGCCAAAGACCTCGTAAAGCCTCGCGTAGTCCTTGATCTCAGGCCTTCCCCAAGGGTCGATCTTGACATCCTCACCTGCCAAATAATCGGTCCCCTCGGCACCGTGTGATGTCAGGTAAAATCCTTTTCGCGCCGTGCTTAAAAGACTTGGAGTACGGACGTTCTCCAGGGAGCATGCTCGACGAGGCCGACACAGCGATACTATCTGTGGTGACTGACAAGGGCCCTATGACGCTCTCCGAGATTTCGAGGGAGCTCGGCTGGTCGAAGAGCATGATACACAGGAGGCTGAGGAAGCTGTCAGAGCTAGGTCTCCTAAACGTGAGGGAGGTCGGAGGCGTTACCATTGTGTCCGCCGGGTCAGGGAGGTCATCCGCCGTCGCCTTCATTGGAATACTCAGGGCGAGCGAGTACCCTTACGTGCTGCCCCTTGTCAGGGGGTTAAGGGATAGGTTCGGCCACGTTGAGGTTAGGGTCTACGATGACGCATACAAGGAGGCGCTGGATCTCGTCGCTGGCAGGATTCAGCTTGCCTTCGCCCCGGCGATCACGCTCCTCGTAATGCACAGGATCACACGAGGGGGGGTCTACATAGTTGGCGGCGGGAGCGGCGGCGGAGCGGCTCTCGTAATGGGTAGATCTGGTGAGGGCCACGCCACCACAAGGATGTCGTCAATGGAGCTGTGCGCGGCCAGCCTGAGGCTCCAACCGCCAAGGATCTACGCCTCCAGCGGCGACGAGATCCTGAGGCTTGTGGATACCGGGAGGGCACGGACGGGGGTTGTATGGGAGCCCTACGCAACCATCGCCAGGAGGAGGGGCCTCAGGGTGGAGCCGTGCGAGCTCGAGACTTGCTGTCTCCTGGGCGCAAGCTCGTCAATTGAGGAAATGTTTGACTACGTCAGTAGGTTAGCCGAGGAGTCAATAGCGGGAGGACGTAACGTTGACCTGAGGGCCTACTCGCAGCTCGTCGGGCTCCCCTATGAGTTGGTCTCCGAGTCCGTCAAGAGCTACGACTTCATCGACAGCCCTGACAAGGGGGTCCTGGCCAGGATAGTGGCCAGGTCAGGTGACGTAATACTGCCCTCGAACGTGCTGGACGAGGCCGTTAGGGGCTAGGGGTCTTCTTCAGGGCCTCCATAAGCTCTATTAGGAGCGGGGGCAGGCTGGCAAGGAATGTTGCCACGCGGGGGTTGAAGAGGGACGCCCTGACCCTCGCCCACAGATCCCCGGCCCCCTCTGCGTATCCCTCTAGCGACTCCTTAACTAGATCGCCTGGGACGCCGAAGAACCTGGCGTAGTAGTAGTATACGGCTATGTCCCACGCCCCCCTCGTAGGAGTGAAGGGCCCTGCCTGCTCCGCGTCTATTAGCCAGGGGGTCCCGTCGCTTACTACTATGTTGCCCGGGTTCGGGTCACCCAGGGCATACCCCGCCCTGTGAACTTTGGCTAGAGCGGCGCCGGCCAACCTCCATATGGTGGGGTCCTCCGACTTCATGACGACGTCCCCTTCCACGTACTCCCTCACCATTGTAGCGCTCACGGGGGATATGCACAGGGCGACGATCCTTGGGGTGTTCACGACCCCCCTCAGGGAGATGAAGTGGGCGAACTCGTTAGAGGCCCTCCCAGAGGGGGTCTGCCTGAAGGGGTAGGCCCCGGCCGACAGGAGGCCCGCCAGCAGCCACTTAGGAAGTGCATATGAGTAGTCCTTGAAAACTAACGATCTGCCGCCCTCACCGCAAACCTGGGTCGAGAAGAGTATTGAGGACCGCCTGCAGGTGTCTTGCCCGAGCACAATCTCCCTTAAGGCCTGCACGCCCTCGCACTTACCGACTAGCAGGCCTTCCTCAGGCATGACTAGGGCGAGCGGGTCGGCGATGGCCCTGTTAGGCCTACACGACCTCTGATAGAGCCATAGGTATAGCCCGGCGGCGCCGAGGCTGCTCAGGGTCGTCTTGAGGACAGAGGTGAACAGGGAGGCCATCGAGCTCCTCACCTTCCTTGAGCTTATCACGACCCCTCCTTTACTTGGGTCACCGACCTCGCCAAGGTATGGCTTGTAGGCGTCAGCTATGACCTCAAGCTGGGAGGGCGTGAAGCTGAATAGGCAGGCGTGTGTGAGGGCATGCCTGGCCATCCTGGCGGCGGGAAAGTACTCTGGGGGGACGAGCACTTTCCTCGTAGCTGGGCCGAGCCGCTGGCTCAGCTCAGCGGCCTCCTCGATTACAACCCTCCGTCTGTACGATTCGACCAGCGGTCTAAGCTCGTCATCATATGAGGTGGCTGGGAGGAGCAGCGAGGCCAGCGACTCGCCGAAGACGCCGGCCTGGACGTCAAGCCTCAGCAGGTCATACCCTACATGGAGCTCGCGCTCGCTCAGCGCCTTTGGCGGAGACGTTCCCTCCGACACCCTCAGCACGTAGCTAGGGGCCATCACTGTCATGCTCATGGGTGCCATACCTCCTCCAAGCATAGCTATTGTCGAGGGACCTCACCTCTACGACCCTGTGTAGTGGTATAACGGTCTCGCCGTCGCTTAGCGTCATGGCCCACCTGCTGACCCCAATCACCTCAGAGGCCCTTATCTCGACAAGCCTCTGTCCGCCCTCGGGAGTCCTCTCGACGTATACTATCACATAGTTCTCAGGGCTCCCCCCGTTCACGGCCCTCCTGACGGCCTCCTCTATCATGCCCCTCCTCATTGCTGCCCGACAGGTATAAGAGTCACCGAGGTAATTTGCCTGAGAGCGCGGCCGCCATGAGGGGCAACGACCCCTTCTGTAGGATCGCGGCGGGCGAGGAGGACGCATACGTGGTTTACGAGGACGACGAGCTAATGATCATCCTCGACAAGGCCCCGGCGAGCTTCGGGCACGCCCTGGTGATAACCAAGGAGCACTATGACGCCGTCGAGGACGTGCCTCCGACCGTTTTAGCCAGGTCCTGGCTAGCCGCGAGCGCAGCCGCCCGCTATCTGAGGAAGGTCAGGGGGGCCCTTGGCGTAAACCTCATCACTAACAGCGGCTCGCCTGCAGGCCAGGTGGTCTTCCACTTCCATATACACGTGATCCCCAGATGGGACCCAGGCCCGATCAGGAGAGGGGTGAGGCATGAACTGACAGGGGAGGAGGCAGCTGAGGCGGTCAAGCTGTACGAGGGGGTCAGGGACGTGATCAGGGGGTTCATCGAGGGGAGCGCTCAGAACTCAAGACCCACCTCATAGTCCATCGGCTTCGCCGAGCTCATCACAGCGCCAGGTATTTTGAGCCCCTCAGGCGTTATTATGTCTGGTGAATGCATGCCTTGCCTGGCAGAGCTGCACTCGCACACTTCAGTTAGCGACGGAAGGCCAACCCCTGAAGAGGTAGTGATAGCTGCCGCTAGGCTCGGGCTCAGCGCTATAGCAGTATCTGACCACAACACCTTCAGGGGCTCGGCGATCGCCGTAAAGGCTGCCAGGGACATGGAGCTGGGCGTTCACGTGATACCTGCCAACGAGGTCAGGACCTCAAGGGGTGACGTGCTTGTCCTATGCCCAAGCCTCCCAGGCGACGAGCCCGTTGCCGGCCTTGACCCGGCCGAGCTCAGGGATTGGTCCGAGGAAAGGGCGTGCATAATGGTGGCAGCACACCCGTTCCACCCGGGCAGGCATGGGGTAGGCCTGTACCTCTTGAGGCACTACGGGCTCTTTGACGGCGTGGAGGCTTGGAACGCAAGGGGACTTCCCATCTTTAACATGGTCGCCGAGAGGTTCGCCCTCTCGCGGGGGATGCCTGCCACGAGCGGCAGCGACGCCCACGTCCTGTCTGAGCTGGGGAGGGCGCCGACCCTTATCAAGGCTGAGGACTGCAGGCCCGAGTACGTCGTTGAGGCCGTGAGAAGGGGTCTCTGCGCCCCGACAAGGGCCATGATAAGCCCCCGCGCGGCTGTGGAGGCGGTGCTGTGGAGCCTGGAGAGGAGGCTTAGGCCCCTCCTCGCGAGGCGGTCAGGGCCAACGCTTTAGCCATTCAGCGGCAGACGCCTATGATAGGTCAATGACTATCCTGGAGCCAAGGTCAGGGTCCTGCATCCTAAGTGATACGACGGAGCTGCCGAACCCCGATAGGTCGATAACGTCCCTCTTCCCCTTTACCTCGTATCTGTCAACCTCAGCCTGCTGCGGGGGTAGGGAGAGGTCGTACTCGTATATGTAAAGGCTCGTTGACCTGTCCGAAATCACCCTAAGCGTTGGCCTTCTGTAGCCTGCCAGCGGTATGCCGCCGAACGTCTTGTCCTTAACCAGGTATGCTGGCACGGAGAACCTCACAGGGGTCCCCCTCGACTCGATCACGGACAGCGGGACTATGACGAAGCCACGGTAGCCGGTGTCTATGGGCGTCGCGTTGTACCTCGAGGTGTTAGACATAGTGTTGGTGGCTATTACTAGCCTGTCGCCGACGGGCTCAAAGCTTGTTATCCTCGCCCCCGCCGTGAAGACAATCTTTGCTATCGGCGGCGTTATGTACAGCATCACGCTGGGCCCTACTATGGTGTTGGTCCCCCTCGCGACGACCTCCTCGAACTGGTTCGTTGGCCTAACTACCGACTCTGAGTAGGAGTTGAAGGCTACGAGAACGCCCCCACCAATCGACTTGGCGACGGTCCTCCTGGAGAAGTAACCGGAGTCCCCGAAGTCGAACAGCCTCACGAACCTTATGGGATCCTGGGTCTCGTCAACGGGGTTTCCGACGAAGAGGCCCCCCTTGACGAAGGCGAAGAGCCTCCCGTAGGCTGAGGCCAACGGGCCCGTCTGAGGCCAGCTGACAGGGGCCCCGTCAACCGACCTCCTGGCTATGTCGCCCAGTGTCGTCTGGACTACTTCCTCTGACTGGACGTTTACGCACTGGAAGCCCGTGATAGCCTTTGTGAAGAGCACGCCCCTTACGTCCTTTATCTGCCTCTCCAGCACGTCGAAGCACGCGTACTCGTAGAGAACAGCCCCCTTTAGGGCGGCCCTCTCGGTGACCCTCTTCGCGGTCCCCCTCGACCTGTCCACTGAGTAGACACCCAGGTTTATCGTGCCGTCGCCCCTCGCTATCAGGAGCTCATCCCTCACGGGGTTGTAAATTATCTCGCTCACCTCGCCAGCCCACTCGTCGTCCCTCCCCGCCCCCTCCTTCCAAAGCAGCCTGACCCTGTGCTCAAACTCATCGTAGGCGTGAACGTGGCTATACTTGTTCCTGAAGGAGACGAGGCCTAGGCCGTTGCCGACCCTGACGAACGTGGCTGGGGCGTGCACCCAGCCGCCGAAGTATATGGTTCCGTCGACGGCCTCGACGGCGTTATAGGTGTCCCCGCCTGACACGGGGGCTGGTCCCACCAGCTCAAAGCGGTACGTCTCAACGCCCTCGTCTCTCACGAAGTGTGATATTGCGTCAAAGGCTAGGGTGTAGTACAGCACCCCCCTGTGGTACTTGAGTCCGAAGATGCCGCCGCTCCCCCACTCAGGGCCCGGACTCGGCGGGTGGTCGCTCAGCCTGCTGAGCACGCGGCTCACTGTCACCTTAGCCGCCCCCCATCTGTACTAGTGCCTTTAAATAAAACATGTAAATGAGGGATCGGTGATCGATGTGTCGCAGGAGCAGAAGGGGAAGAAGAGGTCAAAGGGGGCGTGCTGAGTTCAGTAGGCGAGCCTCCTCACATACTTCTTTTCTAGGTACTCTACTAGGTCCTCAGGTGAGTACTCCTTGCCGAAGGCCCTTCTAAGCAGCTCCTTGGGCGCGAAGGTGCTACCCCACCTGTGAACCTTCTCCTTGAGGTACTCCTTGATCCCCCTGAAGTCCTTGGACTCTATCAGCTCGCCGAGGCTCCTGCCTGAGCTGTTCAGGTCCCTGAGCATCATCGAGGCCACTATGTTGCCAAGCGTGTATGTTGGGAAGTAACCGAGGCTCCCGTGCGACCAGTGCACGTCCTGGAGCACCCCCTCCGCGTCGTTCCTCGGCCTAACGCCCAGTAGTTTGTCAATCCTCTCGTTCCAGAGCTCTGGCAGCTCGGTGGTCTTGACCTCCTTGTTTATCATCATGAGCTCTAGCTCAAAGCGGAGCAGTATGTGGAAATTGTAGGTGACCTCGTCGGCCTCGGTCCTGATGAGGCTAGGCTTGACTGCGGCGAAGTACCTGTATATCTCCTCGTCAGGGAGACCCCTCGTGAAGCCGAGCTCAGAGTCGAGGACCGGCCTAATGACTCTCACGAACGAAATAGTCCTGCCGACCACGTTCTCCCAGAACCTGCTCTGCCCCTCGTGCACGCCGAGGGAGACGCCGGTACCTATTGGTGTCATGCTGAGCTCGGGGTCTATCTGGAGCTCATAGGTTGCGTGACCGAACTCGTGGACGACGCTGAAGAGGGACCTCTTGAAATCGAAGCCTTCGTACCTGGTCGTTATCCTGACGTCGTTGACTCCCATGTTAATGGTGAAGGGGTGGGGGGACACGTCAAGCCTCGCCCTGTCTGAGGGGTACTCAAGCAATGAGAGGACGGCCTCGTTAACCCTCCTCATGGCCGCCTCTTCGTATTTCCGTTCCTCAAGCGGGGAGGTGGCAGTGAAGTACCCTTCAGAAGCGACCTTGTCAAATATCATTCTGAGCGAGGGCTCTAGGACTTCGAAGACCCTTCTCACGTCCCTTGTCCTGAGGCCCTCCTCGTGGAGGTCCAGGAGGGCGTCATATGGGTTCTCCTCGTAGCCCAGCCTGTCGGCTACCTGCCTGTTAAGGTCAACTATCTTATCAAGGTATGGCCTGAAGGCCTGGAAGTCTGACCTCTGCTTGGCCTCACGCCACGCTATGAAGGCCTCCTGCGCCGTCTTCGTAAGCTCGTAGTTGAGGCTTGGTGGTATCTTCTTAAGGATCGTTATCTCCCTGTCTAGGACCCTCACCACGCCCTTCTCGTACTCGTTTAGCCCCTCCTGGGCCTTTGCCTTCTCTACCAAGGAGACGAACTGGTCGCTCGTAAGCAGCTCCTGGTAAAGTGTGCGAAGCTCTGCCATTGCTGTGGCCCTCTCTGTCACTCCCTTCTGGGGCATGTAGGTCTCTTCGTCCCAGCCCATGAGGGCCATGGCGTGGCTCAGCGACCATAGTCTCCTGTATCTCTCCAGGATCTCCCTAATCACGGGGTTCTCGAACTTCCCAGCCAAGCGTGGTCCCCGCGACGCCGGCGCTGACCAAGAAATAAGCGTTCGGCCCCTCTGGCGTGATCGGGAAGCAGATAAACGATACCTATAATAAGCGTCACGTCGTCCCACAAGGGCATGGAGGCCAGTGCTGAGGGTAGCTGAAGTGAGAGAGAGGATAATCCAGAGGTATGCAGTGCTTTCGCTCGCCTTGCTTGAGCTAGTTCTGGGCCTGGCGTTCTTCATAGTCTCAAGGGTTTCTGGGAGCATGTACTTCAGGGGGGTTGCCGTGGGGCTCCTAATCTCAGGGGTGACGTCAGCCATAGCATACGTGGCTCAGCTTAGGGCAACCAAGAAGGGCGTGCCCGGAGGGCACTAAAGGCTCCTCACCGCAGGGCATGCCCTTATAAGCTCCTGAGCGCTTCTACGAGCCTCACCACGTCGTCTTCGTCGTTTGGGAAATGGATCGAGACCCTCAACCCCCAGACGCCCGCTGCCCCCCTCGCGGAGACTGCAATGCCCCTTGACCTCAGCTTCTTTGCAGCCTCCATAGCCTCCCTTGGCTTCTCGCCGTACCTGAAGAGGACTATGCCGGAAGCCTTTGAGCTCTCAGGGGGGCTCAGGACCTCAAGGCGGGCCCCCTCGAGCTCCTCTATGAGGGCCCTCCTCAGCCTCATCACGCGCGCCTCCACGTTCTCGATGCCGAGCTCGTTAATCAGAGAGGCGGCGGCCGTGGCCCCCGCCAGGGGTATGGGTGACATAGAGCCGCCGTACTCAAACTTCAGCGGCGACCCCTTCCTGTAGGGCTCAACGAAGAAAGGCCTCTTGGCGGGATCCAGCCAGTACGCGTCCCAGTCCTCTACAGGGGCGCCCGAGTAACCTGGCCTTGGAGGCTCCAGCTCCTCAACGGCCCTGTCCGAGACGCAGAGCCCGCCGAGGCCGAAGGGCGCAAGGAGCCACTTCTGGGTACCGAACGCGACGAAGTCTGCCTTCTCGAGACCCCTCGGCGTTAGCACGCCGGCTCCCTGTATCGAGTCCACGATCAAGTAGGACCCGGCCTCATGGGCTACCTTTGAGACCTCCTCGACGTTAAGCCTTAGCCCGTTTACCCAGATAACAGAGCTCACAATAACGACCCTCGTCCTCTCGTCAACAGCGTCATAGAAGTCGTCGATCTCGTAGTCGCCGTCCCTGTGAGCTACCACCCTGACCTCAATGCCTCTCGACCTGAGCCTATAGGCCTCTGCGTGGGCTAGAGGGAAGTCCATGTCTAGGACGACCGCGTTGTCGCCACGTGAGAAAGGTATTGAGTCCACGGCTGCCTGTACAGCTGATGTTGTGCTGGTCCCAGTGAACACGATGTGGTCGGGCGGGCAGCCGAGCAGGGGGGCGAGCTGAGTCCTCGCGAGGGACTTGGCCTCAGCTACGTACGACCCAGACATGACGACCTCTGGCGACGACTCGTACGCGTCGAGCAGGGACCTTATTGCGCCAATCGCCCTCAGCGGGGGCACGGCGACAGCGGCCCAGTCCAGGTAGACCCTCTCCCTGAGGGTCGGGAACTCGTTCTCTAGCAAGCCTCTGACCCCGACTAGGGCTAGAGGGTCGGCTAAAATCCTGACGATCTCAGGTATCACGTTAAAGGGGGCAGCGCAGCTTAGAAGTCGTGGGGTACCATATTGCCTCGCCTGAGGGCTCAATAATTCTCTTCATAGGTACGAAGCTCCCTCCCAGGCCAGGTCGGGCTGAGGGTGCTCACGCCCTCCTCGGCGCCCTGATCCTGCCCGTGAGCGTCCTCACAATGACCATCCTCTGGACCTCGTTAGTGCCGTCCCCTATCTCAACCATCTTTACGTCCCTGTAGATCCTCTCGACTAGGCTCTCCTTGCTGTACCCGAACCCTCCCTCGACCTGCATCGCCATCCTCGCTACCTCAACACCCCACTGGCCCGCGGCCAGCTTAGCCATGCTGCTCCACATGGGGTACTCAGGGTCCCCGATATCAACTCTCCTCGCGGCCTCATATATCACGAGCCTTATGGCCTCCACCCTTAGCTTCATCTCGGCTAGCATGTACTGTACCATCTGGTGCTCGGATATGGGCATCCCCATAGACTCCCTCTGCCTTGAGTAAGCTAGGGCATCCTCGAAGGCGGCCACTGCGAGCCCAAGGGCCGTGGCGGCCGTGACGACGCGCCCCTCGTTCAGGGCGTCCATAACTATCTTGAACCCGCCGTTTAGCTCACCCACGAGGTTCTCGGCAGGAACCCTACATTCCTTGAATAGGACCTCGCTGGTGCCGCTGCCCCTGTAGCCCATCATGTCTAGCTTAGAGACTTCAACACAAGGCGACCTATCTACTAGGAACAGGGAGACGCCGCGGTGTCTGTCCTCAGGCCTGCCCGTCCTGGCTGCGACCAGGAAGAAGTCGGCGTACGGGGAGTTGGTGATCCATGTCTTCCTTCCGCTTATCACGAACTCGTCCCCCTCCCTGTAGGCCCTCGTCGTTATGGCGGCGGCGTCGGTGCCGCAGCAGGGCTCGCTGAGCGCAAAGGCCCCCACAGCGCCCTTGGCGAGCCCGGTTAGGTACCTCTCCTTGACATCGGGTGAGGCGTAGTGCACCAGAGGGTACGCGACCATGGTGCCAGAGACTGTGGCCATTATCGCAATAGCGCCGGAGGCCCTGGCGAGCTCCTCGACAACGATAACTGACTCAAGCGTGCTCAGCCCTGGACCCCCGTACTCCTGCGGGACCCTCAGGGCGAAGTAGCCCATGTCGGCGACCTGCCTTATTATGTCCCTTGGAACCTCGTTGTCTCTGTCTATCTGCCTGGCTGCGGGCCTTATCACCTTGTCCGCGAACTCCCTGACGCTCGATCTCAGGAGCTCCAGCTGCTCGCCAGCCATGGTTTGCACCGGCAGCTACCGTGTAACTAGATAAATAAGCAGGCGTCGCCTGCCTGTCTGTATCCCTTCCTGTGCCCACTTATGACTAGCTAGGGTGAAGGAACTCCTCCCCCAGTATGGCCGAGCAGAGGACCGCAGTGAACGTGATAAGTAGGGACTTGACCGCGTCGTCTATCTTGGACAGCACGGCGGCCTCCTTGGCGTCGGAGACCTCTCCAAGTAGGCCTTCAAGGGACATGGAGAGGGATATAGCTGCTATTGAAACCTCATGGAGCCTCCTGACGCTGGGCTGGGCGACCATGGCGCCCACTATAGGCGTCAGGTCCTTGAGCTGAGATGCGACCTGCGAGATCCTCTGTGACCTGATAGACCACCGCCTCATGAGCCTCAGGGCCTCCATGAGGGTGTTGCCGACCACACCCAGGACGGCGGTGCCTACGGTGACGCTCTGCACCTTTGGGTCGGCAACACCCTCCGTGAGGCTGCCGATCACGTGCCTCATTATAAGGTGCTGGTACCTGAGCAGGTCAGTCATAGCTACGTCGACCTCATCGTCAGAGACGGCTTCCCCCTCCGAGACCCTCCTTATCAGCTCAGCTATGCTGGCGACCGCTGAGCCAAGGCCCTTTATGGCCAACTTTGGGTCGGCCTTGCTGTCGTCTAGGACGACCCTCATGGTGGCCCTCTCCTGGTCAACCTGCACCAGCTCAAGGCCTAGGAGCCTGACCGCGGCCTGCTTCATCTTCTGTAGAGTCTCGCTCCCCATACCCCTGAGGTCTATCTCGACCTCATTGAAGTTGTTAACGTAAAGGCACGTGAGGGCCATGGACGTTAGCTGGGGGATCCCTAGCTTGTGAGCCTCGAAGATGTAGCCCGGCCTCCTGTCCTCCCCCTTGGCCGGGAATATCCTGAGCCTGTCCCCCTCCTCAACTATGTACACGAGGTCCCCGGCCTTGAGGTTATGCGCCTTGACCCACCTGTGGGGGAGGGTCACCACAAGTGAGGAGAGGCCGAGCCTCTGGAGCTTCCTTGGCATAGCCTCCAAGCCTACCACCATATATACACGTATTTTCAAGCTAGGACTGCGGACTCTAACTTATAACCGTTAGTAAGTGTCATCTGTCGCGTGCCTGTCTTAGGGGACCCTGACAAGGGAATTACAACGGGAACCCTGGCACCGGGCTGCAACCTGTGCTTCTCGGGCCTCAAGGCGGTGATCTTCATAACCGGGGTGTGCGACGAGTCCTGCTTCTACTGCCCGATAGACAGCGCCAGGTGGGGCAGGAGGGTCATTTATGTCAACGACGAGAGGGCTGGCGACGTCGGGGCCGTCGTAAGGGAGGTGCAGAGGCAGGGGGCCAGGGGAGCCAGCGTCACGGGGGGTGACCCCCTCGCTGACCTGCCCCTCGTCCTGCTTATTGTCAGGGAGCTTAAGGAGGTGATGGGGGATAGGTTCCACGTACACCTCTACACCCCGGGGAGGTACGCGACGCCTGAGGCCCTAATATCTCTCTGGAGGGCCGGCCTGGACGAGATCAGGTTCCACCCTGTCAGGCGGGAGTACTTCAGGGCGATAGAGCTCGCCGCCAGGCTGACCAACATGGTGGTTGGAGCCGAGATTCCCATAGCGCCCGGCCTTGAGGACTGGGCTATCGATGTGATAAGGGCTGTTGAGAGGGCTGGCGGCTCCTTCGTTAACCTGAACGAGATGGAGTTCTCAGACACCAACTACGAAAGGATGAGGCTTCGGGGCCTCTCGCCCTCGAGGAGCAGGTACCCCGCCGCAAACGGGTCGCTGGAGTCCGCACTGAGGGTTCTGATGTGGGCCTCCAATAACTCCAAGGTCCCTGTTCACTTCTGTCCTGCCTCGTATAAGTCAGCCTTCCAGGTCAGGAACAGGTTCCGCATGACCTCAAGGAGGGACAGGGCCTGGTACGAGGCCCAGACCTCAGAAGGCCTCATCGCTAGGGGCGAGATATTACGTGAGGGCGAGGTCATAGACTACTTCAACCCGCGCAGTCCACCCAAACCCGAGGAAGGCCTGGAGTACAGGGTGATACTTTCCTACCCGACATCATCGAGGGAGCCTGTGGTATGCGAGAACACGTCAAATGATCCTCAAGATGCAGTGGCAGGGTGCATGAGGTGATGTACGGTGAAGGTCCTAGATGCCCTAGTTGAGGAGGCTTCCAGGAGGGCGAGGGGGAGGAGGATAAGGAGGGTGCTCGTGGGCAGGTACGCCCTCGTTGTGCTCGACGACGGCTCCGTGGGGCTCGCCTACGTTGACTGGGACTGGGTCAAGCCCTTCAGGCCCTACAGGGAGCCTCCCGATGACGCCGAGGAGGCGGTCGCTATGGCGCTCTCCTACGACCCTGTCGACGCGGCCATAGGCGTCGCCACGATAAATGCGCTGGCCCCTAGGGATAACCTTTCCGACGCCGACCCCTTAGACCTTTTGACGCCTAGGGAGGGGGCGAGGGTAGGCCTGGTCGGTTACATAAGGGGTTACGTTAGGCGACTGAAGGATAGGGTGAAGCTGTACGTCTTCGAGTTCAAGCCGTATGAGGACGATTTCGTGTACCCATGGTATGCCGAGGACCAGCTCCTCCCAGAGATGGATCTCGTGATAGCGACTGGCGTTACAGTTGTGAATAAGACCATAGAGAGGATCGTGCAGCTGACGCGTGGCGAGCTCGTAGTGGTGGGGCCCAGCACGCCGCTATGGCCTGAGGTCCTCGGGGGTCACAGGGGCGCCCTAGGCGGAGCCCTCGTGAACGACCTGGAACTCGTTGCGAGGATGATCGAGCTCGGCTATGGCGCTGACCAGATGCTGAGGTCGAGGGCGCTCAGGAAGGTTACGCTCTCGCTCGCCTAGCTCCGTATTTGCTGAGCGTATTAAGGCCCTGGGCGATGTTAGTATAGTGGGGGCCAATTGAGGCTCCCAAAGGTCGAGCTACGGCAGGGGCCACGTCAGCGACCCCCTTACTCAGCCACCTTGAGGGCGACCCTGTGGCCTGGGCTGACAGAGGAGGTCAGGCTCAGCAGGCTGGCGAGGTCCCCTGACGCCGCCTGCTGCAACAGGCTCGAGAGGCTCCCGAGCGGGCGAATGACCTATGTTGTGACCCTCTACAGCAAGGGGCAGCCGTTCGCCAGCTTTTACCTCTCGACGGACTGGTCCTGAGGCTTTAGGAATACAACGTCAGCCCCCGCGACGCCAGCCCTCCTCCAGCCCCTGGGCAGCTGAGGCTCCCCTAGCTTGAGGGGGGCCGTCGCGACTGCCTCCCTGGCGACCCTTCCGATCTCCTTCAGGGCCTCCTGGGGCCTCTCGAGGAGGTTGACGACCGAAACGGAGTAGGCCACGTCAAACTCGAAGTCGTTGAAGGGGAGGCTGTAGGCGTCGGCCTGCACAAGTGAGCAGCGGGACCCGCAGGCCCTCGCCCTTGAGCGTGCCAGCTCAAGCATGCACGCGCTCACGTCAATGCAGACGTATAGCTCGACGGCGTCAAGCAGCCCAGACCTCAGCAGGTAGTCTATTAGGAGGCCCGTGCCGCAGCCGACGTCAATGACCCTGCCTCTGGGCCTGACCAGTCTTGCCACCAATCTGAATTTCTCCTCCTGCTCCTCGCCGTATAGCTCATCATATGCTGAGCACCCGGCCTCGTATCTGAGGGCCAGCTCCAGGTCGCCTGCCCTATCACCCACCCTCTGCCACCATTGAGTAGGCCTCCTTTATGGCCGCCTGGACGGAGGAGAGAACGTCAAGGGCCGTCACGTTCTCGCCTAGCCTAGCGACGGCGATCTCCCCTGCCCTGCCAGACACCCAGCATGCCGCGGCGGCCACGTGGAGCGGGTCAAGGCCCTTCGAGAGGGCAAACCTGCGCGCGAGGAAGCCGGCTGTGATGCCGGTCAGAACGTCCCCAGTCCCCCCAACCGCCATGGCAGGGTGACCGGTCATGTTGAACCTGCACCTCCCTTCAGGCGAGCAGATGATGTCGCCCGGCGGCTTAGGGGCCTTAACTATCACAGTTGCCCCGTAGGTCTTGGCTATCTCGGCCGCCAGCTCAGCTGGGTCGCCGTCCCTGCCCGCGAGCATCCTCGCCTCGCCCCTATGGGGGGTAAGCACGGCCTGTGGCCAGAGGGCTGGCCTCACCTCGGCCACTGCCTTAAGGGCGTCTGCGTCGATAACGACGGGCCTACCCCTGACCCTCTCGAGAAAGGTTATGACTGCCTCCTTGGTCTCACCGGCGGCGCCAAGGCCAGGCCCGATGGCCACGGCGTCGACGCGCTTCGCCTCCTCTGCCAGGTAGTCAACGTGAGAGGGCTCAAGGACGTCCCCTTTGAGGGGCACCGGGATGATCCCGGGGTTCGAGGAGGCGGCCGACTTAGCCACCTCTGAGGGGGCAGCGAGGAAGGAGAGGTCGGCGCCTGCGTAGAGGGCCGCGGAGGCCGCGTAGAACGGCGCCCCGAAGTAGTGGTACGACCCTCCAACTGTCAACACCTTGCCGTTGCCGCCCTTGTAGGCGTCCCTCGGCCTCCTTGGTATCCTCGCCGCAACGTCACCGGGCCCCGAGAAGGTCACGGCGTCCTTGGGCAGGCCGACCTCGGCGACAAGGAGCTCGCCAACATATGGTCTGGCCTCAGGCCTAAGGAGGCCTGGCTTGGGGGCGTGCATCGTGACGGTGACGTCGGCCCTGGCGGTGCCCTCCACGGCCTGCCCAGTGTCGGGGTCAAGGCCTGTGGGAACATCGATCGCTATCCTGAGCCCTTTAGACGCGTTGAAGGCTGCCAGCGCGCTCGCTATGGGCTCCCTGAGTCTCCCCCTGACCCCTATCCCAAGGATTCCGTCAACGAGCAGGTCTGCCTCCTCAGGCTTATAGTCACGGGGGTCGTCAATGCGGACGAGAGTCACGCTCCTCATCCTGGAGAGCGACTGCAGGTTGACCTTTGTGTCGGGGTGCTCGACGAGCCTTTGGTCGTAGAGGAGGTAGACCTTGACCTCGGCCCCCCTTACGGCCAGGTGCCTTGATGCGACGAGGGCGTCCCCCCCATTCCCACCCTTGCCTGCGTAGACGACGACCTTGCTCCCCCTGAGGTCGCCAAGGTAGCACTCAGCGGCGTCCGCCACAGCTCTACCAGCGTTCTCCATAAGCAGGAGCAGCGGCACCCCAAGGGCGACGGCGTTGACCTCGTAGGCCCGAGTGTCCTCAACAGTCCACGGCTCCGCCGACTTCAGGAACCCCGGGCAGACCCTCTCCAAGCCCCTCCCCAGGCAGGTGTGCGGCCCCAGATATTACTCTAGGCCTCTTCTCAGCGCTTAAATTCCCCAGACATAGGAACGCGGAGGGGACGCCCTTGCCGCAGCTGAGGAGGGTAGAGATAGGCAACGGCGTGTACCTTGAGGTGGTAGTCGAGAGGAGGAACGACCTCCTCTCAAGGACTGAGGTCCAGGCCATAGCTCACCACGAGCTGAAGTCAACGCCTTCCAGGTCAGACCTTAGGGAGGCCCTTGCCAAGGCGTACAGCAGGTCGCCTGACTCGGTTTACATAAAGTCCATCAAGACCTCCTACGGCGTCGGGCTCTCCATAGTTCACGCCCACGTGTACGACAGCCATGAGGCGGCGCTCAAGGTTGAGCCCCTCTACGTCCTGGCCAGGCACGGTGAGGCCGAGGTTGAGAGGTCTAAGCAGAAGGAGGGCGGAAAGAAGTAGGGGTGGGAATTATGGCGAAGGAAAGGGTCAAGGCCTACGTGAGGCTCCTATATGAGTACGACTACAACAACATGACGATAACCCCAAAGAATAAGAGGTGCCCCAGGTGCGGAAGATTCATGGCGCACCACCTCAAGCCCGTAGAGAGGTGGCACTGTGGATACTGCGGCTACACGGAGTACGTCATACGCTGACTTGGTGGTCCTAGGCATAGAGTCCACGGCCCACACCTTCGGCGCCGGCGTTGCCATGTGGGAAAGGAATGGCCTGCGCCTCCTCCAGGACGCGAGGAGG
The DNA here is from genome assembly GCA_964343115.1 of uncultured Desulfurococcales archaeon. GTDB lineage: Archaea > Thermoproteota > Thermoprotei_A > Sulfolobales > Acidilobaceae > Acidilobus. The sequence goes on from CAYFGU010000009.1 coordinate 38,836, forward strand.
TCGTACGTTCCAAGAAAGGGTGGCATCCTTCCGAGGGAGGTCGCGCAGTTCTTCAGCGAGGTTGCGGCCGAGGTGATTGAGGAGGCCCTCTCGCTGAACGGTCTCACAGCACGTGACCTAGGCGGGGTGGCAGTTGCACTCGGACCTGGCATGGGACCCCAGCTCAGGGTCGGTGCCACTGTGGCGAGGGCCCTCGCCACAAGGCTGAGGGTCCCCCTGGTACCCGTGAACCATGCTGTCGCTCACCTTGAGGTCGGCAGGTTCACAACCGGTCTCAGGGACCCGGTGCTCCTCTACGTCTCAGGCGGCAACACCGCGGTTACCACGTTCGTTGAGGGTAGGTACCGTGTGTTCGGGGAGACCCTTGACATAGCCCTCGGCAACCTATTGGACACGTTCGCCAGGGAGGCCGGCATAGGACCCCCTTACGTGAGGGACGGAAAACACGTAGTCGACGAGTGCGCAGAGGGGGGCAGGATGATAACCGGTATACCCTATGTGGTGAAGGGCCAGGACGTCTCCCTATCAGGCCTACTGACCGCTGCCCTCAGGCTCCTCAGGTCAGGGGCCAGGCTTAGCGACGTGTGTTACACGCTGAGGGAGGTGGCCTTCTCAAGCGTAACTGAGGTGACGGAGAGATGCCTGGCTCACACGGGCAAGAGGGACGTTGTGCTGACCGGCGGCGTCGCGGCAAACCAGGTCCTCACAGCAAAGCTCTCGGCCATGACATCAGCCCACGGGGGGACCTTCAGGTCAGTGCCAGCAAGGTACGCGGGCGATAACGGGGCCATGATAGCCCTCACGGGCCTGTTGGCCCTCCTCAGCGGCGTCACCGTTGACCCGGACAGGGCATACATAAACCAGAGGTGGAGACTTGATGAGGTTGATCTCCCTTGGTATGGGAAGCTGCTGTAGCTCCTGCGTGGGCCAGGTCAATGAGGCTCGTTAAGCAGGGCGCGGAGTCATACGTCCTGGAGGGGGAGTTCCTTGGCCACAGGGTGATCTTCAAGCTCAGGCTTCCCAAGCCCTACATGGACCCCGCCCTGGACTCGGCCCTCAGGCTCCAGAGGACCATCAAGGAGGCGAAGGTCATGACCGTCGCCAGGGAATCAGGCGTTAAAGTGCCTCGCGTCCTCGCGGTCTACCCATCCCTGGGCCTCGTGGTTATGGAGCTTATAGAGGGACCAACCCTTAAGGATTACATCGGGAGGGGCGAGGGCTGGAGGGAGCTGGTCATAGAGGCCGGCAGGCAGATAGGGGGTCTCCACAGGGCCGGCGTCGTGCACGGGGACCCCACTACCTCAAACCTAATAGTCAGGGGGAGTGACGTGTACTTAATTGACTTCGGCCTGGCCGAGTTCTCCAGGAGCATAGAGGACAGGGCCGTCGACCTGCACCTCTTGAGGGAGGCGGTTACGAGCACGCACCCCCTTCTCTCTGACGAGGTGTTCAGGCTATTCATGGAGGGTTACGAGAGCGTTGTCGGCTACGAGGAGGCCGCCGCTGTGCTGAACAGGGTCAGGAGCGTTGAAATGAGGGGCAGGTACGTAGCTGCCAGGAGGACTGTGTGGAGGGGGTGACGGTGGCTCTCTACATGGTGACTAGGAACAGGGGGAAGTTCGAGGAGGCAAGGCAAGAGCTGGCCTCCTACGGAATAGAACTCGGCCAGATAGAGGCTGAGAAGCTCGAGGTGCAGTCCGACGACGTAGTGGCCATAGCTCGGGTGGCAGCAGAGGACGCGTTCAGGAAGCTTCACCTCCCCCTCATAGTTGACGACACGGGGCTGTACATAAGGGCGCTTAACGGGTTCCCAGGCCCCTACAGCAGCTACGTGCTGGAGAGGATAGGCCTACAGGGCGTTCTCAGGCTGTTGGAGGGCGTCCCTGACCGGCACGCCTGCTTTAGGACAGCAGTGGCTTACGTAGATGATGACGGGGTCGCTGTCTTCACCGGGGAGACCTGCGGCACGATAGCGGAGCGACCAAGGGGGTCCATGGGGTTCGGCTACGACCCGATATTCGTGCCGGAGGGGGAGCGAAGGACGTACGCTGAGATGGGAGTGGCGGAGAAGAATAGGATCTCACACAGGGGTAAGGCGCTCAGGTCGTTCGCGTCCTGGTACGTGGCGAGGAATACGTCGCGGAGGTAATATCCACCCTGATCCCCCTAGGTCCTCCTGGGCAACATATGAGAGGGGTCCGAGTGAGCTCCCTCATGTTACATGTGGAGAGGATCCTCGAGGTCGAGGTGAGGGAGATCGTGGAGGAGCTCGGAAACGTGGATGTGAGGCTGCGTGAGGTCGAGGGAAGGGAAGACGATGAGTCCAGGCTGGAGCGGATCGTGCTTACCGCCTATAGGAGGCACCTTGTCAGTGACCTCGTTTCGCTTGAGGCCTTCGCCAGGGACAGGGGGATAGGGCTTGGCCTGAGGGGATCACCGCAGCAGGTCACACAGGCCTGCACAGGTTAGAGCAGAGCGCGACGGCCTCGTCAAACGCCCTTATGTTGGCAATGGGGTTGGGGAGCTCCTCTATCCTGTCCCTGAGCTTCTTGACGTCAACGAAGGGGTCGAGGAGACCGGTTGCGGTGACCGCCCCTAGGAGCGCCATGTTCTCAGACAAATAGCTGCCTGCCTTCTCTGCTATCTCCCTGGCAGGTACTACATAGTACTTCACACCAGCCGCCCTCAGGGCACCCTCTATCTCCGACCTCTTGGGGACGGTGACTCCCGGGATAGGGGGCCTGAGTACCACGTCACTGGTGATAAGGATCCCATCCCTCCTAAGGTACCTGGCTCCCCTGGCGGCCTCAATCATCTCGAAGCCGACTACAAGGTCTGCGTCACCCTCCGGGACGAGGGGGGCGTAGACGCTCCCCAGCCTGACGTGAACCTCGACGGCACCTCCCCTCTGGCTCAGCCCGTGGGTCTCAGCCACGAGGGCCCTGGAGCCGCTCCATATGGCTGCCTCGGCCAGGACCCTGGCCGCTGTCACGAGGCCCTGGCCCCCGACGCCCGCCATAACTATGTTGAGCCTCTCTCTCACTGCCACGCCTCGTCCCACCCCTCCGTCTCCTGGACAACCTTAACGATCGCCTTGTAGGGGCATATCTCGACGCAGACCCCGCACCCGACGCACAGGCTGGGGTCTATCCAGGCCTTCTTGTCGTCCCTCACCATAATGGCCGGACACGAGAACGCGTTATAGCATATTCCGCAGGCCGGGCACCTGTCCTCAACGACCTGGTATAGCGGTATCTGGACCTTCCTTTTCCTCGCCCTCCTTACGGCCTCGAGGGCGCACGCCTTCCTGGCCACCGCGACGGCCGGCTTCTTCTCCCTGACAACGTAGGAAAGGGCCTCCATGAGCTTCTCAGTGGACTCCTTTATGTTGAAGGGGTCAAATGTGACGACCTTTTCAACACCTGCCCCCCTTGCCAGCTCCTCGATGCTAATCACCTTGGCCGGCTCTCCCATAGCGTTCACGCCAGTGCCGGGGTCGGGCTGCTCGCCGGTCATCGCGGTGACCCTGTTATCGAGTACGAGGGTGAGGAAGGGGGCCCCGTTGTAGGCGGCGTTCAGGAGGGCTGGGATCGAGGCGTGGAAGAAGGTGGAGTCTCCGACTATGGCTATTACGACCTGGCCCTCGGCGGCGTGCGAGAGGCCGTTGGCGACCCCGACGCTTCCGCCCATCTCGAGAATTATGTCCTGTTCACGGAACGGCTCATAGAGCCCCAGGCTGTAGCACCCTATGTCGCCGCTGTATATGGGCTTCAGCCTCAGCCCGTTCACTGCCCTCCTCAGGGAGTAGAAGGTGGCCCTGTGAGGGCATCCGGGGCAGAAGGTAGGCGGCCTCGGGGGCAGGCTCAAGTTCAGGGCCGTCCCCGCTGGAGTGGGCACGTCGACGCCGACGAACCTGCCGATAGCGGTCATGACCCGCGTGAGCGTGAGCTCTCCCGTGAGGCCGACAAGGTCCTTACCGCTGATGGCAGCCCTCACGCCCTCCTCGGCCACAAGCTCCTTGAGCTGCCTCTCGACAACCGGCTCCAGCTCCTCAACGACGAGGACCCTCTCTGTGCCGGAAATGGCTGAGAGGGTGAACTTCCTCGGCAGCGGCACCGGCGTCGACAACTTCACGACCCTGACCTTGCCCTCAAGGCCGAGCCTCTGAACCGCCTCCCTCACGTAGACGTAGGCTACGCCGTCAGCGACGACGGCTACGTCACCATCGCCCTCGACCCTGTTGAAGGGCTCGAACTCCTCCAGACGCCTGCGTATCTCAGCCCACTTTGACACGAGCCTCTCCCTCTGCTCCCTGGCGACAGCGGGCACAAGGGTGAGGGATCTGGACCTCTCGAAGGACCCCCTCGTCCTTGGGGGCCTAAGAGGCCCAAGGAGAACAGGTCCCCTCGTGTGCGAAACCCTCGTTGTGCTGACCTCAAGCACGGGGTGGCCAAACTGCTCGCTGAGGTCAAATGCCCTGACGGTGATGTCCTTGGCCTCCTGGGGGTCGGAAGGGGTCAGGACGGGGACGTAGGAAAGGAGGCCGTATATCCTGTTGTCCTGCTCGTTCTGGCTGCTCCACATGCTGGGGTCACCCGCTGAGAAGACGACAAGCCCGCCCCTCACGCCGGTGTAGGCTATGCTCATCAGGGCGTCCGATGCCACGTTCAGGCCTACGTGCTTCATCACGGCCATGCTCCTGACGCCAGTGAGCGAGGCCCCGAAGGCGGCCTCAAGGGCTACCTTCTCGTTGGCGCTCCACTCCACGTAAATCCCAACCGCCTTAGCCACGTCAGCGAGGGACTCTATTACCTCGGTTGACGGGGTGCCTGGGTAACCGGCGGCGAAGCCCCCGCCCGCCTCTAAGAAGCCCCTGGCCACCGCCTCGTTGCCCATCAGCAGCTCTGTCGTGCCTGCGGCACCTAGCAATCGGGCCAAGGGATAGCCCCGTGACCCCCTGAGCCCCTGCGATTAATTGCGTTCGCAAGTGCCTGCTGTGGGTCGTTATACCCAGCCTGCCCAGGTCGGTGTAAGGGCTAAACCCCCCTTTTGGCCCTCCAGCCTGGGTGCTGTAGGTGTTAGTCGGGGTTGTGAGCGACTCCCACGACGACCTAGGGTCGACCAGGAGGGCCGCGGAGTACATGAGGAGGGCTGGCGTTGAGGCTGTCGTCCACCTCGGCGACTTCATAGCCCCCTTCACGCTCAGGGAGCTGGCGAACGGTGTCAAAGTGCCGGTCGAGGGCGTGCTCGGGAACAACGACGGCGAGGTTGAGCTCCTCCTGCAGACCGCGAGGGAGCTGAACGCCAGGGTCGAGTCGTGGCCAAGGGTCGTCAGCCTGGGCGGCCGCAGGGTCCTGCTGATGCACGGCAGGGGTCCGGCCGACCTTACTGTCGAGGTCGCCCACGCCCTGGCGGAGTCGGGCAGGTTCGACGGCGTTCTGTACGGGCACACCCACAGGGAGGAGCTCACTTACGTTAAGGGCGTCCTTGTACTTAACCCAGGCCCCCTCTCTTCCTTCATAGGTGGCCCAAGCCTGGCCCTCCTCGACACCGAGACCATGGCGGCGAGGATCGTGAGGCTATGAGGGCCTGCGGCACCATTGAGGTGAGCGAGAGGGCGTTGGCGCACCTTAGGGCCCTCGCGTCGCGTGGGGTGAGGGAGGAGGTTGGTCTCGTACTGGGTGTGGGCTGTCAGGCCAGGGTACTGTTCCCAGCCAGGAACACCTCAGAGAGCCCGGCTGAGTTTATAGCTGACCCCATTGACATCGTGGCCGCCCACAACCTCGCCGAGTCGCTGACGGTTGACGTGATGGCGATCTACCACACCCACCCCTTCGGCGGCGCGGCACCGAGCGAGAAAGACGTCCAGGGGATGGGCCACTGGCCCATCCCCTGGCTCATAGCCTCGCCTCACTCAGTTAGGGCCTGGATGGCCCGCAAGGGCTCGGTGGAAGAGCTGCCCCTCGTGGTGGTTCCCTAGCCGCTGAGGCTTGACAGACCCTCAACCCACTTGGAGGCTGCGGTCTGAAGGGCCTGCATGGGGCTCGATATCGAGCCTGTCAGGTAGGCGAAGACCTGCTGGTTGAAGCTCGGCACGAGGAAAGTTGCGGTCCCAGCGACAGCAGGCGGGGCCGCGTACGCGTGGAGGGCGGCTGAGTAGGCCTCCTCAAGCCACTCGTGCTCGTAAGAGGGAAGCGAGGAGTTGGAGAGCAAGGCGTTGAAGGCGGACTTAGATATCGGGTAGATCCCGAGCTTCAGGAAGGCCTGCTCCTGGAAGGACGGCGAGAGTATGAACCTCAGGAACTCGAGGGCGAGGGCCTTGTGGAGGGAGTACTTGCTAACGCCGAAGAACGTGGACCCAGCCTCGGCGTAGCCCCCAGGCGCCGGGGCCATCAGGTACTGGGACCTGACGGAAGCAGGTATCGATGAGAACTGCGATATGAAGACGAAGCCCCCAGGCGACTGGCCTGAGGTAATTAGCTGGACTATGTTGTCATATGACACTGTGAGCACGCTGGGGTTGGGCTCATAGGAGACAAGGGCCTTGTAGGCCTCGAGGGCCTCCACTCCGACGCTGTTGTTGAAGCTGGGCGGCGGGAAGCTGTATGGCCACCCAGCCGGGATGCAGCCCATGAACATGGTCCCGTAGTCAGGCAGGCCGCCGGGGCTCCCGCAGTTCAGCGTTGAGTTGTGCATGTAGTACCACCCGAAGACCAGGGGGAAGGCGTCAATTATGTCGTGGGCGGAGTCAGTGTATATGAGCAGGCCGTACTTGCTTATGTTGTGGGTTACCAAGAACTGGCTGACGTCAACTACGACGGTCCAGTTCTGCCACGTCCAGGGGTTAAGCTGCATGTGGTACTCGCTGTAGAACTCCTGCTGAAGCGTGGGGTTGCTGAACAGCGAGGCGTTGTACATGAAGACCATGCCGTCGGTCTCAAAGGCGACCCCAACAATCTCAGTGCTGCCGTTCGGGAGCCTGTACACGCCGCCGAAGGACTCGACGGGCCATATCAGGTCGCTAACGTTTACGACGGAGGAGTTGAGGGGCAGCAGGTAGGGCTCAAGCACCATGCTGCTTGTCGGGGTGAACGTGACAATGTCATACTGGCTGCTCCCGCTCTTAAGCACCGTGAGCTCGTTGCTGACGTACTGCGAGAAGGAGTAGTTGATCACCTGCACGACCACGTTCGGGTGCGCGGCCTCGAACTCGGACGCGGCGAGGGCGAGGAACTTTGAGGGGGCCCCCGTGTAGGTCACAACAGTCAACGTTACCGTCTTGGGCTTTGTCCTGGATACGTAGAGAGTGGCGGCGACGGCCGCGACCACGACTATGACTATTATCACAGCTGCTATGACCCAGGCAGAGACCGACCGCAAGCTACGTCCCAGGTTATAGATGAGGGAGAATATTAATTTGACTGCACTTCAGAGGAACTTCAGGCCAAGCGAGTAGCCGCCCTTGGACACCATGTAGAGGAACGCAAGGGCAATCACCATGACAGGCAAGGCCGCCACGAGCGCCATGGCCGCCAGGAGGCCCCACCTTATTATGGACTGCTCAATCGCTGTGAGGGCGTATATTGTGACTGTCTGCGCCCCGACCGGCGGGAAGGAGAAGTTGTAGGGCGTGCTCGACAGTATGAGGGGGTAGACTAGGAGGTGCCAAGCGAATATTAGGGATATGAGGAAAACGCTCAGCAGGACCGGCCTTGAGAGCGGCAGTATGATCCTGGTCATCTTCCCCCTTATGTTAAAGAGGTCCGCTACCTCCTCGTACGCCCTGGGCAGGTCGATGTAGAAGCCCTGCATGGCCCACACAGCGTAGGTAGCCGTGAATATGGGCGACGCGATCATGAGGGCCCACCAGGTGTTCAGGAGCCCCGCCCTGCTGAACCAGAGGTAGAGGGGCACGATGTACGACATCGAGGGCAGCGTGTACAGGAAAATTGAGAGGGTCAGGAGCCACCTGCCCATCCTCCCCCTCGCCACCTCGTAGGCTGCGGGGGCCGAGGCGAATACCGTGATCACCCCTACGCCGGCGCTTACCACGATACTGCTTATCATGTAGGGCACGCTGCCCCCTATCGCCTCGTTGAAGTACCTTGCCGTGAAAGCGACGGGGAGCAGAACTGGCGGCCTCCTGAAGTCCAGGGTGTCTGGCCTGAAGGCGACGAGGAACATCCAGTAGACGGGCATCAGGTTCAGGAAGATCAGCAGCGCCCCCAGGACGACGGCGATGGACCTGAAGGCCCAGTCGGGGAGCTGTACCTTCACCGACGGGAGAAGGGGCCTCTGCGCCCTCATAACGGCGACAAGGAGGAAGGCAGGGACCACGGCGATGGCGGAGAGGATGGCAGCTATGAGGGCCCCCGCGGGGAAGCTCCCCATCTCAAATATCGCCTTGTAGACCAGCACCGCGAGGTTCGTGGTGAGGAAGCCCGGGCCCCCCATGGTCATCACGTATGGTATGTCGAAGTTGCCGAGCCCGAGCGCGAACTGAAGGAGGAAGGATATGACCACGGCCTTGCTGGCCATGGGTATTGCTATCTCGCCGTAGTACCTGGAGAGGGGTAGGCCGTCCATCAGGGCGTTCTCCCTGACCTCAGGGGGGATTGACCTAAGCGCCGAGAATATCATTAGGAACGAGAACGGCGTGGAGGCCCACACGCTCACCATCACTATGGTCAACATGGCTGTGGACGGCATTAGGAGCGGGTCGTACTTGAGGTTGAGAAAGTAAGTAAACCACCCATACCCCTCCCCGTAAAGGCTGATCACCCACATCAGGGCAGCTGACGTGAAGGGGACCGTGTAGGGGATCATGAAGAGAAGGGATAGGGAGGTCCTGAGCCTCGCGGCTATGGAGTCTGCTATCACAGCCTCTATGAGGCCTAGGACGGTCGCACCGACGGCAGTGCCGACGGCTAGCAGGAAGGTGTTGTAGAGTATCAGCCTCATCGGCATGACGCGCATCAACAGCAGGGCGTCCCTGTAGCCGAGCCCCATGTAGATGAAGGTCGCAACGAACGGCGCGACCCCAAAGGCAAATATGTAGGCCGTGTAGGGCAGGGAGTACCTGGCCATTAACTTGCCCAGCAACCCCACGTAAGCTTGCCTAATAAGTTTAGCCTCCCTGACGGGGCGAGGCCGCGCAGGGAGGCGTAAATAGCCTAGAGGGGGGTACGGCAGGGGCTGCTCGATGGCGGGTCTTGAGGTGGCGATCTACGCGTCCCTCGTCCTGGGCTTCATCATAGGCTTCGCGCTTTCGCTGAGGCGGGTCAGGTCGAGCAGGGCCCTTGACGCAATCTCAACGGTCTCGATACTCTCTCTAGTCTTCTCCATGGGCCTTGTAGTCGGGTCTGAGGCCCTCTCGATCAAGGGCCAGGCTGCCTCGGTCCTGCTGGCCTCCGTCCTCTTGGCAGCGCTGCCGGGCCTGGTTGGGTCTGTCATAGCTCAGCTCGTGGTGAGGGCCCTTGAGGGAGGACCTGAGGTCGGCGGCTAGGACCGTCTCCGCGTTCGTGGCCGGGATAGCCCTAGGCGCCGCGCTCAGGCCTAGACCTGAAGCTGTGCTGCCCTACGCCTACCTCTTCCTGTACCTCGTAGTTGCATCGGCCGGGGTGTACGTAGGCATGTCTTGGAGGAAGCTAGCGAGGGCGGGAAGGAGGATAGCGTCCCTGGGGCTCGCCTTCACGGGCTCCGCCATAGCAGGCGATCTTGTTATGGGGGCACTGGTCGCGGCCGCCCTCGACCTGCCCCTGAGACTCACAGTGGCCGCTGCCCTCGGGTCCGGCTGGTACTCGTTCGCGGGGCCCTTCCTCTCCCTCTACAGCCCGGCGATGGGCGTGGTCGGCTTCGTCGCCAACCAGTTGAGGGAGGACCTCACGCTGGCCCTTTACCCCGCCCTAGCCAGGCTCATAGGCGAGGGATCAGTCGTGATGGGCGGCGCCACCTCTATGGACACCACCCTTGGCGTCATAACCAGGTACGGCGGGCCGGAGGCCGGCCTCGAGGGTCTAATCCAGGGCGTGCTGCTAACGCTCGCTATTCCCCTGCTGCTCCCCGCCGTGGTCAGGCTGTAGGTTCTCCCCCTGGTAGGCCCCAGAGTAGAGGCGGCTGGGCCTCGACTCGAGCCTCAGGAAGACGAGCTGCGCCACCCTCGTGCCGACGCCCAGGATAACACCATGTGGGTTCCAGACTATCATCAGCGACTCCCCCCTCCCCCTGTACCCTGGGTCCCATACAGCGCACGAGATTGTGACACCCATCCTCAGGAGGGTACTCCTGGGGAAGCAGAGCCCGACGGCGTCAGGTGGGACCTCGACTACGTCAGCGAACCTCACCTTATAGGCCTTGGGGCCAAGCCTGTAGACCCCGTCCTCAGCCCTCAGGGGCCTGACGTCAGGGAGCCTCCTCTCATCACCGACCAGCAGGCCCGCGTTGAGGAACTCGTAGACCTCGCCGAGCCTCAGGTCAACTCCGGCGGCCTGGACCTGCTCAGGTGTGATGCCAGGCACATACCCCGCCGCCCTGTCCCCAGGTATCGCCATGAATCCCCTGGGCGTCAGTTCAGCGCAGGGTTAATGATATATCAGGCTGTACCTCGCAGCCTCTGGCATGCCGCTCACCCTGCAGCTGCCCCCCCTGCAGGAAACAACGGCCTCAACACCCTCGTCGTAGTACGTGTAGGAGAGGTCCGTGGGCCTGTAGACGTGGAACTCAACGCCGTCGAAGGGGCCCTCCTCGACGTGGCTCACGTCGTGGTCAAGCATCGGGATCACCGAGTTGGCCCTTACGAACAACGGAAACCTATCCAGGGGCAGCCTCATGCTCAGCCACCTCGGCCCCTCCACAACGCTTCCTGTGAAGAAGTCGACCCAGGTCCCCCTAGGGAGGTACATAGACCTCCAGCCGCCCTCCTCAACCACTGGTGCGACTAGAAGGCTCCCCCCTAGGTAGAACTCGTCGTCTATGTCGTAGACCGCGGGGTCCTCCGGGTGCTCAAGGACGAGCGGCCTGACGAGCGGGACCCCCTCCCTAACGGACCTAATGGACTCCGAGTAAATGTACGGCAGAAGCCTGTACCTGAGCCTGAGGGTCTGCCTCGTCACCTCTGGGGCGTACTTCCAGGGCTCGCGGTCCGTGACCCCGTGGGCCCTCACGTGGCTCACCATCACGCCAGCCTGAAGGAACCTGACGTAAAGCTCGTCGGTCGGCCTGCCTGTGAAGCCCCCTACGTCGAAGGACCCGAATATGGCCCCAGAGGCGTGGTAGGAGAGGAGGCCCCTTATCGCCTGTGAGAGCCCCTCCCACGTTGAAGGCACGTCACCGCCCCAGTTGAGGGGGTAGGCCCAGACCCCTGTGGAGCCGCTCCTGCCCCAAACGATGCCGTAGCCCTTGGCCTCAAGCGTCGCCTCGTACACGGCCCTCATGTACAGGACAGGGTAGAGGTTGTGCGCCTGCTCCCCGCTCAGCCCGCTGCTCGTGACCGCGTCCTCGGGCAGGGCCTCACCGTAATCGGCCTTAACGACGTCCGCGTAGGGCAGGACGAGCTCCTTGAGCGCCCTCTTGAACTCCTCAAAGCCCTCAGGGCTCGTGAGGTCGACCATCCCGGCCCCCTCGCGCCTCTGGCAGTCCGCGGCCGGCCTTGCAGGCCCCCCATACCTCGACTTGACGAGGTGTCTCTCGAGCCTCCTCCATAGCTCCGTGCCCGGCTCGATGTAAGGGTTTATCCAGAGGGACAGCCTGAAGCCCATCCGGTGAAGCTCCTCAACCATCCCCTTGGGGTCGGGGAAGGCGCTGACGTCCCACTGGAAGTCAACGGTGTCGCACCCGTACTTCCTCCAGTTCCCCATCCAAGGGGGGTCCACGTGAATTACGTCGGCCGGGTAACCCCTCTGGCGGAGCTCTCTGGCAACCGAGAGCACCTCCTCCTGCGACCGGTAGGCGCACTTGCTCTGCCAGAAGCCGAAGCTCCACTTTGGGGGCGTTGTCCTCGGCCTGCCTGTTAGGTCGTACAGCCTCCTCAGGATATCCTTCGGCGCCCCCAACATGACGTAGACGTCAAGGGGCCCCCTTGTCATTATAAGAAGCCTGTCGTAGGAGGCCTTGCCTATGTCGAGGTATACGGGCCCGTAGGTGTTGACGAGTAGGCCCCACCCCCTGGGCGACCAGATGAACGGCACCGGCACGTAGGTCGCGTAGCTGGGGGTTGAGGGCATGTCCGACGCCCACGTTATGAAGTCCTGCCCCCTCTTGTTTAGGTGGCCGAAGTGCTCGCCGAGCCCGTAGACAGGCTCGCCCGGTGAAAGCGAGAGGGCCAGGGTCGTGCAGACAGTGCCGTCCTCACAGGTGGCCCTGCCCGTTATTAACGTCCTCCTCGGGACCCAGTCCTCGCTCGGCGCGAAGAGTGGGTCGAACCAGGGCCTGTAGGTCCAGTCGCTCGAGGGCTCCCACTCCTCCAGGACCCTCCTCCCGTCCCTCTCAACCCTAAGCTTAGGGTAGATCGAGACGCTGAAGCCGGCGGTCTCGAAGGAGGGCGGGGCCGGCCTCCTAGGCCTGGACCCTGTCACCCTTATGACGCCCTCTGACTCAAGGGAGAAGCAGAGGGGTCCGGCGTCACTCCTCAGGCAGCCCGAGTCGAGGAGCCTGTCCGTGGATGGGGTGAACGAGACAGGCCTGAACTTCCTCTCGTCGAACTTGAACGTGGCCAAGCGCTCGTCCCTTGGCAACGCAGCCCCTTCAGCTATTAACCCTTAGACCCCCTCTCCCCAGCGAGCTCGGCCGCGGCCACCGCACACCTCGCCAGGGCCGCCAGCGCCCTCGCCTCCCCCCTCAGGCC
>CAYFGU010000010.1:0-48360 GCA_964343115.1 uncultured Desulfurococcales archaeon
CTACGAGACCGAGCTCGAGGAGGGGGGTGGGGCGGCCTTTGCCTGAGGCGCAGGGCCAGGAGACCGAGGACCTCGCGCTCAGGATCAGGGGGGCGGAGGACCAGGTAGACAGGCTTGACAGGATGCTCAGGGAGGCGTACGCAAGGGCCTCCTCCATAGGGAAGGTCGTCGGGAGGGTGTCGAGGTTCTCCGAGGTGAAGGTCGGAGAGAACTCGAGGATAACCTTCACCATAGACCCCTTCACCTACTACGGGGACACCGAGGCCCCGTTCCACAGGGTCGGCGACTACCTGGTTGTCGTGGACCCAAAGGACATGAGGCTCGTCCTGGTCAGGGTGACCGCCATCGGCAGGAGGGACGAGCTGGCCATGATAGGAGTTCAGCCCCCCGTGAGCCCCATCGTCGACGGCCTCGAGCCGAGGGGGCTAATCACCGACGCTGTAGTCGAGGGCGAGCTCGTCCTCGAGCTTGGCCCCCACGACGGAAGCCCAAGGCCCGCCGTGAAGAGCATAGAGCCCCAGGCGCCTGTCGTCGTGCCGAGGCCGGAGGTCCTGAGCTCCCTCCTCGACCTCCCCCAGCAGGGGGTGTCGCTGGGGAGCCTCGCGACGCCGGGCGGCCTCATAGCTGACGGGAGGGTTCCCGTCAGGCTGCCGGTCTCAGCCCTGCTCCATCACGTGCTAGTGGTCGGCACCACAGGCAGCGGTAAGACGACGCTCCTGAAGAACATGATAGCGAGCGCGTACTCCCAGCTGGGCGAGCAGGACAGGGTAGTCGCAATCGTGGTAGACCTGAACGAGGACTTCGTGCAGCTCCCCCTTCCGCCCTCGAGGGAGCCTGAGCCAAGGGCAGTGAGGGAGTCGGCCTTCGCTGGCGCCGGCCCGACCCGGGGCGTCCTGGTCGTGCTGCCGGTGACCGCGCAGGACCTCTGCGGGCCGCGCGGCCAGGGCGAACAGCTCCCGTCAGCCCTCCTATCCGTCGCCGAGTCCTACTACGCCCGCGTCATAAGGCCCCTCGCGGGCAGGGACGCAAGCTTCAGGAGGGCCGTCACCGAGTCGGGCCTCACTCACTTTGAGGCGACCAACCTTGGCTTCAGGCTATTCATAGTCCCTTACTCGATTGACACCACGACTAGCTCCACCGACTCCCTGCTCGCCCTGATGCCGGGCTCCACGGAGCTTGTGAGGGCTACGCTGTCGTCTATTAGGAGGAGGTTCCAGGACAGGCACGGCGCCTACCCGCCGCTCGAGGTGGTCCTGGCGGCCTCGTTCAAGCTCTACATGGAGATGAGCTCCGGGATGAGGAGGCCGCGGTCCAGGGACGTTGAGGAGGAGCTCACGGTGATGGCATGGGACATACTGAGCAGGCACGTAGTCTCGTCAGGCAGGGAGCCCCTTGGGCGTTCCCCCGAGGGGGAGGCCGCGAGCTTCTTCAGCAGGGAGCTCGTGCTCCAGGTTCCCTCCAAGGAGGGCGGGCGCGGCGGAGAGGCATCGATAGTACTCGACGACGCGGTCGAGGAGGTCAAGGACCACCTGGCCTCAATGCTCCCCCACAGGGAGACCGTGAGGGCGCTGTTCAACAGGGTCTCCTCGCTTCTCGACGCGGGCTTCGTCGACGTCCTCTATGACAACGGCAGGCAGGTTAGGGTGCTGGGCGAGCCGCGGTGGGAGGACGTGGTTGGCCTCGCCCACTCGTCAGGAGTGCCCGTGGTTGTCGACCTGAGGTGGGGCATGGAGAGGTCGCAGGGGGGCGCGAGGTCCCTCAGGGTTCTGACCTACAGGCTCCTCGACAGGCTCCTGGCGTGGAAGCACAGGGTCTGGTCAGAGAGGTCGTCGGGGAGGAGGACTCCTAACGTGGTGGTCTTCATCGACGAGGCCCACCAGTTCTTCCCCAGCGAGGGGAGGACCAGGGAGGAGTCAGACGAGGTCGGGGAGATATCAGCGATAATATCAAGGGTCGCCAGGCTTGGCAGGGCCAGGGGAATAGGCCTCGTGTTCAGCACCCACATACCGAGGGACCTGAACAACGTAGTGGTCCAGCTGACGAACACCAAGGTAATACTTAGGAGCGAGGACTCCCAGCTTGACGTGCTCTCCCTGCCCTCGCAGGTGAGGCAGTTCGCCCCGAGGCTCCAGGACAGGTACATGGCTGTCGTTAGCTACGCCCTAAGGGAGGGCTACGTCTTCGCCGCGACCGTGACGCCCCTCACAATGCACTATGACCTAAGCGTGGGTTGGCCCCCCGCCTCCTCTGAACCTTAATATCCCCGCCTCCCCTCCTCGTTGGGGCTAGGCTTTGGCCCACGTGTTCACCAGGACGGGCGACGACGGCACCACCTTCTGCGCGGCCCTGAAGGCAAGGGTAAGCAAGGACCACCCCCTAGTCGAGGTGGTAGGCGAGCTTGACGAGGCCAACAGCTTCGTCGGCCTCGCCAGGAGCCTCCTCCCGCCCTACATGGGCGAGCTCGCCTCAGACCTGGAGTACGTGCAGAGGCTGCTCTTCAGGGTGGGCTTCACCGTCTCGGGCAGGGCGTCCCTGAGCGACGACGACGTGCTGAGGCTTGAGGAGATGGCCGACAGGTACTACGGGAGGGCCCCCCTCAGGAACTTCGTCCTCCCCGCGGGGCCACCGGCCGCCTCAGCGCTCCATGTGGCCAGGACCGTAGTTAGGAGGGCAGAGAGGGCCATGGTCAGGGCTAGCAGGGAGTACGGCCTCGACCCCCTCGCCCTCAGGGTAGTTAACAGGCTCAGCAGCGCGCTTTTCGCCATGGCTGTCTACGTCGCCAAGGCCATGGGGTACCCGGAGGAGCCCGTCTGAGGTGAGCCACTTGCCGAGCGTCGACGTTCTGGAGGCGATAAGGGCCGTCGACGACACTGTCGTCACGCAGGACGGGCTGGGGCTGAAGTACATAAGCGCGGGGAGGACCAGGGAGGACGGCATAAGGCTCTGGGTTACGACGCCCTTTGGGTTCGCCTACCAGTACGTTGTCCCCAGGGCCCTTGACGACGCCGCGGCCGACCTGAGGCCAGACGCCCTATCCATGGTTCAGCCGAGGGACAGGGTTGAGGCGCTGGCAGAGGCCGCCGACGTAGTCGATGACCTGAGTGACCAGATAGCGAGGCTGATATCAGCTGAGACCGGGAAGGAGCGGGCAGCGGCGGCCGACGAGGTCGAGGCCGCGGCCCACGTGCTTAGAGCGTCGGATAGGCTCGTCGATGGGAGGCCCTCGGCGGGCAGGGGGATGCTGCTCGCCCCCAGCTCCCCAAGGTCGTGGACCGCCATCACGGTGTCGTCTGCGAGGGGGGTCGCGCTCGTGCTACCCCCCTTCACTGCCCCATTCTTCGGCGCCATAGCGGGGATAGCGACGTCCCTGGCTGCCGGCGTGCCGGTCGTCGTAAGGGCCCCCTGGCAGGCGGCCGCGTCGGCCATAGCGGCAGCCCTGGTCGTGAGGAAGACCGACCTGGGGGACTACGTGACGGCTGCCCCCTCAAGGGGGGCTCCCCAGGTCTCAGGGCTGGCAGGCGTCATACTCTTCGGGAGGAAGGAGACATCGTCAGCTGTCCTGAGGGAGCTCGGCGTGAGGCCCTCGTCAAACTGCACTGGTAGGTCGGCCCTCGTGGTCTGCTCCGAGCCCTCTGACGTGGAGTCCCTGGCCAAGTCCGTGGCCGGCCTCGCCGTCTCCCACGCGGGGCAGGCCTGCGGCAGCGTGAGGTGGGTGCTGGCCAGGAGAGGCATGGCGGGGCCGCTCGTTGACTCCCTAGCTGACGCGATGGAGCAGCTATCGGTGGGGAACCCGCTGGAGGGGAAGGACGTCGGGCCCCTCAGGGCGAGGGGGCTTGTCGAGAGGGCGCACAGGCTCATCAACGACGCGGTCGCCAAGGGCGCACAGGCCGTCATCGAGTTCAAGTCAACGGGCAACTACGCCTCGCCAGCCCTCATCAGGGGCGTCCCCCGTGGGGCCGACCTTATGTGGACGGACCTCCAGGCCCCCGTCGTCGCCGTCACCGAGTTAGAGGACTGCTCAGAGGCCGTGGCCACTGCCTCCATGATGGTCGGGGCCTCGCACGTGCTGTTCTACGGCCCCCTGGCCACCGCAGCCTCATTAGCGTCCTCGAGGCCAGGCCTCATAGTTATCAGGCTGAGGGAGGACACCGCGGCCCCCTCAACGGGCCCATGCTACTCTGTCGGGGACCCGGTGGAGTCGCTCTCGGGCGGCGCCGAGCCCTGGGGGAGGTCGTTACTCCTCTTCTGAGGCCTCCCCCTCCTCCTCGCCGCCTTCCTCCTCGGTCTCAGCCTCTTCCCTCTCCTCCCTCGCTGGCGCCGCGGGCCCCCCAGCCGACGGCGCCAGAACGTACCTTATCTGGAGGCCGCTCGGGGACTCGAACCTGAGCTCCAGCGGGCTGTCCGACTTGAACTGGACGTCGACGCTGTCCGCGACCTTCGCGAGGGAGAGGACCCTGTCGAGGTAGCTGAAGTCGTAGCTTGCGACAGCCCTCTCCTTGACCTCTAGCAGGACGAGGCTGGCGCTCCCAGAGAGGAACTTGGCCTCAACCCTCTTCTCGCCAGCCGCCCTCACGGCGAACATTTCCTGGGTGGCCTCAAGCTGCACTAGGTCGCCGAACTCGCCGGCGTCGCTCAGTGCCCTCCTGAAGGCGTCTGAGATCACCTTGACGTGGGCCGTGTGCTCAAGTCTTATCTCAGGGGCCTCCCCGGACACCTGTAGGTTGGGGAGCAGGTACGTCCTAGGGGTCTGCCCCTCCAGCCTTATGAGCAGGTTGGAGGTCGACACCAGGAAGGTCACTATGTCGTTCTTCTTGGCCCCGGAGAGGGCCCTAGACAGCGAGGCAAGGTTTGCGCCCACCACAACGCTCTCCTCCTTGAGGTCGTACTCCATGAAGTTAGCGTACGGTATTAGGACCTCAATGTACGCGACCTTGGCGGGGTCCATCCCTGCGGCCCTGACGCCCTCCTTGGTTATGGTGAAAGAGGCCTCCTCGAGAACCCCGCTAAGGGTGTCGATCAGGGAGGCGAGGATCTTGGCGTTGGGGTACCTCAGCCTAGCTGAGACCTCGCCTATCTGGCTCTCAAGCCCAGGCAACCCACAGCCCCACTCACGTCTCCTGCAGCATAGCTTAAAATCCGCATATCCCATTGACAGTGGGAGGCATGCCAAAGGCCAGCGCCCTCGTCAGGCTCCTGAGGCCGGAGAACGACGCCCTCATGGGGCTGATCGTGATAGTGGGGGCGCTTGTGGAGGGCGGCAGGCTACCCCGGCCTACAGAGGCGGTCGTCGGGTTCCTCGTCGGCTTCACCCTGTCCGCCTCAGCTATGGTGCTGAACGACATAGCTGACCTCGAGGTTGACAGGGTCAACGACCCCAGCCGCCCCCTCCCGTCGGGCGCGGTCAGCCTCAGGGTGGCGTGGGCGGCCTTCGCTTCCCTGTCGCTGGCCGGCCTCGCCCTCGCTGCCCTCCAGGGCCTCGACGAGCTGCTCATCGCCGTCGCCTCGTACCTCGTCGCGGTGGTCTACGACCTGAGGGGGAAGAGGTACGGCCTCCCGGGTAATGCCATGGTCGCCTTCACCGGCGTCTCCCCGTTACTCTATGGGGCTCTCCTGGCGGGAGGGCTCGGCCTCGTCATTGACCTGGAGGCCTTAATGATATTCCTTGCCATGATTGGCCGTGAGGTCGTGAAGGGCGTCGCTGACGTCGAGGGCGACATGGCCAACGGCATAAGGACCCTCGCTGTCACACTGGGGAGGAGGGGGGCCTCAGCGGTGTCGGCATCCTTCTTCGCCGCCGCCATAGCGCTCAGCCCGCTCCCCCCCGTTATGGGCCTTGCTAACGTATTCCTCTACTCCGTCCCTGTCGCCCTCGCTGACGCGGCCTTCATTGCCGCCAGCCTGTCCGTCCTGAGGTCCCCTGACAGGCTTACCGCCCTTAGGGCCAAGGAGGTGGAGCTCGCCGGTTACGCCGTGGCGTTGCTTGGCTTCGCGCTGGGCGCCCTGGGCAGGCCATAGGATAAATTTTGCCGCTGGAGGCCAGACAGCCTGGCAAAGGGCTTTGGAGCTAGTGGTTGAGCTGCCCCCCTACAGGACCCTTGAGAAGCTCCTAGGGGCAGCGAGGGCGCTGGTCTCGGCCGCAGACGCGATAGACGTCCCTGACGCCCCCATGGGCCTTCCTGCCCCCTCGTCAGCTGTCGTCTCTGCCATCATCAGGTCCCAGGTGAGTCCCCCGCCCGAGGTGATAGCGCACCTGAGGCTCCTCGACGTCAGCGAGCTCGGGGCCCTGAACGTTGCCAGGGCCCTTGAGCTCGTGGGTGTGCCGAGGCTCGTCCTCCTCAGGGGGGACGTGCCGTCCCTCGGGGACCCCTGCAGGGGGGTCCCTGAGAAGGTGATGCAGACCATCAGGTCCCAGGGGCTCTCCCTCAGGTTGGGCCTCCTGCTCAGCCTCGCGAAGCCTATTGACGAGGTGATGAGGAGGATTGAGGCCAGGGCGGACTTCTACCTGGTCACGAGGCCCTGGCGCTCCCCAGCCCTCAAGGAGGTTTCGTCCAGGGCGAGGGCGGCCGGGTCCAAGGTGTACGTCTACCTCGTGGTCGAGACCCAGAGGAACGCTCAGGCCCTCGCAGGCCTCCCAAGGGATGAGAAGGTGCGCGTGGCCGAGGTGGCGGACGCCGTGAGGCACCTGTCAGGTGTCGTGGACGGCGTCATAATCTCCTCCCCTGGCGACAAGGAGTCCCTGCTTGCCGCCCTCAGGGAGGCAAGGGCCGTTACGGGCTAGAGTGTCAGGAAAAGACCCGCGGCAGCCGCCCTCGCCAACGCGATGTACAGGAACATCGTCCTGAGCACGCTGATCCCGTACCTGGGCTCCAGGAGCTCATAGGCGGTGCCGCCGAGCTCGCCCCCTATGAGAGCCCCCACGCCCATAACTATGCTGTACGTCCCTATCGCAGCCCTCCTGTCGGCCGCCCTGTCAACGAGGTAAGAGAAGTAGGCGACGTTGTTTATCGAGTTGGCGAGGCCCGCGAGCAGCTGGGACGCGTATATCCCGTAGACGTTCGGCGAGATCGCGTAGGCGAGGGCGAAGAAGGTGTTCGTGAGCCTCCCAATGAACATGGACAGCTTAAGCCGCCTGGCTATGAAGCCGCCGATGAACCTCTGCACCACCACAGTTGACGAAGTGGCTATCACATTTATTATCGCGACCTGAAGCGTTGTCATCCTGAAGAGGTAAACCTGGGCAAGAGGGAAGAGCGGCCAGGCGAAGGACCAGACGAGCATGTAGACGAGGTTGTATGCCAGGAACCTCTCGAGCCCCCTGGTCTCGAGTTTGTGCCCGCCCGGCAGGGCGTCCTCCTCGTAGGGGAGGCCGGCCACTATGAAGGACATCGCCATGGTTGCGACCGCAGACACGAGGAATACGTACCTGGCCAGCTGGATGTCTGTCGCCATGTAGACCCCCCCGACCACGATGACTGGCAGCGAGCCAAGGGAGCCGTAGAATGCCATCCTTGAGAGCAGGACGCTCCTGCTCCCCCGGCTGTAGTACTCGCTCAGCAGCGACGTCCCCATACCGCTTATGCCTGACCCTACCATGACCAGGGCTACGAGGGCGGTGTAGGCGGCGTGGGAGCCCATGAAGAGGAGCATCAGGGCTAGGGCGAATGCCTTTACTGCGTTGCCCCAAAGGACGAGCTGCCTGGCGGTCAGCCTCGTTAGTGAGCTGAGGTACTGGGACACGTTCGTGAAGAAGGTGCCAGCCGTAGATACGAGGCCCAGCATGTAGCCCGGCAGCCCCAGGCTTGCCCCTATGAAGGAGATGTATGGCGAGTAGGAGCTGCTAACCATGCCGTTCACTAGGTTGTACAGGGATAGCCTCCTCAAGCCGGCGCGTCGGCCGTCGTCAGTCTGGGCGTTCAAGGCCTCGTTGCCGGCCTGACGTTCAGGGCCCTTGAATTAAATACCGCGCTCCCCAGGTTCCTGACCGGTGGAGCTTTGGCCAGGAGGGTTGAGGGAGTAGTCGTACCGATGGTGACCCCCTTCAGGCAGGACGGGACCCTCGACATGGATTCCTTCCAGTGGCTCTGCAGGACGCTCACCGCGGCCGGGGTGACCGGCCTCTTCCCCAACTCCACCACTGGGGAGTTCGTTCACCTCACGCCCGAGGAGGCCGAGAGGCTCGTCAAGGCGGCTGTGACGGCCGCGCCCGCGGACGTTATGGTTCTCCCCGGCGTTAGCTCCAACAGGACCGAGGACTCCGTGATCATGGCAAGGAGGTTCGTCGACCTCGGGGCCGACGGCGTCGTAGTCCTCCCTCCCTTCTTCTACAGGGGAGGGGAGGAGGTCATGTACAGGCACCTCTCCGAGGTTGCGAGATCAGTTGACGTCCCTGTCATAGTATATAACAACCCGCTGAACACGGGCGTCGTGGTCCCGGTGAGCCTTTACGTCAGGCTGGCCCAGGAGTTCAGCAACGTCTCGGCAGCAAAGGTCACGTACGCCGACTTCTCCTACCTGGTCGAGCTGGTGAGGGAGGTCAAGGCTGCCAGGAAGGACTTCTCCGTGCTCACGGGCCTTGACTACATGTTCCTGCCCACCCTTGAGGTGGGGGGTGACGGGGTAGTGGGCGCGCTCGCCAACGTGGCCCCGGAGCTGCACACGGGCCTCTACAGGGCGTGGGACTCGGGTGACCACGGCCGGGCGCTGGTGTACCACAGGGCACTGCTGGAGCTCAGCAGGGCCTACTGGTACAGGGCGGCTGGGGCCGAGTCACCGTCGGTGATAAAGGGCATCCTCGAGGGCCTCGGCACGCCGGTCAGGAGGCACGTGAGGCAGCCGCTGAGGCCGCTGACCGACCAGGAGGTCTCGGATGTCACAGCGATAGCGTCCTCAGCTCTGGCAATGCTCAGGGAGCAGCGCTGAGGACCCTGCCGAGGCCGGCCACGAGGCCTGCCCCCGCCACGGCAGCGAGGACGCCGAGGGAACCATAGATCAGGGAGGTCCTCACGATCATGAGCTGGCCGTACCTGTACTGGAGCACGGTCACGTTGTAAAGCGTGTAGTTAACTTCGGAGAAGGGGGTTCCGTTAGCGTAGCTGTATGCCACGGAGGCCCTCAGGAGTATGCCCGTGGAGAGCGAGTAGTACGCCACCTCCTCCCCGACGAGCCCGGCCCCGCCGCTGACGTTCTGGGCCAGCACGGCAGCCGGCTGCGGGGACCCCGAGAGGTAGATGACGGCGTGCGGCAGCTCGGTGAGCTCCTGCCCGTAGGCGACGTAGGGCTGTCCGCCCTCTGGGACCGCGGAGGGCCCATAGGACAGGGACTCCAGCGACGAGGCGATCTGCGGGCTGCCACCTACCCTGGCCACATAGGTCAGGTAGTACAGGGTGCCCTGGGATACAGTTGAGCTTGTCTCGTTGAACCTGACGAGGAGGAGGGCCCAGCCTGTCTCATTATATGGGTACAGCCTTGCGGTCACGTTGTAAACGAGCGCCAGATACGTGGGGTTCTCCGGAAGTATGGAGCTCCTGAGGGGCTCATACGGCGTCAACAAGTTAAGCGCTAGCCCAATGTAGAGGCCAAGGGCCAGCAGGCCTACGAGCACAAGGGCGACGCCCTCGATGACCCTGAAGTCCACGCGCCCCACCGCGCTCTGCACGGACGTTCAGATAAAAACACATGATGGTCCCAGCGAGCACGCCCTTCGCCTTGGACTGAAATTAGCGTGCATAAGCCTTTTAGGGTTCCCCGTATAGGCTGGCCTTGGTGCGCATGTTGAGGCTGGGAACTGGCAATAGGTTGCTCGTGGTTGTGGCTGCCGCCCTCGTCGCGGCCGTCGCGATACCGTACGCTTTGGCGACAGTCGTCTTCGTGTATCAGTCCCAGGTCACCGTGACACCGGTGACCCCCGTTGTATTCCTGAAGGGCCCTGACTACAAGGAGGTCCAGCTTAAGATAACCAACAACACGAACCCCCAGATAACGATGACGCTGCCAGTGACCAACAGCTCTTACGTCTATGTCTACCAGCCGCTCGTGATCAGCGCTAGATCGCTCCCAGGCGTGACCTCCTACACGCTTTACGTGCTTTCCTGTACCAACAGCACCCCTATCCCTGCCACCAAGATAAGTCTTTACATATACTCAACATCCTACTCCTCGCCAACTTCGCCGCCCTCCATCAATCTTACTCTCAGCAACTCGGGGTGCTCGGTAAGCAATGGATTTAGCTCACTAACCCCTGGCACGTCGTACTACGTCGACATAAAAGTCACGCCCGTTCTGCCGATACCTCCCGGCTCTACCGGCGGCACGCTTACTATCGACTTCGGAGTCTCTAACGGAACTGTGACTTCGACCGTGCCCCCGTAAAAGCGATGACCTCGTAGTTTAACGTAGGCCTAGAGGCTCAGCAGGGGGGAAGCTTGGCGGAAGGGGGCAGCCAGCTTTACGGACTAGCATTCACTTTGGCACTCATAGTTATCCTGGGTTCGCTGGCCCCCCTGCTCATAGCTAGGCTTTATGTGCCCCCCGCGCCGAGCCTAGGCCCAGAACCCTTCGACATAAAGGTCGTCGGGGCCCGCGCCTACAACGGGAGCCTGCTAGTAAGCATTGAAGTTGAAGGCTGCAGGGTGAACCCGGGCAAGGGTCACGTAATGGTTTACGACAGGTTCGGCTCCCCTGAGGGGGAGGAGGTGAACTTCACATGCGGTCTCGTGAACGTCTCGTTCCCCCTCAGGCCCGTTGAGATCCTGTACAGGGACGTAAGGGTCCTAGTCAACGTCACGTTCAGGGCTGGGGACTCCTACGGCTACGTAGTCGCGCAGGGCGAGACCGGCGTCCTAGCGGACCTCTCCCTGAGGTTCACCGGCGCGAGCGAGCTCAAGAACGGGACGTTTATCGTGTACGTGGAGTACTCGTCGCCACTGCCGGTCGAGGTGAAGCTGACCGGGCTCCAGCTGGTCAACTGGAACTCCTCGGCGTACGTGCTCAACGGGTGTGAGGTCAGCGGGCCGCCCGGCGTACTCCCGCC
Organism: uncultured Desulfurococcales archaeon; assembly: GCA_964343115.1. Taxonomy (GTDB): domain Archaea; phylum Thermoproteota; class Thermoprotei_A; order Sulfolobales; family Acidilobaceae; genus Acidilobus. The sequence continues at coordinate 11,030 of CAYFGU010000010.1, forward strand.
GGCCGTCAACGGCACGGCTACGGCCCTCGTCGAAGCGTGCTCCTACACGAACTCCGAGCTGTGGGGCAAAGGCTACGTCTATGGGGCCTATGCGGCTGGCCTGCTCACGCTAGTGTCCCCGATAGGCAACGCTACGGAGAGGGTGGGGGTCAATGGCTCGTTCGTCGGCTAGGACAACCCCAAGGGGACGGGCTGAGGTAGCACAGCTGTACATGTCGATAGCCTCCCTTCCGTTGGCCGCCTCCTCCTTCCTCCTGCCCTCGCTCTACCTGAGAGGGAGCGTATATGCCGAGATCTACCCATACTGGTATCCACCCCTCCTGGTCCCCCCTGCCCTCCTCCTGGCCTCATCGCTTCTCTTAATAGCTCTGAGCGCGGCTCACATGGCCGGGGCGGCCCCAGGAAGTAGAAGGGGTAAGGCTGGGGGCCGGCTTGGGGTCGCCATCAGGTACTCCTTGTACCTCTCATTAATAGCTGTATCCTGGGCCGTCGCCGCGACTGTCATGCTGAGGAGGTACTTGACCCTCGGCCCCATCAGCGTCTCCTTCGTCAACGAGTACGTGTTCTACCCCTCCGTGAGGGTCTCTATAGGGCCTTCCATCTTTACGACCGTTGTCGGGGGGTCGCTCCTCGCCGTCGCCGCCGTCTGGAGGCTTGGCGTGCTTTCGAGGCTTGTGTCCACGTTGATTGAGGCCGAGGCGCTTGCAAGAGCCAGGTTCGGCGTCGACCTCGAGACGCTAAGGAGGAGGTTCCCAGGTATAGCCGAGGCCGTCGAGGCTTACGCGAGGTTCGCGAAGGGACACGGCAGCTCGAGCGTCTCCTACCTCGTAGCTCGCGACAGGGACCATGCCAAGGTCCGGAGGATTGCAGAAAGGGAGTCCCTAAGGCGCTACGGTAGGACCCTCGGTGAGCTAGAGAGGGAGAGGCCAGCCATCGCGAGGGCCCTCCTGGAGGCTGCGAGGTACCTCCCCGAGGAGGATGCCCAGTGAGGCCAGCGGCTGTCATTGTGGTCCTGCTTATCATAGCTTCACTGCTTGTGGCCGTGGTGGGATCGCTGGCCACGGTAGTCTACGTGTATGAGTGGGGTCAGCGGCTCGCAACCATGCCCACCCCTCTCTACTTCATCACGCCACCCAGCCCGCCAGCATACTGCGGCGACGCGGCCTCCTACGCCAACACCTACAACGCGTCCTTCTCGGCCGCCGGCGTCGCCTTCACGCTCCAGAAAGCCGCTGCATCAGGCTCAGCCTACTACCTGCTGAGCTGGCCCGCGCTGCTGTTCAACGTGACTAAGGCAGGCGTCCTGGGCCTCTACCTTCCCAGCGGGACGCGCCTATGGGCTGGTGGGCTGTCACCGCCAGGCTATGGCTACTACTATGTGTATCAGCTGACCTTATCGTCTCCCATCTCCTCGACCACTGTGTACGCTGGCCAGGTAAACTACACGACCTCGTCGCTCTATCCTAGTCTCTGGTTCATCTACGGCTGGAAGGTCACGGTGTCGCCGCCGACCAACGTCCAGGTCCTGAGCTTCGTGGACGGGCAGTCGTATCAGGTGAGCCCGTTAATGTACCAGGGGGACTACGACGCCACGCCTACAAGCATGTGGCCGTACGACCTGAGCGGCCACTCGGCCACGGCGTACTACTGGGACAACTGGTACCCGAGCGCCGCGGCGCAGGCCGTCATGAACATGACGCCTGGCACCTACAGCTCGGTCACAGGTCTCGCGGTCCCCGAGGCGGGCGCGGTCTTCTGGAGCTACAGCTACAATGCGGGTAGCAACGTGACGCTCGTCGCCGTGCTCACCTACGCCAACACCTCGACGGGCCTCGTGGGGCACGGCATGGTCTTCTACCTCTTCCTGAGCCCCTACCGCTGGTCAGTCTCCTCGACCTACAACTTCTCCGTCGTTTACGTCTCCTCCGAGGCACTGAGCCAGGCGCCGTCCCCGGTAATGGGGGACGTAATATTCCCCAGCTCCTCTACGGACTACCTGGCGGTCCAGTTCGACCCGGCCTGGGCATACAACCAGTTGTTTTACACGGGCTCCACGGGCCCCTGGAACGTCTGGGTTGTAACGGAGACTAAGGTCGGACATGGCAGGCACGCGTACTATAAGCTCGGCTTCGCCCCCAACCCCAGCCCTAACCTCGGCAGCCCCTGGAGCGGCTGGGACGGCGTCGGCTCGTGGCCGTACCCGTGGGTTCCTAATGCGGGCGACTACGTGCTTGTCTGTGTGAGGTATAGCCCCTCTAAAGGCTATCTCTATGCCTTCGCCCAGGACCTCAACAATCCCTTCGAGGTTGCCTACCTCTCACTCTCAGTTGGCGGCTACTTTGCGGCGCCCGTCTCGGGAACCTACGCCTTCGGGGTCGGGGCTGGCAACGGCTACACGTACGCGGCGGACTGGGGTCTCGTGTTTGTCAACATAGGTTAGTGACGCTTTTAATAGGATTATAGCGCGTCTCCTAGTCCGGCGCTAGGGCCTTACCTCGATGACCCTTGCTCCCTGCGCTGGCCTTACGGCCCAGTACGAGGGCCTGTGGGGGAACCTCCTGGAGTACTCCTCAGCTGTCTCCCTTCCAAGGAGCTCGCCCTTACCCTTATCTACGAGCGCTATGGCGGCGCCCCCGAACCCCGCCCCCGTGAGCCTCGCTCCGTAGGCCCCGTGGGAGACGGCAAAGTTGACGAAGAAGTCGAGCTCTGGCGTGCTGACCTCATAGTTGACGGCCAGGTCCCTGTGTGCCTCGGTTAGTAGCCTGCCCAGCTCGTCCACCCTGCCAGACCTAAGCGCGTCTTTAGCGGCCAGGACCCTGGCGTTCTCCCTGATCACGTAGCCGAGCCTCCTCCTCTCAAGCTCGGTCAGCCTCGCGAGGTGTTCCTCCCTGACCTCCTTTGATGACCTTACCCCCAGCCTACTCAGGGCAGACCTGACGGTCGCGACCCTCTCTGAGTACCCGGTCCCTGAGAGCGACCTCCTGACCCCCGTGTGGAACACGAGGAACTCAATGTCGGAGGGCACCGGGACAAGCTCGTAGCTGAGGGTCTCGGTGTCAGCGAAGACGGCCCTCCCCTCCTCGGCCACCATTATGGCGAGCTGGTCGAGGATGCCGCTCGGTACGCCTAAGAACTCGTTCTCGGCGGCCCTCCCGAGCTCGGCCAGCTGGATCCTGCCCAGCCCCAGCCTGCCCAGCTCGTTCTGTGTCACAGCGACCGCCATCTCGAGTGCGGCCGATGAGCTGAGGCCGGAGCCCATTGGAAGGTCACCTGATATTCTGGCCCTGACGTTCACCGGCCTCAGGCCATGAAGCCTTATTGCGTGGTAGACCCCCTTGACGTAGTCAATCCAGGCCCCCTCCCTGCGCAGCTCGTCGCCGAAGCACCTCTCCTCCCCCATTGCGTCGGACAGGACGCACGTGACACCGCTGGTGGAGGGCTCAGAAACCATGGTGAGCCCAAGCTGGACCGCCATCGGCATGACGTAGCCGAGGGCGTAGTCGGTGTGCTCCCCTATTATGTTGACCCTACCCGGGGACCTGACCACAATCACCCTGCCTCGCCCCCGCACTCCCCCCTGAGACCCAGCCTCCCCTTCACGCTTCTACACGCCTCCCTGAGCCTTGCGGCGTTCTCCTCGGGTACCCCGTCATAGGTGAAGTCCCACGTCGACATCTCGATCCCGGCCGCGTACTTCAGCTTGTCCCTGTCCCTGAGCAGTGGGTATATCTCCAGGTGCATGTGGAAGTACGGCCAGGAGCCCTTGAGCGGGGCCTGGAAGAGCGCGAAGCTGTAGGGCATCTGCCTCCCGAAGAGGGCGTTCAGGGAGCTAAGGGACGCCCTGAGCGCGTCGGCCAGCCCGCGGAGCTCCTCGTCGGTGAGCTGGGTGACGTACTGTACGTGCCTCAGAGGGTAGATGTGAGTCTCGAAGGGCCACGAGGCGAAGAAGGGAAGCACTGAGACGAATGCGCCGTTCCGGTAGATGACCCTCGACCCCTCCCTTACCTCGGAGCCTACTATTTCGCAAACTAGACAGCTTCCCCGCCTTCTCGAGTACCTCCTCATGTTCTCTATCATGAGCCTAGGCCTGAGGGGCAGGAAGGGGAGCGCGTAGAACTGGGCGTGGGGGTGTGTGAGGCTGACCCCTATCTCCTCCCCCTTGTTCCTGAATATCATCAGGTACACAACGCGCCTGTCCTGCATCTCATCACCCGTGACCTCCTGCCAGAGCCTCAGGACCCTCACAAGCTGGTCCTCGCTTAGCTCGTCGAGGTCCCTTATGTGGTGGTCAGGCGTCTCAACTATGACGCCGCAGTCTCCGTAGGCCTGGGCCCTGTGCGAGGTCTCAGGACCCCCCTCCCTTGGCTCAGCGTCCCTGGAGAGGACGGCGAACCTGTTAGGGAGGACAAGCGCGTCCCACCCGTACCCGGTCTCCTCTGAGCCCGGGCAGAAGGGGCAGTAGTCTGTGGGCCTCCACCTCCTCTGGGCCCTGACGCTCGAAACCATGACCCACTGGCCTGTAAGCGGGTTGTATCTGAGCTCCCTCAAGTCAGGGTCTAAGCTGGAATGAGCTTGACGAGTATATAGGCCTTGGGCTACCTGAGCCTGACCGCCCTGACCAAGTAAAGGTCGTCTCTTACGCGCTCAACAGTCGCCGCCCCAAGCCTCGACCTGTTTATCACTTCTGCCACGGTGAAGGCGCAGGCCTCAGAGTCCATCTCGGCCTCAAGCCAGTCGCCAGCCTCGAGCCTCCCGAACTCCCTGACAGCAAGTATCGTTGGCTCAGGGCATTCGAGGCCCCTTAGGTCGAGCCTCCTCGTGGTCAACTCAGAGGACCCTGAAGCCCTCGTAGTCACAGCCGCTGAGGCTCTCTGTCTCCAGGCCCTCTATGTCGAAGTCGCTGCCCCTCAGCACGCCTATGAGCTGTGCTATGGCGCTCTCGTCGCCCTGGGCAACAACTTCAACGCTTCCGTCTGGCATGTTCTTCGCGTACCCCCTCAGGCCGAGCGACAGGGCCCTCCTTCTCACGTAGGCCCTGAAACCGACCCCCTGTACGTACCCCGTCACCCTTATCCTGACGCAGGCCTCAGCCAACCTACCTCCCCAGGCCCAGCGCCCTCAGGACCTCCCCGTCCAATATGTACTTTGAGAGGTCAACCTCGCTTATCACCCTGCCCTCCCCCCTTCCCATCACCTCACCTATGACGGAGGGCCTGTAGCCCCTCGAGGAGAGCTCCCTGACTAAGTCACCGACTATCTCGTCAGGCGCCACGATTACGAACCCGCCGTTAGTGCCGGCCGTGGCGTTAGGCATCGCGAAGTGCCTGGTCGCCACCTCGGACGCCAAGGGGAAAAGAAGTGGGAAGTCGTAGAGCCTTATAGTGCTCCTCGTAAGCTTCGCCAGCTCGAAGACGACGTAGGCTCCTGGGCCAGTTACGTCAGTAGTCGCCGCTATGTGCTCTGAGGGGTCGTATCGCTCGCCGACGAGGGGTAGGTGGCTCTCTATAACCTCTGCGGCCCCCTTGTTCGGCGTGGCGATTATGTTAACGGCCTCATCCTTCATCTTCTCAAGCTCTTCGAACCCGAGCCCCTCTGCCTCAATCTCAGCGACAAGGCTCTCGTCGATAACGGAGGTCAGGTAAAGCGTTATGGGTGCGAGCTCGCCGAAGGGCCTCGTGGCGATAAGCTTCATCCCAGGCCTAACCATGTCGTGGAACTGAGGGGGCCTTCTGTCTGTGTAGCCGACCACGGTCGCGCCCATCAGGAGCCTCCCCCGACCTGGAGACGGGACTTCGAGCGTTCTGCCCCCAAGCTCCGTTACCAGCCCCCGAGCCTGCCTCAGGAGGACGTCCCTCAGCTCTTCGCTGGGGGCGTTTATGACAGGGAGCACCGTTAGGCCCCTGTGGATTCCGATAACGAACAGGTCGTTCATCGCGTTCAGCACGGCACCCCGTACCTGCCTGGGGTCCGTGAGGTCGGAGGAAGGGTCTATCACGTGCATTGTGTCGTTGTTAATCCCTATGCTGGTATCCCCCTCACCAGCCGTGACCAGGTCAATCATCACGAACTCGTCCTGCCTGAAGGGGGTGACTATGGAGTGCCCCTTGCCCACCCTGACGGAGGGCGCGACCTTCGACAGGGACCTGTAAGCTGGCTCAAGCAGCTTTGCGAACCTGGCCGGGTCCGCAGAGTTCATCTGGTAGGCCTGGACGAGGACGGCTGCCCTTGCAGGCCTTTCGAGCCTGACCCCAAGGTCGGCCTCCCTCCCAAGGGGCAGGATAAGCCTCCTTACATCGAGGGAGTTGAAGTCGCCGAGGAAGACGTCGGCGTCCTCCCTCTCTGCTATATCTACGTTGATCGACCTCAGGTAGGGCCTCAGCATGTCCATAGCGGGGTAAACGACCCGTAATAGGTCGACCTTGACAGCGCAACCCGCCGCGAGGGATAGCGGGTCAGCCCCGAGAGACCTATAGTAGGCAGCCCTCCTCCTGACCCTCTCCAGCCTCTCATGAAAGTCCGTCGTCACAATCCCCGACCCCTTGATATTCTCTATGTAGGGAATATAAGCCTTGGTCCTGGGGCTGGGTCTCTTAATTATAAATAACGCACCTTAATTATCATAGGTTTTAAGGCGGAGGCAAACATATAGGAAATCTTATATTCTAAAAAACCATTAGTTAAGCGGTGTCGACTATGAGCTCGCAGCAGACCCAGGTCAGCCCGGCAGAGGCCGCTAAGAGGGCGGGCTCCGCCCTCACCAAGATGGTCGTCTACATTGTGGCTTACGTAGTCGTAGCGGCCGCCGTCCAGTACCTCATGACGTTCTTTGGGGTGATGGCCTACTACAAGTACGTAAACGCCGTCCTCGTGCTCGCCTTCGGCTGGTACATAGTTAACTCGTTCGCTGACTTCGTCTACTGGTCTGTAAGGGGAAGGTATGACCACCCGACCGCCGTCGCCTTCAGGAACATAATGAGGATAATCGGCATAGTCGCCATAATCGCCGCCGTCGTGGGGGCCGCAGTAGGCGGCATAGGCGGCCTCACAATAGGCGGCTTCCTTGGCATCGTGGTCGGCTTCGCGGTCCAGCAGGTGACCGGCCAGGCGGTCGCTGGGATATTCCTCATGATGGCGAGGCCGTTCAGGATCGGCGACCACGTTAACATACTAGGGGAGGACGGAGTAGTTGAGGACGTGGGGGCGCTCTTCACTAAGGTCAGGAAGCAGGACGGGACTATAGTGCTGATACCGAGCTCATCGATAATTGGCAACAAGATCTACCTCCTGATCCAGAAGTTGACGGGCCAGTCTTGACACCCTGTGTCCGACCTACCCCTTTTTTCCCTCCCCGCCTCCTTGGCGACGAGGTGTCTGCGGCGAGGCTCTTCCACCTGTCAGACCTCGAGGCTCCCCAAGGCCTGGGCCCGGACCTTATGGTGAGCGGCGTCCTAAACATGCTGAGGGCCGGGGCGCAGGAACTCTCCCTAAGGGTCAGCGGCAGCAGGGTGGTTGAGGGGGTAGACGACTACTGGTCCCTTAGGCTGCTCGGCTGCCAGATGGCTGCCGTGAGCGATGAGGCCCGCGAGAGGGCAGGCGTGCCGCTCGAGGCCCTCGGGTTCTACGACGAGGTCACAGGGGGGTGGCCAAGGGTGTACCAGAGCGTGCTCGACCTAGTCAGGAGGGACAGGCCGACGCCGCTTGTGATGCTCAAGGCAATTGGTAGGTCGAGGCTCTGGGCCAAGCTGGAGTGGTACAACCCGCTCAGCCTGAGCATCAAGGACAGGACCGCGCTGAACCTAGTGGAGTGGAGGATCCATGAGATCAGGAGGGCAGGGGCCGTCTACGAGGCTTCCTCGTCAAACACCGCTGTGGCCCTAGCGGCGCTCTCCAGGCTCTTCGGCTTCAGGGTCAGGGCGTACATACCTTCCACATCTGAGCCCTTCGGCCCCCAGCTGGTCTCCCTCCTTGGGGGGGAGGTGGTTCAGGCGGGCTCCTCCACCTATGAGCTGAGGCCGCTGGCGAGGGAGGAGGCCGAGAGGGACGGGGCCGTCTTCCTCAACCAGTTCGAGAGCTACCTCAACCCACTAGCCCACATCAGGTGGACGGCAAAGGAGCTTGACTACCAGTCCAAGTTTGGAGGTCTCAGGCTTAGGGCTGTCGTGGTCACGATGGGGACGAGGGGGCACGCGGCAGGCGTGGCCACGTACTTCAGGCTCAGGAGGCCTGAGGTGAGGGTCATCGGGGTGCAGCCCGGCGAGGGCTCCTCAATCCCCGGCCTCAGGAGGCAGGAGGGTTGGCCCTGGCCTGGGTTCGCCGCCCCCCATGAGGTCGTTGACGTGCCTGAAGACGAGGCCCTCCGTGCGGCAGTCGACGTTTCCAGGGAGACGGGTCTCCTCTTCGGTCCTAGCGGCGGCGCCGCGGTGTCGGCCGCCCTCAGGCTGATGAGGGATGGCGGTGAGGATGGTGACTACGTGGTCGTTGTCCCAGACCACGGCGTTAAGTACCTTCGACTGTACATAGGTGGCAGGGAGGCCTAGGTGTGGGCCACGGTTCTGAGGACCACGGTCGAGGCCAAGAGGAGGCTGGCCTCGCTGCCGCTATTCGTTAACGTCGACTGGGCGGACTCCATAGCCGTCCTCGGTGACGTGCACGGCTACGATGACGTAATAGACAGGTTCGAACAGCTTGTCGACGAGTACTCAGTCGACGCGGCCGTCATGTTAGGCGACTTCGTGGACAGGGGCCCGAACAGCACGCAAACAATCGTCAGGGTTCTCGAGCTAGTAGCCTCGGACCCTAAGAGGTTCATCCCGGTAAGGGGCGACCACGAGGACCCGAGGATGAACGAGGCCTACGGCTTCTACGAGGAGGTCCTCTACATGCAGGCCTCAGACCTCTACGCCCGCGTCGTGGACGCCTACGCCGAGATGCCTATAGCTGCCACCTGGAGGGGGGTGTTCCTCGTCCACGGAGGGGTGCCGTGCAGGGACTGCGCTAGGCCGGAGGAGCCCCTGAGGCTATGGGAGACGGCAGCGGCCCTCTCACCGCTTAAGGGGACGAGGAGGTACCTTAACCTGGAGGATCCCGTCCTGTTCCAGCTGGCGTGGAATGACCCGATATCCTCGCCAGTCTACTTCGAGCCAAACCCCAGGGGGCCAGGGATTTACTACTACGGGAGGCTCGCTTGGTCATCCTTCCTGAGGGAGAACGGCCTCAGGTATATCGTCAGGGCCCACGAGGTCGTGGACGCCGTCAACGTGCTCAGGAGGGACGGGAGGCCGCTGGGCCCCGTCAGGTGCGAGGCCAGGGTCCCTTACTTGGACCTCGAGGGGGGCGTTGTGACCGTCTTCTCAAGCAGGTACCACGGTGGGAGATCAGGGGCGTTGCTTATAGACGAGGACGGCCTCACGCTCAAGTGCCTGTGAGCGAGGAAGGGTCGATCAGCTGGCCCCTCCACCTGACCGGGGACCACCTGGAGGCCACGAAGCCTGCGATCAGGACGGCAGCGGGCAGCGGGGACAGGAGGAACCATGGACCTCTTATGCCTTCCGCCCTCTGGCCAGCATATGACAGTGACGCCTGCAAGAGGTATGAAACTAGGGGGCCGAGGGCAGGGAGATAGGCCCCGGCCGCTAGGAGGGGGACCCACGCGGCGGGCCACATGAGCAGCAGCGCGAGCCCGAGGGAGAAGGCGGCGAACCTCAGCCTGCTCGCCGACCTAGAGGCTCGGTAGGAAACCCTCTTAATGAGCTCATACATGTCCCTCGGGCCCTGCCAGGACTCGACCATCACGTAGCGCCTCGCGTCATGAGGGACGAGGGCAACGCCCCTAGACTTGGCGTACGCGGCAAACTCCCTGTCCTCTACAAGGGCTGACCTGACAGGGGCCAGACCTCCTAGCTCCCAGAAGGTGTAGGGGTCGATGGCCCAGCAGCACCCGTAGATCAGCGAGTGCCTGTCGCGGGGGTCAAGGGCCCTGTTGAAGCCGTAGAACCCGTGGAGCAGCCCAGTAAAGAACGGCTGGGCCGCCCTGCAGAACCAGGTTTCACATGAGAACTTGGGCTCGAACGCTATGAGGGCCCCAGGCCGCGCGCGGGAGGCGGCCGCGATCAGGGGGCCGACGTCACCCCTGACGTCAACGTCTAGAAATAGAACGGAGTCCCACAGGGGCACTCGGGAGGCGCCGGCCATGACAGCGTTGGCCTTCGGGTTCCAGCCCTCCCTCACAGAGTTCACCCTCTCTACCCTGAGGTGAAGGCGGTCAGACTCCCTGAGCGCGGCCTCGGCGGTGCCGTCCTCGCTCCTGTCGTCAACCAGCACTACCTCGGAGGGGCTTGGTTGGGAGGCGGCGAGGGAACTCACCAGGCCCCTTACCCTCGAGGCCTCGTTCCTGGCCGGCACCACGACGGTCACGCGGCGCACTAACTTACGCCCCTCCAGCGGCCTCAGCGACCTGAAGCTCCCCCTGAAGTTCACCAGGCCGTACGCGTATATCGCCGCTGCGCCGGCGGAAATCAAGAAGTCTGCCGCAAGGAATATGGACAAAGGCTACACACCTGATATTGTTCTTAGCGCGTTGAGCAGCTCGTCGGGGTCGTTGACGTAGAACCTGGCCCTTGTAGGCCCCCTCCCGACCTTGACAGTGACCGAGTCCTGCGGGAGCGCCGCGAAGAGGTCCTCGTCCTCCTGGGAGTCCCCCGCTGCGAAGACGAAGTCGTACTTAGCCCTCGAGAGCCAGTACGAGGCCGCCCTGGGCTTGGAGAGCTCGGAGAGCCTGACCTCGATCGCCTTTACGCCCCTTACCACCGACAGGTACTTGTGGACGGCCGCGAACCTGCTGAGGACGTCCATCAGCTCGGAGGCCCTGGCCTCGCCTATCGCGTGGGGGGCCAGCCTGTAGTGCCACGTGAGTGAGAAGTCCTTCTCCTCAACCATGGAGCCCGGGGTCCTCCTTGTGAAGCTCTCCATGATCTTCCTGACCTCCGCCTTCCAGGAGGCGCCGGCCATGGAAACGTTGAGGCTCCAAGAGCGCCCGTCATATATCCATGCGCCGTTCTCGGCCGCAACCTGGACCCTCTGGATGTATGAGGTGACCCCCTCCATGAAGTCCTTGGGCCTCGTGGTTATGATCACGACGTCCGTGTCGGGCCTCGATGACAACATCTTGAGGACGGCGATCGCGTCCCCAGAGAGCCTGGCGTCAGACGGCGAGGGGCCTATGGGCACGAGAGTCCCGTCGTAGTCAAGGAAGAAGATCTTCCTCTTGGACACCATGAAGGCGTTCGAGACCATAGTCAGGGTGGTCCCAGTGAGCCTCCTGCTCGTGAGCTCCTCCCTGACCCTTCCCTGCTCCACCTTCAGGTTCAAGAGCGACCCCACGAAGTCCTGGGCCCACGCGTTGACGTCATAGGCGGCCACCCTCTCCTGCAGCGCGGACATCCTTGCGACCCTCTCGCCCTCAGGCATCTCGAGGGCCTGCCTGAGGGCCTCGGCAACGCTCTCGTGATCGTATGGGTTTACTACAATCGCCTCGACTAGCTCGCTGGAGGCGCCCGCGCCCTCGCTCACTATGAGGACGCCGTTTTTGTCAACGTTAGCGGCGACATACTCCTTAGCGACCAGGTTCATCCCGTCCCTTAGGGGGGTTATCAGCGCGACGTCGGCGGCCCTATAAAGGGCGAGGAGCTCCTCGTCAGAGACGAACCTCCTTATGTACACGACCGGCGTCCACTCAAGCGTTCCGTAGCGGCCGTTGATCTCGCCGACCAGCTCGTTGAGCTGCGCCCGGAGCCTGGCGTACTCGCCGACCCTCTCCCTCGAGGGCGAGACGACGAACACGTAAGTGACCCTGCCCCTCAGCTCGGGGTGGCTCTCGAGGAGCCTCATGAAGGCCAGCAGCCTCTCGGGCAGGCCCTTAGTGTAGTCAAGCCTGTCGACCGAGAAGACTATTTTGGCCCCCCTCACCCTCTCCTTTAGCTCCTTTACGAGCCTGGCAACGGCCTCTGACGAGGCCCTCTCGGTGAGCCCCTTGTAGTCGACCCCCATGGGGAAGGCGTCGACCTTAACGAGCCTGTCCCCCACAGTTATGTAGCCGAGGCTGTGATCTAGCCCAAGGACCCTCCTCACAGACTCAAGGAACTGGTTCACGTAGTCGTAGGTGTGGAACCCCACGAGGTCAGCCCCCAGCACGCCCTTCAGCAGCTCCTCCCTCCACGGCAGAGCGCGGAAGACCTCAAATGAGGGGAAAGGTATGTGGAGGAAGAACCCGACAGCGGCGTCGTCCCCAAGCCTTGACCTCAGGAGCGACGGAAGCAGCATTAGGTGATAGTCATGCACCCACACAATGTCGCCCTGCCTGTAGACGGAGGCCACGGCGTCAGCGAACTTGCCGTTCACAGTGACGTAGGCGCGCCAGTACTCAGAGCTGAAGACCGACCTGCTTAGGAAGTAGTGGAATAGGGGCCAGAGGGTCGCGTTGCAGAAGCCCTCGTAGTAGTCCTCGACCTCCTGCGAGGTGAGCCAGACCGGGACCATGCCGCGCGAGCGGAGCTGGCGGTCTACCTCATCGAGCCCTGTTACCTTCTCCGCGGGAAGCCCTGGCCACCCTACCCACACGGCGGCGCCCCTCTCGAGGAGCCCCCTCATCCCGGTAGCTAGGCCCCCCGTGCTGGGCGCCAGCCTGGTCTCGCCTCCGTTAACGGTTAGCGTGTATGGCAGCCTGTTGGCGACTATTACGAGCCTCCTGCCTCCAAGGTCCAGCTCCAACCTAGGTCCTTACTGGAGTCGCCTGGAGGGCACTTAAGCCCCCGCGCCTCAGGCCACGGGGAAGGCATGTCAGACCCATGGAGGGTTACGGTCGATGAGGCCCTGAGGAGGGCCGAGAGCCAGGGAGAGATCAACGCTATCGTCACGGTCGCCCACAGCGCGGCTGACGAGGCTTCACTAACGGAGAGGCGCGGCCTCAGGGCCAGGCCGATAGGGGTGAAGGACGTGATCTACACGAGGGGCCTCCGGACGACAATGGGGTCAAGGCTCTTCAGGGACTACGTCCCATCCGCCGACGCGACCGTCGTGAGGAGGCTCGTGAGCGCTGGCTTCGTTGTAATCGGCAAGACCAACACCCACGAGTTCGCCTCTGGGGCCACGACCACTTCATCGGTCTTCGGGCCCACGAGGAACCCTCACGACACGGACAGGATAGCAGGAGGGAGTAGCGGGGGCTCTGCAGCCGCAGTTGCTGCCGGCATCCTGGACGCGGCCATAGGGACCGACACCGCGGGGTCCGTTCGGATCCCGGCTTCGCTGTGCGGGGTCTACGGCATGAGGCCGACCCCCGGCCTTGTGCCGAAGGCTGGCGTGTTCCCCCTGGCCCCCACGTTTGACGAGGTAGGAGTAATCGCGGGCAGCCTTGACTCCCTCAGGGACGTCATGGCGGTCATCTCAAGGTACGCCAGGGCTCCCAGGGCGGATGTTAGGAGGCCTAGGCTCGGGATCCCACGGGGGCTGGCCGCGGCCGAGGGCGAGGTCGAGAGGGCCTTCTGGGACGTCATAACTAGGTTTGACTACAGTGAGGTCGAGCTTCCCGTGGCGAGGAGGCTCGGGTCGTGGGCCTTCTCCGTGATAAGGCTGTCTGAGGCCTCTAGGATACACCTCAGGTATAGGGAGAGGTGGGGCGAGTACTTCCCTGACGTCAGGAGGCTGCTGGAGAGGGGACTTGAGTTCTTGGCCGTGGACTACGTCTCTGCCCTGGACGTTATGAGGATAGTGAGAAGGGAGGTCGCGAGGGCCCTGAAAGAGGTTGACGTAATAGTGACGCCGACAACCCCGATACCGGCCCCGAGGCTGTCAGAGGTCCTGGGCAGGGAGGACGGCGACGTAAGGGCGAGGCTAACCTCGAACACGTGGCTGTCCCCGCTCTCGGCTACCCCCGCCGTCTCTATCCCGGTCCTCAGGGCCGAGGGCCTCCCGGTTGGGCTCCAGCTGATAGGCAGGAGGGGGGAGGACTGGGAGCTTATAGAGATCGCCAGAAGGCTTGAGGAAGAAATTAAATAAAATAATTTAAATAATTTTTAATGATTGTGCATTTGCTTAAGGCGGACAGGGGGCTGGGTACACAGCCGTGCCGTTCTTGTACGACGAGGGGTAGAGGAGGTTGACTGTCGTTGTCCCGTTAGGCCAGAACCACACCTGCGCGGGTATCGGGTTCTCACCGACCTGCATGCCGTTCGAGGTTACGTTGAATATTCCGTCTATGGTCATTATCTTGCCGCTTATGTCGCTGAGGACCGCAGACTTGAGCGCGGTGGGGTTAAGAGACCCAGCGTCCTCGATGGCGAGCTGTATTATGAGGCCAGCGTTGAAGCCGGCTATGGCCAGGAAGTTCGGCGGCGTGTGGTAGGTGCTAACCCACAGGGAGGCGAACTCCTGGTACGTCGGGCCCCACCAGGTCAGGCCGAGGGAAGAGGCAAGCTGGGGCGTGTAAGCGACTATGGGCGGGTATGCGAGCGTGAAGGTGCCGTTCATGTTAGCGCCTACCTGGCTCACGAAGGTCGGCAGCAGCTGCCCTGGGAAGTTCGTGAGGACTAGCGGGAAGCAGGCGTGGGAGCTCGCCAGCTGGTTCAGGAAGGCTATGTCGTTTGTCGGGTAGCCGAGCTCGATCACGGCCTGCGGGTGCAGGCTCTCTAGGGTGGCTATTATACTTGAGTAGTCAGACGTCGACGTCGGCACGCTAGTGTTGTAGACGACCTTTATACCGTACTTCGCTAGTCCAGGGGCAAGGAAGTACGACTGGTAGGCGTTGAAGTCGTTCTCGTCATATATTACGGCCACGTTATGTATGCCGAGCGAGTTGAGGAAGCCTGGCACGTAGAGGACGAAGTAGGGTGAGACAGGGAGGCTGGTCAGGATTATGTAGTTGTTGTTGACGAAGAAGGCGAAGGAGCTCCCTGTTACGTCCCACAGAAGTATGTGGCTGGAGTTTGTGTAGCTGACGGCAGGGGCCGTCATAACAGAGCCGAAGTCTGCGACGAGGATGTCAACGTGGTCAACAGAGACTAGCTGCTGGTAGTCGCTAAGGGCGGTCTGCGAGTTGCTGCCCGCGTCGAGCGCTATTATCTTCACGGTCAGGTTCTTGCCGTACTGCTTCACGTAGATGCCGCCGTGGCTGTTGACCCAGTTAGCCCACAGCTCAAGCCCTTCATACTCGGGCATCGAGGAGGTGGCATAGGACCCTGTAGAGTCGTACACGACCCCGATTGTGATCTGGCTGGGGGCGGGCTTCCTGGTCATTATGTATGCAGCGTAGGCCCCGACTACCACGACGACTACTATAACAACAATTATCACTGCTAAAATAGTCGTTGATATAGACCTCCTCATAGCAGGTACCGGCTTTCAATCAGGTGCTTAGGGGGTTAAACGCAACGGCCTATCGCCCGTATATGCGTGGTTCCGTTAAAATGGGACGCATAATCTGTGTGACCTTTTAAAGGTTAAAACCCTTCCGAAGAAGGACGCCGAGGCAGTGAGAGATGGCACCCATCACCGCGTCGCTGGCTTCATATGCCGTCGTGGTCGGGCTGCTGCAGGGCGTCTTCTTCGCCTTCATGGCCCTCGGCCTTAACCTGATCTTCGGCGTCGTGAGGATGGTCAACGTGGCTCACGGCGACCTTATAGTGCTCGGCGGGTACCTGGCGTACGTCCTCTTCACGTCACTTCACGTGAACGCCTATGTTGCCTTCCTGGTAGCGTTCCCACTGTTTTTCGCGATGGGAGTGGGGGTATACTACCTGATGGTTCCGAGGCTTGAGAACAGCTCTGACCCAGAGATGTTCTCGTTTACCGCGTTCTTTGGCCTGTCAATGGTCATACTGTCTGTGGCCACGCTGATATTCGGGTACTACCCTGCCGCCCTGAGCTACTCGGCAATGGTCGTCAAGGGCGCCCTATACATTGCTGGCCACGGAGTCCCGTACACCTACGTAGTCATGGCCGGCCTGTCTGCCGTGATGTTAGGCGTCACGTACTACTACCTTCAGGCGACCAGGCTGGGCAGGGCGACGAGGGCCATAATGCAGAACAGAGAGCAGGCGCTGGCGCTAGGCGTTAACGTCAAGATCGCCACACTGTTCGCCTTCGCCTACAGCTTCGCGCTCGGAGGAATGGCCGGCGTTATGGCGCCCTACGTGTTCGGCTACATATACCCGTCGGCGGACACCCTCATAACGGTTATAGCGTTCACCATCGTGATAATTGGGGCGCTCGGGGACCCGCTTAGCTCGGTGGTCGGGGGGCTCATCTTCGGCGTCGTGTACCAGCTCCTTGAGGTCTTTATCCCAGCGCTCGCCTACTCGATCGTGTTCCTCGCCCTCCTTGCGATAATCGTGGCGAAGCCCGGTGGCGTCCTGGGGAAGCCCCAGAGGGAGGTGTAAGGCTTGTCACTCAGCAGCCCCGTCGGTCTCAACAAGGGCAGGCTCGTGGAGCTAGGGATCATAATTGCGGTGATTGTCGCCCTCTTTATAGGGGGTCCATTTGTCTACCCGAACAGGCCGTTCTTCTTCCTGACGATGATATTTCTCATCCTGGCCTACGGAATCAACCTAATATATGGGATGACAGGCTACCTCCCCTTCGGCTACACCGTCTTCTTTGGGCTGGGCGCGTACGGCGTTTATATAGGGGTTAGGCTGGGCCTGGGGGAGGCCCTCAGCTTCCTCTTCAGCCTCGCCGTGACCATGGCGGTCGCGGTCGTGCTCCTGCCGCTCTTCAGGCTCAGGTCCCACTACTTTGCCATCGCGACGCTGGCGTCGCTCATGGGGATCTACTACCTGATAGACTCGTCAGTGTTGGCCCCGTGGACCGGGGCCGGCAAGGGGGCATCGCTGCTGTTTTACGAACCAACCCTCACCTACTACCTGACGTTCGCCGCGCTCTCGCTGTTTATAGTAGTGACGGCCCTCATAAAGTTCGGGAGGTACGGTCTCGCGCTGAGGGCCATCAAGGGCAACGTGACCTCTGCGGCACTCGACGGGGTCAACGTACCCTGGGTCAGGGGGCTGGCCTGGATAATCAGCGCCTTCATGGCGGCCCTGGCCGGGATGATGTACGGTTGGTACGTAACCTTCTTCTATCCTGACACGGTGTTCTCGGTGGCGCTTAACGTTTATGTGATAGCGTTCACGATCTTCGGGGGGCCGGGCACCCTCACAGGCCCGCTCCTGGGCACGCTGATCCTCAACGTAATATACCAGGTCGTGGGCGTGTCAGCTTACTCCAACTACCTCCCCTTGGTCTTCGGGGCGATCCTTGTGGCCCTTGTCATCCTTATGCCAAACGGACTTGTCGACCTCATAAATAGGCGGCTGGGCAGGAGGCTCCCCTGATCAAGTCACCTGGAAGAATGTCCTCCTCACCTCCTCTAGCTTTCCTATCTCATCAGCCTTGCCGTACAGCTTCACCCTGCCCATCTCCATGACCATGACGTAGTCCGCGACCTCGATAAACGACGGGTTCTGCTCGGCCAGAAGGATTGTAATGCCCATCTTCCTCAGCTGGTCTACGTACGATATAATCCTTGACACCATGACTGGGGAGAGCCCAGTGGAGGGCTCGTCAAGGAGGAGGACCTTAGGCCTCGAGACCATCGCCATAGCCATCGCCAGCATCTTCCTCTGCCCCCCGGACAGGGCTGAGGCCCTCACCCTAGCGAACTTTGCAAGGTCAGGGAAGTACGTGAAGGCCTCCCTTACAGCCTGCGAGTCATTTGCGTAGTGGCTAGGGGAGGCGGCCAAGCGTATGTTGTCTGCTACCGACATATCAGGGAAGACGGGGTTGTCCGTTATCAGGACAAGGCCAAGCCCTGCCCTCCTGTAGGGCGGGAGGTAGGTTATGTCCTCGCCTTCAAGGAGTATCCTTCCCCTCGCTGGCCTGAGGATACCAGCTATCGTCTTCAGGGTCGTGGTCTTGCCAGCCCCGTTCAGCCCCAGCATGAGCGTCGTAGCCCCCCTCTCGACGCTGAAGGACACGTCCCTCACTACAATTAGGTTCCCGTAGCCGGCTGAAAGCTCCCTCACGTCAAGGAGGGGCTCAGGCACGCTTCTCACCCAGGTAGATCCTGACCACGTCCTCGTTCGACGCTATCTCGTCGTAGGTCCCCTCGGCTATCTTCTTGCCCTCGTTCATAACTACGACCCAGTCAGCTACAGACCTGACCATCTTCATTATGTGCCCTATGTAGAGCACGCCCATGTTCTGCTTGGCTAGGGACCTGACCTTGGCCGCCAGGGAGTCCAGCTCCTCCGGGCTGAGCCCCGCACCTATCTCATCGATGAGTATGTACTTTGGGCCTGAGGCGAGGGCCCTGGCGAAGTCCAGGAGCTTCTGCTGCTCAGCGTTGAGCTCGGACGCAAGCTTGTCAGCCTTGTCCCTCAGCCCAACGAACTTAAGGGCCTCCTCGGCGGCCTGCATCGCGGCCTCGCCCCTCAGCCCCCTGTTGAAGTAGGCCGAGACAAGGACGTTCTCGAGGACGGTAAGATTAGGGTAAGGCCGAGGTATCTGGTAGGTCCTCGCTATGCCGAGCCTGACGCGGTGGTAGGGGGGAAGGGACTTGATGCACCTGCCGTCAAGCCTTATCCTTCCTGAGTCCGGCTTTAGCACGCCAGTAACAAGGTTGACGAAGGTCGTCTTCCCAGCCCCGTTGGGCCCTATCAGGGCCTTCACAACGCCCTGCTCTATGTCCATTGAGAAGCCGTCTACGGCCCTCAGCCTGCCGAAGGCCTTCACGAGGTCCCTTGCCTCGAGCACCGGTCCATGCCCACGAATACATAAAGTTCCACCGTAAAATCCGTTGTTGTAACTTGAGTCCTTACGAGCCCTTCAACGCTTGGCAGCGCCGCACGAGATTGCTTCCTAAGCGGTTTTAAGCGACCTCGCCTCAACGTGCTCCGGTGTCTTGCATGGGGGTTCCGATCAGGCTAAGGCCGCCCGCGATCGTGGTGCACGGCGGGGCCGGGGCCTGGCAGGAGGGCGATCTCGAGGCTGCCCTCCGAGAGGTCGTGAGGGCCGCTGAGGCCGGCATCGAGCAGGCGAGGAAGGGCTCGTCGCTCGATATGGTCGTCGAGGCGGTCGCCTACATGGAGGACAGCGGGCTCTTCAACGCTGGCGTTGGCTCGGTTTTGGACTTCAGCGGGAAGGTCACAATGGATGCCGCCGTAATGAGGGGGCCTGACCTCAGGGCTGGGGCGGTCGCCGGGGTCACGTACCCGAGGAACCCGGTTAGGCTCGCGAGGGCGGTTTTTGAGCAGACGCCCCACGTGCTGATAGTCGGCCCTTGGGCCGATCGTCTCGCGAGTTCACTTGGCATGCAGGCGCACCCTGGCCCATCCCCGAGGGCTTTAGAGAGATGGAGGAGGCTCAGGGAGAGCCAGGGGGGCCAGGACCCCCTATACAGGAGGTGGTTCGAGGCGGCCAGTAGGCTGGGTTACGATACGGTGGGCGCCGTCGCCGTCGACTCTGAGGGGCACACGGCCGCCGCCGTCAGCACGGGCGGGGTCGCGCTGAAGCTCCCCGGCAGGGTCGGCGACTCGCCCATAGTGGGAGCGGGGCTTTACGCTGACGACCTGGCCGCCTTCTCGGCCACAGGGGTCGGAGAGTACATAATAGCCGTTGGCCTCTCGCTCAGGGCGGCCATAGCCTACAGGGCGGGCCGCGACCTGGCCGCTGCTGTCGACGGCGCTCTCTCCGTTTTGACGTTGCTGTTCGGGGAGGGCACGGCTGGCATGATAGGTATAGGGTGGGACGGCACGGCATACGGCTCCTTTAACACAAAGGCTATGCCATGGGCTGTAGCCGACTCATCGGGCCTCAAGAGGGCCATTGGTGGAGAGACCAAGTAAACATAAAAGGCCAATTTGGCGGTCTTTGAGTAACCGGTTCGGTGGTGGGACCCACATTGGGTTGGGGCACCAGAAGGGACTCCTTGTCTAGGACAGCTGTGGCAGCCGTCATAGTGGTTATAGTCATAATAGCCATCGCCGGTGGCGTCGCGTACTACGTAAGCACCAAGCACGTGACAACCACTACGTCTACCACGACAACATCTACCACCACGACGAGCACTCCGATCACCACGACAACCACATTGCCCACTACGTCTACCACGACCACCACGACGACGACCACAACATCTACCACAACCACAACGACCAGCGTGGCGCCGACCTACTCGATGTCCCCGCCTGCGGTGAGCAGCTACACCGGAACCGCAGGCACGCCCATCATGGTCACAATAACCGGCTTCACGCCTTCAACCGGCTCCTACGTTGTGATCTACACCGGAAACGGCACGACTGTGAACACCACCTCCAACTACGCAAGCATCGTGTACAAGTACCCAGGCCACTACCTCCTCTACTACAGCGTGTACAAGAACGGCCAGCTGGTAGGGAGCTCCATTGGCAACACGCTTGAAATCCTCATCACACCGCCGGCCTTCAACTCATCATATGCCCCCCTGATAACGGTGCCTGTAATCACCCTCATCAACCTCTCCATGCCAATAGTCCAGGTAGGCCAGACCGTGCACCTTACAGCTGGGTTCCTGCAGCCGCCAACAGGCACAAACATGACCATCAAGGAGTACATATGGAACCTCGGCAACGGGACAACGCTAACAATACCCTCCAAGAACGGCACCGGCTACGCGTTAGAGGTGTATGAGACCGGGTCGGGGAACGTGACTTACCTCGAGCCAGCTAAGAACCCGCTGAACGTGACCTACACCTCCCCTGGCCTGTACCCTGTTTCCCTCACCATAGTGACCGAGAACATCACCTCCAAGGCCACCTACGAGTACACTGCCTACTACACGATAGCTGTGGCCTCAACCTCTATGCCGTTCTCGCTCTTCAAGCCTCTAGTCTCAGTGCCCAACCCGGGCACTATAGTTGTGGCTGAGAACGTCCCAGGAGGCCCATTTAGCTTCGACCCCGACATCGACTACGAGTCGGTCGGGTTCGAGATAATATCAAACATATACGGTACCCTCATACAGTACTACGGCGCGAACACGACCAAGTTCATACCAGTCCTAGCAGAGTCCGTGCCCACGATCGGCAACGGCATCTCGTCTAACCTCACGGTGTACAGTTTCACGCTGAGGCCCGGGCTCAGGGCCTCCAACGGGGACCCGATAACTGCCTATGACGTATGGTACAGCGTGATCAGGGACATCCTCTGTGCCGGCGGAACCCCTGGCACGCCGGGCTGGATCCTGACGCAGTACCTCATACCGAACTACACGCCATTCACCTTCGTGGTGACGGCCCCTAACGACACCCAGGGGGCCGAGGAGATAATCAACGCCATAAGCTACAACAACGCGACGGACACGGTGACCTTCCACCTTGCCAGGCCGACCTCGCCCGAAGCGTTCTTCACGGCCATAGCTGACCCGCTCGGCGCTGGCGTCCTGGACGCCAAGTGGCTAGAGTCGGTAGGCGATGGCATTAACTTCACTGGTCTCTACGACCACAACATGACCCAGCTGGCGGAGGCGTTCTACCAGTATCAGCAGACCTGCAGCGAGGGCAGCTACAACACGCAGGTCCAGTGGCCAGGCCCTAACGCCGGCTTCACAGGCCCCTATTACATAGCGGCCTACACGCCTGGCCAGAGCATCGTCCTGAAGCCCAACCCCTACTGGCCTAACAACATAACCTACATACCGAGGCCAAACGAGACGGTCGTCATATACTGGGTTAAGGACCCTGAGACAGCTTATGACATGTTTGCCTCCGGGCAGGCAGACATCGTGACTGGGCTCCCGAGCAGCTTCATACCGCTGCTCGAGGGCCTTGAGTCCAAGGGCCAGGCTGACCTGTACGAGTTCCCGACGCTGAGCGAGTTCTTCTTCATATTCGTCCTCAACGTGAGCCAGAGCGCGCTGCACTCCCTCAACCCAGCATACACGATACCGCCGTGGTACTTCGCCAACCCGCTCGTCAGGGAGGCCTACGCCTACGCCTTCAACTACACCGAGTACATTAACAGCATCGTTGGCAACGTCAAGTATCACTTCAACTTCGGCAGCCCGTACTGCGGTGTGCTCATACCCGGGCTCGACTACTACATACCGCCCACCCAGCTAACGGGCTGCCCGACCTTCAACCTCACGTACGCGAAGCAGCTGCTCGAGGAGAGCGGGTTCTACAACATAAAGGTCAACTTCCCGATAGTGGTGGCCAGCGGAGACACTACAGACTTCACGGCCGCTGAGATGTGGGCAGAGGCGCTCAACAGTATCGACCCGAACATAGTAGCCACGCCGATCTACCTGCCGTTCTCGACGCAGATCAGCTACATGGTGCCCGGCCAGAACCCAATGGCGATCTACTACATGGGCTGGATAGCCGATTACCCGCTGGCACCCGACTTCATCAACGCCATGTACGAGCAGGGCGGCACGTACCCAATGCCTGACGGCTGGAACGTCACGTTCCTCGAGAGCCTGAGCGCGGCCTTCAACAGCTCGTCCGTGTCATGGCCTGGCCTCAACACGAGCATGGAGCCCTACATAGGCAAGCTGATATGGCAGGAGGCGATGGAGTACCAGGAGCTCAACAACCTGATCACGGCAGCCGACAACGCTGACATGACCAACAACGCCACCGCGGCCTACAAGCTCTACACTGAGGTCGAGGACCTGGCCATCCAGCTCTACATGTACGTCTATACTATACAGCCTAACGAGTACTGGGTGATCAAGCCTTACATGCACGGGTACATGGGAATGATATCATGGGAGGAGAACCCCATGGTCGGAGGCGCCGCCGACAGCTGGTACTTCTGGTGGGTCAAGGGCTGACCATAATTAAGGGACACCCCTAATTGGAACCTCTTTTTGCTTCCCTCCTCCTTTTAAACCCCGCCCAGCAGGCCGCATAGGGGTGCCTAAGATCAAGCTCTGGCAGTACGTCGCAAGAAGGCTGATCTACTACATCCCCACCCTCATCGGCCTGACAGTTATAGTGTTCGCCCTCATGCACGTCGGCGGGGAGTACAAACTGATAGCGGTCTACATCAATCCAAGGCTTTCCGGTGCGGCCAGGCAGGAGCAGATACAGGAGCTGATCCAGAAGTTCCACCTCAACCAGCCTATCTATGTCCAGTACTTCTACTGGCTCGCCCAGATATTGAGGGGCCAGCTCGGGTACACCAACACCCCGATATTCTCAGGGCCCGTGACCCAGGCGATGACGTACTTCTTCCCCAACACGGCATTCCTGGCCATCGTCGCTGGGATACTAACCTGGCTGATGGGCATCCCCCTAGGAACGTGGAGCGCTGTCAGGAGGGACAAGCCTGACGACGTTGCTATAAGGGTATTCTCATATGCCCTCTACGGGATGCCGATATACCTAATAGCCTACCTCCTCATTGTGGTGTTCGCAGTTTGGCTTAAGGTGCTGCCAATCTCAGGCACCGTAAGCCCTGAGCTCCTGGTCGGCCTGTCCTGGTACAGGAACGGCTTCTCCTACCCCACGCACGTGCTGCTGATAGATGCGCTCATCCACGGGGACTGGTACATCGCGCTGAACGCCCTAGAGCACGTGATCCTCCCTGCCTTCACACTGGCCCTGGGCGTGATGGCCGGCGTGATAAATATACTCAGGGCTTCCATGCTTGAGGTCCTAGACCAGGACTACGTGAGGTTCGCGAGGAGTAAGGGCCTGCCCGAGAGGACCGTCATAAACAAGCACGCCAGGCCCACGGCCATGTTCCCCGTATACACAAACTTCGCGTACACGGTCGCGGGCATGCTGAGCGGCGTTGTCGTGGTTGAGACGGTCTTCGACTACCCCGGGATAGGCTATTGGCTAACCCAGTCCATGGAGTACAGCGACATGGGGGGGATAATGGCTGGGACCCTACTTTTCGGCATAATCTTCGTGACCACAAGTCTCGTGCTCGACATAGTGTTTGCGCTTAAGGACCCTAGGGTAAGGCTCGGGTGAGAGCATGACAGAGCGAAGGAGGCCTGGCAGGCTTATCGCGAGGCTCTTCCTCTCAGGAGCCCTCATGCTGGCGGCCGCCGCGTCCCTTCTGGCGGCAGGCGTCGCCTCTGCCGACAGGGCCGTCTCGTCAGCCCTCACCGCGGTCTCAGGCCTGATGATCCTGATGGCTATCGTCATAGTGGTCGCCCCGCTCTCCATATGGAGGAGGGTCCTGACCCCGGAGCGAAGGCTTTCGCTTCAGGTGTTCTTCTCAAATAGGCCGGCCGTCGTCGGTCTCGCTATAGTGCTGGCCTATGTTGCAGACGCCCTCATAGTTCAGTTCGCCCCCTGGCTCATCGGGATAAGGCACCCGTACACTGTGATACCTAACTTCGCCAACCCGCTGCCTGAGCCGCCGTCCTGGAAGCACCCGCTTGGGACGACGTACCCGGGCATTGACCTACTGAGGGCCATAGTCAAGGCGATAA
Source organism: uncultured Desulfurococcales archaeon (assembly GCA_964343115.1). GTDB lineage: Archaea > Thermoproteota > Thermoprotei_A > Sulfolobales > Acidilobaceae > Acidilobus. The sequence goes on from CAYFGU010000010.1 coordinate 35,508, forward strand.
GGCTAGACCTGGCGCTGTCGGTAGCTGTCGTACTGCCTGGGGCGGCCATAGGTATAGTTATCGGCATAATAGCGACGTACTTCGGTGGCTGGATTGACGACGTCTTGATGAGACTAACCGACGTATTCTTCAGCGTCCCGTACCTGGTTCTTGCCGTCGCGATAGGTTACGTCCTGGGGAGGACGTTGGACAGCATGATCTACGCGCTCATCGTCGTCTGGTGGCCGCTTTACGCCAGGTACACCAGGAGCGTCACGCTCCAGGTGAAGGAGTTGACGTTCATAGAGGCGGCGAGGGCGGCAGGGGCGAGCAACACGAAGATAATGTTCAGGCACATACTGCCCAACGCCCTGCCTCCCGTCCTCGTGCAGGCATCCATGGACCTCGGGACCATAATGCTGACCATCTCCGCCCTAGCGTTCATAGGGTTCCTCCCGGTCGCGAACATCCCTGAGCTTGGGTACCTCACAACGCTTGGCCTAAACTACGTCAACACGGCCCCGTGGACCGTTATAGTGCCAGGCGCGTTCATCGTGATATTTGCGGTTGCGGTCTACCTCATGGGGATGGGCCTAATGGACGTGATTAACCCGAGGAGGAGGAGCTCGCTTTGAGCGAGGCAAAGAGGCCCATAGTGGTCGTGAGGAACCTGAGGCTCTGGTACTACACGAGGAGAGGCGTCTATAAGGCCCTTAACGGCGTTGACATCGAGGTCATGAGGGGGGAGGTGCTGGGGGTAGCCGGCGAGAGCGGCTGCGGGAAGAGCACGCTTGGGCTGACGATAATGGGGCTCCTACCCAGGAACGCCGCTATAGTTGACGGCCAGGTGCTCGTGGACGGCTTTGACGTCGTCGCGCCTCTCAGGGAGTATTACAGGAGGACGAAGAGGTTCAAGCCAAGCAAGAACGAGGACGTGCTGAAGAGGCTCCACAAGGCCATGATGAACATAAGGGGCACTAAGGTCACGATGGTCTTCCAGGAGCCCATGACCACCCTCAACCCCGTCCTGCCCGTCGGCTACCAAATAGCTGAGGTCGTGCTCCAGCATAACCCATCGCTTCTCGCCAGGAGGAGGCTGGCGAGGGCGAGGGCGACTAGGGATGACGTAAAGGCGGCTCTCAACTTCCTCAGGGTCAACGACTACGCGGGCCTGGCCGCGTTCCTCAAGTCGAAGGGCCTGGAGGGGCTCGAGGACCAGATGTTAGGCATATGGAGGAGGAGGGACCTTCACGACCTGGTGAAGGAGCTTAGGATCCTGTCGCTTTGCTGCGACCCCGTCAACCCCGCCCTGAGGCCCGCCCTTGAGCAGGTGGCGAGGACCAACAGGCTGCCTGAGGCCCCACTGGTGAGGCAGCTCGTGAGGAGGGAGCTCATAAAGGAGGGGTACAGAAAGGCGGCCGAGTTCCTCGGCCTTCTTGGCATGCCGGAGCCCGAGAAGGTCGTAAAGATGTACCCGCACGAGCTGAGCGGAGGCATGAGGCAGAGGGTCGTAATAGCTACCGCCATGATCAACAACCCAGAGCTTGTGATACTTGACGAGCCCACGAGCGCCCTCGACGTCACCGTGCAGGCCCAGATACTTGAGCTCCTCAGGGAGCTGAAGGAGCAGTCGAACGCGGCGTTCGTGTTCATATCACACGACCTGAGCGTCCTCTACCAGGTCTCCGACAGGGTCGCCATAATGTACGCCGGTAAGGTGGTTGAGGTGGGCCCGAGGGACTCCGTGTTCAAGGAGCCCAAGCACCCCTACACGCAGATGCTGCTCGAGGCAGTCCCTACCATGGAGCCTCACGAGCTGAAGGGGATAAAGGGCGAAGTGCCCGACCTGAGGAACCCGCCGAGCGGCTGTATGTTCCACCCCAGGTGCCCCTTCGCGATGCCTGTGTGCAGGGAGAGGGAGCCCCCAGTAGTCGACCTTGGGGGCGGCCACAGGGTCGCCTGCTGGCTGTACTCAGGGGGTGAGAGGAAGTGATAGTGGCTGGAAGAGGGCTCAGGATGTACTTCCCCGTCAAGGGGGTGAGAGGGGCGTACGTCAGGGCGGTCGACGACGTCGATATCGAGGTCAGGGAGGGCGAGATAGTCGGCCTCGTCGGGGAGAGCGGGAGCGGCAAGAGCACGCTTGGCAGGATACTCATCAGGCTCCTAGAGCCCACGGCAGGTGACGTGCTGTTCATGATACCAGACGACGAGCTGGCGCGCTACGACGAAGCAAGGAGCAGGGGTGACGTGCAGGAGATGAAGAGGATAGCCTCAAGGTACTCTGTGACGAAGCTCAGGGGGAGAGAACTTAAGGGCTTCAGGAGGATGGTCAACATCGTTTTCCAGGACCCGTACTCCTCCCTGGACCCGAGGCTGAGGGTCGCCGACATAATAGCGGAGCCCATGATAGAGACGGGTATGTACAGCCGCGAGAAGGCCATGGAGAGGGTTGTCGAGCTCCTGGAGGAGGTCCAGCTGCCGGCCGAGTTCGCCGACAGGTACCCCCACGAGCTCAGCGGAGGGCAGAGGCAGAGGGTCGCGATCGCCAGGGGGATCGCAACGGACCCCAGGTTCGTCGTCCTCGACGAGCCCACGAGCGCCCTCGACGTCTCCGTGCAGGCCGAGATCCTGGAGCTTCTGAGGGACCTCAGGGAGACAAGGAAGATGGCAATGCTCCTCATAACCCACAACATATCGGTAGTCTCTTACATGTCCGACAGGATATACGTCATGTACGCGGGCAAGATAATGGAGAGGGGGCCGAGGGCTGAGGTGATAAGGAAGCCTGCGCACCCGTACACCCAGGCGCTTATCTCAGCGGTCCCCGAGGTCGGCAGGGTCATGAGGAGGATCGTCCTGAAGGGCGACGTGCCCAGCCTGGTGAGCCCCCCGAAGGGCTGCCGCTTCCACCCCAGGTGCCCTGTAGCCGTGGCTAGGTGCGGTTGGACCGCCGAAGAGGTCGCTGAGGCGCTTGTCAGGGTGCTGGAGGCCAGGTACCCTGACCTTGCGGCCAGGGCCTCGGTCAGGGCCTCGGGGGAGCTCCTCGTGCAGGTGACCGGGCTCAGCGCCTCCGAGCTGAAGGAGATAGTCGAGAGGGAGTCTGAGCAGGCCAGGGGCCTCATGGCCGTCGAGTCAATTGGCGAGGAGGGGGGAAGGGTGGTCCTGAGGGTCGTGAGGTACGAGGAGCCGCGCATGGTGGGGGTCTCGCCAGACCACTACGCGGCCTGCCACCTGGTGCGGCCAGGAAACCCAGCCCCCCACGCGGGGGCCTGACCCCCTTTATACCCACCCGGAGAATAGGGGGAGCGGTGGCGGGGGCAGAGCCCCCAAGGGTTGCAGAGTAAAGGGGTTCAGGAGGTAACACCTCCTGGACCTCCTATCCTCTGCAACCCGCCTCCGCCAAGGACGGACGACCCCCAGGCCGTCCGCCCAAGGCGAAGGCAAGGGCCCTGTCCCCGCCACCTCTTCCTCAGACGACCTTCATCATCATCTCCTCGCCGTAGCCAACAACGACCCTCCTATAGCCCCTGAGGGCCCTGTCCAGATCAGGGTCTCCTGTGTCCACCCTTAGCTCCCTTAGCCTGGCGGCCTTTGACCTCGCCGCGACCACTATGACGTTGTCTACGCCTACCCTCCTTATCACCTCGGGGCTGAGCTGCTGGTTCCCCCTACCCAGGATGAACCCCTGGCCGCCTATGGGCGAGACCACGACCTTCGCCCTGGGGTACCTTGAGAGGAGCTCGATTATCTGGGCCTCGTTCAGGTCTGAGCCCACGAGCCTCCCGTCGACCACCGCGTCGACGCCGAGCAGCGTCTTCCTAAGGCCTAGGCTCCTCGCTATGGCGGCCACCGTGCTGCCAGGCCCTAGCAGGTAGAGGACGCCGGGCTCCATGTTCTCGACTACGTGGGCAGCAACAGCCTCCAGCTCATCCTCCCCCCATGGCGCGGCCTCCTTGCCGGCGCTCACCACACCCTCCGCGGCGGGCACCAGAGCGGTACCGTACAGCCTGACCCTCAGCTCGTCCCTCCTGAAGGCCTCCTCGTCTACGTCCAGCACCTCTGCCCTCGTGACGCCCGCCTCACCCCTCAGGTAAGCCTCGAGGGCCCGCGCGGCTAGGGCCGGGGTCTCAGCGAAGACGCCGCTGTACATCTTCACGCCGCTCGGGACCCCCAGGACAACTACGCCCTCGTCTACGGCCGCTACAACGTCCCTCGCAGTCCCGTCGCCGCCGACGAACACGATGATGTCCACGGAGCCGACCATGGAGGCAGCGCACCTCCTTGTGTCATCGGCCTTTGTAGCCCCCTGCCTAGGGGCGCAGTCGATGACCCTGAGTCGCTGGGCCAGGCCCGCCTCCAGTACCTCCTGCTCCCCCATGAGGCCCGGCGGGGCCAGGACGGTGAACGGGAAGCTCAGGAGCCTTAGGAACTGGACGGCCCTCCCCGGCGAGACCGGCCTCGCCCCGAGCTCGACGGCCCTCCTGTAGGCGTCCCCGTCTGTGCCCTTGAGCCCGACCCTTCCTCCCATTCCGGCTATGGGGTTAACTATCAGGCCCACTGTCGCCGTCTGCGGCACCCTTCCGGGCGCCCCAGGGGGCGCTGCATTAAACTCAGCACCCCGAGGGAGCCATGGGGTCCAGGAGGTCACTCAGCGAGGTGGTGGGCGCTCTCATAGTCCTAGCTCTCGTGATGGTCTCGGCCATAACTATCATCAGGGTAGGGTCCCAGGCCGCCGAGTACGCCCAGAGTGTTTCATCGGAGTCCCTGGCGAGGGACGTGCAGATGGCCTCGCCCCCGGAGATGAGCGTCGTGCTCAGGAACTCCAGCCTCTACCTGCTGGTCTCCACTGCAACGCCGATAAACGTCAGCTACGCAGTGGTTGAGGAGGCTGGGCAGGTCTACGTTGAGAGGGTGGACAGGCTCGTTAGCGGCCAGTACCTCCTCAGGGTCCTTGAGAACTACAGCTGCCAGAACGTGAGCATAATACTTGTGACCTCCGACGGGGCGATCTTTAGGTACGTCCCCTCTGAGGACCCTGACCTCATGGGTAGGGTCCCTCCCGGTATAGACTACTTCAGCTGCTCCTTCCTGAGGCAGGGTGGCTTGAGCGGCGCATGGCAGTACCAGCAGCTCCTTGTTGGCCCCCAGTGGGCCGCCTCAATCAACGGGACCTACCTGGTCGGGGTTGGCGGTGTCGCTCGGCCAGCTGACCTCGGGACGGTAAACATGACTCTGAGGGCCAGCGGCTGGGTCTGCGGCTCGATGAACTTCACGCTTTACGTGCGGGGGCACGAGGAGTCGGCAGTGGTTACGTCAGGTGGCGGGCTGGCGTTGTCACCCCTCGGGTGGCTCATGGTAGGGCGCGACAACGTTACAATTCTGGCGTTCACGGACTGCAGGTCCTACGCCGCGGGCCTAGTGATCCTGCCGGCGTCAGGCTACGTTGTGTTCTCCGCCAACGCCTCGGCAGAGGGAAGGCTTTACACACCCTTCACTTCAAGCCCCGGCCTGCTCTCGGCCGTCGCCCTGGGGTTCTCTGGCAACTTCACGTCAAGCGGGACCGTCTGGCAGGCAGGGGTCACGCCGACAGGGGGAACGAACCCCTACTTCTACTACACCTACGGCTACGCCTCTGAGGCCTTAGGTCGCGGCGTAACCCAGGGCCCAGTCGAGCTTATTGACGTCCTCTCGCCAGACGCCGTCGCCAACGGCTCAATAAGCCTCGAGGTCGCCCTCAACGTGACAGTCGTCGGCGCGCCGGAACCGGCCAACGCGACATTCTCGCTGCAGGCGCCTGTGAGCTACGCCTGCCTCAGGCCTGTGCTTGAGGGCGGCGGCTGGCCTTTGCTGGTCGCTGTCCTGGCTAGGTCGCTGTGGTACGTGAGCCCCGGCAACATAACATTTCAGACCCAGGAGGGAAGCGCGGTCAGGGACGCGGGGCGGGGCCAGTTCCTCATCCCGTTCACGTCGGCCAACGTCACTCTGTGGGCCCCTCAGACGGTAATCGACAACGTCACGACCGGCTACTACACGACAAAGGGAGGGTGGAAGGCGTTTGCCGTCGCCTCGCCCCCCGTCGCGCTGCCGCTGCCGTACCTCGTTGAGATCAACTCGACCCTGTCCGGTGAGCGTATCATCTTCGTGTCGCCCGTTGTCGGTGACAGGGGCCTGCAGGTAGGCTCCGCCTTCGAGGCAGGGCCGCTTCTCCTCATACCTGTAGGCGTCAACGTGAGCGGGTGCGCGTCGCCGAGCCTGGCCTCCCTATACCTGAGCGGCGGCCTCGCGTACGTCGTGGGCGACTGGGCCTCGCTCGACGAGGGTCTCCCCCCAGGGGCATACGTGATGGCGTGCGGCGAGGAGGGGTACCTGGCCATAATATCGTAAAAGCCGCTCTCCGGCCTGACTGCCAGCCGTGGAGGCCCTAGGGACAGAGGTCGTCTACGACGAGTCCAGGTGGAGGACCCTCAGGGCGAAGAGGTCAAAGGCAGCTGCAGTCATGAGGGTCCTCGCATCCCACGGCCTGAACCCTTTCGTTTTCGGCAGCGTCGCCAGGGGGGACGTCAGGCCGGAGAGCGACGTTGACATCGTCATACTGGAGCCCCCCAGCCCTTACAGGGTTGAGCTCGCCCTAGAGGCCGCCTCCATGAGGCCCTTCAGGAAGGAGATAGTCCAGGCAACGCCATCCTACGTCCCAAAGGCCTACATATACCTCGACCCAGAGGAGGAGGTCGTCGTGAGCTTCCCCCTTGCGAGGATGAGGCAGAGGGAGTACGAGTTCTACAGGTGGGGAGGGCTCCTGGACGTAGCGGGCCTCGATCAGGAGAGGAGGGTGCCGGGGGTCAACAAGTCGCTGATAGCCATAATCCCGACCCCGAAGGGGCACGTAGAGCTTCAGGTTAGGGGCCACGAGGGGGAGGTTGCCAGGATCGTCGGCGTGTCCATCGACGTCGTCATTGAGAGGCTGAGGGTCCTGGGCAGGAGGAGGGAGGTCGGGAGGACGGGCACCTTCGTGAAGCTAGAGGTACCCCCTGACGAGCCCATAGAGGAGGCCATAGCGAGGCTGAGGGAGGAGAACGAGTTCTTCAGGAGGGCCTTCGGTGGTTAGGATTTAAACCCAGCGGTTACGGCGTCGCGGGGACCGCTGTGGAGCAGCCCGTCAGGCTGGCCCTGGTAGTGTCCGAGTTCAACTACGACGTGACGAGGGTAATGGAGGAGAAGGCTATTTCGCACGCGAGGTTCCTCGGGGCTGAGGTCCCGGTCGTGCTCAAGGTGCCCGGCGTGTTCGACGCCCCCTTCGGCGTCCTCCAGGTCATCAAGCTCAACAACGTTGACGCGGTCGCCGTAATAGGGGCTGTGATCCAGGGCGAGACCAAGCACGACGAGGTGGTCGCTAGCCAGGCCGCGAGGGCCCTGATAGACCTTGGGGTTCAGTTCAACAAGCCTGTTACGATGGGAGTCATAGGGCCCGGCGCCTCGAGGGTCCAGGCCATGGAGAGGGCTGAGGAGTACGCGAGGAGGGCCGTTGAGGCCGCGGTCAAGCTGGTGAGGAGGCAGAGGGCCCTCTCCTCCCTGAGGCCCTCGCCGGGCCAGACCGTCACGGTGGATTGATTTGCAGACCAAGATAACCCTCATCGAGCTGAGGAGCTACAGGGAGTGGACAGAGATCCTGGGTAGCGACAGGGAGTGGAGGATACAGGGAACGCAGGCCAGGCTCTACGAGATAGCCATGTCCGCCGCCGCCAGGAGGGGGGCCATGATAGCCCCCCTGAGGTACGACTACCTGCTCGCCCTCACCAGCGGGCTAGGCGAGAACGAGATACAGGAGCTAGTTGACGAGGTCGCCTCCGCCTCCCCCGTCGGGCTCAGGCACGCCTCGGCCTGCTCCCCCGCCCCGGCCGAGGCAGTGAGGAAGGCATTCCGCTCCCTGAGGGGAGGCGCGGGGGACAGCTGCGCTGGCGACGTGGTAGTCCTGGCCTACGTTGACATAGATGACATAACCGGCCTCACAGAGAACACGGACCCCCTTGAGGCCTACGGGGTCGTCCAGGAGCTGATACACGAGATCTCTTCGGTTGCTGGGCCCGCCGGGGGCGTAGTCCAGTACCTGGGAGGCGACAACATAATGGTCGTGCTCCCGACGGACGGGTACGAGAGGCTGGCTTCGGACATAGCCTCCCTAGCTAGGGTGAAGGTGGGGGTTGGCGTGGGGGCCACGGCGAGGGAGGCCTCGAGGCTCGCAACTGCGGCGCTCGACGAGATAAGGGCGGACAGGTCACTCGGGCCGGTCAGGGTCAAGAGGGCAGGCCTGTAGGCAAGATTAACATCATGGCTAGTACAATATGCCCCGGTAAGCGAACCTCAGCCTGCCCCCTGGGGCCCATGAGACCCCCCTTGGCCACACCGCCTCGCCCGCAAGCTCGCTGAGCCCCTCCCTCTCCGCACCCGACCATATCTTGGCCCAGGCCCTCACGACGTCCCTGTCCTCAAGCCTCCTTGCGTGCGCTCGCCCCTCGGCAAGAGATATCCCCTCGGCCACGTGGGTCCTAGATATAGGGGTGACGGGCTGGCATGTGTGGACGAGCACGAGACCCCCAAAGACCGTGGCATACCAGAGGGAGCTTGTCACCCAGTCCCAGCCTGCGTCAGGCCTCAGTGGGCTCAGGGACTCGTAGAGGAGCCTGAGCCTCGACTCAACCTCAGGGCTCGGCCCGAAGGGCGCGTCCTCAAGCGCGGCCGAGACCGCGAGGCACTCAGAGGCCGCCAGGACTATGGCCGGCCTCGCCCGGACGAGGGCCAAGCCAAGCCCCTCACATGTGGACCATGGTGGAGCTCTGGCCGGCAGGGGCACCGACCTGCGAGTTGAAGAAGCTCACTATGACAGCGTACTCGTTGACGAGGACCCTCAGCGAGTTGCCTATGCCCGACGGGCCTATCTCGTCGTCGTACAGGACCCTGGTGACCACGATTGTGTCGGGCGCCTCTACGGTAGGCTGGAAGACCACAATGCAGTGGGGGCAGACGTACACCAGCCTCTGCAGAAGGTCGCTCATGGCCCGGGCCCTCTCCCTGTCCTGCATGGCCATCAGGAACGCCCTGTGCTGGTCCGCGACCTTTACTATCATGCTCAGCACGAGCCTGTCCCCCTTCGCCCTCGGCTTCTGCACCCCAATCATCACCCTGAGGGGGGCCTTCACCGTGGCGTTCAAGGCCCAGTCCACCGGGACCCCCTGCGGCACTGGCACCTCCTCCACGTCTACGTCCTCGTCCCTGAGCCACCGGATCACGTCTTCCTTGAGACCCAAGGGGCTACCCAGAACGGCTAATCGGGATAGGCTTATAACCCTCGTTGAAGATATAGAGTCCACAAAGCCAGGTGATATACCTTGAAGATGGAGGAGCTTTTGTCAAGGATCGACAGGCTCAGGGAGTACCTGACCGTGAGGCCGCTCTACTGGGACTTCGACGCCAACGAGTTCGTCTGGCTCGACACAAGGCAGATACCCTGGAGCGAGGCATACGTGAGGACCAAGGACTTCAGGAGGGTGGCGCAGGCGATAAAGGACATGGAGATCAGGGGGGCGCCTGCCATAGGGGTCTCAGCCGGCTTCGGGATGGCGTTGGCCGCGACTTACTCGAAGGCAAGGACGGTCGACCAGCTCCTCGAGGACCTGAAGGTCGCGTACGGCGTCCTGTCAAGGACGAGGCCTACCGCGTTCAACCTGTTCTGGGCCCTCGACAGGGTGATGAGGGCGGCCGAGGGGGCCGCCGAGAGGGAGAGGGACGCCGAGGCCGTCAGGGAGGCCGTTCTTGTGGAGGCGTTAAGCATGTACGTTGAGGACGTCGAGAACAACGTGAGCATGGGGCGCCACGGGGCCAAGCTAATAGATGACGGCTCGAGGATAGTGACGCACTGCAACACCGGCTCCCTGGCGACCGCCGGCTTCGGGACTGCACTGGGCGTGATACGCTATGCCTGGATGGAGGGCAAGAGGGTCCACGTGTACGCCGACGAGACTAGGCCCCTCCTCCAGGGGGCAAGGCTCACCGTGTGGGAGCTGAAGAAGGACGGTATACCTGTCACGCTGGTCGTCGACGGGGCCTCCGGCCTCCTCTTCAGGAGGGGCATGGCTGACCTCGCAATCGTGGGGGCCGACAGGATCACGCTGACCGGCCACGTGGCCAACAAGATAGGCACCTACAACCTGGCCCTAGCCGCCAACGCCTCCTCAAAGCCCTTCTACGTCGCGGCCCCAACCAGCACGGTGCAGCCCGTGGAGGGGGAGGAGCAGATAGTAATCGAGGAGAGGTCCCCTGATGAGGTCAGGACCGTGCTGGGGAAGCTAACGATAACGGTCCCTGACGTGGAGGCCTACAACCCCGCCTTTGACGTTACACCCCCCTCCCTCGTGAGCGGGATCGTAACGGAAAAGGGGGTTGCAACTAAGCCTTATGAGAGGAGCTTACGCGATATGCTCGGCCTGAAGTAAGCAAGGGATCATTGAACCTTTTTAAATTCCAACAACCTGACCCCCTTGGGTCAGGGACATGCCTAAGTTCCCTTGTAAGGCCGACGAGGCAAAGCCCCCCTCAGAGGGCCAGCTCGTCAAGTACGAGAACGGAAGGCTCATAGTACCGGACACCCCCATAGTAGCCTACTTCAAGGGCGACGGCACAGGCCCTGAGATAGTGGAGGAGGCGATAAAGGTAGTAGACGCCGCCGTCGCTAAGGCCTACGGCGGCACCAGGAGGATAATATGGTGGGAGACGCTGGCCGGCGAGGAGGCCCAGAAGGAGTGCGGCTCCCTGCTGCCGGAGGGAACGCTTCAGGCCTTCAAGCTCGCCAGGGTCAACCTCAAGGGGCCCCTCACGACGCCCGTTGGGGGCGGCTACAGGAGCCTCAACGTCACGCTCAGGATGGTCCTGGACCTCTACTCCAACATAAGGCCGGTCAAGTGGTATGGGCAGCCTACCCCCCACTGCCACCCAGAGAAGATAGACTGGGTGGTATTCAGGGAGAACACTGAGGACGTTTACGCAGGCATAGAGTGGCCCTGGAACAGCGGCGAGGCCCAGAAGCTGAGGGAGTTCCTGAAGAGGGAGTTCGGCATCGAGCTCACCCCTGACACGGGCATAGGCATAAAGCCGATATCGAAGTGGAGGACGCAGAGGCACGTCAGGAGGGCCATGGAGTGGGCAATCAGGAACAGGTACAGGTACGTCACCATAATGCACAAGGGGAACATAATGAAGTACACCGAGGGCGCGTTCAGGGAGTGGGCCTATGAGCTGATACTGAACGAGTTCAGGGACTACGTGGTCACAGAGGACGAGGTGAGCACGAAGTACGGTGGCAAGGCGCCAGAGGGCAAGATAATCGTCAACGACAGGATCGCCGACAACATGCTCCAGCAGATAATCACTAGGCCCGGGGAGTATAACGTGATCGTGACGCCGAACCTCAACGGCGACTACATAAGCGACGAGGCGAACGCCCTTGTCGGCGGCATAGGCATGGCGGCGGGCCTGGACATGGGCGACGGCATTGCTGTGGCTGAGCCCGTCCACGGGTCAGCGCCGAAGTACGCAGGCAAGAGGATGGTCAACCCGACCGCCGAGATACTGAGCGCCGCATACCTGATCAGCGACTTCATGGGGTGGATGGAGGTCAGGCCCCTCATAGAGTACGCCCTGAGGCAGGCCATATCGCACAAGCAGGTCACGTACGACCTCGCCAGGGAGATGGGAGGGGTGCAGCCCATAAGGAACGACGAGTTCGCCGACGTGCTGATAGACTACATAAGGCACGTAGACCTCAAGGAGGTACTCGGTCAGGCCCAGAGGGCCTGAGCCCCCTAGGGGGTTCCCTCGATCTTTTTTACGAGGTCGCACACCTCGGCCAGCCTCGAGATCCTGTACCTCGCAACCCCCTCAAGTGCTGGGTCGGACCCCATCGCGACGGGGTAGCCGACCAGCCTCATGGCCTCGAGGTCCCACCTGGAGTCGCCAACGTACATGGTCTCAGCGGCGTCCACGTTCAGCTCCCAGAGGACCCTCCTGAGGGCCCTGCCCTTGTCGACCCCGACGACCGGCAGGCCGCCCGGCACGAGCCTCCAGTTCCTGTCAAAGCTCAGCTGGTTCGCCACCCAAAGGTCCGCACCGACGACCGACGCGACCCTCGCGACGAGGAGGTCTATGCCGCCGCTGACGAGGGCGATCCTCTTGCCCATCCTGTGGAGGCACCTGGAGACCTCGGGGGCGTCGCCCCTGATCGGGATACCCGAGAGTATCCTCTCGAGGTCCCACCTCGTTATCCTGCCCCCAGTGGCCTCAACCCAGAGCCCCGTGTCCAGTAGCATCCACTCCTCGTACTTTATCTCGCCCCTCTCGAACATGTCAGCTATCTCCCTGGCCCTCCCCTGCACCCCAAGGGCCCTGTGGACGTACCCCCAGCTGCTGTCGACCTCCGTCAGAACGCCGTCCACGTCGAAGACCACGAGCTTAATCCTCACGCGTCATCACCAGCCTACCGCCCCTACGAGCCAGGAGCCCTATTACGGGGGCCAGCGAGTCGCAAACAAGCATGTGCGGCGACCTCGAGTCCGTCGCCCCAGCCATGCCAAGGGGCCTAAGGAGGCCGGAAGAGTTGAGGTAGCTCGCCAGCTCGTCCTCGGCCTGCGTGCCCCACCTGCCCTCCTCGTAGTAGACCGCGACGGGGAATGAGAGGGGGCTGGAGGAGACGCTGTCCACGTGCCACCATGTCCTGCCCGGCCCAAGCAGATGTCTCGAGACCCTCGCCCTCAGCCCCCCTGGTCCGCCAGCGCTCCCCACGTAAACCAGGTACCCTGGCCCCGCCCTGGCCAGCGGCCTCCCGTCC
>CAYFGU010000011.1:0-39199 GCA_964343115.1 uncultured Desulfurococcales archaeon
ATAAGTGTGTGAGCTTTAATTTTCGGCCTCACGCGCAAGGCGAGGTCGGCTGGGTTGACTAGGATCGTCGTTATTGGGGCTGGAGCGGCAGGTATGTCAGCTGCCTCGAGGGCCAAGAGGCTCAGGCCCTCGAACGAGGTCATAGTTTTCGACTCCACCAGGTGGGTCAGCTTCGCCCTCTGCGGCATACCCTATTACGTCGGGGGCGAGGTGGCAGAGCTCGAGGACCTGCTCTATTACCCCCCTGAGGAGTTCACGAAGAGAGGCATCGACCTGAGGCTAGGGAAGAGAGTAATCGACATCGACCCTGACTCCAAGACGCTCACATACAGGGACGTCAAGACGGGGCAGGAGGAGAGGGTTACGTGGGACAAGCTCGTCCTCGCCACGGGCGCGTCCTCTAAGGCCCCAAAGATATGGCCCGAGATAACAGGCGCCTCTAACGTGTTCTACGTAGCGCACATGGACTCCGGGAAGTACATAAGGGACTACGCGAAAGCGCTAGGCCCTGGCAAGAGGGCTGTCGTGGTCGGGTCAGGCTACGTTGGCCTTGAGGTCGCCGACGCCCTGTCGAGGCATGGCCTGAAGGTGACCGTCGTCGAGGCCCTAGGTCAGGTCGCGCCCAGGGTCGTTGACCCAGACCTCGCGAAGATCCTCGAGTCCAGGCTGAGGGAGGCTGGCGTGGAGGTTAACACGAACACCGCGGTGGAACGCTTTGAGATAGCTGAGGGGAGGGCGAGGGCGGTCTTAACGTCTGCCGGCAGGATAGAGGGCGACATGTTCGTGCTTGGGGTTGGCATAGGCCCCAACAACGAGCTCGCCTCAGCGCTCAAGCTCAGGCTCGGCCAGAGCGGAGGCGTCATAACCGACGAACACACCATGACGAGCGACCCTGACGTTTACGCGGCTGGCGACGTGGCTGAGCACAGGGACCTTGTGACAGGCGAGTTGGTCTGGAGGCCCTTTGCACAGGTTGCGAACAAGATGGGTCACGTGGCGGGAAGCAACCTGGGAGGAGTGGAGTCCGTCTTCCCAGGGAGCGTGGGGACCTCAGCGTTCAAGGTGTTCGGCACGGTGGTAGCAAGGACAGGCCTTAGCTCAGCGGAGGCCTCGAAGTACGGGTTCAAGCCCGTTGAGGTATCGCTGGAGGCTGGCACGAAGGCACACTACCTCGGCGGCGGCACAAAGATTAACCTAAAGGTGGTCGCGGACGAGAGGACGGGCAGGCTTCTAGGGGCGCAGGCCATAGGAGGCGACGACACGGCCTTCTGGAGGGTCAACACGGTCGCCGCCCTCCTTACCACAAGAGGCACCGTCTGGGACCTGTTCTCGACGGACTACGGCTATCAGCCAGCCCTTTCGCCTGTGTGGGACCCACTTGTAATAGCTGCCAGGCTCCTCATGAGGACCTTCGGGGAGAAGCCGAGGTGACCTAGGGGTCGCCGAGGCCTATTTCGACGACCGACCCGTCTGTAAGGTTCAGGAGGTCCCTCAGCCTTACGTCAGACACTATCTCAGCTACGTCCCCCCTGTAGACCGTGATCTCGGGCCTGACTATGTAGACGTCGACGGTCCAGTTAAGGACGGCCGGGTATGCCATAACCCTCCCCAGCCTCATCCCCTTGACCCTGGGCGGCTCTATTACTATCGGGTCCATCCCCCTTAGGGCGCTGTTGAAGCCCTCTACGTCGTCAGCCACCCTCACGTTTAGGGTGCCGGGGTAAGGGTTGAGACCCAGAGCCCTCCTGATGCCCTCTGCGTAGAGGTTTACGAAGAACTCGCCCTCCCCGACGCCGCTGAACACAACCCCTCGGAACGACTTCTTCAAGTCAAGCCCTCCAGGTCTGGCAAGAACGTATTTTAAACGCCTTACCAGGGAGCCTAGGTAGGTGTTAAGGTATTGGCTCTTAGGACGCTGGGCTTGACGCTGGTCGCGCTAACGCTCGCGTCCCTAATGGTTGCCGTCCCGGCCGTGGCCCAGGCCCCCCTGCCCTTCCAGTACTCGCTGAACGCCACAAGGGGCGTCCTGAGCGTCGGCAGCCTGTTCTACTACGTTGGGCTCAACCTAACGTATGGGGCCAGGGCCTACTACTGGTGGGTCAACGCGTCTAAGCCCTCCCTGCTCTCAGTGGTCCAGTACAACACTACAAGGGTGCCCACGCCGCTCATAGCTGTCTCCCAGCCAAACGCCACCTCGGTCGAGCTGCCTGGCCCCCTGTCGACCTCTAGGTGGGAGGCGGCACAGGTGTCCTCCAGCGGCTACTCAGTAGCTTATGAGCTGACGGCCAACGCCTCTGTGACTTCACCGTTCCTCGTCAGGGCCCTCGCGACGTTCACTTCCCTGAGCCCAGTCATCACGTACACCGTAGTTGTCAACAACCTGGGCGCAGCGCCGGCCTCAGCTGTGATCGCCTTCGGTGTGGGCGCCTACGAAGCCTCCCACGCTTGGGCCGGGGCGGCCTCCTACGTACTCCCCAACGGAAGCCTGGAGGTGTCCCAGCTTGCCAACGGGACTGAGGTCAGGTCGCCGATCACCGTCATAGCGGTCGAGAACGTCAGCGGCAGCCCAGGGCTTGTGATAGGCCTTACGGACCTGCCAGCTGGGTCTGAGGCCGAGCTGCTCCAGGGCAGGGTACTTGGGCTTAGCATCAACGCCACATACGTTATAGCCCTCGCGAGGACCCCGCTCATACCCCCTGGCGCTAACTACTCTGTCACGTTCCAGGCCTTCGCCACAGGCTTCAACGCGTACGAGCTGGCCTCCTCAGGGGCCTACCTCCCCGCCTACTACCTGTTCCCTAACTACACGAACGGCGTCCAGAGGTCCATGGGGGTCGACTCCGTCGTCTCCTCCCTGGACGGCGTGATATCAGGCCTGAACTCGACCATCAGCAGCCTGAGGGACGAGGTGAACAACCTGAGCGCCAAGGTTTACTGGTACACTAGCCAGCTCACGCTGGCCCAGAGGGCCGAGTCCTACTACGCGTCCGCCGCGCACAGGGGAGGCCTCCTGGCGGCGGGCCTCTTCGTGGCGGGCATAGTTATAGGCGTGCTGGGCGGCGCGTTCTTCCTGTCCCCTAGCGCTAAGGAGTACGCCCCCAAGAGGGCCCAGAGGGGCCCGCAGAGGGGAAAGGGCAAGTAAGGTCGGGGTGGCTAAGTAGGGCCGTGGCCTCAGTCCTCGACGGCCAGCTCCCTTAGAGCCCTGGACATGTTGGCGCACTTGTCAATGCCCCACAGAACCTCGAGGGCCGACCTCATCCTTGGCTCGCCTAGCCTCTCGGCCGCGAGCTTCCTGAACTTCTCCTCTACGCCAGCCCTGCTCAGCGGGTTCCTGAAGTGGCCTGGCGGGTAGGTTGAGGTCTCTGAGAAGACCCGGCCGTCGTTGAGTTCCACCGTGACGGTGTTCCTTATCCCCTCTGGGTAGACCTTGTCATACTCCGGGTTGACGGAGACCTTCATGGACTTCATGACCTTCCTCACGTCGTCAGTTAGGTACCTCTGTGGGCGGAACGTGTCGAGCCAGACCTTGCCGTCTAGGAGGGCAGCCGCCACTATGTAGGGCAGGCTGTGATCAGCCGTCTCACGGGTCCTGGGGTCCCACTTCTCAGGGTCCTTAACGATTATGTTGTACCCTACGGTGAAGGTCTCCACGCTCACGGACCTGATGCTGTCTGGTGTAATCTGGCCTGCCTTCTCCCTGACCTTGAGGGCTGCCTCGACGGCGCTCATGGCGTGGTACTCGACCGGCCAGAACTTTATGCTGGTCTGGAGTATCTTGTAGGGCTCGCCCCTCTCGCCCCCCATCACGGGCAGGCTGAAGGTCTCCCCGCCCAGGGCTACCCTGAAGAGGCCGAACTCGCCCTCAAAGATGGGGGACGGGCCTGTCATGCCCCTCCAGGCCAGCAGGGCCGCGAAGACCCCGTTACGGGCCGCGTTCGCGGCCGCGCAGCCCTTCCACATGCTCAGCTCCCCAGCCCTGGTCTGCCTAAGGGCTGTCGCGTTGACCGTGGCGAGGTTTATGGCGTGCCTCATCCTCTCCTCGTCTAGGCCAAGGACCTTCCCTGCGCCGACAGCGGAGGCTATAGCGATGTAGACCACGTGGTCCCACCCCTTGCCCCTGACGCTGTAGGCGTCGGCCAGCCGGGCAGTGACCTCGTAGGCGGCCACAACCCCCTCAATGACGGCCCTACCGTCAGCCTCCGAGAGCTCAGCTGCGGCCATAACAGGCGGTATGTTGTCACTTGGGTGAAGGGCCTCCTTGGATAGGTAGGTGTCGTTGAAGTCGAAGTACCTGGCAGCGCAGCCGTTCGCGAAGGTCACGTGGTCAGCAGGGCCCATAGACCTAGTCCCCCAGATCGTGGCGGCGAGCCTCGAGCTGGACGATGACCTAGCTATCCACCTGGCTATGCTGGGGGGCTCCTCATAGAGCGCCCCGACCGCAACGCCCAGGGTGTCAACAATTCTCTTCTTGGCCTCCTCAATTACATCGCCTGGGAGCCTGTTGAAGGACAGGTCAACCGTCCACTTGGCTATCCTCGAGGCCAGGTCCTCCACTCAGAAGTCACCAGCGTCCATCCGTCTAGACCCTTATTAATTTCTACCGTAAAGGCCTGTTCTGAAGAGGCCAGGAGCTTGTTAACGTATGCCAAGTACCCCTACCTTGCGGAGCTGCCTGGCTACCTCAACAAGGCCTACGGCTACCAGGTGACTCTCAGGGACCTCGCTGAGGACCCCCGCCTCCTAGAGAGGGCGAGGAGGAGGGTGAGGGAGGCCGTCGAGTCAGGCGAGGTTGGCCCGCCCGAGGGTAGCGCCGAGGAGGAGGTCTCCTCGTTCTACCTGGCCTTAGCCATAGTGGCCGTCTCCGACTCCGTGAGGCTCGCCGAGGCCTTCGCCCGGGCCGAGGCAATGAGGGCCCTGAGGCTACTTGAGTCAGAGGACAGGGATTCTTTGCTCTCAATAGCCAAGGTCCTTGGTCTCAGGGTCTCAGCCTCAGACCTCAGGATACCCTGGGTCGTCAGGAAGGACAGGGTCCTGTACAGGTCCCTGCCCTTCGCAGTGAACGTGGCCGACTACCTGAAGGTGGTCTCGGGCTCCCAGGACCCCCGCTGGTACCTAGTGAACTCAATGGTAAAGGGGGGTCTGGTGTATCTTGACGAGAGGGGGCTCAGGGAGTTCCTAGCGCTGGCCGTCTCCAAGAGGGTCAGGCAGCTTGTAGCCTCTGCCCCAAGGGACGAGACCCTCAGGGCCTTCGCGATCGACGCGCTAAGGCTGCTGGAGGCCAAGGAGTCCAGGATCCCGATAGCCTCGGGCCTTGACGCAAGGCTCTTCCCTCCCTGCATGAGGGATCTTGCATCAGCGCCGACGTCTAAGGGGGACAAGGGCCTCTACGCCTACGTCTCGTTCCTGGCCTCGATAGGGGCCCCCATAGAGGCGATCTCCTCTGAGCTCGCCCGCGCGCTCGGCGCGCCTCTGCAGAAGGCTAGGGGCCTCGTTGAGGCCATGCTGAAGGCAGGCCTCGGCTCCCGCTACAGGCCCTACACGTGTGATGTCATGAGGAGGGAGGGCCTGTGCCCAGCCGACTGCGGGGCCAGGACGCCAATAGACGCCTACAGGCGCCTCGTTAGGTCCTCTGGCGGCAGTCAAGGCGCGACAGAAGCGCAGAGAGCCTCTCAAGCCTCGCCCATCCGTCCCTGAGGGCCTCGTTAGCCTCCTCAACGAGGTCCCTCAAGGACCTTGGGTCCACGAGCACCTTACCTCGCATCTTTAGAGGAAATGATATCTGGACGGCGCTCATCAGCTCTACGACGACCTCCTCCTTGACCGAGATAGCGCCGCTGTGCTTGAAGCCCGCCTCCCTCGACGCCTCGAGGACGTGGGGCACGCACTCGACGTCTGGGAGCCTGACGTGAAGTATTGGCCCAGTTACCTTAAGCCAGAGGTCGTCAAATGGCCTGGCGATTAGCATTGCCAAGATCGAGGGCTCGACCTCGCGGTGGGCCTTGTAGACTATCCTGGCCCCGTCCCTGAGCCAGTGCCACCTGCCCTCGACAACAGTTATCCTCCCGGTACAGCTGCTGGTCGTCCTCAGTCCCCCCTCGTTTATTTGTAAGAGGTACCTCTCAGCGCCTGGGTCCAGGTAGCCTACGAGCCTCTCCTCTAGGAGGGCCCTCCTTGCGTCCTCAGGCCAGGACGTCTGCATCTACAACCACCTGGTAGAACCTGGGCCCCACCATCCTCACGACCCTTGCGCTGCCTGGGCTCCAGGAGGCGCCCAGGCGCCTGATGCCCTCGTCAACGTCCCTCAGCGCCTTTTCTATGGGGTCCTCGCCCCTGGAGGCGTGGACGTGCACATAGACGTGGACGGTCCCCCTACCCCTCAGCGCTAGGAGGGCGTACCTAAGGTAAGGTATGGCAAGGTCGGGAAGCGGCATGAGGACCCTGTCGGCGACCCCTACGAGCTTCTCGCTTATCACCCGCGCGGCGTCTCCAAGGTGAGGCACGACTCTGTCCTCGACCCTGTTCATCCTTATGTTCTCAACCATGTGCGCGTACGCGTCGGGATTTACGTCAATGCTGTGCACAAGCCTCGCTCCGGAGTGCCTCGCTATAATTATCGAGAACGTGCCGACGCCAGCGAACATGTTGACTACGACCTCGCCAGGCCTGACAAGCCTGGCGACCCTTATGTGCTCATAGCTGAGCCTGGGGGTAATGAAGTCCCTCGCGACGTCGACCTTGAAGGAGCAGCCGTGCTCCCTGTACACGGTCTCTGTCCTCGGCTCCCCAGCGAGGTAGGTGAGCCTCCTCACCTTGTGGGGACCTTCCACAGGGCTTACTGCGAGCCAGGCGGACCTGACGTATGGGCGCTGCGAGAGGAGCCGCTGGGCGAAGGTCCTGGCCTCGTCTATGTCCGGCTCGACGCCGTAGGGGGGCTTAACGATGGCTATGTCGCCAATTACCTCAACCCTGAATTTGAGAGGCCTGTTCAGCGCTCACCACCTGGCTTCCTGAGCAGTGAGATGAAGAAGCCTGGCACCCCGTCCTCAGGGCTGAACCTGAGGCCCAGGCCATTGTAACTGGCCGACCTCGGGACCCTCGGAGGCCTCTCTACATCGAAGCCAATCTCAACGGCCTGCTCCACGACCCACTCGTTCTCAACGTCAGTCAGGGTGCACGTCGAGTATACCAGCCTGCCGCCAGGCCTCAGCAGCCTCCAGGCCTCGCGCACGAACTGAACCTGGTACCTGGCCAAAGTAACGGCGTCGCTGATGCCCTTATTGTCAGAGAGCTTGGGGACGACGCCTAAGTTGGTGCATGGCGGGTCCACAAGCACCAGGTCGACCGAGCTGCTCATCCCGAGGAGGGAGGAGGCGAAGCGGGAGTCCGCCCCTACAATTCTCACCCAGTCTACGCCTAGGAGGGCCAGGGTCTCCCTCAGTCGCTCGATCTTGCTGCTCCTGTCGAAGGCCACTATCCTGGAAGAGGGGCCGGCGAGCTGGGCCACGAAGGAGACCTTACCCCCAGGGGCAGCGTTCATGTCGACTATGAACTCGCCTGGCCTGGGGTCCGCGACAACCACGGCCCACATGCTGGGGAGGCTCTGGCTGTATATCAGCCCCCTTTGAACCTCTGGCAGGTTACCGAGCTTGGGCGCGATGTAGACGGAGGTCTCCACCTTCACGGCAAGCCCCCTCCTCGCAGAGGCTATCTCGTTCCAGTCCATCACTGCGACCCCTGAGCCGACGGGCACCCCATCCTGGGTGACAACCGTGACCTTGTTCCCCCTCCTCACGCCGTCGGCCCTCAGCACTCCTGGCGCATAGAGGTCGCTCCCGAGGTATACAGACTCCGCTGACCTCTTGTCGGCGACCACGGCCTTTCCCTCGAACCTGACCTCGTAGGGGCCCCTCACGGGGGCATAGAGGGCGACCTCGAGCTCCTCGTCCTCGTGGAACTCAAGCCCGCGCCGCCTTAGCCCGTCGAGAACGCTACCCACGTCGGTCCTAAGGGTGTTGACTCGCACGTAGTAGCGTGACGGCGGTCTCGTGAGGGACTCCAGCAGGCCCCTTAAGCCCGAGCGCGAGACCGCCCCGAGGTCCTCCAGTAGGCCACCGTCGTACCTGAGCAGGCTGTGGAGTCCTCTCACCATACGAGCACCACTATGACGTTGTTCAGGTTCGTCCCAGTGGGCCCCGTTCTTATCAGCGACCCAGCAGCATCAAGGGCCCTGTAGCTGTCGTTCTCTGCCAGGGCCCTGAGCGGGTTCAGCCCGGCCCTCCTGATATCGTCAACAACACCTGGGGTCACGGCAGCCCCAGCCGCGTCTGTTGGCCCGTCAACGCCGTCTGTGGCTAGGGCTATGAGCATGGCGTCCTCGTCTGAGAGCCCGAGCCTCCTCGCCTCGATGGACCAGGAGAGGGCCAGCTCCTGGTTCCTGCCCCCCTTCCCGGCCCCCCTGACTGTGACGCTTGTCTCGCCGCCAGCTATGATGGCCGCGGGCGGCCTCACAGGTCTCGCAGACCTACTGACCTCGGCGGTCATGGAGGCGAGGGCCTTCCCAACCTCCCTAGACTCGCCCTGTAGCATCGAGGTGAGCACCAGGGTGTTGAAGCCCATGGACCTCAGCCTGGACTCCACCGCATCGAGCACGTCCATGTTCCTCGCAATAACTATGTTAGAGACCCTGGCGGAGTCTGGGGAGCCAGGCTTTAGGGTCTCCTCGACGAGCCCCCGCGTCCCCCTCCTGAGGAGCTCTACCACGGCCCCTGGGGCTGCGTCAAGGAGCCCGTAGAGCTCAAGGACGGCGAGGGCGTCGCCGAAGGTAGTGGGGTCAGGCGCCGTCGGCCCGGAGCCTATGTCGTGTATTGAGTCACCAGGCACGTCGCTGGCGTAAAGGCCGTGTACCCTGGAAGGCCTTGAGGCCTTGACGAGACCTCCCCCCTTGATCCTGGAGAGGTGCCTCCTAACGGTGTTTATCTCGGAAATGGACGCGCCGGAGTTGAGGAGGAGCCTGTTGACCTGGACTAGGTCCTCAAGGTCGACGCCGTCAAGGGGGTACTCGGCAAGGGCCGAGGATCCGCCCGAGACTAGTACCAGTAGGTCGACCCCCCTAGCGCCGGACGCAGAGGCCCAGTCAAGAACGGCCTCGCCTGCCCTCAGGCTTGACTCGTCTGGGAGGGGGTGCCCCCCGATCAGGGTCTCGAGGCCTTGGCCTCTCAGCCGGCTTAGGTCAGTTCCCCTAGGGGCTACAACGACTCCCCCCTCTACTTTGTCCTCCAGCGCTGTCAGAGCGCCGGCCGCCATGGACGCGGAGGCCTTGCCAACCGCTATGAGGACGCGTCCGCCAGTAGGGCAGCACGAGGCAACCGCAGCCCTAGTCCTCTCCCTAAGGTCAGAGGCCCTGAGGGTCTCCTCGACGAGGGCCCTAACGAGCCCCTCTCTGTCAGCCCTCACCGGCGTCCCGGGCTTAAGTCAGGCCTGGGGCCATAAAGTACGTACTAAGGCTCCCTGAGGAGGTCTCCCTTTAGTGCAGCCACATTTAAGCCTGGCGTCGGGTTACAGACCCAGGCTGAAGCGTCACGCTGACGGACGCCTACGGCAGGCCCCTGACCAACCTTAGGATTGCCGTGACGGACGAGTGCAACTACTCGTGCTTCTTCTGCCACGTCGAGGGCGACCCCGTTGGCGCTCCCAGGCCCGTGGGCAGGGGAAGGGCCCTGATGAGCCCCGGCGACTATAACGTGGTCGCGAGGGCGGCGGCCGGACTCGAAATAAGGTCGTTCAAGGTGACAGGCGGCGAGCCCCTACTAAGGAGGGACATAGTAGAGGTTGTGGAGTCCCTAAGTGATGGCGCCGACGGAGCTGCCGACATTTCCATGACAACGAACGGCTACCTGCTCTCTAGGCTCGCCAACAAGCTCAGGGACGCTGGCCTGTCAAGGGTTAATGTGTCCCTCCACAGCCTCAACAGGGATCACTATAAGGCCATAACCGGCGTTGACGGCCTCGACAGGGTTCTCGACGGCCTGAGGGCGGCCGCCGAGGTCGGGCTCTCCGTCAAGGTGAATGTAACGGTGACGAGGGTGAACAGGGACGACGTGTGGGACGTGATAAAGTTTGCCTCCTCAAACGGGTTCAGGGTCCAGCTTATTGAGCTACAGCCGGTCAACGAGGGGCTCAGAGTCTTCAGGCAGCAGCACGTACCGCTTGAGGATATAGAGAAGGAGCTCCTTAGGGCTGGGGCAAGGGTCAGGTTCAGGGAGCTGCACAACAGGCCCATATACGTGCTGCCTGACGGCACCGAGGTCGAGGTTGTGAAGCCCTATGATAACCCGCTCTTCTGCGCCGGGTGCAGGAGGGTGAGGCTGCTCGCAGACGGGACCTTGACCCCCTGCATCAATTACAGGGGCCCCGGCGTAAACCTGCTCAGGAGGATTAGGGGGTTAGCCTACGAGGCCGCTGTCGAGGAGGCCAGAAGGGCGCTGGTCGAGGTTAATTTAATTAGGAGGCCGTTCTACCTGTGGCGCCTCGACACGGACGGCGGGCTCAGGAGGGCAGCGGGGCTAAGGATGCCCCTGCCCTCAAGGTCCATGATGCCATTAGGTGCAGGGCGGCAACGTGCGGGGCCGTGAAGGGCGCCCCCAGGAACGCTACGACGAGAGCTGGGTTCGCGGACATGAAGACCCTCCTGGCCTCCTCCCTGCCCATACGGACAGGGTAGGCGAGGACCGACTTGATCGCCCAGACTGTGAGAGGGGTAAGCACCAAGTCCCCCACGAGCCCTTTTCCGGTCACTACCCAGTAGCCCCACATGCTGGCCAACATTATTGCAAGGAACGCGACGACCGCCCTCGCGACCTTCTTGGGCGGCGCGACTACAGGGTACATAGGTATGCCGGCCTTCCTGTAGTCGTCAAGGTAGTAGTATACTATGAACCAGATGTGCATGGGTATCCAGGAGAAGACCGCTAGGGCCAGGAGTATTGCGGGGAGGCCTATGCCGCCTGTCGCGGCAGCCCACCCTCCGAGCGTGGGCATAACGCCAGCCACGCCGCCTACGAGTATGCTGGCCGGGGACCTCCTCTTCAGAAGCATCGTGTAGAGGGGTATGTCGAATATAAGGGCGAGGACGCAAGTGAGGAGCACGACCCAGTTTAACAGGGCGGCGGCTACGAAGCCGACGAGGGTCAGGGCGACAGCGCCTGCCAGGGCCTCTCTGAAGCTCAGCCGCCCCGAGGGTACTGGCCTCCTTGAGGTCCTCGCCATTAGAGAGTCCAGGTCCGCCTCCAGCACCATGTTGAGGGCGGTGACGCCCCCTATCGAGCCTATCGAGACCACGGCCAGGAGACCGAGGCGAAGCGGGGACAGGGGCCCCCCTCCAGCGAAGTACGAGGCGTAGGCCGTGAAGGCAAGTAGGGCTAGCTGGGCAGGCTTCGTCATTTCCAGCACGTATAGGGCCTTGCTCAGCCCCGACACCGGCGAAGGGATTGCTAGTTCAGATTTATGTGCTGTATATACATATGATCTGGCCAGCACCCCGAGACTTTATTTGGTCAATTGCAATGCTATCTGAGCAGACACAACGGATAAATATCACGTGTGCAGTCTCAAATATGGCGATAAAGCTTGTCCCAAGCCTCGAAATCCTCTCAGGCTCACATAACGGGGCTCGTGCTCATAGTGATAGGTCTTGCCCTCCTAGTCCTAGTGTTTTACGAGGCCCTCATAACGTTCTTCGCTACCCAGAGCCCAACGGCGTTCCAGGGCAAGTTCGGCGGTGCCCTTGGTTACCTCAACAGCCTTACGTCGTCGTCAGGCCTTGGGCAGCTAGGCGTCTACGCCGACGTGATAATAGTACTCCTGATAATGGCCGTCTTCCTTGGGATTGCCCTGGCCGCAGCCTCCGTGATAATAGGGAAGGGCGTCGAGCTGCTGAAGACGTGAGGGCGATGATATGAGGATTGGGACGCTAACAGTACTGTCTGGCGTCATAATTCTGGCGGTGTTCGCCGCGCCCCTGGTGTACTTCCTGTACTATATAGGCACGCATGGGACAGAAACCATCGTGGTGAACGTATCGTCAACCCCGGGCCCGCCGTGCCACGCTAACGAGTACGCCATGACGCTGTACTACGGCGAGCCCGTCCCGCTGACAAACGTGAGGCTTGAGGTAACGTTGGCCGAGTCGAACGGATCGACCTACTCCACGGTCGCGTCTGCGGGCTCCCTCACCAAGGGGGGCGAGCTCTACGTGTGCCTGCCCCAGGGCGTCCTAGAGGAGGCGACCTCAATAACGGTGAACCTGACAGGGTACGTGGGGGGCCTCTACAGGCTGTCCATAACGTCCCAGCAGAGCCTGAGGTGATCGGGGTGAACCTTAGGGAGGTCGCCCGGGAGGCGGTGGTTGGGGTAATAGAGGGCCTTGTCTACGTGCTCCTTTACGTGTACCTGCTCCCCCTGCTGATATCGTACATGGGTGTGCTGGCCGGCCAGCCCGGGATAGAGTCGGCCTACTCGGCCCCAGTTGCCAACCTTGTCACATACATAGCAGTGTTCGAGGCCCTCTCGGTGACCTCCAGGGTCATGAGGAACAGCGTGTTCAGCCCGATCTTCAGGTCGATCCTTGCCCTGACGGGTCTCGTGGTGGTCCTTTACATAATGCAGACCGTAATGCCTGGGGGGCTCATAATGTCCAGCTACGCGTACGGCCAGGCCAGGTACTCGCTGAGCCTGAGCGTATACCCCCTCATCCTGATATTCGTGGTATTTCTCGTCCTACCCGGTGTCATCATGCCTTTCATCGACTACTTTGTCTACGGATCCGGCAGCTGAGGGCTAGCCATGTCTGACGTCTTCTGCAGGATATGGGGAGGCAAGGAGCCAGCATACGTTGTGTACAGGGACGTAGACCTCATGGTGCTTATGGACCCCTTCCCGCTGGAGAGGGGTCAGGTCCTCGTGGTTCCAAGGGAGCACTTCCAGTTCTTTTATGAGATGCCGCGCAGGCTCACGGCCCGATTCTACGACCTGACCTCGTCGGCAGCGAGGGCCCTAAGGGCCCTCTACGGCCCCAAGGCGGTCGTTATGCTGGCCAGAGGGCTCAGGGTGCCTCACTATCACCTGCTCCTGATCCCGGTCAGGGAAGGCTCATTCCTTGACATGCTCTTCTCGCTCATGGACGCGGTCCAGGGCTTCCCGCCCGTTCCCGCCGAGGCCGTGGCGGAGAGGTATGAGGCGCTTGGCCATCGCCTCTCCGCGTACAGGCCGACGAAGGAGGAGCTGTTAAGGGACGCCGAGGCCCTCTCCAGGCTTGTTTATAGGGAGCTCGAATCCCCTTCCACCTCTGATAAAGTTTAAATGGTAACCATAGGTTAACCCTTAGTGGACCGGAGGCGGGCCGGTAGCTCAGCTGGAAGAGCGCCGCCCTCGCACGGCGGAGGTCCCGGGTTCAAGTCCCGGCCGGTCCACAAGCTCCTGGGGTCGAGCCCACACCAGGTCGACCTTATCGGACACCTAAGGCGCCGCCCTGATTAACCTGCCCGTGCAGAAGGTCGGCCTGGGCCACGCTTGGGCAGGCTTAGCTCTCTGGCAGGTGTCCTCGTGCCCTTCACGATGTCGGCCTCCTCAGCGTTCTCCGTCTCCTTCTTCGTTGGTCAACTCTCTTCTCTCCTAAACGTGCCGCCGTACGCGGTGCTCCTGACGTTCCCGGTGGACTTCATAGGGGGCGCCATAGGCGGGCTCGCGCTGGGCTACGCAGCTGACAGAATCGGCAGGAGGCCCGCCCTCCTGGTCTCGGGGCTCATCTTCAGCCTATCCGTGGCCCTTGCCTCAGCAACGAGCAGCCTGTGGCAGCTCTACGTAGCCTGGTTCTTTGTTGGGTTTGGCGTTAACGCCCAGAATGGCGTGGCCTACCCCGTAGTAGTGGAGCTGATCCCCAGGTTCCAGGGCTCAGTTGGCGGGCTAATGCAAGGGCTGTACTTCATAGGATACATGTTGGACTCGCTTCTGTACTACGAGTTTCCCTGGTGGAGGGAGTACTTCCTTGTGGTTGGGGCTGCAGGCGCGGTCCTCTCCGTGACCGCCCTGCTAGTCCCTGAAACGGCCCCCTCGCCTGGCGGGCCGCGGCTTGGCCTCAGGGACCTCGACAGGGGGCTCGCCCTGATGACTGTGGGCCTCTCGGCGGTCGTAGTTGGGGCCTTCATGTTCAGCGTGCCCCTACTTGCTGACGTCCCCTCGTTCATAACTTCCATGGGGTTGAGCGAGGGGTGGCTTGCGGCCCTCTCAGCCCTTGGCTTCGCAGGCTTCACAGCAGCTGGCGTCGCGTCTGACCTGGCTGGCAGGCCCAAGACGGCAGCGGCGTTCAGCCTAGCAGGTCTAGCCTCCTCTCTCGCGCTGCTCTCGTTGCCGAGGGGTTACCCTGCCCTGGCCGCGCTCTCGGTCTCCTTCTTCTCCTCGGGCTACTTCTCCTTCACCGGCATATGGGCCAGCGAGACCTACCCGCCTGAGCTGAGGGCGACTGGGACCAACCTGGTCTTCCTAGTAGGAAGGCTTGTGGGCGGCTTCTCGCCCGCCCTTGCCGCCTCCCTCTACCCTGGGTCCCTAAGGGTCGGCACAGCCCTCACGTGCCTAATGGCCAACGTGCTTGCGCTGGGCGGGTTGCCAGTGTACTTCCTTGGCCTCAGGCTGCGTGGTGCCAGCGGGTCACAGGCCCCTGGGGGCCTTGCCTGAGGAGACGGCCAGGAAGGCGGAGAGGAACACGGCCCCAAGGGCCCTGTTGAGACCCTCCCTGGAACCCATCAGCTTCCTGTCGAGCTTCACGAGCTGGGCCAGGTCTATCTCATGCCTGCTGAGGGCTGAGGCCAGCTCAGGGTCGCCGCTGAGCTGCGACGATACGGCCAGGTAGGCCCTCACGAAGCCTGCCACGAGGGACCGAGACTCCTCGTATCGCTTGGTCAACTCCAGGAGCCACTCGTAGCTCCTCATGTTGAGTGTGAACCCCTTGTCGACCTCAGCCAGAACCTCAAAGACATCGCCTAGGGTGAGCTTGTTCGACCTCACATAGTTCTCCGTCAAGTTCCTCGAGGAGACGTGGCTGACCAGGTCGAAGTCGCCGACGTTACTGATGCCCTCGAGGAGCTCAACCGAGTCTTCAGGCAGGCTTGCGTAGAGCGTCCTTAGGACGAGGAGCCTCAGGGACTCGTACACCTTAATGTTGGATGCGGAAGCGTAGCCGTCCATCGCTGAGACGGCGATGGCGGCCGACCAGAGGCCGACGAGAGGGGTCTCCTCGCTTCCCTCGGACGCGGACCTCAGGGCCCTCGAGATGACGCCGCCGAGGCCGAGCTCCTGGGCAGTGATCTTCCCCTGGCCCAGCATTTGCCCCCTCCTGTGGGCCTCTTCAAGGTAGGGCTCCACCTCGACGAACTCGAGGAGCCTCCTCTCAAAGTCCACGTCGCCCATGAGTCTGTGCACGGAGCCGGGCTTCACGGGAGCTGAGAGGGTTAACAGCAGCAACCTCCTCACGTCCGCTAACAACGCGACCTGCCCTCATATGCGCGGGCGCAGGGTTTATTTGCTAAGCGTCGACGTCGTTGCGCACGTATAGAATGGGCCTAACAGTAACCCTTTTTAGTCTAAGACCTTTTATGGAATGAATATGGCTGGGCGTTTCAATGATAGGCGAGCTTGTTGCACTGTTTAGCGCGGTAATAGGTATCATCAGCGTGGGTATCGCGGTCGGGCTCGCCTCATGGGTTCTAAGGCAGGACCCAGGCCCAGAGAACGTGAGGTTCATCTCGGAGGCTATAGCTACTGGTGCAAAGGCCTACCTATTCAGGCAGTACAGGACCCTCTCGATAGTCCTTGCAGTCCTCGCGGTGATAATAGGTGTCGGCATAACTTACGTCTCCCACAGCGGCGCGCTAGGCGCGTCGACGGCTGTCGCCTTCATAGTGGGCGCGCTGGGATCCATGGCTGCAGGCTACCTCGGGATGTACGTGACCACCAGGTCGGCCTCTAGGGCCGCCATGGCAGCGAGGAACGGGGTCTACGAGTCCCTTAGGCTGGCGTGGAGGGCGGGGGCTGTCATGGGGCTCTCGCTCGCCGGGATAGCGCTCCTGCTAACGAGCGCGCTTTTCCTGGGGTTCACTGCGATCCTCCCGAAGAGCTGGGCGCTGGCCTTGGTGTCTATGGCCTTCGGGGCCAGCCTGATCACCCTGTTCATGAGGGTCGGCGGCGGCATATACACAAAGGCCGCTGACCTAGGCGCCGACCTCGTCGGCAAGGTAGAGAAGGGGATACCTGAGGACGACCCCAGGAACCCCGGCGTTATAGCTGACAACGTCGGGGACAACGTAGGTGACGTGGCAGGCATGGCGGCCGACGTCTTCGAGTCATACATAGTTATAGTTACGGGCACGATATTCCTAGCGTGGGTCATGAACTGGTACAGCACTTACCCAGCCCTTGTCGTGCTCCCGCTCCTCTACGGCGCCCTCGCCCTTGTGGCCACGTTCATAGGAGTGGCGATAATCAGGCTGAGGGGCTCGCAGCACCCCCTGACTGCCATCTCCTACGACATATATGAGACGATAGCAATTGCAGTCGTGCTGTTCTTCTTAGCCAGCTACTTCCTCCTTGGCAAGATAGGCCTCTCCGTCGCCCTGATCGCGCCTCTGTCCGCGTCGCTTGGGGCGATAATAGCGCCCATAGTGCTAGCGCTGACGGGCTACTACACGCATTACACGTATAAGCCTGTTAAGTCTATCGCTAAGCAGGCCCTGATTAGCCCGGCCACTGTGATAGTCACAGGCTACGCTTACGGCCTCGTCAGCGCGATACCTGTGATACTGCTCATAGCCTTCATACTCGGGCTAACCTACTACATGGGGTATGCCGCCTTCACAGGCCTCGTTAACAACGCGATGTCTTCCGCTGGCTCAGGCGTCCTCTCCTCAGTCCTAAGCAGCTACTCAGGCTTCCTGGCTGGGATCTACGGGACCGCCCTCGCCTCAGTAGGCCTCCTCTCGGTAGCTGGCATAATTATAACGGCTGACTCCTTCGGGCCCGTCAGCGACAACGCCGCAGGCGTCGCGGAGATGGCATCGTTACCGGACGAGGTCAGGGACAGGTTAGACGTCCTAGACGCCGTCGGCAACACGACGAAGGCAACGACAAAGGGCTACGCCATAAGCAGCGCTGCCCTCGCCGCACTCGTCCTGTTCATAGGGTTCATCTTTGAGGTTCTCAGCGTCTCGTCAGCGCAGGCCAACCTTGGCAAAGGCGACCTGTCCAGCATGATTAACAGCCTGGTTGCAGTGAACCCCAACGTCCTCGTAGGCGCCCTGGTGGGGGCCGTCGTGGTCTACTTCCTGGCCAGCAGGACGCTGAGCGCCGTCGGCAGGACGGCGATGGAGATAGTTGAGGAGATCAGGAGGCAGTTCCGTGAGCACCCGGGCATAATGGAGTGGAAGGAGAAGCCTGACTACGCAAGGGTAGTGGACATAGCCACTAGGAGAGCGCTAGCCGAGTTCATGGCACCCGTCATAGTGGCCATTGTGGCTCCGATAGTCGCAGGCCTCCTGCTCGGGTGGCAGGCTGTCGCAGGCCTCATAATGGGCGCCATACTTGTCGGCGTGCCGAGGGCCCTGCTCATGGCCAACGCTGGGGGCGCCTGGGACAACGCGAAGAAGTACATAGAGTCCGGTGCCGACCCCAGCCTGGGAGGCAAGGGGAGCGAAGCCCACAAGGCCGCGGTCATTGGGGACACCGTGGGGGACCCGTTCAAGGACACTACTGGACCATCCATGAACCCGCTGATTAAGGTCCTGAACACGCTCTCCGTCGTATTCGCGCCCATGATAGTGGCCGCCAACCTGGCTCTCGGCCTTCACGTACTCCTGAACGGGCTACTCCCCTTATGACATCTCCCTCCCCCTCTAACTTTTTATAACCCACATGCCACGCCTTTTTGACGCTAGGAGGAGGATGAGGGGGTATGTCTAAGCCCAGTTACGTGCTGTTTGAGGTGCCTGACGACCTAGCTGAGGAGGTTTATAAGGTCGTGGCGAGGGCGAGGGAGACCGGCAAGGTAAAGAAGGGCACCAACGAGACCACCAAGGCCGTGGAGAGGGGCCAGGCGAAGCTCGTGGTAATAGCTACTGACGTCGATCCGCCGGAGATCGTGGCCCACCTCCCGCTGCTGTGCGACAGCAAGAAGATACCCTTCGTATACGTCCCAAGCAAGAAGAAGCTGGGGGAGTCCGTCAAGATCGACGTGGCCGCGGCCAGCGTGGCCATTGTTGACCCAGGCGAGGCAGCTGATGACATTAAAAGGATAATAGATCGCGTGAAGGAGCTTCGCGCGAAGGCCGGGAAGTGAGGCCTGAGGGCTCATGCCCGAGAGGTCGTCGTTCAGCCAGGTAGTAAGGATCGCTAACACGGACGTACCAGGAGAGGACACCCTAATTGATGGGCTCTCAAGGATAAAGGGCATAGGCTACGTGACGGCTCTCGCTATAGTCAGGAGGCTAGGCCTTGACCCCATGGTTAGGGTCGGCTACCTCTCGGCCGACACCATTAAGAAGGTCGAGGAGGCCGTCAGCGACCTAACTAAGCTCAATCTGCCGTCCTGGATGTACAACAGGCGGAAGGACTATGAGACCGGCCAGGACAGGCACCTGGTGGGGGCTGAGCTGATATTTGCGGCGAGGAGGGACATAGAGAGGGAGATAAAGGTCAACTCGTGGAGAGGGATAAGGCACAAGTACGGCTACAAGGTGAGGGGGCAGAAAACGCACACCACTGGGAGGACAGGGATGACTGTCGGCGTCAAGAAGGCCGCGCTGCCGCAGGCGCAGGCAGGCGCTGGGAAGGGTGGTGGCGGTGGGGGATCCGAAGAAAAGCAGGCGTAAGTGGGTAACTCCAGGTCACCCCTGGATAAAGGACAGGCTCCAGGAGGAGCTTGAGCTAATGGGCAAGTACGGCCTCAGGAACAAGAGGGAGATATGGATAGCGGAGGCTGTCGTGAGGAGCTTCAGGATGAGGGCAAGGTCGCTGCTGGCTCTGCCTGAGCCTGAGAGGTCGCAGGCCGCGAAGAGCCTTCTCGACAGGCTCTACAGGATGGGTCTCATCAACAGGGACGCAACCCTAGACGACGTCCTGGGCCTGACTGCAGAGAACGTACTCGAGAGGAGGCTGCAGACCCTTGTATACAGGAAGGGCCTGGCCAGGACGATATACCAGGCGAGGCAACTCGTAGTCCATGGCCACATAGCCATAGGTGGCAGGAGGGTGACAAGCCCAGGCTATCTGGTCCCAAGGGACGAGGAAGGCCTGATAGGCTACGCGCCTGGCAGCCCGTTGGCTCAGGCAGCCTCAGCACAGGGAGGTGGTGAGGGTGTCGCTCAGGGAGCTTAAGTGGGGTATCGCCCACATATACAGCAGCTTCAACAACACGATCATACACATAACGGACATGAGCGGCGCTGAGACCGCTGCCAGGATATCAGGTGGCATGGTCGTCAAGGCCGACAGGGAGAAGCCGTCCCCCTACGCGGCGATGCTGGCCGCCGCTAGGGCTGCCCAGACCTCCATGGATCGCGGCATAACGGCCATACACATAAAGGTCAGGGCCCCAGGGGGCCACGGCCCCAAGACGCCTGGGCCTGGCGCGCAGGCCGCAATCAGGGCCCTCGCGAGGGCTGGCTTCGTCGTAGGCAGGATAGAGGACGTCACTCCGGTACCCCACGACACCACCAGGAGACCGGGCGGAAGGAGAGGCAGGAGGGTCTAACGTTCACATCTCCTTTTTAAAAGCCCAGCTCCTGGCCTACCTGGGGTAGGTATAGGCTTGGCCGAGAGAAGCGTCGAGATAGTTGAGGCAGGCGTCAACAGGATAGCTGTGGCCATGAACGGCTTTCCCGTGGCCTACGGCAACGCGCTGAGGAGGTTGTCTCTGTCTGACGTCCCGACGATGGCCATAGACTTCGTGCACTTCTACGACAACGAGACAAGCGTCTTCGACGAGATAATCGCGCACAGGCTCGGCCTAATAGTGTTAAGGTCCGACGACGTACTTGAGAAGTATGGCAGCCCAGAGGAGTGCAGGGAGGCGAGCGAGAACGACGAGCACTGTTACGTGAAGGTCTATCTCGAGGCCGAGGCCAGCCTGGAGTCGGCGGGCTTCTACGTTAAGGCCTCTGACCTCAAGTTCTCAGACCCAGCGATAAAGCCCGCCTACCCTGACACCCCAATTGTGTACCTTGCCCCTGGCCAGAGGGTTCACCTGGTCGCCTATGCCAGGCTAGGCAGGGGATATGAGCATGGTAAGTGGAGCCCCGCCTCGGTGTCCGTCCTCAGGTACGCTACATACGTCGACTACGACGCGGACAGGGCCACGTCAGAGTGCCTCGAATGCCTCTCAGCCTACCCAGAGCTCGTCGAGGCTATGCAGTCCGGTGGCAAGGGGAGGCTTGAGCTTGGCCTCAACAGGCCCTCAAGCGCGCTGAGGTACTGTGAGAGGACCGCCTGCAGGGACGCCGTGAGGGTCACCTACGACCCGTCAAGGCTCTACCTAATAGTTGAGTCAACAGGGGCCCTGGAGCCCCATAGGATAATCTATGAGACCACGAGGTGCCTTGAGGGGAAGGTCGAAAAGCTGTTAAACGCGCTGGAAGGTGCCGAGGTGGTCCAGGAGGCGAGCCAGAGTTGAGGAGGACCGGCCCTACGAACCAGCTGCTGCAGGACACCATAGAGGCCCTCAAGCGCGCCTCTAAGGAGAGGCCAGTCTGGGGCAGGGTTGCCGAGCTCCTCTCCAAGCCGGCCAGGGACAGGCCTGAGGTAAACGTAAGCAAGATAAACAGGTACGCTTCAGACGGGGACATCGTCCTCGTCCCAGGGAAGGTGCTAGGCGCGGGATCCATAAAGAAGAAGGTCACCGTCGCCGCTTTCACTTTCTCAAGGAAGGCCGCTGAGAAGATCTCGGCCGCAGGCGGAAGGGTTATAACCCTGAAGGAGGCGG
Source organism: uncultured Desulfurococcales archaeon (assembly GCA_964343115.1). Taxonomy (GTDB): domain Archaea; phylum Thermoproteota; class Thermoprotei_A; order Sulfolobales; family Acidilobaceae; genus Acidilobus. Next base: position 21,020 of record CAYFGU010000011.1, read on the forward strand.
TCGTGCAAGTGCAGGACTACAGCAAAGTCAAGATAATAACGTGAGGTGTCGGTATGTCTCAGGCTCAGCAGGCCGCGGAGGGGCTGTTGGTTATAGACGGCGAGGGGGCCATACTGGGAAGGCTGGCAAGCTACGTGGCCAAGAGGCTCCTGGAGGGCCGCAGGGTTGTAGTCGTAAACGCCGACAAGGTCGCCGTCAGCGGCGACCCGACCAGGCTCGTGCAGTTCTACAGGGACACAGTCCTTGGCGTCAGGAGCCACTTCTCGCAGAAGTGGAGGCCTAAGAGGCCTAGGTCGCCGCAGCAGCTGCTTAGGAGGACCGTGAGGGGCATGCTCCCCAAGACCCCCAAGGGGGAGAGGGCGCTCTCCGGCCTGAGGGTGTACGTAGGGGTACCAAAGGAGTTCTCTGGGAAGGCCGTCAGAATTCCCGAGGATATGACTGTGCAAAAGCTAACAAAGGCTAAGTACGCAACCCTCGCCGAAATTGCCAGGCAGCTGGGGTGGAAGCGTGGAGCGCGGTAGCGGGAGGCAGCAGGCCGCGGGGGCCCAACAGATAGTGGTCGCCACCGGCAAGAGGAAAACGGCCACCGCAAGGGCGTACATAAAGCCTGGCGCTGGGAGGGTCCGGGTCAACGGCGTCCCGCTAGAGATTTGGCCCATCGAGGTCGCGAGGCTCAAGATGATGGAGCCCCTCGTGATAGCAGGTGATGCTGTAAGGAACGTCGTCGACATCGACGTTGAGGTGAGCGGTGGCGGGTTCATGGGGCAGGCCGAGGCGGTGAGGATGGCGATTGCCAGGGGGCTAGTCGACTACTTCTCCAAGTGCGTGCCAGATAAGTCAGGCGAGGGCTGCCAGCGCAGCAGGGCCGTCGCCGAGAAGCTGAGGGCCCTGTACGAGGAGTACGACCGCACGATGCTGGCAGGCGACCCCAGGAGGACAGAGCCCGAGAAGTACATGAGGTACAGCGCAAGAAGGGGCTGGCAGACCTCGTACAGGTGAGCCCATTTTGCTGCCGCCCGTAAGGTGTTTGACGTGTGGCGCCCCTCTCGGTCACCTCTGGGACGAGTTCCAGAGGAGGGTGAAGGCAGGGGAGGACCCCGAGAAGGTCCTGGACGACCTGGGCGTGTACAGGTACTGCTGCAGGAGGACCCTCTACACCAGCGTCGTTTATATAGAGCAGGTAGCGAGGTACAGCACCGTGAGGATCGTGAGGTTCGGCGCGTACTCAAGAGGGGGTGAGGAGGCCTGAGCAGCGAGGAGGGCGAGGAGGAGCCTCAGCCCACAGTTCCGGCCTCCCAGCAGATAACGGAGGCCGAGGAGAAGGGTCTCCTGGTCCCCTCCGAGCTCTACAAGAAGGCTGGCGTGGTGTACGGGACGCAGATATGCACAAAGTACATGAGGCAGTTCGTGTACAGGGTGCTCCCTGACGGGTTCTACCTCCTCGATGTGAGGAAGACCGACGAGAGGGTCAGGATAGCTGCGAGGTTCCTCTCTTCATTTGACCCAACAAAGATAGCGGTCGTAGCCACGAGGATCTACGCCCAGAAGCCTGTCAACTCCATGTGTGAGAAGCTTGGCTGCAAGCCGATAGTCGGAAGGATACCGCCGGGGATCTTCACGAACCCAAAGCTTGAGACCTACTTCGAGCCTGAGGTTGTAGTGGTCACAGACACCAGAACGGACAGGCAGGCGCTCGAGGAGGCCTCAAGGATAGGGGTACCCGTGGTCGCCCTCGCTGACACTGACAGCAAGGTCGAGGACGTGGACCTAGTAATACCCGTGAATAACAAGGGGAGGAGGAGCCTCGCTCTAATCTACTGGCTGCTTACAAGGGAGATCATGAGGTACAGGGGCCTCCTGCCGCCCGGCCAGGAGCCCAACTTCACGTACGAGGACTTCATGGCTGGGAAGGAGGCCGAGCAGTAGCCGTCCTGCACTTCTCCCTGAGGACGAAAAGGGCGTCCCTGATAGCCTCGGCCTGCGTCGCTATCGCCAGCATCCTCCCCGAAGCCCTCTCCCTAGCCGCCAGCTCGCTTGCCTCCCTCTCTATCATGTCGAGCCTTATCATGATCATATCTATAAGGTCCAGGGGATCTCTTCGGTAAAGGTCCTCCAAGATCTCCCGCCTTCAGTTTGGGAGGAGGGGAAGGGGCAACGCTTAAAAGGATAGGGGGGTTATAGCATAAAGGACCCTTATATAGGGGGTGGGGTCTAGTGCAGAGCCTGCAGAGGGTCGACATGGCGATGCCAAAGGTAATAGGTCGCCACGTATACGGAAACCTCAAGGGGTGCCGTAACGTCGAGGCCCTCAAGGACCCTGCCGCCATTGAGAACATGCTAAGGAAGGCGGGCGAGGAAGGCGGCATGACGATACTGGACGTAAAGTCCTGGAAGATAGGCGAGGGCGTCAGCGCCGTCGCGATAGTCCTCGAGAGCCACATAACTGTTCACACCTGGCCTGAGTACCGCTTCGCGACAGTAGACGTCTACAGCTGCGGCGCTCACACTGACCCCTATAAGGCCTTCGAGTACATAGTTAAGGTCCTGGAGCCTGAGGACGTGTCGATAGGGTCCGCGGACAGGAGTTTGGAATAGTTGCCGGCGGGGGTTTTGAGATAAATTAGGCCCCCGCCTCCCTGAGGAGCCTGGGTATGTCTGAGACATCCTCGACGTAGACTCCGACTATCACCCTCTTGCCCATCGCCGTCAGGCCCCTCACCATGGTAGGCCCCATGTGGGGGGCCACGACGACGTCCACGTCCTTTAGGGCGTTGAGAACCGCAAGGTGCCACCTTGCGTGCTCGGGTCCGTGCTCCTCCTCTTCCTCCTCTTCATGGGCGCCGTGATGGCCTCCCCTGTGCTGGGGCGGCGTCGCGTCAACCCTGCGGCACTCGCTCCTGACTATCTTCTCCCCGTCCTCCGAGAGCTCGAGCACGAGGAACTGTCCAGACCTGAGCACTGAGATCGTCCTGCAGTCCTCGCTGGGCACGGCCACCTTCAAGTCAGGTCCTTGTATCGAATATCCAATATGAGTTTAAAAAAGCTCCTCCGGTCCTGCGTACGCCTAGGAAGCCAACAGGCTCCTTATCTTATCAAAGGTCTCCCTGAGCCTGGAGTTCTCGGAGCTCAGCTCCTCAACCCTTCTCCTAAGCTCCTCAACCTCCCTCAGGTAGGGCTCCCTGCACGCCTCCTCGTCAACGAAGATCGATATCTTCACGTCGTCAAACACTAGCCTCTTCTCGCCCTCGTCGTAGTGGAGGGTGACGGTGATCCTGACAAGGTTGAGCTTGCCTAGTCTCCTCTTCTCAACTATCTCGTGGTACAGCTGCTTGTTGAGCTCGGCAATGTCCCTTATGATAACGTCCTTAGGGACGTACTTGCCGAGCGTCACGAGCGCTACCCTCCTCAGCTTGTCTGCATACCTGGCGGCTATGATGACGCCAGTGGTGATCTGGTACCTGTTAGCACCCAGGACTGAGCCCCCCGCGACCGTCGCCTCGTACTCCTCAGCCCTCTCGAGGTCCCTCGAGACCTCCTCCGGGCGCTCACCCACGACCGTATACCAATTTAGTGATATCCTGGGCTGAAGGCTTAAGCTTTTCCAGGGCCGCACGGTCTGTAGACCTTAACCTTCCTCCTGCCCTTCAGGGAGTAGCCCACGCACACCCTACCCTCGTCGACAAGGGCCTCGAGGGCCTTGTAGACGCCCCTTAGGGTGTACCCCGCCAGGGACTCCCAGACGTCGTAGGCCGTGGCCCCCTCAGGCATAGAGTTAAGGGCGTCAAGGACCCTCTCACGGAGGTCTGACGGGCGCCTGTGCGACAGCTCGGGCCTCCTCAGGCCTCCGGTTATGACCGCTAGGCCCCCCTCCGACTCCGCGGCCACTAGGGCGGCGGCCGCGAGGGGCCTGACGTAGAGCCCCCTGGAGGCAAGCCTTAAGGTTGAGCTCACGACCTCGTCGGCCTCCACCTTAACTACCCTCACGCCCCTGGCGAGCCTTATGGTTGACGGCTCCGCAGACCCCCTGACGCTGACGGCGACGAGGTCCGGCTCGCTGGCGCCCCTGGCCTCAGCGGCCTCCCTGAAGCCCTTCCACATGGAGAAGGCGAGGAGGCCCGTGCTGGCCGGGACGAAAACCCTGTCCGGGACGCGGGCCTGCTCCACGACCTCGTAGGATATAGTCTTGAGGCCTTCAACAGTGTACTGGTTCTCATATCTCAGCTCGGGCGAGCCTGCGAACTCGACCTGGGCGCCGGCCTTAGCTATGCTGATCAGGTCGAAGGGGTCGAGGGAATCAGGGCTCGAGACGACCGTGACAGAGGCGTCGGCCAGGCGTCCGTAGAAGGCGATGGAGGCGGCGAAGTCAACGGCGTACCCGACCCTGTAGGATCCTAAGGGCAGGGCGCTGACAATAGCTGAAGAGGCCCTGTCCGCATAGCTTCCAGTGGGGTTCCTGGTCTCGAGCTTGACCTGCGCGTCCCCTACCCTGACCAGGGGCGTGTAGCCCTCCCCAGCCGTGACGATCCTGGGGGGCCTGAAGGCCATCATGTCCATGTACCTCCACATGCTTGGCGTCCCCCGTCTCACCGACCACCTGAGGCCCTGACACCTGTAGGCGAGGAAGCTACCGCACCTGGGGCACACCAGCTGCCCCTCCTTGGCCTCGTAGCCGCAGTGGGGGCAGACCAGGGAGCAGGCCTGGCTCAGCGTCCTCACCTCACCAGGCTTAGCGGGAGCGGCTCCCTCGACGGCTTAACTATCATCGCGTCTAGGACGAAGGCCAGGCCTACCAGGAAGAAGGAGGCGTGCATGTTCAGGGGCCACAGCGCGGCCCCTGCGGCCTGGAGGACGAAGGGGGCGAGGCTGTACCTCCTGGCCGAGGACCACCCCATGATCACCGGCAACATCATGGGCGCGTGTATAAGAACGAACATGCTGACGACGCCTAGCGTGACCGCGTGTACAAGGACGAGGGCGTCGACGCCCTTCCAGGCCGAGCCCAGCAGGGCGGCCCCCACAGCGGCGAGGGCCCCGAAGGCGAAGGCGTGGCCGTAGAGGAAGAACAGCATCCCTCCCCTTGCTACCGGGTTCTGTGAGGTCCTGGCCTTAGCGAGGTACCCGGTCGCCCTATGCGCCCGGAACGCGGGCAGGGAGACAAGCATAGAGGCCCCTAGTAGGGCCTGGTAGAACCTTACCCCCCATGCGAACGTCAGGGCCCCCAGGGTAAGGAGGCCGAGGGAGAGGGCGGAAAGGGCAAGGGACGGCTGGTCCCCGAATGTCGAGGGGAAGGAGTGGAGGGTCACGGCGTATATGGCCCCCACCGCCTCCACGGAGACGAACGTAAGGGCGAAGGGGTAGAGGTCCCTGGGTCCAGCGAGTGCGAGGGCCCCCGCCAGGGCCTGCGTGTACCCAAGCGCTAGGACGGAGGCCTTTACGTCGGCCCTCCTCAGGGAGAGGGGCGCGAGCGAGGCCAGCGAGGCGCCCAGGATCACTAGGGACCAGCCGAGGAAGGTGAGGTAACCGGACAGCGAGGCGTAAAGGCCCGATAAGGCGACGGCCCACGCGGCGGCCGATGCCAGCCACTCAGGGGCGGCGGCCCCCCTGGGGCGCCCCCTCAGGGAGGAGGAGGCGTAGGCGACGGCGACGCCGGCCACGAACGTAGGCAGGACCGCGTAGGCCATGAGCCTGGCGTGGAGCTGGCTGAGGCCCTCCGTGACAACGTAGAGGGCCGCCACTAGCTCGGCCACGGAGAGGTAGACGGCGTACCTAGCTGTGGCTAGCACGGCCCGTGACGGCAAGCCTGTCACCTAGGGCAGGTCGACCCAGTCGCCGGCCACTGCCTGCCTGACGGCCAGGCCCAGCTCCCTGGCCTCCCTGGCCACCCCGTCTCCGCTGCAGTGGAGCGGGACGATGACGCGGACACCCAGCGAGCTGAGGGCCGAGACCTCGGCCCTCACCCTTTCAGGGGGGCTCCAGGCCAGGTGAAGGCCGCCCACAACCGCGTAGGGCCTGACGCCGGAGTCGTTGTAGGCCTTGGCGACCATCCTCGAGGGGCCTGGGTGGGAGCACCCGTGAACGGTGACGAGGCCAGCGCCCTCCAGGCTAAGGGCCATTGCATGCTCGTAGGGGGGACCGTACTGCTGGCCGAGCAGAAGTGCGCCTGTGGCCACCTCGCCCCCGCTCACGGACCTCCTCGCCTGGAGCCCCAGGTCCTCAACGAGCCTCTCAAGCCTCCACGAGGAGCCAGCCGGCATGAAGGCGGGGCCCCTGTAGCCTGCCCTGGCGAGGGCGGCCAGGCCACCCGTGTGGTCCAGGTGTTCGTGAGTTATGACAACGAAGTCGAGCTCTGACAGGTCGACGCCCATAGCCCTCGCGTTGTGCTCAAGGACATCATCTGAGGACCCGGTGTCTACAAGGGCCCTCCAGGCGCCCGAGTCTACGAGGAGCGAGAGCCCGTAGGCGCCCTTCAGGCCGGGCCGCGACCTCTCATCGACGAGGACGCCTATCCTGACCCTCTTGAGCTCCCTCAAGGCCAGCCAACTGCGTCTCGTGGGAAGTAATTTAGCTTTATAGGGGGCCTAGAACAGCTTGAGCTTGCCGGTTATCCTGTCCACGAGCTCCTCCGGCGCAGGCCCCACGGCGACGGCGGTGACGGTGCCCGGCGGAAGCTGTGTGAGGCCCGCGTCCTCTATTATCGAGGCTGGGAGACCAGCCTCGACGGCCTGTCTGTAGATCTCCTCTATCTCCTCCCTGCTGTCGACCCTAAGCACGACCTTCTTCTGCCCCTGGGAGAGCCACTCCTCGGCCCACTCCCTCCACCTGCCTCCCTCCCTCAGGGCCCTGACGAGGGCCTCGCAGGCCGCGTGCGCTGCCTGGGCGGCCGCCTTGCCCCTCCCCATATTGAGGTCCCTCCTGACCACGATCGCCTGCTTAATCTCGGTCATCATATCACCCTGCCTGAGGCGAGGGCGCTGAATATGGCCGAGTATACCCCAGCGGTCACAGGGTCCGTGTTGACCACGAGCTTGACAAGCCTCACCCCCCGTGCCGCCGCGCCGACCTCAACGTCACCATAGTCGTGGGACTCTGCAGTCGTCTCCATAATAACGGCGGCCTCGCCCCTGTACCTGGGCAGCTCCTCGAGGGGCGCCGCGTGGCTGCACCTCTCGGCGGCCAGGCACAGGTACCGGGCCCCCGGCTCGGCAGCCGGCGTGTAGAAGGCCGAGTACCTCTCCAGGGACGCAACCTCAGAGGCCTCTCTCGAGTAGGTCTGGAGGACCCATTGGGCCGCCCCATCCAGTTCCTTGAGCTCGACCTCAACCCTGGAGGCCCTGGCCCCCATGGGTCGAGGGGACCATAGGGCTGAGGCAAAGATCATCGTCATGAGCGGGGCGTCGCCCGGGACCTCAACCCTTGTGACGCCGTCGCGCCTCGAGAGCCTGGCCTCAAGCGCCTCATGCAGCCTGGGGGCCACGAGATAGACCTCGGAGCCGAGCATGGCGGCCTCTTCAACGGCTCTGACGACCCTGCTGTCGCGGGGGGAGACGGCGTAAGCTATCATGCGTGGCACCTCCCTGTAGGGCATAAGGAGGACGGAGGCCTCCGTGGGGCCGGCCAGCACAGCCCTCGCCCCTGAGCTCAAGGCCCCCACGTAGAGGACTTTTGCGGCCGCGGCGGCCTCGGGCGGGGCTATTATCACGAGCTCGCCTGAGAAGTCAGGTCTGGGGAGCGACCTGGCGTCAGAGAGGGACCTCGCGATTGACTTGAGGAGCCCCTCACTGGACTGCATTCTCCAGCGCCCTGCAGCAGCTGCACTTGGACCTGTCAGGCTCCCCGGCCAGCTCGGGTATGACGTCATAGAGCACCTTCCTTGACTTCTCGGTGTTTTCGCTCATGACCCTCGCGACCTCGGCCGCCGTAACTGGGCGTTCGGCCCATACGTCGTAGTCCGTGACGGTCGCAAGCGTAGCGTAGCAGAGCTCAGCCTCGCAGGCCAGGTTGACCTCAGGAACCAGCGTCATGCCAATTATGTCGGCCTTGAAAACGTCCCTCCAGACCCTGCTCTCGGCCCTCGTTGAGAACCTAGGCCCCTCTATGCATACGTAGGTGGCGCCCTTGTGGGCCCTGTAGCCTAGGCGAACAGCGGATTCGTACAGCCTGTCGGCCAGGTCCTGGCAGAAGGGGTCAGCCATGCTGACGTGGACCGTGACGGGCCCGTCGAAGAAGGTGTACCTCCTCCCCTTGGTCATGTCTATGAACTGCGTCGGCACAACTATGTCGCCAGGTCTCATCTCCTCCCTCAGGCTGCCTACGGCCGATACGCTTATCACCCACCTGGCGCCAAGGGCCTTCAGGGCCCATATGTTGGCCCTGTAGTTGACCATGTGCGGGGGGTACCTGTGGCCCCTGCCGTGCCTCGGCAGGAAGGCCACCTTGACCCCCTTGATCTCCCCTACGGTTATGTAGTCGCTGGGCTGACCAAAGGGGGTGTTGACCATTACCTCAACGGGGTTCTCGAGGATGCCGGCCTCGTAGAGGCCGGACCCCCCTATCACGCCGACCTGGGCCCTCACACCTGCGGGCTTGATGAGCTCGAACAAGGCGATCCTTGGCTATGTAAGTAGGTTAGCGTTTAAAACTAATTGGGCACGGACCACTGGGATCACCCTTGGCCACGTTCGCCCTTGTGATAACCAGCGACAGGGTCCTCAGGGGCGAGGTGAAGGACTCCATAACGCAGCTGGTACAGGAGACTCTGAGGTCAAACGACCACGAGCTTGTGTACAGGGTGGTCAGCCCTAACGACCTCTACGCGATAAGGGCAGCGGTCAGCAGCGCTGTTTCAAGGGCCGACGTGGTCATAGTCACAGGCGGGACTGGCCTCTCGCCCAGGGACCTAAGCATAGAGGCTGTCAGGCCCATGGCAAGCAAGGAGCTGCCCGGGTTCGGCGAGGTGTTCAGGCTAAGGAGCCTGGAACAGGTGGGCCCGGGCGCCATACTGAGCAGGGCGACGGGGTTCCTGGTCGGGAACTCCCTGGTGTTCGTCACGCCCGGTAGCCCTTCTGCGGTCAGGCTTGCGCTCGACATAATACTGCCGGTGGTGGCCCACGGCCTTGAGCAGGCCAGGGGGGAGCCTCACCACTAAGCTCAAAAAGCCTTGTACCGTCAGCCTGCCATCCTCAGGCCTTACCTCTCAGCTGTTCGTCGCCGCCACCTTGACCTCAGGGCGCCTCACGATGAAGATGGGGCTTGAGGCCGGGAACTGGGTCCTGTCAGCATAGTTGTAAGTGTAGTACTGGGGCCTGAGCCTCTCCACGAGCAGCTGGAAGGCTCTCTCAGGCCTTGTGTGGTCGCCGCAGGTGTAGGCGTCAACTGTTGCGTAGCGGTACTCGGTCCAGGTGTGCACGGCGATGTGGCTCTCGTTGACGAGGGCGATCACCGAGACCCCGCCCTTGTGGCCGCCGACCTTCCAGCTCTTTATCTCTATGAGGGTGGCGTTGGCTGCCCTCACGGCGTCCAGGACTGCCTGACGCACATAATCCTCGTCGTCAGCTACCTCGGGAGGTATCCCGTACAGGCTGCCAAAAACGTGCTTACCAACTATGAAGTCCCTAACCCTACTATCTCCTTCCTCACCGGACACTTTTCAGTTCATGCCCTCCTTAGGGCCGGTGTGGTCCATATCCTGGAGGGCTTAATAAGCTATACTGCCGGCCTTCCTAACTCCCAGCTCACCTTAGGCTTGACCGGTAATTCTGAAGTTGAGGGCGACGGGGGTGCCCCGCGGTATTAACTAACCCGTTAAAACCCTGAGGGCAGGCCTTACCACTTTGAGGCCTGAGGGCATGCCTGAGGACGATGAGGAGCTTAGGAGGATAATTGAGAGAAAGAAGGCGCAGCTGCTCTCATCAATGCAGGGGGAGGGGGCTGTCAAGGACGAGGGCGGCGACGGAGGGCCAAGGGTAATAGACCTCAACGACGCTAACTTCGACCAGTTCCTGAGGTCCCACAGGGCCGTTGTCGTAGACTTCTGGGCGCCGTGGTGCGCGCCATGCTTCCTCGTGTCGCCGATAATAGATGACCTCTCCATATCATACAGGGGCGTGGCTTTCGCCCGCGTGAACGCTGATGAGAGCCCCGCCACGGCAGGCAAGTACTACGTGCTAAGCCTCCCGACGGTAATGCTCTTCCTTGACGGAGAGGAGGTCGACAGGGTAGTCGGGGCCGTACCCGAGGACGTGCTGGAGGAGAGGGTGCGTTGGCTCGCGTCAAGGCTCTGATGCTCGGCATAGACGGGCTGTCGTACAGGCTCTTCATGAAGTGCGGGGCGAGGTCACTTCTCGCGCTGCTCGACAGCACCTTCAGGGGGGTTACGGAGAACAGGGACATCCAGCACCCAGCCGCCGCATGGGCCAGCGCCCTCAGCGGCGTGCCGGTCAGGGCAACCAGCTTCTTTCAGTCCCCGCCGCCCCTGCCCATAGTGGAGGAGACGGGCGCGCGGCTCGTTAACGTGCCGCTTACGGACCCCGCGGCCGGGGCGGTCAAGACGCCAATGAGGCCGGAGTTCCCCCTCGAGGCGGAGCTCTCGGGTGTCGAGGAGGCTGTGCTCGACCTACTTGAGGCAGGGCCTGTCGTGGCCGGGGTGACGGCCCTTGAGAGGCTGAGGGGCTACGATGCGTGCACAGCCTACAGGGCCATAGACTCGCTTGTAAGGAGGCTCGTCAGCGCCTCTGAGGAGTTCATAGTGTTCTCGCCGTACGGAGGGCCCCTCAGCCAGGGGGGCTACGACCCGTACGGGGTCTACTTAGCTAGCCGGCCCAGGCCGAGGGAGCACGACACCGTTAAGGTCTGGGAGATAGGACTGCTATTTAAAAGAATTATAAAAAATAATTTTTAATATATTATAGTTATTTTAAAGGGCCCTAAGCTCCCTTATCATTAGGTCCCTCTTAGCGAGGAGGCCCTCCTCAGGCCTGCCTCTTGTAGTAGGGGCCCCCGGCGTCGCCCCAGGCCTGCTAGCGGGAGCCGTGGCGCCCGAGCTCGACGTAGAGGTCGTAGTCCCGGGCAGGCCACCGTTCACCAGCTGGTACGTGAACTGGTTGGCTATAAGGTACCCAGCAGCGTTGGCGGTGCTGTTCTGGAGGCCCTCGAGGTACACCTCCTCAGCGAAGCCCATGCCGTTCACGAGCATGGCCGCTGTGAGCGTCTTCGTTGTAAGCGAGTTGACCGATGTGATTGATATCAGCACTGCGGCTGTCGGGCTCACGTACTCTATTATGCCAGAGAAGCCACCGACGGCGTAGAGGTTGTATGTCATGCTGAGAGACTCGTTATAGCCCTGCCACGCGTAGGCCAGGGAGTATGACGGGGACAGCGTTATCGAGCCGTTCTGGGCGTAGGTCGCGTTGAACGGGTACACGCTCGGCGACGTTTTGGGTATTATTACGTAGTCGTAGTACAAGGTCACGGGCCAGTTGCCACTAAGGGATAAGGTGTAGGGCTCGTAGCCCGTTGAGAGCGAGGTCTTCGAGAACTGCTCGTCAAGGTAGTTGTAGGCGTAGGTGCCTGCATAGTTGTACTCCTGCAGCACGTTCGTCGTGCCCCTCTGTGCTGCGGTGACCCACTCCGTGCCATGTTCAAACTTGAGAATGGACGTGTAGTTTATCGAGTAACTGGCCCCTTCCTCGAAGTAATACCCCATGACGCTGTTTATTATGATTTCCGGCCCTGTGTCATGGTATATCACGTTCCTCGATATGACCTTTGAGCCTATCATTGGGTTGCTCTGGTTCACCCACAGGGCTACTACGCCGCCCATCCACCACCTGAACAGCCCTCCTGGAACACCCATGGCTTGGGACGACGCGAGCAAGTCCGCAACATGTATCGTAATGGTGGCGTTCAGACCGAACGCCAACATTGGTGTAAGGTCTATCATGTCAGGCATGTGATATGACAAGGTGTTGACGGACGGGACGGGTTTCCACCAGAAGTAGTCTATGCCTCCCGTATATATTGTCTGAAACGGGTTGATGATACCTGCCAGGACGTTGTTGTAGTAAACCTTCACGTACCTGACCGCCGGGATGTTAGTGTACCAGAACTCATCATAGTCGTTGCCCTGAGTGTATAGGATCAGCCAGGCCCTGTAGGTGCCGTTAGGAATTTGTATGCTCTCTGAGGCGTAGTCCTTAGCTCCATTAACGAAGAACCACAGGGGCTTGAACATATTGGGGAGTCCAGTAGGAGGGCTCCCATTATAGAGCAGGAGGCTCACGTTAGCTATGTAGTAGCCAGTGACCCCAATGGAGGGGTTATAGATGGCAGGTATTGTGACCTGGAAGTTCACAGGCCCCTTCAGGAGGTTCTCAAAGAACGTCACGTCAGCTGATGCTGTAGAGTTCAGTATCTCCTGGGTCGACCCCCAGAAAATAGGGGTGCCGTTGGCAAATATGTGAACAACAACGTCATATGCTGGCCCGCCTATTTCCCTTACCGAGACGTTCAACAGCTCCAGGCTGTAGTTGCCAGGGGGCACGTTTACAATGAAGTTATGTGTAGTGCCAAGGGTGTGGTTGAACACCACGTTGTGCGCTATCTGTATCACCCTAGGCGTTTCGTTGGGGGGCAAGTACCTGAAGGCCTCGAACGAGTAGTACCCATCCTTTCCGACCAGGGAGTCGTACAGGTTAGGCGACAGGGCGATGGACAGGGGCGGCCTGACCGGCACGGACGGGCCCTGCGAGGCTGCGGCGGCCGGGGACAGGGTGGCGGCCAGCATGACGGCTATGGCTAGGACTGCAAGGGCTGCCAGCCTCACGGTCTCACCCCCTCCCTTGGCCTTGCTATCGCTAGCGCTGCCGCAGCTATAGCAGCCGCCGCGGCCAGGGAGGCAAGGCCAACTGACACGGCCGCGTCAGAGGGCGACGACGCTGAGACGTAGGCGACGGCTGTCGCGTAGCTGGAGGCCGGTGCGCTAGGCGTCTGCGTGACCAACGGCTTCAGGCCGCCTGTGCCCTGCCACATAGTAGAGAGCTCTGACAGGGCGTCCGAGACCGCCTGGGCTATAGCGTGCTGCACCTCAGCAGAGCCTAGCCCAGGGGCAGCTATCGAGCCGACGTTGATGAACGTGGCGCCCTGGACTTCGAGCGTGCTGTCAGTGGCCGAGAACGCGTACCTGAGGTCAGCGAACTCCGTCCCCTCTACCGTGACGGTTGACCCGACGGCGTTGATGCCAACGGTCCCTCCTCCCAGGTATCCTCCCCTGAGCGTCACCCTGGAGCCGAAGGCGTTCAGCGAGGTAATGTTGCCGTTCACCACGGTGACGGTCGAGTTTACCGCCGTTAGCTGACCGACAACGCTGTCAACAAGGGTCAGGTCAGCGCCGACCACCTTGAGCGAGGGGAAGTACACGTTGTACAGGGTGTCCCCTGACCTTATGGACGAGGGCAGGGAGCTCAGGTTGGAGCCCGTTATGGTCACTGGGTCCATGTATGTGAAGGGCTCCACGTAGATAGGCCACGTTGACAGGTACAGGTTGACGCCTGTCGGGCTCACGCCGGCGACCACGACGTCCCACGGCCCTGCGAGGCTATAGACGCCCTCGCCTTTGTAAATGCTCCAGGAGATTATCGACGGCACCTGGACGTACCCTACCCAGGCGCCGACGGTAACGTTGTACTGTAGAGGCACGCCAGTCTCAAAGCTTATGGACGTGAGGTTGGGCAGGTCCTGGACCGGCAGCAGCGTCGCGGTGAACTCGCCGCTCGTCACCGGGGTGCCGTTGGGGTACAGAATCTGGGCCTGTATCTCGATCCACTGGTTCTCGAAGGCGTAGCTCGGTATGACAACCAGAGGCGCCTGGGCAGCCGTCGGGGCCACGTAGAATGACTGGTTGAGGTAGCCGAAGAGCGGCCCTGTACTTGTGTTCTCCTCGGACACGAAGACGGCGTTATACCAGCCCGGCGGCATATTCGGTGGCACGGTGAAGGACCCTATCTGGTAACCAAGAAGCGGATACGGCGCGGGCTGGAGAGGCACCTGAGCAACGAGGTAGCCGCTCATGTTGTATATGTCGACCCAGACATGGCTCGTGAATATGCCGAAGCCGAACGGGTTCTCGACAAAGGCGAGGAACACAAGCGTCTGGTTAGCGCTTACTGACGGCATTCCGTCGTTCAAGGGCGTTATCACGTAGCCCACAGGTATCATCTCACCGAAGTACAGGTACTCGTAGGCGTTGCCCTCCTCCTCGCCGTTGGGCCCTGTGTAGTAGACGTACATTACGTACGCGCCCTGGGGCTCCGGGTACATCAGCATGGACGTGCCCTCGTAGAGGCCCTGCGTGGACGTGGGCAGCAGGGTCGCCGTGAACACCGGGGTGCCCTGCCTGTAGAACACGACCTTAAGGCTGGAGGTGTTCACGGGCGTCCCGTTGGGGAACACGGCATAGACCTCTATCTTGAACGGGTAGTTAACGGGTATGGACGGCCCGTAGGGGTACGGTATCGGCTCAATGATAGTTATCCCGACCCCAATGTAGGCGTCGGTGGCACCGGTTCCTGAGTACTCGCCAGAGGTGCCGTTGACGAGGATTGTCCACACGTTAGGCGGCGCTCCGGGCTCGACGTAGACGGTGCCCTCCCATAGTCCTGAGGTCGAGTTAAATGTGAGCGGCACCCTCTCCAGGAAGCCCTGCGTGGCGAACACGTAGGCGCTGAAGTTGCCGACCTCGACAGTCGAGCCGTTGGGGAAGGTTACGTCGGCGAGGACCTCGAAGGAGGTGTTGTACATGTACCACGGGTACTCCGTGCCAGGCTGGTAGGTGGTTACGCTCACGTGCAGAGTCTTAGAGGTCTCAAGCAGGGTGGCTATGGCGTAGGCCAGCTCGCCGGCGTTAGGCGAGCCGAGCCCTGTCACCATGTTATAGCCAGGCCCAGCTAGGTAGTAGCCGTTGTAGCCGAACGTTATCTGGTGGAAGGCTTTCATGTAGAGGGTTCCGTTCTTGTATATCTCATAGAGGAGCGGGTTGAGGAGACCTAGCTTCATGCCGAGGTAGCCGTCTATGTCAGCCGCGATCCCGGCCCAGAGCGGCGAGGCGAGGCTCGTGCCGCCTACGACCATGGGTAAGCCCACGGCTATCTCGACGAAGCCCGTGTACAGGTTAGCGTCAGCGGCCACGTCAGGTGTCGCCCTGTAGTTGCCCTGGACCACGCCGAACTGGTACCAGGGCTTCGGGAAGAGGCTGGAGTAGCCCCCGGTTGACGCGAGCTCGATCCCCATTAGTGGGTTGACGGACCAGGCCGTCTCGCCCTCATAGGTGTCGGTTGTGTCAAGGAAGCCGAGATAGCCTGACGTCACGTTCACGTAGAGCGTCGTCCCGCCCACCGCGGTGACGAAGGGCGAGGACGACGGGAAGGAGACGGCCCCATATGTGGTTGGGGTAGCGTCAAAGGCGCCCCAGTCACCTGACGAGGCGAAGAAGCTTATGCCCTCGGCCGAGCCAAGGGCGAAGTAGTAGTCGGCGAAGGCGTAGTTGAGGTAGTAGGCCGGGTAGGTGGTGTAGATGCCTGACATGCCGAACAGGTTCTCTGGTTGCCCCCAGCTCATTGAAACGACGTCAGCGAGGTCCGTGCTAACTACGTAGTCTATGGCCTCGAAGAGGGCGTTACCGTTGTTGGCAGCGACCACGAGGTAGATGTGGGCGTAGGGGGCCATCGACTGGGCGGCCTCAACGTCGAGGGCCGTCTCGATATACCAGCCCGTGGTGAGGCCTAGGCTCGGGTGGTACGGACCTATTGGTATAACGGTTAGGTTGGCCATAGGTAGGCCGAACATCTGGTCAAACGTGTATACGTCCTGGTAGATCTCAGGGTCGCCGTAGGCGTCAATTATAGCTATTGATGAGCCCTGGCTGTACTGCATTAGGGGCGTTACATTATAGGCCCCCTCGAAGTCCGCGGGCGTGTAGTAGAGGCCCGCGAAGGCCTGCTGCTGCGGGGCAAGCTGCAGCGATGGGACCCCGAGGTCGCTGGCGTTGAACGGCACGACCTCCTTGCCCTTAAGTACGCCCGCGACCACGTACTGTGGCCTGAAGGCGGTCCTGTTGGTGAGCCCCATTATGAGGGTGCCCTGGAGCTGTGTTGGTATCGAAGGGGTTCCCTCGGGGGCGTAGAACACCGTGCCGTCAGGGGCCGTGTAGAGGCCTAGCCTGACGCCGAAGGTGCTCTCGACAACCGAGGCGGGCGCCACGGCCATTACTGATAGCCTGTCAGGGCTCACGTAGACTACGCTGAACCCCTGGGACGTCAGGTAGCCCTCAACTGCCTTAAGCTCCTGCTCTGAGGGGGCGAACAGGTTAAGGACCTCCTGCCTTGACAGGGGCGGTATCTGGTGGTTTGCAACTTCCTGGGCAAGGAGCAGCAGCTCCTGGATGTTCCTGGGCGGCAGGAAGACGGAGACGCTGACTGTCTGGGATGGCGGGAGCTCGCCTATGTATGTCCCCTGCAGGGAGGGGCCGTAGTAGGCCGTCTGCCGCGTTGACGCCGCCCTGGCGGTCAGGGCCAGCGGCGTTAGGAGCGAGACGAGGAGGACGCCTAACAAGAGTAGGACATGGGACCTATTCACCGTCCAACCCTCGCGCGGTAGGATAAGGGTGTAACCTTCTATTTAAACGTTCGCCACCTACGGCCCCAGGGCCATGGAAGCTGGTGAAAGGGGCCTGGGGAGGACGCTGAGGTTCAAGAAGAGGTACCTGGCTATGATACTTGAAGGCAGGAAGAGGGGCACCATAAGGCTCGGTAGACTGAGGGTCAGACACAGGGTGGTGACTATAGTGGGGGACGGCGGGCCCGTCGCCGTGGCCCGCATAGATGACGTTGTCCACAAGAAGGTCCGTGACCTCACAGATGAGGACGCCAGGCTCGACGGCTTCAATGGCCTTGCGGAGCTCTTCAGGGAGCTCAGGAGGATATACGGGGACTTCACGCTCGAGGACGACGTAACTGTCATAAGGTTCACCTTGCTGAGGCTCCTTGGGGGCAGGGCCGCCCCGGGCGAGAGACGCGGCTTAGGCTAGGTTGACAGGCCCTGGCCGCTAGGTGGGCGGGCTCAAGCCCCTCAGCAAGGGTGAACGCTCTTCACGGCCCCGCGGCTCCGCTTACCGTCGTGTCATCACGGCCCGCCCGGGCCGGCGATGAACCATTGCGGCTCAGGCGCTGGCCCGTGAGACGTTCCTCCCCTGCGAGTCGAAGAACTTGACCTTCTCAGGCCTGTAAAGCAGGTACAGCTCGCTGCCGGGCTCTACGAAGTGGGAAGAGTTGACCAGGACCTCGACGCTCTCGTCCTCAACAGGGGACACGACCGTCCTGAACACGCCGGCTATGTAGCTTGACACCTTTACCCTGACCTTACCTGCCACAAGCATCCCAGGCGACTCCCCCTGGGCTGAAAGGGACAGGTCCTCAGGCCTGACGCCGAGCCTCAGCTGCCCTGAGGTGGCCTTGTGAGGGGTCTCAAACCTGAGCCCAGCGAGCTCGGCGACACCGCTGGTCACCTTGACCTCGTAGACGTTCAGGTCACCGCCCAGCTTCGCCACAGCCTCGCTTACAGGGTTGTCGTATATGTCGGAGGGCGTGCCAACCTGCACGAACTTCCCGTTGAATATCACGCCAGCCCTCTCAGTGACGGAGAATATGTCGGCGGGGTCGTGCGACACGATCAGGGTGGTGAGCTTCCTCTCCCTCTGTATCCTTCTGACCAGCGCCCTCGCGCTGTCCCTTATGGCGGCGTCCAGGTTGCTGAAGGGCTCGTCCATGAGGAGGACCCTCGGGTTCTTGACCAGCGCCCTGGCGATGGCAGTCCTCTGCATCTGCCCGCCGCTCAGCTCCCTCGGGTAGTGGTTGAGGACCCTCGTGAGGCCCAGCTCCTCTGCCACTTCCTTCACCCTCCTGTCTATCTCGGGCCTGGGCAGGCCAGCGTTCCTCAGCGGGAAGGCTATGTTGTCATAGACTGTCATATTCGGGTACAGGGCCCAGGTCTGGAACACCATCGCTATGCCCCTCCTCTCGGGCTCAACGACAATTCTGCCGGTGGCGGACACCAGCTCGTCGTCGAAGTAGATCTCACCCTCCGTAGGTATCTCCAGGCCAGCCACGAGCCTCATGAACGTGGTCTTGCCGT
>CAYFGU010000012.1:0-36372 GCA_964343115.1 uncultured Desulfurococcales archaeon
GTACCTGAGGAGGGGGGTAGGGGAGGGCTTCATAGACCTGCTCAAGGCCTTCAAGGCCTACCAGGACCCTGTCGAGAAGAAGGCGTTCCTTCTGGCCAAGTTCATAGAGAGGAGGGGCGTAGTTATCTTCCAGGACCCTCAGAACAAGGAGGTACCAGTCGACAACCACCTTACCCGCATCGCCCTGAGGACCGGAATCGTCGACGTTGACGCTGCCACCCTTGCCAGGATAGCGAGGGGCGTGCCGTTCGAGCCGCAAGAGGACTTGATCCTCAGGCTCGCGGTCAGGTCTGCCTACAGGGTCGTCTCCCAGGAGGCTGGCGTGGACCCGTTCCTCCTTGACGACTTCCTGTGGACCTTCGGGAGGAGGTGTTGCACCTTTGACGCCCCGGCCTGCGCAGCTGGCTGCAGCCCTGGCTGCAGGGCGGCGGGCGGCTGCTCAGATGGAGCGTGCATACTCGCTGGCGCCTGCCGGGCAGCTACTGACAGGACCTATATGGTTCCAGAGCACAGCTTCCAAGAGACGTGGTGGTACTGATGTACCTCACTGAGTACGAGGAGAGGGTACTCAGGGGCGAGGAGGGCTGGGCCAAGGCGAGGGCGCTAGAGGTCATAGTGAAGGTCGGGGAGGCGCTCGGGGCCGAGAGGCTCCAGCCGATAGTCCACGCGCACGTATCAGGGGTATCATACTACAACATAGGCGAGCCCGGTCTCAGGCTTCTCGAGGATCTCGCCTCCCGCGGAGCCAGGTTCTCTGTGCCTACCACTGTTAACCCCATAGGCTTCGACCTTGACAACCCTTACGCCCTTGACTACGTCGACGTAACGGATGACCTGGTGAGGGGGCAGAGGGCCGTGATCAGGGCGCTCGAGTCCATGGGGGCAAAGCTGACGTTCACGTGCACGCCTTATTATATACCTGACGTGAGCGGCCTCGAGAGGGGGGCTAGCGTCGCATGGGGGGAGTCAAGCGCTGTAGTTTACGCTAACAGTGTCCTTGGCCTGAGGACCAACAGGGAGGGAGGGCCCCTCGCCCTCATGGCTGCCATAGCCGGCAGGACGTACTACTACGGCATGCATGTGGACAGCGAGAGGGTCCCAAGGGTTGGCTACAGGCTGTCTCCAACTGGGCCTAGCCTTGACTACGCGAGCTCCGGCGTCCTCGGGGAGATCATAGCGACTCTTCATAGGGCGCCAGGGCCGCCCCTTCTCAGGGCCAAGGTCGATGATGACGTGTTCAGGGAGCTTGCGGCCGCCGTGGGGGCCGCAGGCGATATACCGATGGTCTTCGTGCCAGGGCTGACTCCCGAGAGGGAGCCGGAGGGGCTCGAGGCGGAGGAGCCCATAGAGTGGGCTGACGTTGAGGAGAGGCTTGAGAGGCTTGCCCCCCCTGACGACGTTGAGGTCGTGTACCTCGGGTGCCCGCATGCAAGTGTGAAGTACCTAGAGAGGCTGGCGACCTACCTCTCAAGGGGGGAGCCAAGGCAAAGTAGCCCAAGGCTCGTGATAACGCTCTCGAGGGCCGAGGAGGCCAAGGTCCCAAGCCACGTCATTGGGGTACTTAGGCGCTACAGGGCGGTAATCGTGAGAGATACGTGCCTAGTCGTAGCCCCCCTGAGGTCAGGTATTAGTGTCGCCACCGACAGCTACAAGGCCTACTTCTACCTGTCGAGAAGAGGGGTCAGGATAGGCCTTGAGCCCACTGAGAGGCTGGCTGAGAGGCTGATGAACCCATGGTAGAGCTCTTGGGGAAGCAGCTGGTAGGCGGGGCGGCGAAGGGGCCGGCCGTATTCGTGGAGGCCGTCTCGTTCTATGGTGACGTGAACCCTGTGACAGGGGCCCTCGCGGACGGCAGGAGCGTTAAGGGAAGGGTTCTGGTTGCAATCAGGCCAAGGGGTAGCACTGTTGGGAGCTACGTGATCTACGCCCTAAGGGTCAACGGGGTGGCGCCTGCCGCGATAGTCATGTCCAGGGTGGACCCAATAGTTGTGACCGGGTGCGTGCTGGCCTCCATACCGCTAGTAACGGGGGTGCCGGAGCCTGGCCTCAGGTCGGTGAGGGACGGCGATATCGTAGAGCTCCCAGGAGACGGCAGGGTCGTGATCAGGAGGGGGTCTAGTGTAGGTTAGTGACCTCCCTGAGCAGGCCCTCGTCGATCTTCTTATACCTCTCGAGGCTTCCCACGTCGACCCATGGCCCTTCATAGAGGTAGGCCTTTACCTTCATGCCCGTGCTGATCATGACAGGGATCAGGTCACCCATGACGTCAAAGGAGGTCCCGAGCTTTCCCTCGAACTCCTCCAGGAGCGTCGGCCTCATGGCTAGCACGCCAATGGAGACCCTTAGGTCTAGCCAGGGCTTCTCCCTCAGGCTCCTTACGTTGCCCTCGCCGTCGACCTCCGCAACCCCCACAGGCACCTGGTACCTGCTGGCGAGAACAATTGTGGCGTCCGCCCCGTGTTTCCTATGGAACTCCGCGAGCTCAGACGCCCTGATAGGGGCCAGTATGTCGCCGTACCACACTATTATGGGGTCGCTGTCAAGGAGGTGGTGCTTCGCAGCCTTGAGCAGGGAGCCGCCGGTGTTCTTGTAGACCTCGTCGTCTATGCTGTAGTCTATCTTGATGCCGAACCTGTCCCCGTAGCCGAAGTAGTTTTTAACGTACTTCCACTTGTACCCTACTAGGAAGACCACGTGTGTGACCCCTCCCTTTATGAGGACGTTAACTATGTAGTCGACTACCGGCCTCTCGTCGGGACCGATCGGTATCATAGGCTTAGGTATGATGTCAGTGTATGGCCTAAACCTGGTACCTTCCCCTCCAGCTAGGACTGCTGCCGTTAATGTCAAGATTCAACCCATTATAATTAGTCTAACGAGGCTTACTAAAAAGGCTTCGGTCTTATCTATATGTAGAATTTTATCTATTTGTAACCGAGAGCTAGAGGCGCCGACGGTGAGCACAACTGTGGAAGTTGTCGACAGGCACAGGCTGAGGGCCCTGGCGTTCACATCCCTCGCGCACTTCCTCAACGACAGCTTTCTCGTAACTATGTCTATTCTCATAGACTTTTACCTGAGCATGAAGATCTCGGCCCTGTACCTGGGCTCGATGGCAGCCCTCGTGAACATACTATCGGGGGTGGCCAGCCCGTTCGTTAGCAGCCACGCCGACAGGAAGGGGCGTCATAACCTCCTGATGTTGATAGGATTCCTCATGATAGGGGTCTCGGCTGTCCTATTTGCCTGGTCCTTCGTGGCAGGCAGCCTCATTAGGCTCGTCCTAATAGGCCTCGGCTCCACGCTCCTAGGCCTCGGCCTCTCCTTCTACCACCCCCTAGGAGGGGCCATACTCCAGAGGGCCTACGAAGGCAACGCCGGCCCAGCCCTTGGCGTCAACGGCGCCTTCGGCAGCCTGGGGAGGGCCCTGTTCCCCGCCGCAATCGTGCTCGCCATAAGGGCCCTGGGGGGAGGGCTCGCGCTGTCGCTTATAGGCGTATACGTCTTCATACTGTCTGCTATAATATACATAGGTCTAAGGCCTATCAGGATGCCGTCGACTAACGAGAGTAGGTCCCGCTCAGCTGCAAGGCTATCTGCATACTATTACGCCCTAGTCCCGCTGACCATCATGATCTTCGTGAGGGCAATGTTCATGTCAGGCGTCCAAACGTACGTGCCTACCTACATTGACGCCAGCCTTCACTCCAAGGTCCTGATGGGCCTCGTGGTTACGGCATCTTACGCCACTGCGATCTTTGGGCAGCCGTTCTTCGGGTGGCTCGTGGGGAGAATAGGCGGCAGGAACGTTATAATAATAACCACAGTCGCGTCGACTATTTCCTACATAGCGTTTCTCCTTACGCGCGGGGTCTACTTAGTTGCGACCCTGTTGGCCGTCTACTCCTTCTTTGCCATGAGCGGCTTCCCGGTGCTTCTCGGCTACGTTTCCGAGTTTGTAGGTCCCGAGGCCAGGGCGCAGGCCAACTCCCTTGTCTGGGGTATCGGGAACACGGTCGGAGGGGCCGTTGGCATAATCATAGGGGGCGTCCTCGTCAACATACCGAGAGTGAGAGCTGTAGTCACAATGAGCGGGCTGTCAGCCGCCATGTGGGCCTTCGCGGTGTTCGCTGTGATATCAACTGCGATGCTCGTGATAGTGCCTGAGGGCAGGAGGGGGAAGGGGGACTAGGGGACAACTAACACGTCAGCCTTTGTCGACTTACCCGCTACCTTATGCGTCACGCTCCCCAGCACCAGCCTCTCAAGCCTGGAGAGCCTTCTCCTGCCTAGGACTATTAGGTCACAGCCGTTAACCTCGGCGTAGCTGACCAGGGTGTCGCCGGGGTCGCCGGTAAGTACGTCAAACCTAACCTTTAGGCCCTCCGAGGACAGGCCAGAGGCTACCTCCGCCAGCCTCTTCCTGGAGGAGTCTATTATCAGGGAGAGGTTCACAGCGTCGGGTATCACGATTTCTCCAAAGGCCATGGAGCTGGGCGGGATCACTGTAAGGAGGCAGAGCTCGCTCCCGAAGGACTTAGCAAGCTCAACGGCCCTTCTCAGCGCCTTCTCCCCGCCCTCGCTGCCGTCGTAGCCGACGAGGATCTTCTTATACAAGGGACCCCAACCTATTCCTAGACGTAGAGATTTTATAAGCGTTAGCGGTCTCATCGTAAGGGGCCCGATGAAGAACGCTGCAAGCGTGACATCAGTGATGATCGTGGCCTGTGTTACAGAGGGCTCGCCAATGAGGACGTCGATAGGTCCGAGCCTGGCGGTGAGGAGGCTGTCCCCGGCTGAGGCGCTATATAGACGTCCTAATCAGGCTCACTGCGAAGCCGGCCAGTATCAAGCTCATGAACTTGTCTATTAGGAGGGCCCCGTGCCTGCCAAGGAACCTCATCAGCTTCTCCCCCGCGTACAGGATTGCGTAAGCCAGGACAGCGTTGACGGCGATGCTGACGAGCGCTATTGGGTAGCCGTACACGTACCTGAAGTAGAGAACCGTAGATATGCTTCCCGGCCCTGCGAGGAGGGGGGTCGCGAGCGGTACTATGGCCTGCCTCTCAACCTCCTCGGGGACCCGAGGCGCGCCTATCTCTATGTCGAAGAGGCTCGAGATGGCGTAGACAAGGAGTATGATCCCTGCCGCCACTCTGAAGTCCTTCAGCGTAACCCCCAGAAGGTCCAGCATGTACTCCCCGATCACAACGAATGTGAGCAGCATGAACACAGCAGAGCCCACTAGCGTCCTCAGAAAGGAGGGTCTCTTGGACTGTGGAAGCCTTTGGGCGGCAGCTACGTAGAACGGTACAACGGCGAAGGGGTCTAGGACTATGAAGAGAGTCAGGGTGGCCTCGCCGAACTCAAGCAGGCCGGGGCTAATTAACGACAAAACTAACCGCCTTCGCCCTCCTCAGCAATGCCCCCCGGCGTCTCCTTTTCAGTGGTTATGTCCTGGGCCTCGGCCTCAAGCTCCGTCTTTATGTCCTCGTCAATGTAAGGCGCGAGCATGTAGATCTTGTACTCGACGTACTTATCCTCGCTTACCATGTGGTTCTCGAAGCTGATGGTGTATATCGGGAACCGGGCCACGGCCTTATCCTTGGTCCTGCTCAGGGACCCTATGGACCTGAAGAGGTCGACAAGCTCCGGTTTAAGCGGCAGGGGGAGCTCGACCTCCCTCTCGTCCTTCAGGACTATGAAGTCGCTGTTCTCTGGATCCCACTCCCCCAGGGCCTCAGTGGCCTTCCTCTTAACGAGCTCCTTAAGGTCGCCTTCCACCACTTCGTCTTTTACAACCTTACCTCTCTCCGCCCTTATCACGAGCACCTTCAAGCTGCTTACCGCTTGGGGCGAGGGGGCTGAGCTTAAAAGGCGTTCCCGGCCCACCCTTGAGGGCGCACGGTGACTAGACATACTGCAGGCTACGCGGCAATCGCTGGCACGGTTCTCGTGTGGGGATCCGCGTACCCGGTGATCTATGTGGCCGAGAAGGGGATCTCCCCCGTGGCGCTCGCGGCCCTGAGGGCCGCGGTGGGAGGGGCCTTCCTTGCAGCCGTTTTCAGGAGGGTCAAGGCAGGGCTCAGGGAGTTCATAGGGGGGCTCATAAACATAGCGGCGATGATCTCGTTGCTCAACCTCTCGATCCTAATGACGCCAAACCCCTCCACAGCTGCGGTACTGATATACACACAGCCGCTCTTCACGGCTCTGATGACCGCAGGCCTCCTCAGAAGGAGGGTCGGTGGCCTGCAGTACGCGGGAATAGGCGTAGGGGTGATAGGCATCATGATTACCGTTGTCGCTGACATGAGGCCAGAGTACCTGCTAGGCATCGTAATCGGTTTGCTTGGAGGGTTCGTGTGGGCCGCCGGCACCATCTACTTCGAGAAGTATCTCGCGGGAGTTGACGTGGCCGGGGTCACCGCTTTCATGAGCCTCTCGTCAGCACCTATAATACTGGCCATGTGGCCGCTTGGGATGTATATGAGCCTCAGCCCACGCTTCGTCGCCCTTGACCTCTACATAGCTGTCGTAGTCCAGGGCGTGGGGTGGCTCCTTTGGTTTTACTCGGTCAGGGATCTTGGCGGCGTGAGGGCCGGGGCTCTCTCGATGCTTGCCCCAGTCGTCGCTATAGGGTTTACGGCCCTCATTCTACACGAAGCCCTCTCAGGCCCTCAGGCGGTCGGGGCTGCCCTCATAGTCATAGGCTCCGTTATAGTCCAGGCGGGAGGTCTCAAGGCTTAACTAAATGGCTCTTGGCAGTGAGACGTTTGCTGTTGGATATGGTCTCGATCTCGACTACTATGTCATAAAAGGGGATGTCGCCTTTTGTAGGGGCACTGAACGCGGACCTGCACAGCTCTCGTCCTTTTGTAGGCACCTCCTAGATTAGGGGGTGACCTTAAGCCGATCATTACTACCCTGCTTAACACAGCTTTTACCCTAGTCCAGCCAATGCCGAGAGGCGAGAGAGATGGTGTTCCCGTTCAGGAGCGCTGAGGACTTCAGGGTCGACATAACGCCGGAGCACGAGCTCTTCAGGAAAGCCGTGAGGGAGTTCGTGGAAAAGAACGTGATGCCCAGGTGGAGGGAGATAGAGGAGACCAACAGGATACCGCAGGAAATACTTAAGGCGATGGCAGAGCAGGGGCTGACCGGTGTCGGCATCCCTGAGCAGTACGGGGGTCAGGGCGGTGGCCAGCTCATGACCGTACTGGCCATGGAGGAGGTCTCCAGGGCGACACCGGCACTGGCTGTGGCGATCGGGGTAAATCACCTCTTCGCTATACCTATACTCCTCTTCGGCTCTGAGGACCTGAAGAAGAGGTACGTGACGCCCATAGCGAGAGGTGAGAAGAGGGGGGCGCACGCGAACACCGAGCCCAGTGGAGGCAGCGACGTGGCAGGTATACAGTCACAGGCGAGGAAGGAGAACGACCACTATATCATAAACGGCAGAAAGGTGTTCATCAGCGGCGCGGGCGAGGCGGACTTCCTCATAGTGTCAGCCAGGACCAACCCACCCCAGCCTGGCAAGAGGTGGTGGGGGATCACAACGTTCGTCGTTGAGAGGGACTGGCCTGGGGTGAAGATAGGGCAGCAGTTCAGGGTAATTGGGATGAGGGGGGAGCAGCCATACGAAGTGGTGCTTGACAACGTGAAGGTTCCAGCAGAGAACATGGTGGGGAAAGAGAACGAGGGGTTCAAGGTCGTCGTAACGACCTATGATTACACGAGGATCGGCATAGCAGCCCAGGCCGTAGGCATAGCGCAGGCCACTTTTGAGAAGGCGCTCAACTATGCGCTGCAGCGCGAGGTCTTCGGGCAGAAGCTCGCAGAGTTTGAGATCATAACCGAAAAGCTGGCCGACATGTACATAAGGCTTGAGGCTGCAAGGCTCCTGACTTACTGGGCTGCAACGCTGGCTGATGCTGGCAGGAGGGAGTTCCTAATCGCGGCGAGCCTGGCCAAGACATTTGCGACCGAGAGCGCTGAGTGGATAGCTAGGCAGGCCGTTCAGATACATGGCGGCTACGGCGTCGACTTCGAGACAGGGCTCGAGAGATACCTCAGGGACGCGATAATAACCACGATATATGAGGGAACCAATGAGATACAGCGGCTGACCATAGTCAGGGAGCTGGTCAGGCAGGTGTTCGGGGTCAGGTAGTAGTCGTTGCCCTTGAGCCCCTGGCCGACAGAACCTGCCTCAGCACTCTTGCTGGCACCTTTAGGACCTCAGACGCTATCTTGGCCACATAGTCGTCGCTGGGCAGTGTCTCTTTGCCCTTTCCAAGCTGGAGGGCCATGGCGTGTTTGACAGCCTCCTTGGTTATCCTGTCCCTGACCTCGCCTCGCTCTATTGCTAGGGCAAGTCTGAACGCGGCGTAGAATCTGAGGAACCTGTTCACGTCCTCTGCCCTCTCTGGGAAGGCCTTAGAGACAGCGTCGCTCAGCCTCTTCATTAGGTCCTCCTCGGCGAAGCCGAAGTATATTTTGGTCAGCGCCATCCTGAGCATCCTTGCGACGCCATTACCGTCTACCTCTCCCATGAGGGCAAGCACCTTGTCCCTTGCCTTGGACGGGTCGTCTCTGAGGAGGGAGTCTATGGACTGCTCTATCTTGGACTCCGTTGAGAAGATGGAGTCGAAGATCTCAGGGTACTGCTCGTCGAGACCCATGCCGTACTTTCCCACCACGTAGAGGCTGGTTAGCTCTTTGTCGTACAGGTCGGCTGGCTCCGCGGCCCCCTTTATCGGAGATATAGAGAGACTTGAGTACTCCCCCTTGAGGAGCTCGATGGCTCTCTCCCGCGTTACGTGCTCCCCGGACTCCCAGGCTGAAATTATCTCGTTCCAGACGCCAACTAGGGCCTCAGTCCTGAACTTAGCGCTCTTGCTTGACGTGCTCTCCCCCTCCTCTACCTGCGGGGAAGGAGTAAATAGCCCTACTAGCCACGTGATTGCTGGCCGTGGGCAGGGGCTGGAGGCTAAAGGGGGAGCCTCTCAGGTGCGACTCCGAGGGCGACTGCATAGAAGCGTGTAGGCAAAGGGGCTTCATATTAACGCCCCCCGAAACCCTGGCAGCTATAGCAGATAAGCTTCCAAGGGACTGTGCAGCGTTGGTGGAGGCAGGGGAGGTTGGGGCTCCTCGATGAGGCTGTCTTGGAGATTGCGTCGAACAGGAACATGAGGTTTACCTGGTACGCCGTTATAGTCGTGTTCGGCGTCTCGGCAATCCTGGCGGTTGTATTCTATAGGAACATCGCCTCTAGCTTGTTGGGACAATACTTCATTAATGAGACGCAGCAGATAAAGCAGCTGGCAAACTACGTGAACGTGA
This sequence comes from uncultured Desulfurococcales archaeon, assembly GCA_964343115.1. Lineage (GTDB taxonomy): Archaea > Thermoproteota > Thermoprotei_A > Sulfolobales > Acidilobaceae > Acidilobus. Next base: position 9,349 of record CAYFGU010000012.1, read on the forward strand.
CTGGCCCGCTATACGTAGTACTGCCTGTGATAATATTTGCTAAGAACTCACTGACCGACCTAATAGCCTACGGGCTACTAGTCACCCTCGTCGCGCCCATCGGCGTAATTATCTTCAACGGTGGGTTCCTTGGATTCGTGACCGCCATCACGCTTCCGTACCATGGCAACGTGCTCGTCGAGTTCTACCTTCTCGCCCCGCACGGGGTTATTGAGATACCCGCGTTCTCGCTGACCGTCGCGTCGATATCCCTTCTCAGGAAGGGCGTTGACTACATGTACTTCAAGGGCTTCTCATTGTTCCTGGTGTCGCTCGTTATGCTGCTGGTGGCAGCTGTATTTGAATCAACCGTCACAATAGGCGCGGGAGCGCTGGTAGGGCTCATCACGAGCCACGCGATGGGTGTAACGTAGTGTGGGCAGTCCCCCTTATCCTGGCGTCCTTGGGCTTGATAGCCAGAGGGCTCTCAGCGCAGCTTCACAACGGCACTTACTCCCTTCCAGGCGGTCTCACAGTTATCCGCTATGGGGCGGTTGCCGTAGCTGAGTTCAATGTTACAGCTGGCCTCTGGCACTTCAACGTGACAGCCAAGGGCCCTGTCGTCGTAATCGTCGGATCGTCTGGAGTCGATGTAAGGCTTGTAGGCATTTGGTACACGGGGTTCTCGTCAGGTCTAACAGCATACTCCATGCTCTGTCTAAACACCAGCGCGCCCCCGACGTCCCTTGAGGTTTGGCAGGGCACTACACCCGTTGAGGTCCCTGGCCTTAACCTATCCCTTGAGAGCAGTCCCTCAAGCTGCGGGGAGCAGATAGTGATAGATGGGAACAGCACGGAGTTCTCCTACCTGACCTACTTCACACAGGACTCCTGGACGTCCTTCGATATAGAGGGACGGAACTGGTCAGTGGTCCTGGTGTTAGGTGAGGCGTTTGCGTCCCTGCCGTCGTCCAACGCCACACACATTGTCACCGTTGGCCTCAACGCCGCTCTTATCAGCGTGAGCTCTCCCTCGACCTACGTTCCGTTAATAATCTCTACGGTCGCTCTGGCCCTGGCCCTGGTGGCCGAGATTGACGGTAGAGGAGGCGGTGGAGTCGCTCAGGAACGGGAGGCCGGTGCTCATCTATGACTCCGCCTCGAGGGAGTCAGAGGTAGACTTAGTATATCACGCGTCGTCGGTGGGTCCTGACGCTATATACTCGCTCAGGACCCGGGCTGGCGGGCTCATATGCTTCGCAACCAGGTGGTCCATAGCCAGAGGCCTGGGACTCGTGTGGGGGGACGAACTAATAGCTTCGGTGCCAGAGCTGAGGCCCCTTGCAATGAGGAGGTTGGGGTACGGTGACAGGCCTGCCTTCACGGTGTGGGTCAACCACGTGTCTGTGAGGACAGGCATAAGCGATGAGGACAGGGCCAAGACTGTAAGGGAGCTCTACAACGTGGTGCTAACGTATGTAAGGGGTGACGTGGACAGTGCCAAGAGGAAGTTCATGGAGGAATTCCAGGCCCCTGGCCACGTGCCTGTTCTGGCCTCAAGAGGGCTCTCGCTTAGGAGAGGCCACACAGAGCTCAGCATAGCGTTAACTGCCCTGGCCGGCATCGAACCAGCTGTTGTGTTCGCCGAGATGCTTGACTATGGCACCTCCCTAAGCCTCCCTAAAGCAGTTGAGCTTTCAAAGGCCTGGGGGTTTCCACTTGTTAGCGGGGATGAGATAATTGAGGCCTGTAGAGGGCGTGAAGTGTGTTGGAGTGATTGATACGACGTTCTCAAGGGTTGACATGGGCTCGGTGGCAGAGGGTGTGCTGAGGGAGGAGCTTCCCGAGTACAGGGTCGAGAGGTATACCGTACCTGGAATTAAGGACATCCCTGGGGCCGCGAGGAGGATGCTTGACATGGGGTGCGACGGTCTTATAACCCTTGGATGGGTCGGGCCTGCCGAGGTCGATAAGCTCAGCTACCTTGCCATGAGCGTCGGTCTCATAGTTCTCTCCGTTCTTACAGGGAAGGTGATAATTGATGTGACGGTCCATGAGGATGAGGCCTCTAGCCCGTCCGAGCTAAAGGAAATCGCGATAAGCAGGGCCCGAGCACACGCAGAGAACCTGGCGAAGCTGCTCAAGGGAGGGCCAGAGGCGCTCAGGTCACTCGCAGGGAAGGGGATAAGGCAGGGGAGGCCGAGCGTAGGCCCCATAGAGTGACTCTAGGGGCGAGGGCCTGCCCTCCTAAGGCCTGAGAACCTTATTATGAGGGAACCAAGCCTACTCAAGGAGTAGTAGGTATGGTGCGTCCTCGTCTCGGCCTTGGGCTTTGCCTTCCTCTCCCACGACTTAAGGACCTTCTCCTTTACCTTTATGACCAGGCCAGCCCTGACAAGACCCTCCATAACCTCTGTTGTATGACATGGTGTGTCTCCAAGAACCCTGGCCAGTATGCCTGCATGCTCATTCTTGACCCTATCGAGGAAGAGGAGCACATCTAGTGCCCTTGGGTGGCCTGCTATGGTCTCAAAGTAGCGTGAGAGCAGGGCCGGTTCCCTTGTCAGGAGCCTCACGAGGGACTCGCCCCGTTGGGTCAGCTCAAAGTACGTGTGATGCTTTCTCACCTCATTGGACAGCTTGAACCTCGCCTCAGACCTCTTTATCGACGAGCCGCCTACCCTCCTCTGCACCAGGCCTCGCGATTCTAACCTATCGAGGGCTTCCTCTATCTCAGGTATTGGTACCCCTGACACCTTGGTCATAGAACCCGCGTAGTCGACCCCTGCCCTCTTTAAGTGGAGCAGTACATAAAGCTCGACAGGACTGAGGTCACACACGACGTCAGCGTTGCTGGCCAGTCTGCTCTCCCTGCCTAAATTAGTGCCGGGAGCCAATTAATTACGGGGCGCTTGGAGGTCTACGTAGGGACCTCAGGCTGGCTCTACGACTGGAACGAGGGGGGTGACCTTAGGTGGTACGTCAAGTGGAGTGGCCTGAACTCTGTCGAGCTTAACGCGTCCTTCTACAGGTTCCCGTTCCCAAGCCAGGTCAAGGGTTGGGCTAAGCTAGGCGTCGGTTTGAGGTGGGCTGTCAAGGTCCACAGATCCGTGACCCACGTCCACAGGCTCAATGATAGGGGACTACAGGTCCTCAGTAAGTTCATCAGGGTCTTTGAGCCCATGAGAGACCTGGTAGACTTTTACCTAGTGCAGATGCCCCCCAACTTTACCATGACGGATGAGAACCTGAGGAGGCTTAGCGCTCTGTCAAGTCTCGAGATAGGGCGAGCCACGTTCGCCGCCGAGTTCAGGCACGAGTCCTGGTTCTCTGACGAGGCGGTGAGGGAAGTCAGCAGGCTAGGGGTGGTTTTTGTCTCGGTCGACTCGCCCATGGGAACCTATGTCTACAATAGCGGCAACACCGTGTACCTTAGGATGCACGGGAGGTCTGCATGGTATGCCCATAATTACGCGGCCGAAGAGCTAGATGAAGTTATAGGGAGGATCTTAAGCCTCTCCCCCTATCGCGTATACGTCTTCTTTAATAACGACCACTGGATGCTTGAGAACGCGCGCTACACGCTTGCTAAGCTTAGGTCTGCCGCAGCTGGCCAGTGACCTTGAAAAGCTCGTCATTGTAAACCGAGATCTCGCCCTCCTCAACATACGCCCCACAGAACTTGCAGTGGTCACCCCTCATGGGCCTACCGCACACCGGGCACCGCTTATTGGAAGCCTCCCTAGGGGGTATGCTAAGCCCCAGCTCTAGTCTTCTCTTAAGCAGGTAGACGTGTGGGTATGAGGGAACTCTTATCATAGTCGCCTCCGACAGGTTGATGGCTTCCTGTAAAGTGACCTTTTCCTTCATTAAGTTTAGGAGGGCCTGGACACCGCTACCTCTTGTTATCGGGTCCTTCGGCCTCCACGCCACCTTGTCTAGGGAATGGGTTTCTAATGCCAACCTAAGGACGTACTTGCCGTACTTTCGTCCCCCTCTTTCACGGACGGAGCAGCCTTCCAGGGACCTGCGGGCTAGATCCTTCACGTCATCCGTGTACAGGGGCAGCGCCACATTCACGCCAAGCCTACTACCCATTGCCAATGAGTTGAAGAAGGCTTCGGTAGTTACCCTGTTAAGCCACTTAGAGAGCTCCTTTAAGCTCCTGTCAAGGAGGAAGTCGTAGCCTATGAATAGCTCGTCCCCGCCGTCGCCTGTGGCAACGCACCTGCAGCCGAGCTCCTTAGCCTTGAGTAGGCCAGCGCACACGGCCGCCGCGGAGATCACCTCGATGGGGTCTATTGTTTCCATTGCATGGAGCGCCTCGTCAACACACTTCATCGAGAGCTCGGTAGGGGGCCTCACTAAGTGAATCTCAAGCCCTAGCCTCTCGGCTACGTACAGGGCGTACTCTTCGTCAGCTGAGCCAGGGTATGTCACTGTGATCAGCCTGGGCCTAAGGCCTGCAGTGACAGCCGACAGCGCAACTAGGCTTGTGTCAATGCCTCCGCTGAAGAGTACGCAGTCGCACCCCTTTGAAGTCAGTTCTCTGCCAACAACGGCTACTATATCGCGCGCCAGCTCAGCGCAGTCGTCCGCCACTTCAGGCTCCATGAGGGAGGAGAAAGATTGGAACCCTAAAAGGACGCGAGGGCGATTACTACTATGGAGACGATGACGGCCCAGAGAGCCGCTACAGCGATGGAGACGCGGAGGGCGGAATCAATGTCGCTCGCGGTGGGCATTGCTCCGGCGTCTGGACAGAGGGCGTAGTGACCTCTCTTCTCAAGCTTTACCCCTAAGGCCCCCGCCATGGCTGACATAGGGTGACCGGCATTCCTGCTCTCGGTGAGACCCCTGCACGCTATCCATGAGTAAAGGGCCCTCCTCAAACTGCCCCCTCCTGCTTGCGAGGCCAAGGTTATGAAGAGTGCGGTAAGCCTTGCTGGCACGTAGTTTATTATAGTGTCAGCAACGGCGCTAACGAGACCTATGTCCTTGTGCTCAGGGTCCCGATACCCCAGGGCGCCGTCAAGCGTGTTAACAACTCTTTGCAGAAGTGCTCCAATCGGCCCAAGGAGTGACAGCCAGAACAGCGTTGACGAGAAGCCGTCGACTAGGCTCTCAGCAAGGGACTCCACGGCCGCGGACGCAACGTGGCCCTCGTCCTCACCCGAGAGGTCCCTCCTGACGAGGCCCTGCGCCTTGACACGGGCCTCGTCTAGCCTTCCCGCTCCCAGGGCCCTACCTACGTCCTCGACTGTATCAAGGAGGAGCCTCAAGGAAAGCGATGTCTTGACTATGTACGCTGCTACGATAACCCAGGCGAGTGGTCCCACGAGCCAGGCCAGGTACAGGGCAGTACCATACAATGCGAGATGGCCAGCGACGACAGCTAGCCATATGGCTAGACCTCGCGCCTTCGAGCCCCGAGGCCGGTAGAGCCTGGAGGCTAGGCTGAACGACGTGTGAACAGGGTGTATTGTTAACATCAAGCCGCTGTGATAGGGGTAAAGCCCGTCGAGGGCAACGGCTAGGGCCATCGCGCCCAGTACGTATATTGGGCCTGGGTACATGAAGCTGGGCAGGAGCTTCAAACAGCCGCCACCGTCAGGGCCAGCACCTCACCTAGCTCTATCGCAAACCCCAGGGCGTCACCATTGACGAAGCCGAGCCTCCTGTTGGAGTCCATGGCTACACCGGCAGCGGGTATCAGGCCTACTAGCTCGACCAGGGTCTTGGGCTGAAGGCTCGAAATGACACCAATTATGATGGAGGCGATAACTACGTTGAGGCCCACCTTTGATGGCCGCCTGGCCTCGAGCACGATGAGCCTTGCCATACCCTCGTAGGGCTCGGGAACGCCAAGGGCCGACGTCAGATATGCCCCCTCCAGGCCTACCACGTAGGAGGCGACCACCGCGAGAGGGTGTGACGCAAGGTAGTAAAGTGATGAGAACCTGGCTATGAGTATAAAGGTGAGGGCGATTATGCCATAGGCCCCCCTTCTCGGGTCCTTCAGGACCTCAAGCGCCTCCCTTCCCCTCTTGTGGGACCCGATGACGTCGCCATAGTCTGCGGTGCCGTCGAGGTGCATGCCGCCAGTAATCAGTATGTGGGCAGCGACCATACAAGTAGATGATATTAAAGGCCATGCGTACAGGAGGTACCCGACCGCGGCTACTATGAGCCCCTCGAGCAGACCCACTATGGGGACCGCGAAGAACCACCTTGCGGCCCCCTCATGGGTTCCCTTAGCTGGCACAGTGGTGAGAAGGGAAAACAGGTCACCTAGTCCCGTACTGAGACCACCTCCTTTATTACGTTGAGAAGGACGCTGTTCTCCTCAGGCAGCTTAACCGAAAGCCTGGTATATGAAGGTCCTAACCCAAAGAATGACGAGCAGTCCCTGGCGTAAATACCCCTCCTCTGAAGCTCCCTGACGAAGCCTGGGTTTGGCCTCACGTCGTGCCTCACTAGGACGAATGGCGCGCTGGAGTCATAGACCGTTATGCCGGTTGACCTCAGCTCTGCGGTGAGCCTGGCCAGCTCGCTTGCGGCCAGCTGGGCCCCAAGCCTTACGTGCTCCCGCGCGCTGGCTGTTTTAAGGAAGCGGGAGAAGGCACATGCCGTTATTGAATCGACCGGCCACGGCTGCGCGGCAGCCTCAAGCCTTCCGAGGATGTTCCTGTTAGAAGTTATTACGGCGCCAAGTCTCAACCCCGGCGTTGAGAAGGCCTTTGTAAGCGAGCGAATGACTACGAGGTCCTCCCTCTCTGGCAACGGAGCGGCCTTGGAGAGGTCGATGAATGCCTCATCGACTATGAACGCTACGTGAGGCGGTATTCTGCTGCTTATATCATCGATCTCGTTAAGGGAAGCCAGCCGACCCGTCGGGTTATTGGGCCTGGAGAGTATCAGCACAGAAGGCTTAGATGCCTTGATTATGTCAGAGATTAGTGCGTCAACGTCTAGGGTAAACCTTTTCCCCTCCTCCTTAAGTAGGAACCTCTGGAGCTTGATTCCAACCCCTCGCGCGAGGAGCTCATGGTCGCCGAAGTTAGGCTCAACGACAACAATGGATTTGGCTTTTAGAGCGAGGGGCGTCAACTGCAATGCCTCGGAGGCCCCGTTCAGGGGCAGGATGCTCTGAGGACTAACGCCAAGGTAGCTCGAGAGGGACTCGTAGAGCTCCCTATACATCCTGGTTGGATAACTGGCGTAGGCCCGCTCGCGCACGCACTCCTCTATCAGCTCAATAAGCTCACTAGGCTGACCAAGGGGGTTTGAGGGCGAGCTAAAGTCAAGGAGTCCAGTGGGTGCCGACCCCCCGTGGACTCTGCTAGCCAGGTCAGCACCTCTCAACTGCCTCACCGTAGTCAGTTAACGTGTTCACGTTCACGAGCCCCCAGTTGACCTCTAGGTTCGCCCAGGCGTCCACTCTGCCCTCCTTGAAGACCGACACCCCAACGTACTTCCCTCCGTCCCTCACGGTGATAACAGCCTCTGGCGCCGAAAGCGATGCTCGGCGTAAGTATGAGAGCTTGTCAGGGGTGAGCCCTATCAGGTCAGCCGCTAGGACAAGCATAGGGCGGGCTCTCACCAAGCTTAGCAGGAGGCTCAGGTCGGACTCATATCCGGCTCCGTTGGTCATAATGTATGATGCCCTAGGAGGAGGCTTGAAAAGGGAAACGTAAGGCTCGCTGTGAGGACTTATAGCGATTAGGACTTTCCTAGAGACCTCGACAGCCGGGAGAAGGGTATGCTCAAGCAGGGGCCTGCCACATAACTGCATGAACGGCTTGGAAGGACCCTGTAACCTTGATCCCCTCCCCCCGGCCATTATTACAGCGACCTCAAATAGATCCTCGGCCATCCCTCTTCGCCCTAAGAAGCCTGTCGTAGACCCGAGAGAGGGCCGATGCCACAAGCGCAGCCGTCGCATCATCCTCAAACATTGGAAGGCGAGAAGCGTTAAGACCAAGTCGTTCCTTCATGGAATCAGCCCAGTACGTGGCCGTCAACCCCTTGAACCCGTTGATGTATATGCTTAGCGCTGTGGCCAGAAGCTCGTCGGCAATGACCCTTTTAGAGTCCGCCTCGAACTCAGCCCTCGTGAGGCCTGGTATGAGGCCGGAAGAGCCTATTATGTCAAGCTCTCGGGCTGCTATAAGGAACGCCCACACGTTCGGGTCTGACAACAGCTCTTCCAGCTCGGATTCAAAGAGTCTGATAGCGGTGTCGTCTGTTATGCCAGGGACGGGCGCGGCCCTGTAAAGCCTGACAGCGTCCTCCTTGAGCTCCTTAATACCAGCTCCCAGCACCCATGCCAACAGCTCCTTCTCATCCCTGGCCACTGATGTTATCGCCTTGTAAGTGAGGGCGGCAACTTTCCCGCCAATAGTGGTGGCCAGCCCAGCCCATAGGTATCCGTCCTCACCCTGGTTCGAAGCCACCGTTATCGCGTCGCTGACAGTACCTGTAGCCCTTCCGCTGCATCTTAGCATTAGGTCGGCCACGGCAGCTGCCTTGGCCTCAGCTACTGTCCTAAGTAGGTCGATGAGGCCTTGGTCGGTCAGGTTATCAGGTACCCATGCGACCACGTTTATTGTGGAGGGTCTCATCGGCGTGTAGGGGTGGCTCATGCCTGGGCAGGCGGCCTCCCTGACGCCTACTGTGGCCACAACGCCGTACTCTCCTTCCTGCGCTATTGCGTGTCTCCTTATGTCGGCAGCTGTCAACATCACCGGGTCTTCAGGCCCAAGGCCAAGCTCGGACCTCACAGCAGACTTGAACCGCTCAGGGCTTGAGAGGTCGTCGGCCTCGCTGACCTGATATATTGCAACCTTTGACGAAGATACTATCCCCTTAAGGTGAGCCGTTGTCGCCATACGTCTTTGAGACCCGAAGTCCACTATGAGGGCCCTCTCACTTACTACGAGCCTTACCAAGTCTCAGCAACCTCCCGTACTCTTCGTAAATAGCCCTCTTCACGCACTCGTAGGTGAAGCCAAGCATGTGAGCCAGCGCTGCGACGCCTCCAGCGCCAACTCCCTCCTTCACGAAGCCCTTCTCATACATTGCAAGCCCAGGGTAAGGTGAGTCGGAGAAGTCGAGGTCTGCCACGAGAAGCTCAACGCCTCTGCCGACCTCGTTCGCTATCGCCCTGATGTTAGAGGAGCTGTCATTGGCTATCCACCTGGTAGTAGCGATCGAAACCCTCGCTGGATCGAGGACGCCAAGTGACCCCATTATGGCGAGGACAGCGCCCATCTGGGTCCCGCCAGCAAGGATTACGTTGGATCCCTGATCGAGGGCGCCCGCGGCGATGCCAGCCATAGCAATGTGGACAGGGTCGCCTACAGCGTCAACGATCGCAAAGGGGTCTAAGACGCCGGCGACCCGTGTCAAGGCCCTCATAACAACATCCCTCTTCAGATCCTTTGGGTTATGGGGGGAGGCGCTGCTAACAAAAGATAGGCCGTCGAAGCCCATAGCGCTCATCACAGCTGCCGCGACAGTGGTTCCTCCAGGTATTGTCTCACCTATAAGCGTCCTGTCATGCCCCACGGCTATAGTTCTCCCTAGCGCGCGGCCCTCTTCGAAGAGGGCCCTGGCCGTGCCCTCGGGCATCGCATTGGACTCGGCGATGTCAGCTCCGTACCTTGAGCTGGGGAGCCTCACGTGAGGTACGCGGAGGCCGTAGTATGTCCCTGCGTCAACCACAAGGTAAGGCACCCGTACCAGTTGTAGGGTAGCCCTTGTCAATACAGCGGGGGTAGGTAGACCCTCGGGGCTCAGCGGTATGGTGCTGAGGCTCACAGGCGAACCGAGCACAAGGTACTCCAGGTCAAGGGTAGGAGTGTAAAGCGTCGCCTCGGGTGTAGGCCCAGCTATGCTCAGTCCTGGTCTCGTTGATGTGAGGGTCGACCCCCCTACGAACAGAGCTATCGCCTTCAAGTAGCCTCTGGATAGGGTATCCACCAAAAGTGGAATAAAAGAGTTAGGTGAACGTTATCACTCTATTATCATTATATTGTCCTCGGGGAAGCCCATCTTGACAAGCAGCTCCTTGACCCTCTTTCTGTGATCCCCCTGGATCTCGATCCTGCCGTCCTTATATGTCCCACCAGCTGCCAGCTCAGTTTTCAACTTCGAAGCTATTTCCTTGAGGTTGAACTGCTTGTCATCAATGCCCTCTATTATCGTGACCTGTTTGTTAAACTTCCGTACTTCAAGCCTTATCTTAATAACTTGCTGTTCGGCGTTAAGCTGCTCACATATTTCAGGAGGCAGGCCTCCACACTCAAGCTCCTTGGGCATGGGCTTTCTCTACCACCCCATCCGCTACGTGAATCCAGCGCCCGCTTAAGGATAAAAGTGTTTGCTGCCTGACCGCCAGGGGTCAGGCTTGTCGGAAGAGGAGAGGCCGCAGGAGGAGATGTCCGAGGAGCAGGCTGCTGAGGCAGCGCCGTACGAGGAGACCACGCCCTATGGGATTAAGCCCCGAGAGGTCTACTACATGTGCCTGAATTGCGGATATAAGATTAGCAAGAGCGAACTTGAGCAATACCAGACAATGATGTGCCCTAAGTGTGGGTACAGGGTTTTTGTAAAGATCAGGGCGCCGTCTACGATAGTTGCGCCTCGTAGGGTCTACGCTGTCTAGCCTACCTCCTACTGGAGACCGCGTAGTGCTTTAATATCAGCTCAAGTATTACCTTGGCCGCAAGGGAGGAGGTCACGCCGCTCGGGTCATAGGTGGGCGAGACCTCCACTACATCAGCCCCTACGAGCCTCTCGTCAACGATCTTGTTTATTACTGAGAGTACGTCGAGGGGCGTTAGCCCAAGGGGCTCTGGGTTGCCCACGCCGGGCGCGTATGCCGTGTCAAAAACGTCCATATCGACACTTATGTAAACGCTGTCGCAGGCCCTTAGCTCGGAGACGACCGAGGAGGCCACGTTCACAGGCCCCAGGCTGATGAAGTCCTGAGGCCCTCTAATTGTGATGTATGGTAACTTCCTTACTGCCTCTGCCTCCTCCTTAGAGAAGGCCCTGACCCCCAGGTACACAATCTTGGGCGGCTGGCGAGACTCTATGAGTCTCCTCATGAATGTAGCGTGGCCTACCTTGAGACCAAGGTAGTCGTCCCTAAAGTCAAGGTGCGCATCGAATACGACCATGCACGGCTTCTTTGACGAAAGGGCCTTGTAAGCGCCAAGCGTAATAGTGTGCTCGCCCCCTATCAGGATTGGTATCCCGTGGGAAGCGACCTCAGCAACTGCGGCCTCAATTCTGGTAAGCGTCTCGGCGACGTCACCTATCGAGACTGCGACGTCACCCTCATCATATGGGGCTGCGTCCTCAAGGTAGAGATCCCTCAGGAAGAAGCTGTTGCTCTCAAGGGCGGCTGCTGCCTGCCTTACTGAGTCAGGGGCGAACCTTGCGCCAGGGCGATATGAGGTCGTTGAGTCGAACGGTACGCCGAGAATCCTATACCTCGACTTTTCACTTCCCTCTATTCCAGCGAACCGCCTCATCGTCTGAGTTATGTACAGGGAGCCGATTCCCATAAGGACCCCAGTTGCCGCCTGAGAGGGTAAAATTAAACCCCAACACTGATGAATCGATAAGGGTTGTTGGCTTTAACTTCTCCTGCGTATCCTCCACAGCATAAGTTAAAGCCCCAAAGGCACATCCGCCTTTCAGGGAAGTCTAGGTGTCCCAGCCCCGGCAAGAGGACGTCTACGACAAGGTCGTTGACCTTGGCAGGAGGAGGGGGTTCTTCTGGCCAAGCTACGAGATCTACGGCGGCGTCGCTGGCTTCTATGATATAGGCCCTCTGGGGTTCGCTGTAAAGAGGAAGATAATAGAGCTGTGGAGGCGTAAGTTCGTCTTTGAGAGGCAGGACTTCGTGGTTGAGATAGAGACGCCTGTTGTAGCCCCATCAATAGTTTTCGAGGCTAGCGGACACGTGGAAAGCTTCACGGACCCGATAGTCAGATGCAGGAAGTGCGGCAGGGTCTTTAGAGCGGATCACCTGGTAGAAGAGGTCCTCAAGGTCAGTGCCGAGGGGCTGAGCGTCCAGGAGCTAACGGCTAAGATAAGGGAGAACAAAATTAAGTGCCCAGTCTGCGGTGGCGAGCTGAGTGACGTAGAGACCTTCAACCTCCTGTTCAGGACCCAGATAGGCCCCTACGAGGGAAGCGTAGGCTACCTACGGCCAGAGCTAGCCCAAGGAATGTTTACCTCGTTCAAGAGGGTCCTTGAGAGCATGAGGGGAAGGCTACCCATTGGCATAGCGCAGGTCGGCAGGGTTGCCAGGAACGAGATAAGTCCAAGGCAGGGCATGATAAGGCTCAGGGACTTCACTATAATGGAAATGGAGTTATTCTTTGACCCAAAGTCGAGCGAGTGTCCTGGGCTCGACAAAGTCCTGGACAGGATGGTTGTCGTAAGACGGTATGAGGACAGATTGGCCGGGAAAGAGCCCGTTATGCTTTCCGTGTCTGAGCTCATAAAGAGAGGAGTTGTAGTCCACCCCTGCATGGCACTCTGGATGGCGGTTGGGCTTGACTACCTATCTCAGCTTGGCATAGGCGCAGAAGAGGCCTTCTTCGAGGAGAAAGGTCCCCACGAGAAGGCCCACTACGCAACACAGGTATTCGACCTGCTAGTCAAGAGCTCAAGGTGGGGATGGGTAGAGGTTGCCGGCTTCGCCTACAGAGGCGACTATGACTTGTCTAGGCACATGAAGTACAGCGGTCAGGACCTCCAGGTCTTCGAACCCTATAAGGAGCCTATAGTGGTTAAGAGCAAGAAGGTCGTCGTGGACAGGGCGTATGTCGGTAGGACGTTCAGGGAGGCCTCTACCGAGGTTATAAGGACCCTCGAAGGCATGTCTCCAGATTACGTAGAAACACAACTGAAGGAGAAGGGGTCCGTTACCGTCAAGGGGGTCGAGGTTCCGGCAACGGCCATAAGGGTTATTGAAATTGAGGAGAAGGTATCAGGCAGGAAGTTCATACCCCACGTTGTGGAGCCCTCGTTCGGGATAGACAGGCTTCTATATATTGTGCTTGAAAGGTCTTATAGGGAGAGGGAGGGGCGCGTTATTCTATCAATACCAAGACACCTGGCGCCCATAGACGCCGCAGTCTTCCCCCTCGTTGAGGGCGACGAGAGGCTATCAAGGGAGGCCGTCAGGCTCAGGGAGCTGCTCGTATCCGAGGGTTTCACGGTGATTTATGATGATGTAGGCAGCATCGGTAAGAGGTACGCAAGAGTTGATGAAATAGGTGTGCCGGCTGCGTTCACTGTTGACTACAGGACGCTAGAGGATGGCACCGTTACCATGAGGGACCGCGATACATGGGAGCAGGTTAGGCTTAGGCTTGAGGATGCTCCTTCAGCTTTGAGGAAATTCATTTATAATCGTGCGGAAATAAAGTCGCTAGGCGAGCCCGTAACCAAGGGAGAGGGTGAAGTAGCTTGAGCTCAGGGGAGAAGGTCGACATCAGTAAGATGTTGTCGTTCATACCACCCGCCTCGTCCGTCTACTCAAGGGAACTGAAGGTCACCGAGAAGAGGGTGAAGCTTTTGTATGATCCATCGGTGGAGGAGGGGAAGCTGGTCCTCTCCAAGAAGCTTGCGGGCGAGCTCGGGATAACGGACAGGGTCGAGATGTCCGTGGGCGGTGGCAGAGTGAAGAAAACCCTAGCCGCGGTAATTGATGAAATGAGCGGGGATGACACTAGCGTCAGGGCAAACCCGGACGAGATGAAGTCGCTGGGGGTCGCCGACAGGAGTACCGTAGTGGTGAGATCGCCACGCTAGGCTCCGCGTGCGACCTTGACTGCTCCATCGTAAATGCCATGCTTGAGTATAGCGTTGACAGGGTCGCGCAGGTCCTGGAGGAGCATAGGAGGCTTGTACAGAGCTTTTCAGAGGCTGTTAACAGGGCTCTCGCCTCGTCAGGAGAGCAGAGGCAGCAGGAAATAGAGGGTCTCAGGGAGCTCCTTGGTGGCCTGAGGGGCGCCAGGGAAGGTCTCCTCAAGAGCGGTGCTGACTACTTGAAGATAGCCATGTGCTGCCTCCACAGGGACGAGTCCTTAGAAGCCCTATTCAGCTACTACCTAATAGCGGGGCACAAGTTAGAGGAGGAGGCCGTGCAGAGGGCTGCCGACCTGATAAGAGTAGGGGAAGACCTTGATCATATTAGGAGGACGACTAGCGAGCTCCAGGAGGTCCTCGTAACGGTCTCTGTCATCAGAGGCCAAGCCTCTCGCTAAGTCCCTGTATTACGAGGCTGATTAGCCTGTCGCCCGTATAGTTTATTATGATGCCGCTCTCGAGGAGGGCGCTCTCCTCGGCTTCGCCCTTGCCAAATCCAATATATAGGGTATCGCTCTGTCTGTCATACTCTATCCATATCTCTTCTGGGTCGTCAATTATGAGCCTCTGGGGCTTACCTTCGTTCCCCATGGAGGACCCCCAAGGGAACTAGTGGGCTGGTACTTTTTATATTATGTAATGAAGCGGGGTCAGGCCTCACACGGCTCCTCATCCTTGCGTCAGTCCGAAGTCGGTCCTCACTCCCTCACTGAAACCGAGCTCGGGCCTTAATTGGTCTTTCCTTAGCTCACCGGAGCCTGAGCCCCCACAGCTTTCTTGATATCACCTTGAGGCCAGCGCTGAGGGCGTCCAGCACCCTCGGGTTAAGCTGGGAGCCGCCAGAGGGTGGGTATGCGCTGCTCATCTGAATCGCTAGCCTTAGCACCGATCCGAGCGCCTCCCGGGACCCTGGATACTTGTCGTCCCCTATTAGGTCGCTGAAGTGGGCCACCCAGGCCATCGGGTCCCTGCTCCTCCTGACGATTATCAGGAACCCGCCAACTGCCGCCCCTATGGGCTGGGCTAGCTTATAGGACGAGTATTTCGTGGTCTCTACCTCCTCGTCGGCGAGACCTTCCCTCTTGAGGGTCTCAACGATTGCGCGGAATATCTGGTCTGCCCTCCTGCCCGCAACCCTAACAAGCGTGGCCTCCCTACCCTGTGGGCCTGTTGTCCTGAACTGGACAACGAACCCCCTGACGGTCCTCCGTAAGACCAGCCTGTAGACTTCAGTCGCGCGATCCTCGTCAGACATGAATTACGCCGCCCTCGATCCCGTAATTCGTACTTTTGCCCTCGTCATAAAAGCTTGCGAACCCCCGCCAGTTCGTCCCACTTAACTCCAAACGCTAGCAGAAACTGCTCGAAGGCAGACCTAACGTATTCCAAGTACTTGCTGGTGTCAACATCAGAAAGCCTAGCGAGCTTCACAGGCTTGACGCCAAGTTTGTCCTTAGTCTTAACAAACGAGATTATGTCGCCCTTGGTCACGGTCATGCCCTCCTTCATGAGCAGTAGGGCCGCCTTAACGTGTTGCGGTGTGTTCTTCTTATACTCGCTGGGGTCCTTGCTCAACATGACCTCAATGGCCAGCTGGTCAAGGGTGTATTCCCTCCTCCTCAACTTGTTGTAAATCTCCTGAACCTTATCCCTGAGGGTCTCCAACGTCTTCTCAAGGTCCTCCGGCCCCCTCATAGACGCGAGTATCTTCATGACCTCGGAGGTCTCAGACTTTATGAACTCAGGTGTATTGCTCTTCTTGGCCAGCATGCCCTTTATTACAAAGTTCCCATTCTCAAAGCCGACGTAGTTCTTTTTGAGGCCGCTGAACAGCACAAGCCTAAAAGTTTTGTCGACCTCGAGGTCTAGCCCGTGGGAGTTCTGTACGTACCTAATTATCTCGTCCAGGGAGTCCTTCGGTGGATCCCAGATGAAGAGGCTGTCGGTGTCCCCGTAAAGTATGTGAAGGTTCAGGTCAGAGGCCTTTCTCAGTGTGTCCATAAGTACAGCCCTACCTATCGCTGTGACGCTCTCTGCCACGGGCAGGCTGTAAAGCGCAAAGCCCTCATTACCGAAGACCCCGTAGCTAGCGTTTATGTAAACCTTCATGGCGGCCTGTACGGTGTCATACCATATCCTCTCGGCCTCGGAGAGGGCCTTGTCCTTGGCCCTGCGCTTGTACACCTTAACCCTGAAGTCCCTCAGCAGGCCTACTAGCTGGCTGGATATGCCCTTCCTGTCAACGCAGACCCTGTGCCCGACCTCAGGGACCTCGACAGACCTCTGGCAGTAAGGGTTGTTTACAGTCTCGTAGCTGAGGTTCCAGTTCCTTATCACCGAGGGGTATAGGCTAGCGAAGTCGAGAACTACTACGTTAAAGAAGACGCCCTGTGGAGGCTGGAGCACAATAGCGCCCCTATACTTCTTATCCTTGATTATCGCGACGCTTCTGGGGGCCCGTGACCCCATCGCAGCTATGTCGTCGGCGGTAGGTATTAGCAGGCCTCTCCTTCTGTGCTCCCAATAGAGCGTGCTTCTGATCCAGGCGGAGACCTGTGACCTAGAAACCTCCTCTAGGCCCATCCTGCTTATCCTCATTAGCAGGATCACGAGGTTCCAGGTAAGGTCATTGTTAAACGTGACAAGCCCCATAGTTAGCACCGCGTCCTGGAGGTTGTAGGCAGCCAGCTCGTCAAGGCTGACGTAGTTTATGAACTGCGCCAGCTCGTGCTTGCTCTGGCCCAAAAGGGCCTCGGCTACAGCCTCAAGGCTCTTCTCCCTGTACTTGTTGCCGTAGGCGTACGTCTGTAGGGCCTTTATGTCGAAGAGCTTGTGGAGGTCTATGTGGAGGGCTCTCTTGAAGGTCACGTAGTCCTGCAAAAATACTATGGGTAGGTCGTCGGGTTGAACGCCAAGGTTAAGGAGCCTGTTATAGATGTAGGGCAGGTCGAAGTTGTCCCCGTTGAACGTTATAACTACTGAGTAGCGGCTAATCCTTCTCAGGACCTCAAGAAGGAGCGCCCTCTCGCTGTCGAATAGCTCGACCTCGCCGCCAAGGCCGCTCTCGCCAGTAAACTCTGAGCCCTCTCTCGCTAACAGGAGAACCTCCCTGCGGCCTGAGTCGTTAACGAGCGCGACGCTCATTACTGGCATGTCGGCCCTCGCAGGGTCAGGGAAGTGACCCTCCCCAGGGGCCACAACCTCGACATCAACCGCGACGCGGGGGACCTTCGGAGAGGGCTCCTCAAAAATGGGAACCCATTCCAGAGCGAGATCCCTGAGGTCCTCTGCAAAGGAGGACTCTATCAGGTCCTGTAGGTCCTTTCCCTTCATCCAGTCCAGCGGTCTCCACGAGGTAGAGGCCTCATAGGGCATGCCTGGGATGAGCTGGAAGTCATATATGTAGTTAAGGAAGTACTTGATGTCAGCCTCCCACACCTTAAAGCCCCTTTCTGCAAGGACCTTCCTTAGCGTCCTTACTGCCAGCGGGTCCTCTACAACGACCTTTGTCAACTTGAGCTCCCTGTTGGATATTGGGTCCCTCTTCGTGACAAGGGCGAGGTTACTGAAGGACTTGTGCTTGGTAAGGTCTACAGGCGGCTTCCCATCGTCTCCCTCTATCGGCATGTCGGTCAAGAAGTAAGGCTTGTGGCCAAGCTTGTCAGCCCACTTGACTATCTTCCCCTGCTCAGCGTCATATATGAGGGCTACAGCACGGCCCAGCTCACCCTCGTACCTGACCTCGAGAAGGTAACCTCTTGCTGCGTCCACGTAGAAGTCCTCGAGGGCAGGCCACCAGCTGGCTGCCTCGCGGCCGAGGGAACTGTTAACTATGGTGAAGTCATGGGAGGGGACAACCCAGTCATAGCGAGAAGGGCGTTCTCCGGTCCCAGAGGTGGGCCCACTAGTAGTCTCATCTATACCTGGCGCCGCTATGGCCTGGGCAAGGTTCTGGTGGCTGGAGGTCTGCTGGGCAGGGCCGTGTTCGACCTCCTTAGGGTGCCCCAGTTGAGGTCCAGCGCTCTGCTCGGTAGATCCCTTACTACCAGTTGCCGGGCCCATGAAGTCTAGTATGTTCACCTTTCTCCTGGGCGTTGTCGTCTGTGGCTTTGGCTGAGCCTGCTGAGCTGGGGTCCTCCCCTTGTCGCTTTCTGGGCTAGCCTGCTGTTTGAGGTCCGACTCTAGGTTCTTTATGAAGGAGTCTAGGTCTACCTGCCTCCTCCTTGCGTTAGGCCTGCCTCCCTCTGACAGTCAGACCCCCTTCAATCATGTCTGTGCCTAGCCTATTATAGGGAAAGCCCATTAAACGACGAAGATTACTCTAACACAGCTGCATACAACTTACTAAGGCGTACGTCAAGGAGCTAAGTAAGGTCCCATGGTCCCACGCTTAAATATCATGAGGCGTTAGTCGATTCCAACGGCGTTTAGCTTGGGGTACTACATAGGCATCTATAACTTCGTGTGGGTCCAGAACTACGAGGCGATCGTCTACGTCATAGGGTTCGCCGTGTTCGCGTGGCTCCTCTACGCCGCTTACGAAGGTTACGCCAGGTGGACTAAGGGCATCAAGGGCTGGCGACTTATGTGTTGGCCTGGCGGGTACCCCCTTGGAAGAGCTCTGTTCAACTTCGTCAGGTACGCCGTCCTGCAGTGGAGGATTCTTAGGGACAGGTTCCCAGGAGTGATGCACGCCCTCATATTCTACGGCATAGGGTGGCTCTTCATAGCGACCATCCTCAGGGCCATTAACGCGCACATCGTCGTCTTCCTGGTAGGCCCCGTCTACTACGGTTACAAGCTGCTCAATAACGTGGCCGGCGTGATGGTCCTGGCGGGGGCAACAACCGCGATTGTGAGGAGGAGGCTGAGACTCACCCCTAACCTCCCCCAGGACCCCTATTACTATCTCGTGCTCTCGCTTCTGATTGTCATCGTTATAACAGGCTTCATCGTAGACGGAATAGCCGCAGTCGCCTATAGGCTGGCCTGGGAGGGGCCCTGGTTCGACCCGGTCGGGTACCTTGTATTCCTATGGGCTCGCAACGTTGCGCTCCCGACGCTCCAATCACTGTACAGGGGCATGTGGCTCCTGCACATGAGCCTCGCTATGGCCGCCCTGGCCGTGATACCCCTGACCAACCTTTGGCACATCTACGCAGCGGCCCTTAACGTTACGTTCCAGAGGGAGGGGTCTCCCGCTCAGGGCGTCAAGCCCGTCACCGACCTTGACGAGAGACTCGAGGCCGGAAGGCCTATTGGCGTTGTGAGGCTAGCCGACACCACCTGGAAGCAGAGGCTAGACTACGATGCATGCACGAGCTGCATGAGGTGCACTAACTCGTGTCCAGCCTTCGCGTCAGGGAAGCTGCTGAGCCCGAGGGACGTCGTTGTTACCCTCAGGGACGCCATGTGGTCAGGTCTCTGGGACCAGCAGGCATGGGGCGAGGGTAAGCTTCAGGTCAACCCAGAGGCCGTGTGGAGCTGCGTCACTTGCGGGGCCTGCGTTTATGAGTGTCCTGTCACAGTCCATCACGTTGACACCATAATCGACATGAGGAGGGGCATGGTAAGCCTAGGGAGCGAGCACGTGCCCAAGGACGCACTGGACGCGCTGTACAGGATTCAGACTGTTGGCAACCCGCTTGGGGCCAACCCTTACGACAGGGAACAGTGGCTGACGGAGCTCGCCAGTAGGTTCGGAGACGACGTTATAGCAAAGGAGGGCGAGGAGTACGAATACCTGTACTGGCCAGGGTGCATAACCTCCTTTGACCCTAGGATAAGGCCTGTCGCAGAGTCTGTTATCTACCTCCTCAAGAAGGCCGGGGTTAAGGTTGCAGTGGTACCTGAGCACAGCTGCTGCGGAGAGCCCGCCAGGAGCGTAGGTGACGAGGCGCTCTACGTAGAGCTGATGAAGCAGACCCTGTCGATACTGTCCAAGTACAGGTTCAGGAAGCTTCTAGTCAGCTGTCCCCATGGCTTCAATAACTTCAGGAACAACTACAGGCTTTACAGGGACTACCTAGCCAAGAGGCCCGAGACGTCTAGCCTTGCAGGTCTACTCGACAAGCTAGAGGTTGAGCACCACAGCGTCGTCCTGTCGAGGCTGTTGTCAGAGGGGAAGATAAAGGCCTCCAGGACCCTTGACTACGCTGTCACGTTCCACGACCCCTGCTACCTGGGTCGCTGGAACGGGATCTATGAGGAGCCTCGCCAGGTACTTAGGGGGGCCGGGCTCAGGATAAGAGAGATGCCGAGGAACAGGTCCAGGAGCTTCTGCTGCGGGGGAGGAGGTGGCCAGCTGTTCTATGAGGTAAAGAGGGGTGAGAGGATAGCCACTCTTAGGGCAGAGGAGGCCTCTAAGGCCATGGGCCAGGGCGACAGGAGGGTCGTGGCCGTAGCCTGCCCGTACTGCAATACTATGTTTAGGGCTGAGGCCGGCAGATTCAACTTCGAGGTCAAGGACGTAGCTGAGCTGCTAAGGGAGACCGTGGAGGAACAGGCTAGCGGGGGGCCTTCCTGACCCTTATCACCAGGATCCCTGCCCTGAAGGTGTACCTGGCAGTAGAGGGGTCTACGGCCACAGGCAGTATGTACTCGCCCTCGTAACGGCTTATGTTCCTGGCCCAGTAGGCCTCACCGAACGCCTTCCTGACGTACTCACCCTTAACAACTGAGCTAACCTTGATGGAGTGAGGGAACACCTGGACCTCCACCGTCCTGGGGTCAGACCCTGAGAGATCTACAGTGATAATTATCTCGCTCCCGGCTTCGTGGACAGACGCGATAGGCCTTAGCACCCCCTTACTTAGTTCAGAGAGCCTCTCGTTGAGGAGGCGTTCGGGCTCCACTGTGCTCTCAAGGTCTTCTATCATGCCCCTCATCCAGGCCTCCATCTCGTCAAGGTCAGATATCATGTCCCTGACTATCCTCATCGCCCTCTTTCTCATCCTCTCGAACACGTCGTCAAATGACAAGGCAACCCCCTCAGCTGTATATCAAGGGGGCCCTGTACTCATAGCCCTTGCCCATCTTAGCCAACGCGTCCTTGGCCTCCCGCGCCATGCCCTGGAGCCTCAACCTGAGGGTCTCGGCCTCCTGTAGCAGCTGAGAAGTGTCTATTCTGACCCCGGTTAGTCTGGAGAGACCTTCCACAACTAGGGCGGCCGCCTCGGGGTCAGGAATGTCAACGAAAGAGTCGCTCAGCAGGAGGATAGTGTTGACCCCTCTCTTAACAGACTCCTTAAGTATGGTCGCATATGGGCCGACGATAAGCCCGTCAGGGAACCTCTTAGCTGTCCCCTCCAGGGAGGAGGCCAGCTTGTCGGCCTCGGGGGTTGTCGCAATCCAATAGAGCTGGGGCTGGGACTCGGCCCTCATGGGATTTCCGACGCCGCTTAGGCCGACTAGGTACTGGACCCCTCTCTTCCTTGCAAACTCCACTATAGCTATAGAGAGGGGTACTATACCCGACGCGACTGGCGTGATCTCGGTGACGAAGACGGATAGGTCCCCCTTGACGTACATCCTTACAGGGTACTTGACCGAGCCGCCCAGCACGACAGCGGCTGGAGGGAGGTATCCGTAGCTCTCGACACCCACGGCGTCCTGCATCTCAAGCATTCTGACTATGTGACCTGAGGCTATGGGGCCGACGAGACCAGCGTCTGGGAGGCCTAGGACCAGGAACTTTGGCCTGCCGAGGTCGCCGTACTCTATGAAGTTGTATCCTAGGATCTCCTCCTCGTAGGCCGCTAAGGGCAAAGCCAGACACCTTAGGTTACCGTAGGCGGGCCCAGGTCTTATTTGTTGTAGCTAGGCGCTAGTTCAACTCAGTGTTATTAATGGGGGAAGTAATGAGCAAGACTTTTCTACTAGTTCTATAGGCGACAGTTGGGTGAAGGGTCGTGCTCAAGGTCACGGAGGACCCAAGGGACAACTGTATAGCGGACATGGTCTGTGTTAGCCTATGCGGTGACGTGTTCGAAATGAGCGACGTAGATGGCAAGGCCCAGATAGTAGTGAAGTGGAGGGTTGACCCCAACACTGTGAACATTGGGATGGTCCCTGATGACCTAAAGGACTGTGTGGAGGCCGCTGCCCAGAGCTGCCCAACCAACATAATCCACGTTGAGCCAGCATGAGTTCTAGGACCTGAGGGAGACGTAAAAAAGAAGACCTTTTGGTTTCAAAGGCTTATGTACATGTAGAGCTCTATGGGTGAGGGGTACATCCTAGCCAAGTCGGCCTCAGCCCTCTTGACCTCTATGTAGGAGTGTATCAGCTCCTTGCTGAAAACAGGCCTTAGGTACTCGTTGTCTGACTCTAGCTCGTCAAGGGCCTCGTCGAGGCTCCTGGGCAGGGTCGGGAGCTTCTCCTCGCCTTTGGCCTCATATACGTTACCCTCGAAGGGGTCGCCAGGGTCTATCTTCCTGGCTATGCCGTCGTATCCAGCGAGCAACGTCGCCGAGAGGGCTAGGTACGGGTTGCATACGGGGTCAGGGCTCCTGAACTCAACCCTTGCCAGGCCAGGGTCACCACCGGTGGCGGGCACCCTTACGGCAGCGCTTCTGTTGGAGTACCCCCACACTAGGTAAACTGGGGCCTCGTAGCCAGGCACGAGTCTTCTGTAGCTGTTCACGGTGGGGGCAACGAGTGCTGCGAGGCTTCTGCCGTGCTCAAGGATGCCTCCAATGAAGTACCTGGCGAGCTGCGTCAGCCTTCCATCGCTGTCGGCGAAGAGGTTCACGTTGTCCTTTGTATCCCAAAGGCTCAGGTGGAAGTGAAGCCCGCTCCCATTGTCGCCAAATATGGGCTTAGGCATGAAGACAGCCACTAGGCCGCTCTCTAGGGCCGCCTGCCTCGCCACCTGCTTGAAGGACGCGATCTCGTCGGACACCAACAGCGGGTCTCCAGCCCTCACGCTAACCTCTGACTGGCCGACAGCAACCTCGTGATGTGTAGCGCTGAAGCCGTACCCGAGCGCGATGAAGTACTTCAATATCTTCTCCCTTGTTACCTCTAAGGTGTCCGAGGGCTCTGGTAAGTGGTAGGCCTTCTTAGTCCTCAGGGGGATTCCGCTTGCGTCCCACGGCTGCTCCGTAGACTCAATCGTGTAGCCAAGCCCCTTAAGCGGGTTCTCAACGTCAAGCTTCACGGATCTGAATAAAAAGAACTCTATCTCAGCCCCGGAAAGGGGCCTGTAGCCTCTCTCGACCAAGAACCTCGTGGTCTCCTCGGCTACGTACCTTGGGTCCTTCGGGTACCTCCTTCCGTCCGGCCAGTAGATGCCGGATAGAACCCTGGCCCTCTCGGGTCTCCATGGAAGTCGGGCAAAAGTTTTCACGTCAGGCTTGAGCATTAGGTCGCTCCTGTTGATAGGCTCAAAGCCCTCTACGCTTGAGCCATCGAAGGCTGCTATGAAGCCTGGTTGCCTCCTCTCGTAGGCATCAAAGGGTATCACTATCGACCTAAGAAACCCGGCCAGGTCCACGTACTGCACCTCAACATAGGAAACGTCACTGGCCTCGGCCGCGCCCAAAGGCTTCACAGGCAACAGTTACACCGTAGTTTCAGATTAAAAGCGTTGCTATGAGTTGTGGGCCCTGTATAGCCTATGTATGTACGACTACCGTTTACCTACCTTATAAACAGAAATTAGGAATTTATAGGACCCCCACCTCTGTATTCAGACAGGGAAAGTAGCTTGGAGTCCTCTGGTGCGGCCCAGGGCGAGGGCCGCGTCGTCTCGCGAAAGGTCCAGAGGCTCGGAAGTTCGTCGCTCATCATCACGCTTCCCAGGGAGTGGGCAAGGACCCATGGGCTGAGGGCCGGTAGCCTCGTAACGGTTGTTGAGGACGGGGACAGGCTTGTAGTGGTTCCGAGGGCTGACGAGAAGGCGTTCTCGGCATCGTTTTCCCTTAGGCACCTGAACCTATGCAAGCATTTGGGCAGGGCACTGTTCTGCACGTACCTCTCAGGCCTTGACCGCGTGTCCTTCTACTCAAACAGGCCCATTAGGGAGGACCTCGTTGACAGGCTGTCCCAGGCCGCTAAGGTAGTCGGGGACGAGGTGAGCGTCAGCCTGGTCAGTCCCTACGAGGTAGAGGCTGTGATAGAGGACTACAGGGGAGACGTGGTCTCCTCATTGGCCAGTTATGGTAGACAGCTGGCATCAGCCTTCTCTAGGCTAGCCGAGCACGTGACAGGCCTTTCAATGTCAGATAGCGAGCTCGTGGAGGTCTATGGTGAGCTAAGAGCACAGGTGTTTAGGCTGCTTCGGTCGGGCTCTAAGGGCTTCCATGCTGGGGTCTTCCACGACCATCTCGCGAGGCTATTAATGGCCGGTATCGGCCTCATGGCCCTGGCCAATGACTCCTACTACGTTTTGGCAAGGGACCTCATATCTCTCTCCGACTCACTAAGGGAAGAGGAGAGGGACAAGCTTAGGCTGCTGCTTCAGGTGCTGGAGGTATCATTAGTGGCCTCGGCCGCGGGCATAGACCCACCCAGCGTGAAGAAGGAGGAGGACGCCTACTACAAGCTGAGGATGCTGCTTGACATCGAAGACCAGCTTGGAGACGTCGTTAAGTCCTCCAGTCCGACGTTCTCTTATATACTCGCTAAGATACTTGACGTAGCTAGGGTTATCAAGAACTTCGAGGAGACGCTACTGTGCTATGCCCTCTTCAAGAAGTACTCAGAGGATGGGCGAGAGACGCAAGTATTCTCTCGGCAGCTAGGACATTAGATACGAACGCGGTCAGGTTAGACGTAACGCTGTCCGCCGACACGGTCGTTGACGGTGACCTCAGCTGAAAGGCTAAGCTGGCAACCTCCTGAACGGACTTCTCGGCAGAGGCTATGTATTGGAAGTAGGTCGTGTTGGCGCCCATGTAGGAGCCGAGGAAGGCTAACGCTTTAAGGCCCTCCATGGTAGCGTTGGTGGCGTTTAGCACTACCATGACGAGGTACTCCCTGGCCACGGGGTCCGTAGTCTGGTTAGCCTCTGAGATGGCATTGGTTGCTAGCGCCATAAGCTTTATGGACTCCACGTCCAGCTCGAGCGAAACGTTTGTGACAGCGGCAATCTTACCGGCCTCAACAGCCGTCAGTGTCGTGTTAAGCAGCGCTGTCAGGTTCCTGTAGGCCTGTATTGTCTTTATGCTAACATTGAGGAGCTTGCCCGCATAAATGAGTCTAGCAGTCACGTTCTCGAGCGCCAGCCTCTCATTGTTATACTCAGCACTAAGGTTCCTGTAGGAGAGGTACCAGAGCGCGTTGCTTGCAGCTATGAGGGCGGCGAGCGCTATAACCAGGTATGCCAACATTCTAACCCTATTGCTTTGTTCCAATCCTTGTCCCCTGACCTTCTCTGAAGGGACCCTAATAAACCGAGTTGGGTCGATAGCTGTGGTGGGGCCGCTTGGCCTGCACCGGAAGGCGTCCCGTAGTCGTGGTGTCGGGGCAGCCTGGGTCTGGGAAGTCCACCTACGCCAGGAGGTTGGCAAGCGACCTAGGGCTAAGGTACTACACCACAGGGCAGGCCTTTAGGGAGCTTGCCGAGAGGTTAGGCGTGAGCCTGATAAGGCTTAACGAGATGGCTGAGGCGGACCCTAGCATAGACGTCGAGATCGACAGGGCGGCGGTCAGGGAGGCCGAGAAGGGCTGCGTTGTAATAGACAGCCACCTGGCTGGCTGGATCTTAAGGGAGCGCGCGGACGTTGCGATATATGTGAAGGCCTCCCTGACAGAAAGAGCGCGGCGCATAGCAGCGAGAGACTCAAAGCCGTATGAGGAGGCCCTGATGGAGGCCTCGCGCCGGGAGGCGAGCCACTGGTCACGGTTCCTCAGCTACTATGGGGTCGACATAAGGGACCTGTCAGGCTTCGACCTTGTTCTTGACACTACGAGGATAGGTATCGAGGAGGCCTATAACATAATTCTGTCGTTCGTTAAAAACTCCCTTGAGGTTCGCTGACCCTTCAACTCTTGGCAAGGCAGATCTCGATGCTGCTGACCCTCCTGGTCCTCTGCTGGTTAGTCTGCGGGTCGGTAACAGTTATGTCATGGCTTCCTATGTCGATGCCCTTTATGACAACATTCTTGGCGAACCTGCTCCTGACTATCTCGACGGTGTCCACTGCCTTAGTTATGTTCCTTCCCCTCGCCTTAATGACGACCTGGTTCACGTTCTGCTCCATGAGGGTCGTGAGTACCGCCAAAACATAGTTCATGACGGGCTTCTTGCCTATCCTAACCTCAGGTGCTCCCTCACAGACCATCCTGGACACCTCAACCCTAGTTCATGGGCTGTTTACGGTCAGGCTCTCACCCCTATAAAAGCCTTTCTGGACGTCGGACGGAATTGGCTAACTAACATAACTAACGTTTTTAAGAACGGTGGAGAAGATAGGTGGGGTGCGCCAAGGATGTACTATTACCCGTTGGCCGGGCTCTTCGCGTTTATGGCGGCCTACTGGTGGCTTCTTATATTAACATCCCTCGTGACAGGATCGATAGTTGCGATTATGGCCGCCATGGCTCCCCGGCTCGTGGGCTCCGAGCCAAGGAGCTTGGCCCAGCTCAGGGCCTCAATGGCTATAACGGCCCTATCAATAGTGCTGGCGGGCATAGGGGTCTTCGTAGGCTCGGCGTACCTGATAGGCTACATATTCGGCTACCCCTTAGCTGGCACCTCGATAGTTATGGCCGCTGTGGCATTCACGGTCTTTCTGATTATAGCCCAATGGCTCCTCTCGCCTCTCCTGATAAACCTTGTATACAGGGCGAGGCCGCCAAAGACCTCAGATGAGAAGAGATACGAAGAAATGCTCAGGGAGGTCGCTCAGAGAAGCGGGATAAGAGTTCCTAAGCTGAGGATAGCCGAGATAGACGTGCCTAACGCCTTCTCATACGGATCACCGCTGACGGGCAGCTACGTAGCCGTGACAAGGGGACTCCTGAACCTTATGCCTGACGATGAGGTCAAGGCAGTCCTTGGACATGAGGTGGGCCACCTCAGGCACCGCGACGTCTCCTGGCTCCTCGCGCTTAGCGTGGTACCCCTAGCGGTCTACTATCTAGGCCAGATGCTGATATGGAGCGGGTTCCTAGGGGGAGGGGGAGGCGAGGGAAGGAGAGGCG
>CAYFGU010000013.1:0-34698 GCA_964343115.1 uncultured Desulfurococcales archaeon
ACAACTGTCCAATATCCAGAATTAACTTTATCTAATAATATTACATTTCCATGCACAGGTATTTCAACCATTTTTGTTGTATTTCCAATTACAATTATATAATCTAATGGTATAAATTGTTGATTATTAATTATAGTTCCTGCAAATTTTTGATTAAATGAATTAATTACGTTGATCACCTGGCCTAATGAATTACTTGAGATGTTGTACGTCCCTAGGTCATGCAGCGTGCCGTTCTGGTCGTAGTAGAAGAGCTCGTACTGCCCGTCTCCCTCGGGCATGAGGAAGGCGTATTGGGCGTTGACCCTCAGGTATGTGTAGCGCTGGCCGGGCCTGAGGAGGAGCAGGACGACGACGATCACGACGATAACGGCGACAGCGGCGCCCAGGAGGGGCAGCCTCCTCGCCACGCTAAGCCCACCAGTGTTTCCTATCTCGCCTTGAGATAAAAGCGTTACCGACCGACGCCCAGGACAGAGGATCACGTTATCATACCAGCTGGCCTTAGTCGTTCTTAAGCAAATTGTCAAGCGTAGGGCGCTCGGCTGCGCCGCCCCTGGCGCGCGGGGTTCAGCCCGTTAGACGTCGACCCTGACGAGGGCCAGGCCGCCGCGCCGACGATTACGCGCCCACGGCGCCCTCAGGGACACGAATTCATCCTTCCTTTATGCCCACGCCGAGGGCCGAGAGCGGTGTCCTGAGCCTCACCAGCTTTGCCTCTGTAATGTGCCTGGTGGACCTTGGGGGCAGGAGCCTCCCGCTCTCCGCGGCCCTGAGGACGAGCCCCTTAGACGGCCTGGGCGGGACTACAAGTAGGGCCTCGCCGAATAGGCCCCTTGCGTGAGACCTGGTGACTACCCTCAGAAGGCCGTGGCCCATCCCCTCAAGCCTGAGCAGGTCGTAGTAGGCCTCGTCGCCCCCGCCGAGGTAGGCGATTATGGGCCCCCTGCTCGAGTACCTGACCTCGCTGACCTCGGCGACCCTTCTGAGGTCCCTCAGGGCCTCCGGGCCGTAGACCCGCACCCAGCCGTCCAGCTTCACGGTCTCGTAGCCGACTAGCGCGACGGGCGCAAGGGAGGCGCCCAGGGCCCTGAGGGCCCTGAGCCTGTGGGACCCGTCGAGCACGACCAGTGACCTAGCCTCGACGACGAGGGGCCTCAGGAGGGCGCCTGAGCGGCTGATGGACCTCACAAGCTCGCCAACGTGCCGCTCTATTGCGAGCTCGTGCGGCCTGAGGTAGGATATGGGTAGCTTCGTGAACAGTATGGACCCGTCACCTGGGGCAAAGGCTCATCATCTCTCCCAGCCCCCATGCGGGGCCGGCTTTTAAAACGCTGAGCTACGGACCTTGCCAGTATGGTACCTTATATACCCCACCTGTCCATTGGCTCAAAGGCCCTGTCCTGCGGACGCAGGACAGGGCCACGTGAAGGAAGGGAGTGTGTAGCGTGTCGGAGGGTAACGTCCCTCGTAAGGTCTCAGACCTTCGCGAGGGTGAGGACAACATAGACATAAAGGTCCGTGTTATTAGTGCGGAGCCTCCCAAGACGATCCACACGCAGAGGGGCGACAGGACCATAAGCGAGGCCATAGTTGGCGACGACACTGGGAGGATAAAGCTGACGGCGTGGGGCAACCAGGCCGGCAAGCTACAGGAGGGGGACGCCGTCGAGCTCAAGGGCGCCTGGACCACGGCCTTCAGGGGCCAGGTCCAGCTCAACATAGGGAGCCGCGGCTCGATACAGAAGATAGACGACTCAGAGGTCCCGAAGGCTGAGGACATACCCGAGACCACGCCGGCCGCTCAGGGCGGCGAGAGGCCTCCGAGGAGGGAGTTCAGGAGACCCTATGGCAGGAGAGGCGGCGGAAGGGGAGGCCCCCGCTCGTACTCTGATGAGGGCTTCTGAGGCATATCAGGAACCTTTTGTGAAAGGGTAACTTTAATGGCTTTTTCTGGGACAGGGCCTGGGGGATCTCAGTGCCCTCCAGGCTCTCTGGGAGCACTTACGTGGAGAGGGGCAGCCCCTCCACCGTAATCTACGTCCAGGGCGACACCGCCTACCTTATAGACCCGGGCCAGGGCGAGGACAGGCCCAAGAGGCTACAGAAGGCCCTTAGGGACCTCGGCGCCGGCAGGGCGGTCGTGCTCCTGACGCACTACCACAGCGACCACGTTGAGGCTGTCGAGCCCCTCTCGCCGGTCGAGGTCGTGGCCAGCGCCAGGGACGCGCCGATGGTCCGCGACCCTGAGCTCAGGGTTCTCTCTACGTTCAACTACCCCCTGCAGCCAGGAGACCAGCTGCTCCCCTTCAGGGCGGCGCCCGTCAGGGTCACCCGCGAGCTCAGGGACGAAGAGCGCTCCTACGGCCCCATAGAGGTGGTCCAGCTCCCAGGCCACACGGAGGGACACATTGGTCTCTCGACGCCGGACGGGGTCCTCCACGCGGGCGACTCCCTCTTTGGGGACAGGGTGCTCCAGAAGTACGGGGTCCCTTATCACAGGCTGCCGTGCGACTCCATGGACAGC
Source organism: uncultured Desulfurococcales archaeon (assembly GCA_964343115.1). Taxonomy (GTDB): domain Archaea; phylum Thermoproteota; class Thermoprotei_A; order Sulfolobales; family Acidilobaceae; genus Acidilobus. The sequence continues at coordinate 2,528 of CAYFGU010000013.1, forward strand.
CTCGAGAGGCTCTCCTCGATCGCCTCCAGGTACGAGTTCATAGTCCCGGGGCACGGGCCGATAGTAAGGGGGCAGGAGGCGGGCCCCCTCATAGAGCTGAACCTGGGCGCGCTCAGGTCTCTCGTGGAGGGCGTTGAGGAGGCGCTCAGGAGGCCCTCAGACGTCAGGGATGTGGTGCAGCACGTTGTCAGGGCACGCCCTGAGGCCTCATGGACCCCCGACAACCTGATGCTGCTAGAGGCCTCAGTCAAGGGGGTGATCAGGTGCCTGAGGGCGAGGGGCCTGGTCACCCTGGAAGTTTCTGAGGGGGACCTCAGGTGGAGGGTGGTCAGCTAGGCGTTCTCTTGGCTTCAATGTAGGCGACCACCGTGACCTTAACGGTAGACAAGGCCGCCTTGTTCATTATCACGATGGAGTAGCTCCCAGGACCAGGCAGACCCTGGGTGACCCTCAGGCTTGTCACGTTGGGCTCATACAGCAGCGAGGGTGCGCCGCCGCTCCTCATGAGCGACGTAAGCTCTGACGAGTTTACCACGTAAACGAAGACGGGCTGGCTCGAGCTAATGTATATCGTGAGCGACGCCGAGCTCTCGTTCGTGGGCACCGTGAAGTTCGCGGCGTACGACGCGAGCGGGGCTATCGTGACCGTGGAGTTAACGATAGTGTACCTGTGCAGGAAAGCCTGGGTGGACCTCATCATGCTGAAGGCGACAAGGAGTATGGCGGCAGCGACCGCTATGGCAAGGGCAGCGCCTATAAGGACCCTGCTCCTGCCCCGGTAGTAAGTGTACAGGGCGCCTTCCCCACTCTAGTTTAGGTGAAGAGGGGTATTAGCGTTCAGCGCCCCCTTCCTTAACCCTCAGCCTGAAGGCAGCGACCCTCCTCGAGCCCTCTGGCCTCTCAGGCTCTATCAGCTTCACTATGTCGGCCTCCAGCCCCTTGCCCTCAAGCACGTACTTAAGGTCGTCGATCCAGTCGTAGAGGCCGCAGGTCTCGCAGTACGTGCCGTCGAACTCGACGTAGACGGTGTCGCCCCTCCTAGTTACTATCCTAGCCACGGCCTCGGGCGCCCTGTACCTGTTGTAATCCCTGACGGCTTCCCTGAACTTCCTCATGTAGCCCGCGCTCAACACCTGGCCCCCAGGCCCTGCAGGGCCCTCGCTGCGGCTGACCTGGGGTCCTGGGACTTGGTTATCGCGGAGCCGATTATCACTACGTCGGCGCCTGCCCTCCGGACGGCCTCTACGTCCTCTGGCTTTATGCCGCCCGCGACCGCGACGGGCCCCCTGAACAGCTCCTTGGCCTTCCTCACGACGTCGAGGAGCTGGGACGCCGTCAGGCCGAGCGACCTCTGTACGTCGATTCCTATGTGGATAAGGAAGACGTCGGCCCCCGCCCTCCTGGCCTTCTCAACCCACGAGGCCAGTTCCGTGAAGCCCATGGAGTCCCCGTAGACGTCGGCGCCTGCCTCCTCCGCTGACGCAACGGCCTCCTTCACTGTCTCCTCGCTGGCGGCCAGGAGGACGCTCATGGCGTCCGCCCCTGCTCCGGTCACGAGCCTCGCCTCAACGCCGCCCACGTCCATAGTCTTGGTGTCGGCCATGACAAGGTGCTGGCCAGGTATGGCCCTCAGCACCCTCACGCTCTTGACCCCCTCCGCCTTGATCAGCGGCGTCCCCGCCTCAAGTATCACGGCCCTACCAAGGGACGTCAGGGACCCCACCCTCACCGCGCTCTCAAGATCGGTGAAGTCGAGGGCCACCTGAAGGAGCCCGCCGCACTCCTGGACGCGGTCTAAGACCCTCCCCAACTACGTCACCTCCGCCTTCCTGCCCGCCCCGGGCTTTCAACATTATTAGGTATTACTGCGTAGGCTATCGAGGGAGAGGCCCTGAGGGCTGGCGCCGTCATAGCGCACATGGCAGACGTTCACCTGGGGGCCAGGAAGTACGGCGAGAAGGCCATCTACGACGACGTGCTCCAGGCCTTTGAGGAGTCCTTGGAAGGCCTGGCCAGGGAGCGCGTGGACGCATTGGTGATATCAGGGGACCTCTTCGACTCGCCCCACCCGGACAACTACGTCATGGCCTTCGCCATAAGGCGACTGAGGGACCTTACGTCAAGGGGGGTAAGGGTCGTCGCGGCGCGGGGGGAGCACGATACGCCCGGGAGGAAGGAGCCCTCCCCCCTCGACGTCCTGTCCGAGGCGGTTGAAGGCTTCCTCGCCCCGTACCCGGCGGGCGCGAGGTCGGAGGAGATTATAGACAGGGTGACCGTCAGGCTTGGCGCCCTCGCGCTGGTCGTTCACCCGTTCATCAAGGTCAGCGTCGAGGAGAGGAGGAACCTCTACGCGAACGCCCTTAGGCCCCTCTACGAGAGGAGGGTCGCCGAGCTCAGGTCGTCCGGGACCAGGGCGGTCTTCGTGGCGCACTTCTCGGTCGAGCCCATACTTTCATATGACGCCGTTGCCCACCTTACTGAGCTGCCAGAGGCGGACTACGTAGCCCTAGGGCACGTACACAGAAGGTGCGTGAGGTGCGTGGTACCCCCAGGTAGGCCTGGGCTTTGGTACGCTTATCCCGGGTCCCTCTACCCCCTTGACGTGAACGAGTCGTCCCAGCAGCACAAGAGGGGCCCCCTCATCGTGGACCTCACGGGCGATGAGCCCAGCGTCCAGGAGCTGGAGGTCTCGGTGAGAAGGCACTACGTAGTCGAGTCCGAGGTGAGGGACCCTAAGGACGTGGACAGGGTCATAAGGGGGGCGGTGGGAGGGGTCTCGAGGCAGCAGGGCGAGAAGGACCCCCTCATCCACCTAAGGCTCAGGGTAGGCGTCAGGGTGCCCACGAGGCTGGTAGAGCTGGCCTCTGCTAAGGTAGCCAGGGAGAGGGGTCTCATAATAATCCCTCACATGACCAGGGTACCCGAGGAGGAGGTTGCAGGGGCCGCCAGGGGTACCCCTGAGAGCCTGAGCCCCATGGACATATTCGCTTCGGAGCTCCACCTTGACGAGTTCACTTCAAAGGTTCTGATGGAGCTCATAGCCGCCGCGTCGGAGGGCAGTGATGAGGGCGTCGAGGGGGCGCTCGAGAAGCTGGCCGCCTGGCAGAGATCCCTTGAGCTCCTAAGGGGGCTGGCCTCACAATGACCTATATAATAAGATCCGTCTCGCTCTCGAACTTCCTCAGCCACGAGAACACGACGGTTAGGTTCCCCCTCGGCAGCGTGGCACTGATCGGGGAGAACGGCGCAGGCAAGACGAGCGTCTTTGAGGCGATATACTACGCCTTGACTGGCACCGGCTGGAGGGGCAAGGCTTCAGACCTAGTGCAGGTCGGCAAGCAGAGGGCCAGGATAGAGCTCCAGCTGGAGGACCCCGTGTCCGGCTCGAAGGCCGTCGCCACCGTTCAGATAGAGAAGCGCAGGGGCGGAGCCGTCTCGTCCTACCAGCTTAAGGTAGACGGCAAGCTGGTTGCCTCCACGGCCGCCGCCTACAAGGAGGAGGTTGCCAAGCTCCTGGGCCTCCACGGCGTCACCGACTACAGGGGCTTCATCGAGTCGGCCGTCATCATAAGGCAGGGGGGCCTTGCCCAGATAGCCTCCATACTGTCCAGCGAGGAGAGCAAGAGGCTGAAGGAGCTGGTCGAGAGCGCCATAGGGGTCCCTCAGCTCGAGAGGGCGGCCGAGGCGATAAGGTCGCACACCATAAGGGCCGTTAGGTCCGACGGAACCGTCGTCATGGCCTTCGACGTGGGGCCCAGGCGCAGGGCTGATGTCATTAAGGCCATCCAGGCTGCGAGGGACCTGAGGAGGCAGAGGCTGTCTGAGGTAGGCGAGCTCCAGGGGAGGCTCTCCGAGGCCGAGGCGGCCCTCAGGTCCGTCACGGAGGAGCTCGAGGCTACAACGAGGGCCGCTGAAGAGGCCTGTAGGGCGTCCTCGGCCCTCGAGGCGGCTAGGCAGCAGCTGGCCGAGGTCGAGAGGTCGCTTAGGGACGAGAGGGAGAGGCTCTCAAGGCTCTCCGAGCAGGCGGACGCCCTGAGGAGGAGGGTCGAGGCCCTTTCCGCCGTTGCCCCCCTGGCCTCGCTGGCGCCGCTGGCTGATCAGCTCTCGGCGCTCAACTCAAGGTCGGCCTCCCTGAGCCAGGAAGTCAGCGCCCTCAGGCCAATTGCAGACTCGTACGCTGAGCTCAAGTCCAACGAGCAGGCCCACGCAGCATATGAGGAGGCTCGCCGCAGAGTTGAGGCCCTGAGGTCCAGGAGGCTGGAGCTCGCCGAGGCCCTGAGGGCCACCGAGGCCCTCATAGAGCAGGCGGCGAGGCTGAGGCAGGCCCTGGCCCAGGCCATAGCCCAGGCCAGGGCAGCGCTGGGGGCAGACGACGAATGTGATGAGACCTGCCTCAGCGCCAGGCTCGCCGAGGCGGAGGGCGAGCTGGAGGGGCTGAGGCGCAGGGCGCAGGACCTTGAGGTGGCCGCTGAGGCTGCGGAGCGCAGGCTTGAGGAGATAGGGGAGCTAACCAGGCTCCTTAAGGCCGGCGGGCAACAGGCCAGGTGCCCCGTGTGCGGCTCGCCCCTGTCTAGCGAGAAGGTCCGCGAGCTCATGGCTCAGCTCGACGCTGAGGCCTCAAGGCTGAGGTCCCAGTCCGCGGTTCAGAGGGAGGAGGCTGCCTCCCTCTCCAAGAGGATAGGCGAGCTGTCAGCGTCTGTCGAGAGGGCCAGGGCTGCGCTGAGCGGGGCACGCCAGCTCAGGTCCTCGCTGCAGGACGCGGAGGAGCTCCTCAGGCGCCAGGCCGAGCTCAGGTCCTCCATAGAGAGCGTGGACCGGGAGCTCTCAGAGGCCGAGGAGACGATGAGGAGGCTTGAGGCCGCGAACGCGGCCTACCTGGCCGCCGCCTCAAGGCTTGAGTCAAGCGGTTACAGGCTGCCCGAGAGGGCGGCGGAGGTCGTCGAGAGGCTCCGCGTCCTGGAGACCGAGCTCAACTCGGTGAGGACAAGGGCCTCAGAGCTCGAGAAGGAGCTCGTGTCTAGGACCTCGGCGCGGGACCTGCCTGAGGCGCTGGCAAAGGTTAAGGAGGCCTCCGAGGCGCAGGCCCAGCTGCGCGCTGTTGAGGAGTCCCTGCGGGCCCTGGCCTCCCAGCTGTCGGAGTCCGAGGCCCGAGTGAGGGACCTGGAGTCTAGGGCGTCGGCCCTGAGGTCTCAGGCGGCGGCGCTCGAGCCGAAGGCAAAGGAGTGCGATGGGCTGAGACAGAGGGAGAAGGAGCTGAGGGCGCGCAGGGACGCGGCCGTGAACGAGGTAGCCTCGTTGAGGTCCAGGATTGAGCAGGCTAAGGCTGAGGCAGCGAGGGCCGGGGATGAGGAGGCAGCCCTATCCAAAGCCCTCGACAAGCTCGACGTCGCCCTTGGGGCCCTGGCGTCCATAGAGAGGCTCGAGAGGGCCCTTTACAGGAGGGCGCTAGTAAGCCTCGAGAACGAGATGAACGAGGTCTTCAGGCTCTTCGGCCTCGACTACGCCAGGATAGAGGTTCACGAGACTGGCGACTCCTTCTACTTCAGGGTAGTTGACAGGCAGGGGGTCGAGAGGCCTATATCGACCCTGAGCGGAGGGGAGCAGATGGTGGTTTCGCTTGCCTACGTCCTGGCGCTAAGCAGGATAATGCAGTCGAGGGTAGGGTTCCTGCTGCTCGACGAGCCTACTGACATGCTGGATGACGACAGGAGGAGGGCGCTCGTGGACATACTAGGGAGGCTCACTGAGGAGGGCGGGCTCCCTCAGCTCATAGTGATAACGCACCACTCGGACGTGATAGACAAGGTCGACGAGGTCTGCGTCGTCGAGAAGGGCCAGGCAGGGGTCTCAAGCGTTAGCTGCGGGGAGGGGGTCAGGTCTTGAGCCTCATATCAATAGCTCTCGAGTGGAGGGACCTCATAGCCAGCGTGATCGAGCTCGGGGAGGGGGTCGTCTGCGACCTGAGCTGGGCCAGCCTTGAGCCGGGTGGGCAGGCAGTGGAGCAGTACTCGGCCGAGGACGGGGGCAGCTCCCTCAGGGAGCTCAGGACGTACAAGCTCGTGGCCGTCAAGGCGTGGGCGGCTAGATTCGCTGGCGGGGCGCCGCTGGGAGGCGTGCAGACTGGCTACGTCGGTCTCGTCCTGCCGCAGGACTTCAGGACGTCGAACAGGCTCAGGGTGTATCGCCAGGTCCTTGAGGCCGAGGTGGCAAGACAGGCTGCGCCTCGCAACGGCCTTGCGCTCTTCGACGGGTCCCCGCCCCTCAGGTGGGGCAATGTAGGCCCTAGGAGGTGGCGCGAGGCCCTCGAGTTCGTCGGCGACGTAATCAAGAGGAGCTGGCCCCTGGTCTCGTCCCTGAGCGAGGCCACCTGCGAGTCAGGCGAGCCAGATTGCGTCTATGAGGTCCTCGCGCGGGCAAGGAGGAGGCCCCTGTCGGCCCACCTTATCCTCAGGCTCGCCTCCTCGAGGGCGCTGGACGGCATAGCGGCTGAGGCCAGGAGGAGGGGGCTTGGTAACTCTTGGATAGACGCCCTGGAGAACCTGGAGAGGCTCGTCGTCTTTAGGTACGCGCTTGAGACCATATGGGCCAGCGGGTCGACCCCCGTCTTCATCGTCAAGACCAGCAGGACAACTTCCGTGTGCGGGTCCACGATGCCTGACGTGCACCTGATAGAGAGGGTCCTGAGGTCACGGAGGGAGCTGGGCGCCGGTTTCACGGCGAGGCTGTACAGGGACCTCAGCGGCTACTTCGGCCTCTCGGGGGAGTCTAAGGGGAAGCTTTACCCGCCAGTCAGGGAGCTGAGGGACTTCTACGAGGGGCAGGTGTCGGTGCTGAGCACGTTCGCGAGGCTCAGGCCCGCCGGCTACGTGTTCAAGATAGAGGCCGTCCTCAGGAGGGGCATGGCCGAGGGCGCCAACGAGGAGTCGTTGGCCAGGGACGTCCTGTCCAAGGTCTCCTCGCTCCCGCTTACGGTTGAGGGGTACCCCATAGCCCTAGTAGTTGCAGACAGGAACGCGAGGGTGACGGAGGCCGAGATGGACAGCGTCATGAGGGCCCTCGGGGCCGACCTCATGCCTGAGAGCAGGTCCGTTCTGAGGGTGTGATCCATGTCGGTTCCGTGTGAGGGGGAGAGGGCCATCGGGTGGATCGTGGGGGAGAGCACCCCCAGGACCAGCGTTGTCCTTTTCAGGGACGACGTCTCGGTCCCCCAGGTCGGAACGTACGTGGTCGCCGAGTCGCAGGCCGGCTGCGTGTTCGGCATGGTCGAGAGCGTCACTGCAGGGAACAGGCTCCTGACGGAGGACGTGACTAGCCCCGCCTCGGTAGAGGGGCTTATCAGGACCATAAAGGAGAACCCCTCCGTCTCGCCGAGCTACGTGAAGGGCGTCATCAGGTGGCTCAGCGTGAAGGACAGGCTGGCAAGGGAGGGAGTGGTCGAGCTGCCCAAGGTGCCTCCGAGGCCTGGGGTTGAGGTCTATTCTGCCTCAAGGGACCTGCTCATGAGAGTCTTCAGCCCCTCCCCAGGCTCAGTTGACTCCCAGGCAGGGCAGCAGGAGGGGGGCCCCTGGATAAGCATTGGCAGGCTCATGACTGAGCAGTCCATAGAGTACAGCATAAATGCCAACAGGCTGACGAGGCACCTTGCCATACTTGCCGTCACGGGAGGGGGGAAGAGCAACACCGTGTGCGTCCTGGGCAGGCAGCTCGTCTCGGCCCTGGGGGGCACCGTCGTCATCTTCGACATGCATGGGGAGTACGGGAGCCTCGGTCTTGACAGAGACAGCGTCAACACCCCGCCGGCCGCGATAAACCCCCTGATGATGAGCTTCGGCGAGCTCCTTGAGCTGGCCAAGGTCCCTGAGAACGCTACGAACCAGCAGAGGGCGCTCAGGCTGGCCTTCGACAGGGTGTGGGAGGAATACAGGCGCAACAGGCTCCAGTTCACGGACGACCACACGTTCGTGGACGCGCTCCTCGAAGCGCTCAAGGAGGACGATGAGGAGGGCGCCAGGGGGGCCTATAACAGGGTCGTTGACGTGAAGGACAACTACGGTGACGTGCTAAGCCACGGCGTGCCCGACAACCTCGAGAAGGTCATAGTGCCCGGGAAGCTCAACGTGTTCGACCTGAGCGAGGCGGACGAGAACGCCGCCGACGCCATAGTTAGCCACTACATAAGGAGGCTCCTGGCAGAGAGGAAGGCGTGGAAGCATGGAAGGGGCGGCTACCCCGTGCCAGCCTTCGTTGTAGTCGAGGAGGCGCACGTGCTCATCCCTGCCAGGGGGCAGACGCTGACCAAGTACTGGGCGTCCAGGGTCGCGAGGGAGGGGAGGAAGTTCGGCCTCGGCCTCATAGTGGTCAGCCAGAGGCCCAGGAACGTCGACCCTGACGTGCTGAGTCAGACCAACAACAAGATTATACTGAGGATCGTTGAGCCGCAGGACATAAAGTACGTCCAGGACGCCAGCGAGGAGCTCAGCGAGGACCTGGCCGGCATACTCCCGAGCCTTAACCCCGGCGAGGCCATAGTAATAGGGAGCATGGTGAAGCTCCCCGCCGTGATAAAGGTTAACTACTGTGAGTGGAAGAAGTCAGGGGGCGACATAAACGTAGTCGGCGAGTGGGCGAGATGGAGGCAGCAGAGGGCGAGGGAGTCGGAGGAGGGCATAAGGAAAATGGAAGAGCTGCTCTAGGCGGCCTCCAGCTGTTCGGCTTCTACCCGTGCGAATGTCTCGTCCTCGCGCCCTGGGAGTCAAGGTCGATAGCCACAGCGACGCAGGGGGCCGAGGTCCCCGTAAACTCAGGCACAGGCCGCGCCAGGGTAGCTCGGAAAGGGGACAGGCTGGAGCTAAGCTACGGCGGCAGGGTCTACCCCGTAGACAGGCCGCTGCTGGAGGAGCACTCATCAAGGAGGTCCTACCTTGCAGTCGCGCTGGGAGGGGCTTACGAGGTCGAGGTTAGGTCGTCCTACTACTACAAGCTGACGCCGGTGGAGGGAAGCGACGCTCCCACGCTCGAGATAAACGGGATCCACATGCACAGGGTGCAGGGGGTGACCCCGATCGAGGACGCTATCTCCAAGGTAAGGGCCCTGGGCGTGAGGCCTGGCTCCAGGGTCCTCGAGGTCGGGACCGGGCTTGGGTACACGACCTTGGCCGCCCTGAGGGCAGGGGCCTCCCAGGTGGTTACCGTCGAGGTCGACGAGAACGTGCTTTGGGTCGCCGAGAGGAACCCCTGGAGCTGGCACCTGGCGTCGGACAGGGTCGTCCTGCTCCTGGGCGACGCGACAGAGGTCCTCCCCCAGTTACGGGGCCCGTTCGACTACATCGTCCACGACCCGCCTAGGCTGACATCGTTGACCGGGCCCCTCTACGGCAGCGCCCTTTACGAGGAGCTCTTCAGGCTCCTGAGGCCCGGAGGTTCGCTCTTCCACTACACAGGGGAGCCTGGAAGGGCGAGGGGCAGGGCCCTCTGGGCTGGGGTAGCCTCAAGGCTGAGGGAGGTTGGGTTCGAGGACGTGAGGTACGTCAGGGACGCCCAAGGTGTCGTCGCTAGGAGGCCTAGATCGCCCTGAACCTGTCGCTCCACTCCTGGTAGGCCCTCAGCATCCTCTCGTCCACGCTAGGCTTCCTCCTGCTCAGCGCCTCCTCGAAGTCACCTGCGCTCAGGGGCCTCAGCTCTCCTCCCCTCTCAAAGTACTCCCTGACTACCCTCATGTAGGCGTCCTGGACGAGGTCCTTGATGTCGCTCCCGCTGTAGCCCTCAAGCCTCCTCGCAAGCGATTCTATATCTACGTTGGCCCCGCTCGGAAGCTTCGAGATCAGCATCTCGAGGAGCTGCTTCCTTGCCGCCAGGTCTGGAAGCGGCACATAGATCCTCTTCTGGAACCTCCTTATGAAGGGCTCGTCCAGCGCCCACGGCTTGTTGGTGGCGGCTATGACGTACACGTGTATCCGCTCACCCTTGTCCTGAAGGCCGTCCATCTCCTTGAGGAACTGGTTCCTGACCCTGACCTCCCCGCCGACCTCATTAGAGTGCACGCCAAACAGGGCGTCGACCTCGTCTATGAATATTATGACTGGGGTCCCTGACCTGGCCTTGGCCCTGGCGTATTCGAAGAGCCTCTTAACGTTCTTCTCCCCCTCCCCCAGCCACTTGCTCATTATGCTGGCAGCGTCGGCGTAGAGGAACTCGCCGGACACCTCGTTGGCGACGGCGGCAGCCAGCATCGTCTTCCCGGTCCCAGGCGGCCCGTACAGGAGAATCCCCCTGGGCCAGCCCAGAGGGAATAGCTCAGGCTTTGTGATGGGGTATATTATCGCCTCCTTTATGGCCCTCTTGGCGTCCTCAAGCCCCGCTATCTCGTCAAAGCTGACCTTTGGCCTCTCCCTGAGGACGAACTCAGGCAGCTCGTCTGGGGCCTGCTCGGCCTCCCCCTTTATGTCGACCCTGACCAGGTCGTCGCCCACGGAGACAGCCTGGGCCCCCTTGAGCTCAACGTACTTCAGCCTCAACTTCACGTCATTGTACATCCTCCTGTAGACGCTGATGAGGGGGTGGTCTGGGTAGTTCCTTATTATCTCCTCGAGCGCCTCAAGGGCCTTCCTGTACTTGTCGGCGGCCGCCGCGTAGTCCTTGCCCTTCTCGGCCTGCAGGCCCTCCTCGATCTTCCTCTTAGCCAGCGACTCCAGCATCTGCACGGCCTCTCCTGGCAAGTTGCCCCCACCTCTCTACAGTGATGACGTAATTACAATAAAGGGGGAGAGCCCCCTAGGCGGTGGAGCCCGAGGCAACGGGCTCCACCTTAATTACGCCCTTGGCCTCGAGCCTGGCTAGGAGCTCCCTGACAACCTCAGCAGGCACCCCTAGGCTCTGGGCCGCCTGCCTGACGCTTATGACGCCCCCTGAGGCCCTTATGTACTCTACGAACTTCTTCTCGAGGGCCTCCAGGTCGTACGCTGGCGGGACCTTCGGGGCGACCTTCTCGGCCTCCTCGCCGGCCTCCTTCATAGCCTTGGCCATGAGCTCCTTTACCTCCTGGTCGTAGAGGGCGAGGCTCTTGGCCTCAGGAAGGACAGAGCTTATCAGGTGCACCCTCCTTATTATGCCCTCCGTCGACTCTATGACTGACGTCAGTGAGGCCGTCACGTCAGGGGCTAGGCCTGATAGGTAGTTGTTAACGGCCTCCATAACGTACTGGAGGGGCGCCAGCATCTTGACGAGGGCCTCTATGTTCCTGGCGTCCGATATCCTCTCAATCGCGACCCCGAGGAGCTTCTCGTATGCGGCGACGACCTTGAACACCTTCTTCTTTATCGCCAGCTCGGATGCGCTGAAGGCCGCCGCCTCCTCGTCCTTAGCCTTGAGGGCCCTGACGAGCCTCTCGTAGTACTCGTTCATGTCAGTAAGGAGCCTCAGCTTTACCCTCTCGACCTCAGCCCTCGCAATGTTGAGCTGCCCTATCACCTCGTCGTAGTTTATCCCCTCAGCCTGATCGGGCACGCCGGCGGTCTCTGCCCTCTCCCCTCCCCATGAGAAGGCCTTCTTGACTACATCAATTATGCTGGGCACGGGCTCCATCCTCCGCTGAATCTCTATCCAGGGCGCAGGCCTTAGCGGAGGAGGGAAAGTATTACTCGAGCGGGCCAGGACGGGGGGCTCCTCAACGTCGGCTTTTATACTCTGGACCCTTTACCTAGGAGCGGTGGCCTGCTTGGCTTTCGAGATAGTCCAGGGCACAGCAGTTGGGGTCAAGGCCAAGGATGGCGTGGTCCTCGCCACAGACAAGAGGATGGCTTACGGCTCCTTCGTGATGAGCAGGAACGCCAAGAAGTTGTTCCTGCTTAACAACAGGGTCGGAATTGCGCTCAGCGGCCTCTACGCGGACGTGGGGGCCATCGTCAGGGTGCTCAGCGCCGAGAGCAAGTACTACGAGCTCACGAGCGAGCAGTCCATGAGCCTCTACTCTGTCTCCAAGCTCCTGTCGTCCATACTGTACTCCTACAAGCTATTGCCCTTCCTGATAGAGGCCATAGTCGGCGGCATAGACAGGGACGGGCAGCCCAAGATATTCACGCTGGACTCGCTCGGCTCGGTTTCCGAGGACAAGTACATGGCCGTCGGCTCCGGGGCCACGACGGCCTTGGGCCTGCTCGAGAGCAGGTATAAGGACGACATAAGCCTAGAGGAGGCCGAGGGGCTTGCGGTGGACTCCCTCAGGGTCTCCATGGAGCGCGACGCCTCCACCGGCGACGGCATTGACGTGCTCTCCATAGGGGCCGGCGGCCAGGTTAAGGAGAGGTCCCTAAGGCTGAGGGTTGTTGAGGACAGGGGCCCCTGAGGCCTGCTCCAGCGTGAGGGCTTCGTTCTCATACTCGAGGGCCGTGAGGGCCCAGAAGTCCCTGACTTCTAGGGTTGTTCTGAACCCGCCGGAGGGCCTAAGCCTCGGAAGGGTCGTCGCCGTCGACGCGGCCTACTGGGGACCGGGGGAGACCTACGGAGTCGCGGTGGCCGTCGTCTTCAAGGGCGGCGAGGAGCTGACCGCGTGCTACGAGGCCGTGGGAGCGGCCTGCGTGCCCTACGTACCGGGGCTCCTGGCGTTCCGCGAGGCCCAGCTGATGGTCCCCGCCGTCAGGGCTGCCCTCGCCCGGGCGGGAGGGAGCCTCCTCCTGGTGGACGGACATGGAATAGCCCACCCAAGGCGCTTCGGGATAGCCTCGCACCTCGGCGTCGTCCTCTCTGTGCCCTCAATAGGGGTCGCGAAGAGGCTGCTCTACGGCAGGCTGGAGGGCTGCCAGCTAGGCAGGTGCATAGTCGCGGACGGTCACGTGCTTGGGGTCGAGATAGAGTCCTCCGGCAGGCCCATCTACGTGAGCCCTGGCAACATGATAGACGTTGAGACAGCTGCTTCCGTGGTCAGGTCGCTGATGAGGCGAGGCCTCCACCTTCCGTACCCGCTCCACGTGGCTGACCGCATAAGCAAGGAGGAGAGGAGGAGGCTGTCATCGCTCTCGCCCTCTGCGCTAGAGGTTAGGGGGTGCTACCAGAGGGCGCTCGAGCTCGTCGAGGAAGAGGCTGGCCAAAAAGGATAGGCCATGCGGCGACTACTGGACCCTGACCACCCTCCTCACGAAGGCGGTCTTGGCCAGGCCGTTCCTCTTGGCGGTTATCACGAACCCGTCACCGGAGTCCCTCAGGACTATCTCCTCGTCGACTATCACCTTACCGCACACAGGGCACTTGAAAAACCTCGTGACCTTGATCTCGGTCCCGCCGCTGGCCCTGCTCGTCTTCTCGGTCCTAGAGTAGTAGTTCATGGGGACCCTGCACCTTGGGCATAGCACCTCTACCTCGTCGCTTGCCACTGCGTCACACCCCTTGAGTAGTCGGCGGCGCCCTCCTACTCATCGGCCTAGTCACCGGGGGCTTTATTTGCCTTTCAACCGAAAGGCTCACGAGGCTTTGAACTTAAGAGGGCCCGAGGGATTTACAGCGAGGGACCTACTTGGACAAGCCGGTGGACCCTGACGAGCTTGATGACGCTACCGGCGAGCAGCTGGTCAGGGTCGCCAGGAGGAGCGTCGAGCACTACTTCGAGAGGAAAGAGCTCATGCCCACCCCGGAGGGGCTCCCGCAGGTAGTCTATAGGCCAGGGGCTGCCTTCGTCACGATCGAGACGTACGAGGGCGGGTCGAGGAGCCTCAGGGGGTGCATCGGGTTCATAGAGCCCGTGAGGCCGCTGGTGAGGTCCGTGATCGAGGTCGCCGTTGAGGCTGCCTTCAACGATCCAAGGTTCCTGCCCATGGAAAGGGGGGAGCTCGACACTGTTACCTTCGAGGTCTCTGTGCTCTCAAGCCTTGAGGAGGCGCCGAGGACGGCGGAGGGGAGGCTGTCATTCTTCAAGATCGGGAGGGACGGGCTTGTGGTAGAGAGGGGCCTCTACAGGGGTCTCCTCCTCCCAGAGGTCCCGGTCGAAAACCTATGGGACCCAGAGACGTTCCTCTCCGAGACCTGCATAAAGGCGGGCCTGTGGCCCGACTGCTGGCGCGACGAGAGGGTCAAGGTCTACAGGTTCAGGACCGCGACGTGGCGCGAGGAGGCCCCGAAGGGGGCCGTGAGGAGGAGGGACCTCGCGGCCGAGTACGCCGAAGCCCTGAGGGCAAGGGGGCTGGCCCCGCCGCAGAGCACTTAAGCCCGCGATCCATTACTACGCTGGGCGCTACGTAGATGAGCGTCAAGGAGAGGCTTCAGAACCACATCGCTTCATGGAAGAAGGTCGTCACCCTCTCCAAGAAGCCCGACGACGAGGAGTTCTCGGTGCTGACGAGGCTGACCCTCATAGGGTTCCTGCTGGTCGGCGCGATGGCCTACATAGTGCACCTAGTCTACGTCCTCCTGGTCAGCTAGGGGTGGTCCGCTTGGACGAGCAAGCCCCCGAGGGAGGTGAGCAGAGGCCGAGCAGGTTCTACGCGCTGAGGGTAATAGGGGGGTATGAGGAGAAGGTCGCGCTCATGCTCGGCGAGAGGGCCAGGTCCCTGAACCTCGACGTGAGGAGCATAGTTTACTCCAAGGACCTCAAGGGGGTAGTGTTCGTCGAGGTCGGCGACCCGAAGGACCTCTACTACCTGATAAGGGGCGTCAAGCCAATAAGGGGCAGGGCATTACAGGTCAGCGTCGACGACGTGATCAAGCTTGTGAAGCCTGCTGTCGTGGCGGCCGAGGTCACCAGGGGACAGGTGATACAGGTGATAGGGGGCCCGTTCAAGGGCATGAAGGGCAAGGTGATCGAGGTGAGGAAGAGCGAGGTAGACATAACCCTCCTTGAGGGCGACTCAAAGATAGTCGTCACCGTGCCCATAGACCAGGTCAAGCCTGTCGGCGAGTCAGAGGGAAAGGGCCAGGCATAGGTGTCAACGCGTGGGCGACCCGCTGGAGGAGAGGGCCAGAAAGTACGTGGATAGCTTCCGCGAGACCCTCAGGAGGCTCAAGGGGTTAGCCAGCTCACTCCCGAGGACAATATCTGAGGAGGGGCTCAGGAGCCTCCTCGTCAACGCTGAGGCCTACCTGAGGGACGCGGAGTACTACCTTGAGAAGGGGGACTACGTGGACTCGCTCGTTTCGATATCCTATGCAGAGGGGCTCATAGACTCCCTCCGCCACGCTGGCCTTGTCGATATCGACTGGACGAGACCTGAGGGCAAGGTGGTCGCGGTGGCAGGGACTTTCGACATAATCCACCCGGGCCACGTGGAGCTCCTACGCTTCGCGTCGACGCTTGGCAAGGTGTACGTAATAGTCGCAAGGGACCAGAACGTGGTCAAGGACAAGGGCAGGCAGCCAATCCTCGACGAGAGGTCGAGGGCTCTGGTGCTCTCGTCGCTGAGGTACGTGTATGAGGTTGTCTTGGGCGACGAGACGGACTACATAAAGCCCCTGGAGATGATAAGGCCCGACTACATAGTCCTCGGCCCCGACCAGGCCTTCGACGAGGCCTGGCTTGAGGCGGAGGTGGAGAGGAGGACTGGGAAGAGGCCGAGGGTCATCAGGTTCAGAGAGAAGGTCCCCTTCGCCGGGGGGCTCAGGGGAACCAGTGACATAATAAAAAGGGCTTGCTCTGGGTGAGGGCGCCGGCGCCGTCAGCGGGCACTGTAGGCTATGACATCGATCTCCACCTGCGCCCCCGCTGGCAGGTCGGCTACGAACACTGTTGTGCGGGCTGGGAAGGACCCCCTGAAGTACTCTGAGTAGACCCTGTTGAAGTCCTGAAACCTTGAGGCGTCCTTAAGGTACGCGGTTACCTTGACAACATCGTCGAGCGTCAGGCCTGCGGCCTCGAGCACGGCCTTTAAGTTCTCCATCACCCTCCTCACCTGGGCCTCGAAGTCGCCTTCTATGACCCTCCCCGTCGCTGGGTCTATGGGGACCTGGCCGGAGACGAATACTAGGTCCCCGGCTATAACGGCCTGGCTGTAAGGGCCTACGGGTCTCGGGGCCTTCTCAGTGAAGACTACCTCCTTCATGGGGCCTCGTGCCCTCCGTGGAGAGCCTCCTATAAAGCTCTGCGAGCTCGGCAACGTCATGAGAACCGAGCCCGGCCGACCTCATGGCGTCAAGCAGCTCCGCCGCGGAGGAAAGCATCGGCATATAGGGGGACCCCAGGGCTCTCGCCGCCGATATGGCCTCCCTGACCACATAGGAGCCCAGCTCGGCCGAGAAGAGGTCCCTATAGGACCGGGATAGCATGAGCGGGAGCCTTGACCTCAGCTGGGCGGAGTCCGCGCCCCCGGAGGAGAGGGCCTTGATCACGAGGTCCCTGTCAAGACCTAGGGACTCAAGGGCGACGGAGACCTCGGCGAGGACGGCAACGTTGGCCAGGAGGACCGCGGTGCTGATAAGTTTCATCGCGGTCGCCGCCTCATGGGTTCCGAGGTATATCGGTGTCCCAAGGTCACTGAGGAGGCCGATGGCGGACTCAAAGACCTCCTCGGGGCCGCCAACGTAGAGGGTCATAGTTCCAGCCTCCGCGTTGGCGGGGCCCCCCTCTATCATGGCGGTTAGGTACCTACGGGGGGCCAGCCTTGCGGCCTCCCTCGCCTCACCTAGGCCGACGGTCGTCATGTTGACGGCGACGCCTTCGAAGCCCGAGAGCTGGCCCAGCGCCCAGGTGAGCTCCTTCGCGGTCGGCAGAAGGAGGAGAGCGAAGTCGGCCAGCCTCGCCTCCTCAAGCGTCCCTGAGGGCCTGAAGCCCTGAGTGCCCTCGAGCTGCCTGTAGGCCTCCTGAGATACGTCATATCCCAGCACCTCATAGCCTCTCCTGGCCAGGTTCCTCGCAACCCCCCTGCCCATCCTCCCCAGCCCTATCACGTAGACCCTCGTCAGGTCCTCCACCCCAGCTGCTTGCCCCCTTCACCGGGTTATACGCTCAAGGAGGTCGGGCACAACCATTTTTACCCTGCACGAGAGTTGCCGACAGGGCGTTCATGAGGTACCCCCTCATCGTAGCGGTCGACGATAAGTCCTGCAGTAAGGGGCTCCTGTCGACGATCTCTGACCTCTCGCGTATGGCGTCAGGCGTGAAGGTCGGCGTGCCTACTTTGATCTCCTGCGGGCTCGGCTTCCTCAGGGACCTCAGGGCCTCAGCCAAGGACGCGCTCGTAATAGCTGACCTAAAGCTCGCCGACGTAGGGGACGTTATGGTTAAGACGGCCTCGCTCGTCAAGGGCTACGTCGACGCGATAATAGCCCACGCCTTCGTAGGGAGATCAGGCGCCCTCGATCAGCTCTCCGAGAGCGCAAAGAAGTGGGGGCTCAAGCTCGTCCTAGTCGCCTCGATGAGCCACCCAGGCTCCCTGGAGTTCTACGATGTAGTCTTTGAGGGGGTCCTGAGGCTCATCAATGACGTTGGCCCATGGGGCGTCGTTGCCCCCGCCACGAGACCTCAGGTGGTCAGCTCGATCAGGAGACTTCTGCCCCACGTGAAGATCCTAGCCCCTGGAATTGGCGCCCAGGGGGCGAGGCCTGGTGAAGCGATATGCGCGGGGGCCGACTATGAGATAGTCGGCAGGGCAGTGCTAGGGTCGCCCGACCCAGCCAGGGCCCTCAATGAGCTTGGGGAGGCGGCGTCGAGGTGCCTGGCCGCGAGGAGCTTGTGACCAGGGCACTTCTGGAGTCCGGCGCCCTGCTCTTAGGCGAGTTCAGGCTGGCCTCCGGGGCTGTGAGCCACGTCTACGTTGACCTCCGCCGCGTGCTCAGCTCGCCCAGGCACTTCAGGCTCCTCGCATCCCTCCTCGCCGGCGAGGTCGCTGAGGTCGCGGCGGCCCACGAGTTCACAGTGGCTGGCGTCGCAACTGGCGGCATACCCTGGGCGACAGCGGTAGCGCTTGAGCTTGGGGTCCCACTGGCCTACGTTAGGCCCCCAAAGGGGCATGGGACCGGCAGGTCAGTTGAGGGCGCCAACGTGAGGGGTGCTGACGTTGTCCTAGTTGACGACGTGGCAACGACCGGGGGTTCGCTCCTGGAGTCCGCAAGGTCGCTGCTATCAGAGGGGGCCGCGTCCGTCAGGGCCGTTGTGATTGTTGACAGGGAGCAGGGGGCCTCAAGGGCGCTGGGCGCGGTCGGGGTTCCACTGAGGTCAGTTGTCAGCCTGAGGTCCGTGCTTAACGAGGCGTTCAGGGAGGGGGCTATAACTAAGGAGAGGCTTGACGTAATTACCAGGGAGCTCTGGGGCGCCTGACGGCCCCGCCAGACCTCGCGGGTCTCGGCGCGGAAGCCTGAATGCGGGGCCGCCAGGCCTATAATACTCAGGGTCCAACAGGACCCAGGGCTTATTGGGCTGGACCTCCCGGGACGTAGTCGACGTCAGGGAGTTCTCGCGCGATGACTTGGAGGTACTTTTCGATCTGGCGGACGTCATGGAAAAGGAGCTCTCATCAGGCCACGTGAGGAAGAGGCTGGACGGCAGGCTTGTCGCCCTGGCCTTCTTCGAGCCCTCGACCAGGACCAGGCTGAGCTTTGAGGCAGCGGCCAAGAGGCTGGGCGCGGAGGCTATAGGGTTCACCGCGGAGGAGGCGACTAGCGTCACAAAGGGGGAGACGTTCGTTGACACCATCAGGATGCTGGACTCCTATTCAGACCTCATAGTTCTGAGGCACAGGTATGAGGGGGCCGCGGCGCTTGCAGCCGAGGTTGCCTCGGCCCCCGTCATAAACGGGGGCGACGGGAGGCAACATCACCCCACCCAGGCCATGCTTGACCTCTATACCGTGAGGAAGCTCTTCGGCTCGGTCGACGGCCTCAGCTACCTCATAGTAGGCGACCTCAAGTACGCCAGGACCGTCAACAGCCTCCTCTACGCCCTGTCGAAGTTCAGGCCCTCAGTTGTCATGGTCTCATCGCCGCCCCAGCTCGGGCTGAGGGACGAGGTTAAGGCTGACCTTGAGGCGACAGGCCTCAGGCTAGATGTCGTCGGGCTCGAGGAGGGCCTGTCAAGGGCTGACGTAATATACGTCACGAGGATCCAGAAGGAGAGGTTCCCAGACCCTCAGGAGTATGAGAGGGTAAGGGGGAGCTACAGGATAACGAGGAGGCTGCTCGAGGCCCACGCCAAGAAGGGCGCCAAGGTCCTGCACCCCCTGCCGAGGGTTGACGAGCTGACGCCCGACGTGGACTCCACGGAGTTCCAGGCCTACTTCCTGCAGGCCAGGCTTGGGGTCCCGCTGAGGATGGCGCTCCTCAGCCTGGTACTGGGGGGTGAGTGAGATGGGGACCAGCAAGGAGGGCAGGACCCTTCTGGTCACAAAGATCAGGGACGGGACCGTGATCGACCACATACCTGCCGGCCTCGCCCTCACGGTCCTGAAGATACTTGGCATAAGGGGCGACGAGGGGTTCAGGATAGCCGTTGTGATGAACGTTGATAGCACCAGGATGGGCAGGAAAGACATAGTTAAGCTCGAGGACTTCTACCCAAAGTATGAGGACATAACTAAGATAGCGCTCGTCGCGCCCACGGCCACCGTTAACACGGTGAAGGAGTACCAGGTCGTTAACAAGAGACAGGTCGAGATCCCGGACGTGATAGAGGGCTTGTTGACCTGTCCCAACCCCACATGCATAACCAGGAAGCCCATGGAGCCCGTGAGGGCAAAGTTCCGCGTAGTCAGCAGGTCGCCCCTCAGGCTGAGGTGCGTCTACTGCGGGGCAGAGCTGGACAGGGACGCCGTAATTAGGCAGCTGGTCTCGGGTGCCTGAGCTTGGACGCCTCTATCTGCGGTAGGCTCGTAGACGCCAGGGGGTACTTAGGGGATGGCTGCGTTAACGTCGAGGGGGGCTACATAAGGTCCCTCACCAAGGACCCCGCGTCAGGGGAGGTCTACGCGTTTAAGTCGGACGGGGTTGTTGTGGCCCCCGGCCTCATCGACCTCCACGTCCACCTGAGGGGGCTGGAGCTTTCCTACAAGGAGGACGAGGAGAGCGGCACCAAGGCCGCACTCTCCTCCGGCATCACCCTGGTAGTGGACATGCCCAACACGAGGCCGCGCCTTTCCAACCCCTCCGCAGTAGCGCTTAAGCTGAGGGCCCTGGCCAACCAATCCTACGTAGACTACGGCGTCTACGCAGGCGTGCCGGACGACCCAGCCCTTGTAGAGGAGCTCAGGAGGTTTCCGATAGCGGGCTTCAAGGTCTACCCCGAGGACATGGGCGTAAGGGAGGCCTCCGTCTCCAGGGTCCTGTCGAGCGGGTCCCTTGTCATACTTCACCCCGAGCTGCCTGAGGCGGAGAGGCTGGGCTTTGAGGAGAACTACTCGCGGGCCTCCCTCAGGTGCTGCTGGCTCGAGGGCGCGGGCCTCCACTACCTCCTCTCCATGGGGTCCCCGCGCAGGCTCCACGTCACGCACGCGTCCTGCCCTGGCACTGTCGAGGCGGCCCGGGGCCTTGGGGCCACGACCGACGTGACTCCCCATCACCTACTGTTCGACTCCGAGATGCCAGGGTGCAGCTACAGGGTTAGCCCTCCACTCAGGGACCCCGTCACCAGGGCCCTGCTCCTCAAATACGTTATCAACGGGCTCGTGGACGCTCTCGCCAGCGACCACGCGCCTCACTCGCCCCAGGAGAAGGCGTCGTGGCCTCACTGCCCCCCAGGCATCCCTTGGCTTGGTCTGTGGCCCCTGACGATGTTCAGGCTCGTTAGGTCGGGGGCTGTTTCCCTCGCAAGGTTCCTAGAACTGACATCGCTTGGCCCAGCGCGAGTCCTCGGCCTTGAGGGCAGGTACGGCCTGATAGAGCCGGGCTACAGGGCCAACCTGGTCGTGATCGACACATCTTGGAGCGGCAGGTTTACGTCAACCTACAGCAAGGCCCCCTACTGGCACGCCTTCATGGAGGACGTCTACGCTATGCCGGTCGCCGTCTTCGTCGGGGGCGTGCTGGCCGCGCGGGAGGGCGAAGTCCTTCTTAGGCCTCCGGTCAAGAACCCGTTCGAGGTGACCCGCGCTGGCTGACCTAGGCGTCTCAGTGGCCGGGCTCAGGCTGAGCCACCCCGTGATGAACGCCAGCGGCATCATGGGGGAGTCCCTTGACGGGCTTCTCGCCATAGGGGGGTCTGGCGTCAGCGCGCTAGTGACCAAGTCGTACACCCCGGCCCCCAGGGAGCCCTACCCAATGCCCAGGGTTGTCCAGGTAGAGTACGGGGCCCTCAACTCCGTTGGGCTCTCGAACCCAGGCATAGCAGGCCTCAGGGAGCACATGAGGGTTCTCAGGAATCTCGGCCTTCCAGTGATCGTGAGCGTCGCCGGCTCGACGCCTGACGACTTCGTGAGGGTCGCCGCCGTGGCAGAGGAGGAGGGGGCGGCGGCCGTCGAGCTCAACCTGAGCTGCCCCCACGTCGAGAAGATGGGCCTAGAGATAGGCATGGACCCCGCCCTCAGCGGTGAGGTGGTGAGGGCCGTGGCCTCAACGGTAAGGATACCGGTCATAGCCAAGCTGGGCGTTTCTGACAGGATGCTCGACACCGCCTCCTCGGCCCTCTCTGCGGGGGCCAAGGGGTTAACGCTGATAAATACCGTGAGGGCCATGAGGATCAACGTGTACACCATGAGGCCAGTCCTGGGCCACGGGCTTGGCGGCCTCTCAGGCCCAGCGATTCACCCGCTCGCGGTGAGGGCCGTCTACGAGGTCTACAGGGAGCTCAGGCCCGACATAATAGGCGTTGGTGGGGTCGAGAGGTGGGAGGACGCCGTTGAGCTCATGCTGGCCGGCGCTAAGGCCGTCCAGGTCGGAACCGCCCTGGTGAGGCGCGGTCTCCAGGCCATCGCTGAGGTCAGGAGGGGCCTGGAGGAGTACATGGCCTACATGGGCTTCAGGAGGGTCGACGAGATGGTCGGCGCAGCCCTTAGGGCATGATGACGGCCCTGCCCACCAGCCTTCCGCTAGTGACGTCCCTGAATGCCTCGTTTATCTGATCAAGCCTGTAAGTACTGTAGAAGGGCCTGATCGCCCCCTCGCCCACCAGCTTGACGGCCTCCTCGAACTCCTCCTTCGTGTAGGCGGCCGTCCCGGTAATCTTGAGCTCCCTCATGACGAGCAGGGCA
The DNA here is from genome assembly GCA_964343115.1 of uncultured Desulfurococcales archaeon. Classification (GTDB taxonomy): domain Archaea; phylum Thermoproteota; class Thermoprotei_A; order Sulfolobales; family Acidilobaceae; genus Acidilobus. The sequence continues at coordinate 24,619 of CAYFGU010000013.1, forward strand.
GGCCTCCTGATAGATATCTCCTCGCCGGTCACGTTCCCGACCAGAACGAGCGTCCCCTTGGCCTTGAGGGCTAGCATGCTTTCGTTAATTGTAGGTGCCCCCACCACCTCGAAGACGAAGTCAACCTTGCCATGGCTCCTGTAGAAGCCTAGGTCGTCAACGGGGACGACCCCAAGCCCCCCTAGGACCTTCGCCTTCTCCCTGGACCTGGAGTAGCCGTAGACCCTGGCACCCAGGACCCCCACGAGGTACTGGACTCCATGTACTCCAACTCCACCCGTCGCGCCCGTCACCAATACGCTGTCGCCGGCCCTTACCCCGGATACCTTGGCGGCGTGGATGAAGGTAGCGACGCCGCACGTGGCGGCCGCGTAGTCCTCAGGCCTGCCGCCTGGGATCCTCACCAGGTTTTCCCTGGGCACAATGACGTACTCGGCGTAGCCCCCCGGCCTGCCCTCGCCGAGAATCGCGAAGTCCTCGCAGGGGACCTGGGAACCAGAACCCCTGCAGCCCTCGCCTGCTATGCCTGGGTAGACGGCGACGGGCTGCCCCTCCTCGGTGAACCCCACCACCTCGTGCCCGAGGATGAGCGGCGGCCTGAGGTTCCTGAAGCCGCCTAGCCAGGCCACTATGTCCCTGCCGCACACCCCTGTCGCCCTGACCTTGACGGCGGCCTCCCCGCCTGAGGGGGAGGCCTCGACATCCTCGACCTGGAAGGGGGACCTGAACGACCTCAGGACGGCGGCCCTGAACCGCACCGTGAAGCCCGCGGCGGAGCTCGACAGGCGGAATTTAAGGGCCCCCGCCATCGGTAAAATCTCGTGGGCTACGTCATCACGCTGAAAAGCTTAATATGGGCGGCTGGGAACAGCGTTGTGGGCAAGGGAGGCGGGGTCGGGCAGCGGGGTAGGGCAGCCTGGTAGCCCGCGGGGCTCATAACCCCGAGGTCGGTGGTTCAAATCCACCCCCCGCTACCACCCTTGCCCACTGGGACGCTTATCACGCCGCGAAGATCGACTCCTCTATGACGTACTTCTTCCTGGAGACGTCCATGAGGTGTCTCGTGAAGCCCATAGCGAACGCCACGACGAAGATCCCGAATATCAGGGAGGCGTAGGCCGCTAGGGGTATGTTGCCCTCCGCTGTTGCCACGTCTATTATCTTAAGGACCCCGTGGGTCACCATCAGCCCCCTATCGCTGGCGATGTTCGGCCAGTACTCGCCTATCATCAGCCCTCCCCAGGCGCTGTCTATAGTTGACGTGAGGCCTGTCACTATGTATGGCAGGGTGCCGGGTATGATGACCCTCCTCAGCCTCTCCAGGAAGCCCATGTTCAGGTTCTCGGCGAGCTCGACGACCTCGAGCGGTAGGGCCTTAACGCCGAGCCAGTACGAGTAGAATATGTAGTAGAACGTGCTCACGAAGCCGAGGAGCACGACGTAGAGCTCGTTAGTAAGCGGGCCCGCGAGCCTCGCGAAGGCCGCGTAGGTGGCGGCGAAGAGAAGGGGGAAGTACGCGGGGGCCGGCATGGCTGAAACGGCCTGGATGACGGGCACTGCGACGGCCTCCGCCCTCCTGTGCGTCGCCAGCCAGTAGCCGACGAATATCGCTATGGCGAATGAGACGCCGGCTATGGCGGCCACCCTTGCGTAGTCGTAGGCCAGGCCCACTAGGATCGGCACGGTCTGAGACCCGAGGTAGGCCCACGTGCTGGGGCTCACCGATATGACGACCCTTACGGACCCGTAAACTATGAGGGCTAGCAGGACGGCCCCAACGAGCTGCAGCGCCCTGTTGATCGATCTCTCGCTCAGCTCGAACTGCCTCTCCACGACCCTCCTCAGGGGCAGGGCTGAGTACAGCGGCCCCGCCAGGACCCTCCCCCTCACCGGCCTGAGGGACCTCAGGCGGCCCGCAGTAGCCACGTAGAAGCGGCTCACAGACCTCCAGCGGCCTGGCCCACGTCTCCTCGGAACCAGGGGGGACTCAACGCCGTATCTGGCGACGGTCCACACGGCGAACCTCCTCAGGAGTATTACGAAGGCTGAGATGACTGCGAGGAGCATCAGGAGAGTGAGGTAGACGTAGTCGTAGAGCCCTTGGTATGTGAGGTTAACGAGGAGGGAGCCGACCCCGAAGACCCTGTAGCTAGTGGCACCCACGCTGAAAACCTCGCTCACTGTAATGTAGAAGTAGGCGTCCGCGAAGCTCGGCAGCAGGTTGGCTGCTATCCTCGGCATGGAGTAGGGTATGTAGAGCTTTGCCATCTTGGACAGGAACCCGTACCTGAGGTTCTCGACGGCCTCAAGCATGGGGAGGGGTACCGTCTTGAAGGCCTGGTAGATCCCCATCCATATGTTCCAGACCACTGCCGTGAAGACGAGGAAGTCGGCTGCTAGCTCGACCCCCAGGTAGCCGCCTATTGACCTCACAAAGAACAGGAGGACGACTGGGAAGAACGATATGACGGGGACCGACTCAAGGACCCCGCTCAGGCTCACGTAAGTGGCCTCAAAGGCCCTGCTCCTGAGGGCCAGGTAGCCGAGCAGCCACCCCGTTACTATCGACAGACCTATCGTGGCGAAGACCCTCCCCGTGGTGGCAAGTATCGCGAGCAGCGCCAGAAGGGCCGTGTGGGCCGAGGTCAACCTCTACGACCCCTTACCGCGCTCCGCCGTGATGTAGTCGTACAGGAGGTCAGTGTAGTAGAGGAAGCGGGGGTCTTTCTGGCTCCTAGGCCTTGGCAGGTCGACCTTTATCTTGCCCACTATAGTGGCCGGCCTCCCGTTGAGCACGTATATCACGTCGGCCAGCTCGACGGCCTCCGCTAGGTTGTGCGTCACCATGATCACGCTCTTCAGCGACGTGTTAACGTTGAAGATCATGTTGTATATCTCGTGCCTTAGTGCCTCAGCGGTAAGCTCGTCCAGGTGCGAGAAGGGCTCATCCATGAGCAGCACAAGGGGGTCCGCGGCCAGGGCCCTGGCTATGGCGACCCTCTGTCTCATCCCCCCGCTCAGCTCCTTAGGGTAGAAGTCCTCGAAGCCCTTAAGCCCGACCACCTCTATCATCTGCAGCGCTATCTGCCTTGCGACCTCCCTAGGCAGCTTCCTCACCTCCGCGCCCATCATGACGTTCTCAAGCACGGTCATCCAGGGGAAGGTCACTATTGACTGGTGGACAAGCATTATCTTAGGCGTGGGTCTTGTTATCCTCTCGCCCATTAGGAGTACCTCGCCCGAGGTCGGCCTTATGAAGCCGCCGAGTATCCTGAGCAGAGTCGACTTACCGGTCCCGGAAGGGCCGACTATTACGACGAACTCGTTCTCGGCGGCCTCTAGGTTTACGTGGTCTAGGACTGGGTAGCTGTCGTAGGAGAACGATACGTCTACTGCCTCCAGTATCGTTCTTCCAATGTTGTCAGCCTCCTCGACTCATCCCCATCCACGTCGGCGGGAGTTTTAAGCCTGAACGCGTAATTAAGTACTGGGGCAGCTCAGCAACCCCCTGGCGGCGTTGATGAAGGCCTGGTAGAGCTCCTCGTCGACCGCGACCAGGAGGATCCTGTTTGGTGGAGGGCCATTGGCGTCAACGAACGACCTTATCTCGTCAACCATGGCGTTGGCGGCCACCATGAAGGGAACGCCGCCAACGCCTGTGCCCATGCCAGGGAATGCTACTGAAGACATCCCGAGCTCCCTGGCAGCCCTCAGCGCAGCCCTCGTCGCCATCCTGACGTTCTCCTCGCCTATCCTCGACGCCGGGTACCTCATGGTAGGGGCGTGTATAACGTACCTTGCCTTCAGCCTCCCTGCCCCCGTAACTATGGCGTTACCCACCTCAACGGGGGCCTTCGCCATAGCCTCCTGCTCTATCGAGGAGCCGCCCTTCCTCTTTATCGCGCCTGCAACTCCTCCCCCCATAATCATGAACGAGTTGGCAGGGTTCACAATCGCGTCCACGACCTCCTCAGTTATATCTCCCAGCTTTACTATGACCTCAACTCCCCTGTAGGGGACCGCGAGCAGAGGCCCCACCGATTCAAAACAGCCCTGAAGCGCTGCCTTAATACCCTGTCAGTTCCCTAGATCAGCTAGCCTTAACCTCCATCTTCTCAATGCTGTCCTTCGCCGTCCCCTTGATCTCGTCCAGGTGGTCAAGGACCTGGTACAGGTCATTAAGGTCCGTGGTCATGAACTTTACGTGGCCTTTCAGCTCACCGTAGGCCTTCTGGCTCAAAGTGTCGTCCTTGACGATCATAGCCGCGACGCCGAGCTCCAGTATCCCCTGGATCGCCGCCTCCTCCCCCAGCTCAGGTGCTGGGTTCTCGTACTGCTCGACGACCCTCTGCTCCTCGTCTATTATGGCGAGGATGTCCGCGTCCTTCAGGGGCTTAAGGACGAAGTCCTCGGCCCCGTAGAACAGGGCTATTCTCAAACCCTTCCATCTCCGCCGTACACCTCTGCGGGGCGCGCTTTATATAAAAAGATGCCCTACGTCAGGCCCTCGAGGCCCATGACTTCGCACAGCGTCTCGACCCTCGTGAAGCCAAGCGCTGACAGCTCGGTCTCGTCAACGGGGACCTCAACGTCACCCCTCACCATGTAGGCTCTCCCTATGCCCGCGCTCCTGTAGGCCCTGAGGTCGTTGAGGGTGTCGCCAACGGCAAACACTTCTCCTGGGGCGAGCGACGCCAGCGCGAGCGCTGTTAGGACAGGCTGCGGGTCAGGCTTGCCCCTGCTCACGTCATCGCCGGCGACGAGCACGTCAGGCTCAAGCCCTATTGACCTGAGGACCGTTGAGGCGCTCCTCCTGAGGGACGACGTGACGACCAGGAACCTCATGCCCTTCATCTTAAGGGACCTCACTATCTCTAGGGCGCACGGCATGGGCCTCGTGAGGTTAGGCGCGATAGCGTCGAAGTACCTTGTCTTAAGGGCGATCAGCTCCTGAAGGTCAAGGGACCTGAGGCCAGCGGCCTCAGCGACCTCCTTCGCGATGTCATATGCCCTCATGCCGAGCAGCTTCCTGAGGTCAATCCTTACGTTGGCAACGCCTAGCTCCTCAAGGGCCATCTGCCAAGCCCTGAGGTGGGCTGTCGCTGTTGAGGCCAGGGTGCCGTCGAGGTCAAAGAGGCCGCCCCTCAAGGTCTCGCGGCCATAAGTGTCTAAGTGTTTATATCCTTTTGAGGCCTGTACATAGGGCCTAGGTCAGGCAAAGGTGTGACGGTTTGGCGGGGGGCCTCCTCAAGGGGGTCGCGGCGCTGATGATACTGGCCGAGCTGTTGCAGGGTCCGAAGTGCGGCTATGAGATAAACGCCGCCATATCTCAAAGGATGGGCGCGTCGCTGCCGCCTGGTTACGTCTATGTTATGTTAAGACAGCTTGAGAGGAGGGGCCTCGTGGAGCCCGTAGAGTCGGGTGAGGGGAGGAGGAAGAGGAACTACAGGATCACAGAGAGGGGCCTGGCCTTCCTTTTCCAACACGAGGATAAAATAGACAGGCTAATTTCCGTGTTGAGCTACGTCAAGGAGGCGGTAGGCCAGCTGAAGGCGGTGAGCGGCGCCAGGGGCTAGGCACTCCCATCAAAAGCACATCTTTGGCGGTATCAATATAAGGGCCGATTATGATGCTTCAGTGAGGATGGCATAATGAGCAGGGACCTGAGGGGCCGCCTAGCCGGCCTAGCCTCTGATATGATCAAGATAGACACTAGCAACCCGCCTGGAAGGACGAGGGAGTTAGCGGACTTCATAGTCGACTACCTGCAGATCAACGGGTACAGCAGCGAGACCTACCAGTTTGAGGAGGGCAAGGTCAACGTGATCTCAAGGGTGGGGAAGGGGGGTCCGACGCTTATTCTGAACGGCCACATGGACGTTGTTCCGCCGGGGGACAGGTCAAGGTGGTCCTTCGACCCGTTCTCAGGTACGGTGACAGACGACGGCCGCGTTCTGGGCAGAGGGGCAACTGACATGAAGGGGGGGCTGGCCGTCGCCACAGCGATATTTGTTGATTTGGCCCCCCTTGTCGAGAAGGAGGGTCTGGGCACTCTCCTGTACGTCGCCTCGGCAGACGAGGAGGTAGGCGGCCAGAAGGGGCTCGGGGCGCTCGTAGAGCAGGGGATAGTTTCGGGGGACGCCGCCATAGTTGCCGAGCCCTCCGGCGTCGACACCATATCGCTCGGGGAGAAGGGCATATGCCAGGTGAGGCTTGTCGCGAAGGGGAGGCCCGCGCACGGCAGCATGCCCATACTCGGCGAGAACGCCATAATGAAGGCCATGGACGCGGTACAGATACTGTCCAAGGCCGTTGAGGCCATAAACGACAGGCTGAGCTACTCCGGCGAGGTAGACGAGCTGCTCGCCGGCTCCGTCAACGTGCTCCTGGAGGAGGCCTCGAAGAGGCGCATGAAGCTCTCTAGGGCCGAGGCCGAGTACGTCCTGAAGAAGATAACCTTCAACCCTGGCGTCATCAGGGGGGGCACTAAGGTGAACATGGTCCCCGACCAGTGCGAGGTAGAGGTTGACATGAGGGTCCCGCTATCGATGGTCCCCGGCCCTGAGGGGACGAAGCCCTGCGAGAAGATAGTGGAGGAGGCCTACGGGCTCATAATGATGGACCTTGCGAGGGAGCAGAAGAGAGAGGAGGTGGCTCGCGACATATTGCTTGAGATAATAAGCCAGAGCATCCCCAACTACACTAGCCCGTCGCACCCGTTCGTCGGCGTTGTCAGGGACTCTATAAGGGAGGTGCTTGGCGTGGAGCCCAGGGTGCGCATCGAGACAGGCGCAACGGACGGGAGGTACCTCAGGGAGAAGGGGGTCCCGACGGTGGTATATGGGCCCGGGGAGCCCTTCGTCGCCCACTCCTACGACGAGTTCGTGAGGGTCGACGACCTGGTGGTCGCGTACAACGTACTCTCGAGGGCGGTGACTAGGTTCTTCTCTCGGGGCGGGAGGTCCGTGTGATAGATTAAAACTAGTTCTAGTTAGAAAACTATTTATACGAGTCATCTACACCTATCCCTGAGGCGAGAGCATGATAGAGGTAGGAGCTCCCGCGCCGGACTTTACGGCAAAGGCATATTTCCCCGCGACGAACGAGGTAAAGACGATAAAGCTAAGCGACTACAAGGGCAAGTGGGTCATCATAACGTTCCACCCCGGCGACTTCACCTTCGTCTGCGCGACCGACCTTGAGGCCTTCCAGGCCTACTACGACAAGTTCAAGGCCAACAACGCCGAGGTCCTTGCGATAAGCACCGACAGCGTGTACTCCCACAAGGTCTGGGTTGAGACCAGCCCCAGGGTCAAGAACGTCAAGTTCCCCATGGTTGACGACATAAGCAAGCAGATATCGAGCGCCTACGGCTTCCTCAACCCCGCCACCGGCATGACGAGGAGGGGGACTGTTATCATAAACCCTGACGGCATAGTTGAGTACATAGCGGTCTTCAATGACAGGCTCGGCAAGGACGTGCCTCACATCTACAACGCCTTCATAAACCTCAAGTACCTGTACGAGCACCCGCCGAGCCCGACAGAGTTCGACATAATTGCGGCGAACAAGGGCGAGGGCCACCAGGTGCTGCACATAAGGATACCCGACAGCATCGGAAAGCTGTGAGCAGCTCCTCGCGCCCCATAATAACTTCAGGTTAATATACTCTTTTTGCGGCAAATTCTCCTGCGAGTTGGAAAACCATGTCTGAGGGCGCTGACGAGGGAGTGTCAAAGCGAGGCTCGAGGATGTCTCTGCCCCAACGCTCAAACCCTGGCGCCGCGCCCGGCGGGGGACAGAGCTACAGGGAAGTAGCTGAGAGGATGAAGAAGGTCCAGGAGGAGCAGAGGCTTGTAGTCACCAGGATGAGGCAGATCCCCTACAAAATCGCCATACTTAGCTCGAAGGGGGGCGTGGGCAAGTCCTTCGTAACCGCCAGCCTCGCCATGGCGCTGGCCACCATGGGAAAGTCCGTCGGCGTGTTCGACGCCGACTTCCACGGGCCCAGCATGCCACTCATGCTTGGGCTCACGAACGTGAAGGGCCTCATGGCCAGGGAGGACGGCTCCATAATCCCGGCCGTGAACGTATATGGCGTGAGGCTCGTCTCGGTAGGCCTGATGCTCCCGTCCGAGGAGGCGCCCGTCATCTGGAGGGGGGCCCTCAAGACGACCGCGATAAGGCAGCTCCTCGCCTACACAGACTGGGGAGGGGTCCAGTACCTCCTAATTGACCTGCCGCCAGGCACCGGCGACGAGCAGCTGACGATAGCCCAGACGATACCTGGTCTGACAGGCTTCCTCCTCGTCACTATGCCCAGCGAGATCTCCAAGGTCGTCGTTAAGAAGGCAGCCTCGTTCGCCCAGAAGCTTAACGTGCCAGTAATAGGAATAGTTGAGAACATGAGCTACTTCAAGTGCCCCGACGGCTCCGTCCATTACATCTTCGGGAGGGGGGCGGCAGAGGAGATAGCTAGGGAGTACAGCATTCCCTTCCTGGGCCAGGTGCCGATAGACCCAAGGATAAGGGAGGCCACGGACGAGGGCGTGCCGTTTTTCCTAGAGTACCCCGACAGTGAGGCGTCCAAGGCCTTCCTTGAGATAGCCAGGAGGTTCGTCGAGCTCGTTGAGTCCAAGGGGCCAGGGAGGACCGCGGAAGGGTCACAGGAGCCCAAGCCTTGAGGCTACTTCAGATGCCTTGTACTCCTTTGAGAGCCTCACGTAGGCCTTCTTCTCCCCCTTCGGCGTTACGAGGGTGTTGACGCTCTCCACCTTGACGTTGTAGGCCCTCTCGACCGCCCTCTTTATGTCGTGCTTGTTGGCGTCCCTCCTCACTATGAAGGTCAACACGTTCTGCTCCTCTACGAGCCTGAGGCTCTTCTCGCTCATGACGGCCCTGACTATAACGTCCTTCTCCGCGCTCATAGCGCCTCACCCAGCCTGAACCTGGAGCCCAGCGTCTCCAGCGCGCCCGTGGTAACTACAGTGAGCCTGCCCGGCTCCCCTCCAGGGGCCAGCTCAAGCACGCTCACGAACTGCGGCTCCGCCACATCGACGCCCGGGAAGCCGCCAACGGCCCTGGCGAAGGGGGAGTCGTGGTCCTCAACTATGAACAGCACGCTCCTGGGCTCCACGTACCTCCTCCCCCTCATCTTGCCCTTCCCAGCCCTGACCCTAACGCGCTCGGCGGCCCTCTCTATGTCAGCGTACACGCCAAGCTTGGAGAGCAGCTCGCGGGCCTCAGCCGCCCTCTTTACGGCCTGGAGGACAGACGAATCAACTACAACAGGCACCGCCTGGGCCTCGAACACGTGACCCCTCCCCCTCACGATGTCAATATATGAGGTGGCGGCCAGGGCGCTCATGGTCCCCATTAGCCTCTCTGACCTGTTCACCTCCTCCCTTACGACTTTCTCCGGCGTAGGCGGGTGCGCTACCCTGCCCCCCTTCACGAAGGGCGCCAGCCTTGCCCTGGTCGACCCCTTTACCCTTGGAACCCTGGCGAGGCCGTGGTGTATGCCAAGGCTCACGGCAGTCGTCCTCATGCCAGCCATCGGGTCCCTTCCCTTTGGCTGTATGGACGCAGTGAACTCGCTCATGAACACCCTGTGTATCAGGTCCCTACGGACAGGGACCCGGTACACGTCGGGGAGCGTCACCTCCCCTGACTGCCTGCCCTCACCGTCGTAGACCGGGACCCTGGACGGGGGGTTCAGGTAGAGCAGTAAGCCGAGGCCCACCCTCCTGGACACCCTTCACACCCCCTGCTTGCTCTGGAGGCTGACGAAGGTGACGGCGGGCTTGGCAACGCCTAGCTTGAGGTACCAGGTGGGCGGCCTCACCGCGTACCTGAGGACGACCGGTCTCTTCGGCGTGCCGGGGACGCTCCCCTCGAGGACAGTTATGGTGCTAGCCGGGACCCCGTAGTGGAGGAAGCCGCCCGCAGGGGTGTAGGACCTCACGTCGTCAGTTACGTCAATGATCCTCTTGTTGTACTCCGTCCTTCTGTGGTAGCCCGTCTGGCCTGGCTGTGGTATCTCCCACCAGGTCCCCCTGCCGTGGCTCCTCGCCCCCACCC
>CAYFGU010000014.1:0-26908 GCA_964343115.1 uncultured Desulfurococcales archaeon
CACGACATACTCCTGCTCTCCAGGCCTGACTACACGGTGTTCGACGAGATGAGGGACGACGACGACTTCAGGCTGTACGTCGACCTCAGGCTCGCAGGCATAGGGATGGTAGGTGTCGTCCACGCAACTAGCCCAATAGATGCGATCCAGAGGCTCGCGACAAGGGTTGAGCTGGGGATGATACCGAGCATCATTGACACTGTGATATTCATAGAGGCCGGACAGGTGAGCAAGACCTATGAGATAGGGATAACCGTGAAGCTGCCCACGGGGCTCAAGGAGGAGGAGCTGGCGAGGCCCGTCGTCGAGGTCAAGGACTTCATAACCGGCGAGCTAGAGTACGAGCTCTACACCTTCGGGGAGCAGATAATGGTGGTGCCCGTGGGCGGCCGCGGCGGCAGGCTAGGGCTGGTTGACAGGGTGTCCAGGATAGTGCCGGGCGCGGAGGCCGAGGTCAGGGACGGGGCCCTCGTTGTGAGGGTCCCAAGGAGGGCCCCCCTCACGTCACGTAAGGTCAAGGCGCTGAAGAAGCTTGCGCAGGACGAGGGCCTGGACCTGAGGTTCGTACCAAAGGAGTAGGCTATCATTGCGTAAATATGAAGCCCACAGGTGTTTCCCGGGTCAGGGTTTGGGCCTGGACCTTACGGAGAGGTTCTCCAGGCAGATCCTCCTTAGCGGCATAGGCCAAGAGGGCATGCGGAGGCTAAGGTCATCGAGGGTCGCCGTAATAGGCTGCGGCGCGCTGGGGTCTGCGGAGGCCGAGCTCCTCGCTAGGGCGGGGGTAGGCTTCATCAGGCTAGTCGACAGGGACGTAGTCGATTACACGAACATACACAGGACCCACATGGTGGGGGAGAGGGAGGCTGAGGAGGGCACCCCCAAGGCGACCGCGTGCGCGGAGGGCGTGAGGCTTATCGACAGCTCCATAAGGACCGAGGTCCTAATAGATGACGTCGACTCGGACAACGTTGAGGGCGTGGTAGCCGACGTCGATATTATCCTCGACGGTTCTGACAACCTCGAGACCAGGTTCCTGATAAACGAGGCGGCAGTGAAGGCCAAGAGGCCGTGGGTCTACGCCGGAGTTAGCTCGTGGTACGGCACCGCTATGTTGATCTGGCCAGGCAGGGGGCCCTGCTTCAGGTGCTTCATGACGCCGGTCCCGGACGCCGAGCAGAGGTGCGACATAATACCGACCATAGGGACCGTGACCACGATGACGGGCGCGGTCGCGGCTGGCCTAGCCATAAGGTACCTGGTGGGCGACCCGCCCTCTCCCGATGAGCTTATACTGATAGACGGACGAAACATGGCTATCGACAAGGTCCAGGTTAGGAGGAACCCCTCCTGCCCCGTGTGCGGCCTGGGCAGGTTCGAGCTCCTCACAAGGAGCCCGGCCAGGGGGCTTAGGAGGCTCTGCGGCGCCAACGCCTACAAGCTGAGGCTTGCGTCTGAGCCCCCATTGGACTCTGTGGCCGCCGCCCTTAGGGGGAGGTACGAGTGGGTCACCGCGAGACCCGGGTGGGTCAGGGTCGTCACGAGGGACGGCGTAACGGTAACGCTCATGGGCAGGCTCGCGGTCATAGAGAACGCGGCCAGCGAGGAGGAAGCGCGCAGGGCCTACGACGAGGTAGCGGAGACAGCCGGCCTGCCCAGGGTGTGAGGCCTTGTGGAGGCTGGTTTGCCCAAGGTGCGGCTTCAGGGGCGAGGAGGGGAGGTACTACCCCTTCTGCCCCATTTGTAGGGGCCCCCTTGAGATAGAGGGCGAGCCGCCTCGGTATATGAACCTCCTGGGCGAAGGAAGGACCCCTCTCGCATTCAGGAGAACCAGGCTCGGGGTGCTGGGCTTCAAGCTCGAGTATGTGAACCCGACGGGCAGCTTCAAGGACAGGGGAGTGTCCCCCAGCGTCCAGCTCGCCAGGGACCTCGGCTACAGGTGCGTAGTCGAGGACTCCAGCGGCAACGCGGGGATCTCGACTGCCGCCTACGCGGCCTTCCTCGGCCTTGAGGCTGTGATCGCGACCCCCTCCTCGGCACCTGAGGGGAAGAAGCGTGTGCTCAGGCTCCTAGGCGCGAAGGTGGTCGAGCTCCCGACCCGAGAGGACGCGGCCAGGTTTGCTGAGGAGGCCTCAACAAGGTGCTTCTACGTGTCCCACGCCAGGAGCGCGGTATTCCTTGAGGGCATGAGGTCGGTCGGGCAGGAGCTCCCAGGCGATGTGAGGTCCGTCATAGTCCCCTCCGCCAGCTTTTCACTTCTGATAGGACTTTGGAGGGGCGCCAGGTCGAGACCTCGCGTGTACGCGGTGCAGGGCGTCGAGAACCCATCCCTAGCCCGCTACGTCAAGCCCTTGGCCGTTGGGTCCTCAGGGACCTCCGGCCTCGCCGACGGCCTTGTGCTCAAGGACGCCCCGAGGGCGCCGGAGGCGGCAAGCATCCTAAAGGAGAGCGGCGGCGGCCTCGTGCTGGTATCAGACCCAGAGATAGCCGAGGCCACCAAGGAGCTCTGGTCCATGGGCCTCCCCGTGGAGCCGACGTCGGCGGCCTCTCTCGCCGCCGCCCGCCTGCTCCAAGAGAACGGCTATGATGTTGAGGGGGCGGTCCTGCTGCTCACGGGCACCGGGCTCAAGCTGCATGACCTTATAGCTAGGCTCTGAGGCACCTCCTCTTCAGCTCCTCTACGCACTCCTCGACGCATGACCTGTAGTCGCCGGGCCCTACCGACCTCTCAGTGCACTCGTCCCTGCAGACCTCCACGATGTGGTCCCTTACGGACGGTGTGCACTCATCCAAGTCCTAGTCAGCCAGCCTGCCCTCAGCCTCGAGCTCCCTCGCTACGTCCTCGAGCCCCAGGCGGATGAGCGTAGACCTCTTTATGTACCCGGTCCTCCTGTCCCAGCCGAAGGCGTCATATGCTTCGTCCACGAGGCCATCAGGGTTCTCGACCTTTAGGCCCTTGGCGGGGCCGGTCATTATAGGGGTCACCATACGCTTTGGAAGCCTGTCGTGCTCCCTGCCGAAACCCTCCCTGATATTAATAGCCTTCTTCAGCTGCCACGTCCTCTCGCCTGCCTCAAGGACCTGCTGGGGCGTTATCTCGATACCGGTCAGGGCGGTGTAGAGCCTCGCTAACCTCCTCGGGTTGAGCACGCCGCTCTCGGGGCCGGCCGAGTAGAATATGCAGTAGCCCATGTTGTTGAAGGCCTCACCGAAGGAGGCCAGGACCCTATACGCCACGCCCTTCCCCACGCCGGTCTCGGCAAGCCTGTCAGGCAGCGGCCAAGGCAGGCCGAAGTCCCTGAGGCCCGCGTCGACCTGCATCATGTCATAGGACGGGTAAATGGGGTGCACGTGGCACCCGCCCCTCGGCATCACGGCGTACTGTATCGCCAGGAGCTTCGACTCTACCCTCGGGTCGTGGGCTGGAAGCTCAAGCCCCTTGACGTGGTTGACCAGGTCCTCTGAGCCCCTCCCTATGGCCTTAGCGGCCCTGTAGCTGCCCTCGGCCAGGAGGTTCCCGAAGCCGCGCCTGTAGGCGATCATCTCGACCAGGTGAAGGTACGTCTCCGGGTCGTTCCACCTGAGCTCGAGGCCCCCCGTGTCCTGCTTGGTTATGATCCCGTTCTGGTAAGCCTCGATAGCCCAAGATATCGTGTGGCCAAGGGATATCGTGTCGAGGCCGTAGTTGTTGGCTAGCCAGTTCACTCTAATTATGACCTCCATGTTGTCTATCATAGGCATCGCCCCGTTCATGTCAGCGGTCTCGTACTCGGGGCCCTCGTTGGGAGGCGTCGCGAAGGGGCCTGCGGCTACGTAGCTGTACCTGGAGCAGCCTATCACGCAGGAGTGGCAGGCCCTCCTCTTTATCATGTAGTTCCTCTCAAGCGTCTCATGCGATATCCTGTAGGCGCCCTCGAAGTAGCCAGTCTCAAAGTTGGCGGTTGGGAGCCCTCCCATGGCGTTCAGACCCAGGAGGCCGCCGATAGTGCCGTGCTCGCCCATGGCCCTCTGACCTGGGTCTGACCTTATACCCCGCTGGGCCTCTAGGGCTGCCGACAGGAAGGTCTCGGGGTCGTAGACCGTGACCCCCTCCCCGCCTGCAGCCACTATAGCCTTCAGGTTCTTGGACCCCATGACAGCGCCTCCTCCAGTCCTACCCGCTGCCCTGTCGTAGTCGTTAATTATGGCGGCGAACCTGACGAGGTTCTCGCCACCAGGCCCTATCGCTGCGACCGAGGCCTCCCTCGCGCCCGTGTCCTCCCTGAGAGCGTCAGTGACCTCGTGTACAGTCATGCCCCAGTACCTCTTCGCGCTCCTGAGCTCGGCCCTGCCCCCCTCAAGGTATAGGTAGACGGGCTCTGGGGCCCGGCCCCTTATGACAACGATGTCGAACCCGCTGTACTTAAGCCAGGCGCCGAACTTGCCTCCTGACCTGGTCTCCCCCCATCCCCCTGTCTGCGGCGACTTGAAGGCCCAGAAGATGTTGCCCGAGCCGGGGGCCAGGGTGCCCGTCATGGGGCCTGTGGTCGCTATGAGAAGGTTGTCAGGGGACAGTGGGTCGATCCCCGGCCTCAGCTCGTCCCACAGCAAACGCGCTGCGTAGCCAAGCCCCCCTATGTAAAGCTTGGCGTAGTCAAGCCTCAGCTCATCAACCGAGGTCTTCAGGGCTGTCAGGTCTACCTTAAGGGTCCTCCCCTTGTACCCGTGCCACTCCAAGGGGTGCGCCTATTCCCTCTGTTGGCTCACGACATATATTAACCCTAGCATAATCAGAGGCCTGGGCTACCACTTGCCCTCCGCGCTCTCCAGGCTGCTAGAGGAGCACCAGGTCATCAGGAGGCTCTCATCAGCCCTTGAGTGGCTCTCCATAAGGTTCGGCTCAGGCTCAGGCGTTGACGAGGACTTCCTCAGGTCCCTTTACTCGCTCCTGGACTTTGTGTCCCTCTGCCATCACGAGCGCGAGGAGGAGGTGCTCTTCCCTGCCCTTTCTGGCCTCGAGGGGGTCCCCGACCTCGTGAACGACGCGATATCTGACCACAGGGAGTTCTCTCAGCTGACGCAGAGGCTGAAGGACTCCATAGAGGCGGGAGATCTCACCTCGGCCTCCGACGCGGCGGCAGCTGCCTCCTCCCTGCTCAAGAGGCACATAGAGTGGGAGGAGGCGGGTCTCTTCGCCACGGCCGAGGCCTCTCTGCCGAGCGACGTAAAGGAGAGCATCTCGAAGCGCCTATCCGAGGCCGGCGAGGGCTGCTCCCTCGACCAGGCCGTGAGGGACCTAGAAATCATATACCAGGCAATGGGCGGTGGGTAGCAACTTGCACAGGCGGGCCCAGGCCGCCCTTGTGCTAGTTGACAGGGCCTTCTACGCCCTCCAGTGGTTCGTGCTGGCCCCGGCCACGGCGGCCCTGTTGGGGTCTGGGAGGCTATCTTCATGGGAGGCTGGCCTCCTGCCCCTCGCGTTCATAGCTGGGGCGGCCGCGGCGCAGCTCCTGGGGGCCGAGGCCTCCTCCCTCATAGGGGCCAGGAACGCGTTCGTGCTCGGCTTCTCGATATTGAGCGCCTCCGACGTGGCCGTCGCCATGAGCAGGGGGGCCGCAGAGGCCGTCGCGCTCAGGCTCGTGGCCGGGGTCGGGGTAGGGCTCTTCTTCTCGCCAGCGGGGTACGTCCTAGTTGAGCTCGGCGACGACAGCGCGGCGAGGCTGATGGGGCTGTACAACACGGCCTTCGAGCTCGGGGGCGCTGCCGCCCTGGCGTGGGGGCTTGTAGACGGGGCCCTCGGCTGGAGGTCAGGCACGGAACTGTCGGGCCTGATCGGGCTGGCCCTCTCCGCCGCCACGCTAGTTATTATGAGTGAGAACCCCAGGCCCGAGAGGCCCCGGTCGCTTATCAGGAGCAGGGGGCTTGAGGTAGCCGCCGTCGGCGTGGCGGGGGCGGGGGCCTTCGGCGCCTCATACGCCCTCGGCTCATTCCTCCCCTACTACGCCTCTGTCACTTTCGTCGCGAGCCCCTACGGCATGGGGGCCCTCACGGCAGTCTCCTTCATAGGGGGAGCCCTGGGAGGGCTGATACCGCTTGTCCTCGACGTTGGCTCCTCCTCGGTCACTACCGTGACCCTTCTATTGGTCTCGTCAGCCTCCTACTCGCTCCTCCTGGCCAGGCCCTACCCTGTCTTCCTCCTCATGGCCTTCGTCAACGGGCTGATAGTTAACTGGGCCGTCAGCGTCTACTACGCGCACACCGTTGAGAGGTTCGGGAGGTCTTCTTCAACGACCTCGCTGGCCATAATGAACGCCCTGAACATGGCGGCGAGCCTCTGGGTTTACCCCCTCGTTGCCGTCATAACTCCTTCTGAGCCCAGCTCATTCCCTGTGGTCCTGGCCGCCTCGTCAGCAGCCCTCTCTCCGCTGCTGCTATTAAGGCCCCGCAGGAGGGACTGACGTGACCCTCCGGGCACCATAACCCGGGGCTTACATTACTTGGCGGGTCAGGCTCGCCGCCTTTAGGCGGCTTAAGGCGTAACTTGACCGCGTTGGTGTCGACGTTAGGCCCTGGGTCTGAGCTGCCCCCTGTACTTTATCTCGAGGGCCACGTAGTCGCCGCTGACCTCTGCTGGCCTGTGGGCGACCCCCCTCGGTATCAGTATGGCATCCCCGGCCTCAACTTCGAAGTCCCCGAGCTCAGTCTCCCACCTGGCCCTCCCACTAATGCACACTATAAGCTCGTCAGCGTCCATGTTCCTGTGGAAGAACGGTAGCCCCGCCCTCCTCCTCGAAACCTCGACGCTAACGTTCTCGCCGCTGAAGACCTGCAGCGGCGGTATTGCTGCGGGGTCCTTCATGTCGGGTGTCTCGAGCTGGGAGAGCCTCACGACCGTAACCCTCCTCTCCGACCTCAGGACCCTCCAGGCCCCCCGCTCAACGTCAACGTCTACCTCAGACGATGTGACCCTCTCCCTCAACTCCAGGCACGGTTCCGGGAGGGCTGACGAGCAATATTATATTTGGTCCTATGCTGAGAACCGTGACGAGGCGCGGTGGTGGGCCCGGCCGGACTTGAACCGGCGACCTCCGCCGTGTGAGGGCGGCGTCCTAACCAACCTAGACTACGGGCCCCTGACATCGCATACGTGGCCGGGTTTTAAGGGTTTCCTTGGCCAGCCCGCTTAGGCACGGTGAAGGGGGCGAGCCCCGCCCTAGTGGGGTAGAAGAGCCTGAACTTCCTTCCGCAGCTTGGGCACGTCAGGACCCTCACCACATAGTTGCCGAACCTCCACGGCGCCCTGGACAGCCTGAAGTCGGCTACCCTGCCGGTGAAGCCGCAGTGGGGGCACGTGAGCCCCTCCGAGTGGCCCGCCAGGGAGTCCCTCAGTACCTCTATGGCATGCTGAAGCGTGAGACCAGGCCCTATGATGGAGGCTAGGTCAGGCCTGCCTATGTAGGACAGCCAGGAGGCTATGTGGCCCTGTGAGAGGTGATACTCAACGGCCCCTGGATCCTCCTGGGAGAGCCTCTCCATCTCCCTGAGGAGCTCGACCTCGTCGTGGGCCTCGCCTATGACCCTGTCAAAGCTCTTGAAGTAGAAGGGCTCTTTCCCCGCTGCCATCGCCCGCCCTAATATTGGGGCGGTGGGGGATATATTTGCATAGGATAAGTGGACATTGGCCCTCTAAAGGTTTATAACTACCGACACGCTAGTCAATACTTTGCCTTTCGGTGCAAGGGCATGGCGAGGGCGCTGATAACAAACGACGACGGCGTTGAGAGCCCAGGCCTGAGGTACCTCGTTGAGGAGATGTCAATGAGGGGCTTCGAGGTATACCTGGTGGCCCCCAGGACCCAGGTCAGCGGCGCCGGCAAGTCCAACTCCTACAGGGTGAAGGTGTGGCCGATAAAGTTCGAGGGTACGAGGGCCGCTTGGGCCATAGAGGGGAGGCCTGCCGACGCCGTTGCCGTGGGGCTCAAGGCGCTGCTCGGGTTCAGGCCAGACCTTGTCGTCAGCGGTGTCAACATAGGCCCCAACATGGGGATAACGGACTTCTTCACAAGCGGTACCGTGGGTGCCGCCATAGAGGCGGCCCTGCTTGGCGTCAGGGCCGTTGCGTCAAGCTACTCAGTACTGAGGGGCCTGACAGACTCGGACCACCCGCACCTGAGGAAGGCCGCTATGCTGACGGCTGAGGTCGCCGACAGGCTAGCTGGCGACGCCGGGGGAGAGGGCGGCGTCGACCTTCTCATCCTGAACTTCCCAAGGGGTGAGCCGAGGGGCGTTAAGGTCGCCCCCATGGCCCTTATATCGAACATAGAGGTCTACAACGGCGAAGAGGAGGGGGTCTACCAAGTCCTCGGCTGGAGGACCGACGACCTGGACCAGGCCTACTCAGGGGGCGCCGAGGGAACAGACGTGGACGTCGTCAAGAGGGGCTACGTGAGCGTGACGCCCGTCTGCCTAAGGTGTCTCGCCTCGACGACCTCAGACCCCGCCCTCACAGGCTACGTGAGGAGGCTGCTCCAGGGACTCACATCTTAAGGGTTAGCAGCGCCAGGCCGAAGACCAGGGGAGGCAGAGCCTGTAGACGAGCACCGCCGCGAGCGTCCTTGACCTCTCGTCGGGGATAGCGGTCAGTTGGCCCAGGGGGCAGACGTCCCGGCAGTCCACTGCAGCTACCAAGTCAGCGTAATTGACCTCAACCCTTGTCCTGCCGGCCGCCCTGACCTTCAAATCTCCCCGCTCAGACCTGTCGACCTTCATCTTGGAGTTAAGTAATGACACGCCCAGGTCCTTGGCCGACTTGCCCCACGCGAGCGACAGGCTAACCATGTCGGCTGCGTCACGGGCCTCCCTAGTCAACCCCCTGGCCTTGGGGCTCGCCTCCTCCACCATCACAGCGGAGACCCCGAGCTCGGCCGCCAGCGACGACAGGAGCGCTATAGAGCCGCTGGTGTCGGCGTCCATCAGCTCGACCACGTTGCTGGCGCCTATCATCTTTGGCGCCCTGTAGCCCGACAGGGCCTGCAGCCTCGTGATAGTGCCCAGGAGGCCGGGGCGGGGGGTCGGCATGGCGATCGGGTCAAGCACTGGCCTAGCGCCGGCCCTCTCGCAGGCCCTTAGGGCCCGCTCTACCAAGCCCAGGTCCCCGTCCCTGACAGTGATGACGACCTCCCTTGAAGAGGCCCATGTGAGGTCCGTGGCCCCTCTTGCCGTGACGCTCAGGAGAAGGTCAAAGTCCTGAGCGTACCTCCTCAGCGTCGCCTCATCGGCGTCGAGGCCCAACCTTACCCCCCTCAAAGAGCCCCTCAGCTCTTCAGCGTACTTGACGACGGAACTAGGGTCAGGGCCCATGGGGGCCAGAACTACGTAATCAGCCCCGTCAGCCACCACTGAGTAGACCCTCTCCCTAACCTCGTCATACGAGCCCCCGCCCTGGACCGGGACCTCGCTCAACACAGAGAGCGGAGGGGGGCTCTCTGGTATGGGGGAGGCCCTCGCCCTGAGCTCCTCCAGCCTCAACCTGGCCAGGGCCTCGAGGAGGTCGGGGTTGGCCTTCTCGAAGGGCTGTGTGGGATTAAGGACGTCTATGCCGTAGCGCCTGATCACGTCAACCAGGAGCCCGAGGCCCTCAGGCCCCTTAACAAACCTCCCGCCGAGGTGCTTGAGGTCCCAGGGGTAAGTCCCTGGTAGTACCACGTAGTCGTAGGCACGGGGGGCGTCACCCAGGGCCCTCAGGAGGACGTCAGGGGGCGTGAAGAGCAGGTCAGGGACCTCGAGAACGTTTACGTCGAGGCCGAGGGCCCTGAGCTCAGACGCGGCGCGCTCCGCGTCGTCGCGTGACGAGGTAACTATGAGGAGGCTCATAGACCCCCTGATCATATGACCAGCAGCTCCCTCTCGACAGACCTGCCCTCTAGGCCCAATATCCCTGTCCTAACCTCGGTGCCGTCGCCCAGCTCAACCACGTCCCTTCCGAGCGCAAGGCCAGCTGCTATCCTTCCGATGGAATCGCCCTTCATTACGCCGCTGCCGCTCGTGCCGGCCGCTACGATGATGTCGCTCTCGTAGGGCTCGTATATGACGGGCAGCCCGTCGAAGCTAATGTCGTAGTGGCCCGCCCAGGCGGCGTCGGGGTACTTGAGCTGGAACTGGGGCAGGTATGTGCCAAGCACGGGCAGTATACCGTACGTGTAGAATCTCTCCTCCGGCTGTGGGTTCTCCTCCAGCCTGAACGGCCTCCCTAGCTCGTCAGCCATGCCGACCCAGAAGGTTTTCTCAAGGGGGTTTGGCCTCAGGTATGCCCCCTTGGGCAGTATCGTGAATGGCAGCAGGTTGTACCTGTTGAACCCCTCCGCCCTGAGAAGGCTCAGGAGCTCCCCCTCCGCCTTGACTACGAAGAGCTGTCTCTTCTTAGGCCTGCTGAACGAGTCGAGACCTACTGCGTTGAGGAGCTCCGGGCTCCACGCGCCGAGCGCGGCGACAACCTTCTTGTCCGCCTCAACCTCCCTCCCGTCAGCGAGCCTAACGCCCTTCACCCTCACGTCCTCCCAAGGGAACGGCTCCCCCTCTATCCCTAGGGGCCTCCTTGGCCATAGCACGAACTCCCGGACCCTGGCACCTAGGCCGAACTCAACCCCCATGGACTTCAGCCTGTTATAGTAATAGTCAACAAGCTTCTCTACATCAAGAACGCCTGCCCTCCTGAACAGGTACCCGCCCTCGACGTCAGTGACGCCTAGCATCTCGGCCTCCTCGGTCTCCTTGAGCGAGACCCTCATGCCTAGCGCCTTCTGGAGCCTCTCAGCGCTGACCTCCTCGACCTCCACGCCTTCGGCTGAGGCTACCTTGGCCCCCTCGTTAACGTACCTGCGCGTCCTCTCGTCGACTACGAACAGGTAGCCGACCTCGAAGGCCCCCAGGTCGTACCCGCTGGCCTGTAGGGCTAGGTAGAACTCTATCGACCCCCTGGCCAGCTGGAGGTTGGCCTTGTTAGTGAAGGCAGCCCTGAACGCGGCGGCGCTCCTAGCAGTGTCGCCAGCGCCGACGCTGTCCTCCCTGTCGATGACGAGGACCCTCGAGTCGGGCCTCATCTGCTTTATGTGGTAGGCGGTTGCGAGGCCTACTATGCCAGCCCCCACTACCACGTAGTCGAACATAGCATCCCTTTACGTCCATGACGCTCATCACTATTAAAGCTTGAAAAGTTGTCGATGGGCCCTTTAACGCTCCACACCCAAACGTTAGGGCGCATAAGGTAAGGGATATTTCAGTTCGTTGAGCGTTATACCAGTGAAGGTGGGCGTCTTGCCGACCTTCACAAGAGGCGACGTCATCTCATGGGCCAAGGAGGCCGCCAGGCATGCCGGGCTTGAGCCCTCTAAGATAGAGTTCGAGCTCCTGAAGCTCGGGTCTCGCTCCCCCGAGGAGACTTACAGGAAGGCCCTTGAGACGTTCGCTAGCTGGTCCCTCCTGGACCCGTCCTGGGACGAGGCCTCGAGGAGGCTGGTACTGGCCCGCGTGTACGCCGAGAAGGGCGTTAGGCCGCCCGAGAAGCTGGAGGGCATTGAGGCGTGGGCCACCTGGGTAGGCCTCAACCTGCTCTACGAGAGGTACCTTATCAGGAGGGGTGAGTCGGTCTCCGAGACACCCAATGAGATGCTTGAGAGGGTCGCCTCCTTCGTGGCCGGGGCTGAGCTGAACTTCGGCGGGAGGGCTGAGGACATTAAGGGGGACTTCTACGACCTCATGGCGTCCGGCAGGTTCATGCCCAACAGCCCGACCCTAATGAACTCAGGCACTAAATACCATCAGCTCGCCGCGTGCTTCGTGGTACCCGTTGACGATGACCTCGACTCCATCTTCACCGCCCTGAACTCGGCGGCCTGGATATTTAAGACGGGGGCTGGGGCGGGTTTCGACTTCACGCCCCTCAGGTCAAGAGGCTCGAGGCTTTCATCCGGGGGCCACGCCAGTGGGCCCGTAAGCTTCATGAGGCTCTTCGACCAGGTAGCCGACGTCATCAAGGAGGGGGGCAGGAGGAGGGCGGCCATGATGGGGCTCCTCCACGATGTTCACGCTGACCTGGTCAGCTTCGTCGAGTCGAAGGTCGGCGGGGGCCTAGAGAACTTCAACATAAGCGTTGGGACTCACGACGCGTTCATGATGGCGGCCATGGAGGGGAGGGAGTGGAACCTCTACGACCCCCAGGAGTGCCCTCAGCTGGTCGGCCTCCTTAGCGGCGACCTGCCTGATATCTGGAGGAGGTGCAAGCCTAGGGCGGTCGTGAACGCCGCCGACGTGCTCGAGAGGATAGCGAAGGCCGCGTGGGAGGTCGGGGATCCAGGCCTAGTATTCGTGGACACCATAAATGAGCACAACCCAACCCCACGGCTGGGGAGGATCAGGACCACGAACCCTTGCGGTGAGACCCCGCTGCTCAGCTGGGAGGCCTGCAACCTTGGCTCGATCAACCTGGGGAAGTACGTTGCGAATGGTAACATCGACTGGGACCAGCTGGAGCACGACGTCAGGGTCGCCGTGAGGTTCCTCGATGACGTCATAGAGGCTTCCTGGTACCCGAGGCCCGAGATTGAGAAGGCCGTCAAGAGGACTAGGAAGGTCGGCCTGGGGGTAATGGGCTGGGCCGACATGCTTGCCGAGCTCGGGGTGCCCTACGATGATGATTCCGCCCTGATGCTGGCCGACAAGGTGATGGAGTTCATAGCCTACGTGGCGAGGGACGAGAGCAACAGGCTCGCGGCCGAGAGGGACCCATACCCTGAGTTCCCGGGAAGCATCCACAGGGAGGGGAGGTTCAACTTTGAGCCGCAGGTTCCCTCAAATGCGATCTATAACGAGGACAGGGTCAGCGAGAGGGTCCTAGGTCTCGTGGAGGGGAGGCCCAAGCTGGACTGGGATCGCGTCAGGGCTGAGATGCGCGAGGGAACCAGGAACGCTACCGTTACAACGATCGCCCCAACCGGTAGCATAAGCATCATAGCTAATGCCAGCAGCAGCATAGAGCCCTTCTACTCGCTGATCTATGTGAGGCAGAGCAGCCTCTTCTCGTGGATCGACATGAACAGGTTCCTCAGGTCCTGGATGATAGAGAGCGGGAACCTCACGGCGGAGAGGATAAAGGAGGTGGTGAGGCACGGCGGCTCCGTGAGGGGCCTCGGCTGGGTCCCAGAGGACGTCCAGAGGGCCCTCGGGACCGCCCTCGACATAGACTGGAGGTGGCACGTGAGGATGCAGGCCGTCTTCCAGAGGTGGGTCGACAACGCCGTCAGCAAGACCGTGAACATGAGGCACGACGCCACCCCTGAGGACGTTAAGGGCGTCTTCGTTGAGGCCTGGAGGCTTAAGTGCAAGGGGATCACGGTGTTCAGGGACAGGAGCAAGGGAGTCCAGGTGCTGCAGGTCTCAGCAGACCTGGACCAGCTGATCAGGGAGCCGCCCAGCATGGGGATCAGGGTCAAGGCCAAGATCGTGCCTGGCGTCATAAGCGTCGGAGACTCAAAGGTTGTGGCAGTGAGCGAGGAATATGCTGGGGGCTGCCCCACGTGCGACCTCTGAGCTCAAGACTCCCTCTTGGGTACCGCCACTGTCAGCCTCCTGTTCTTGATCCTGGGCTCAAGGGTCCCCTGCCTTATCAGCTCCCTGATCAGCCTCCTGGCCACTGAGAGCTTGATGCCAAAGGCGTTAGAGAGCCTGTATGGGGTGACGTACTTCATCTTCGCCACCTCCCTCTTGGCCCTGCTCACCAGGTCCGGCGTAACCTCCAGTATTGGGGCGGCCCTCGCCTGGGCCTTAGGCGCGGCCTTCTGGACGGGCTTCTTCTCGCCCTTCTCTGGAGCGGCCGAAGACAGCTCCCTCACCGAGGACGCTGACATCGGCTGGATTTAAAAAGGTTTGGCCTCAGAAGGATATTGTCATCCCTCCCCTTGCGGCCCTCTCCTGCTCACTGCTGAGCGTTGAGCCTATCTCCCTCAGCCTCGTCAGTATCGGGTTAAGCTTCCCCTGCCTTGAATAGGCGTCAAGCGTGTTCCTCATGCTGGTCGTGTGCTCGATGTCAAGCTCCAGGAGCTCGGTGAGTATCTTTACTGTCCTCTCCCACACGTCGACCAGCAGGTCCTTGGGCGCGTTGGTGGTTATGAAGGGGTCCTGGAGCCAGTCGTCGAAGGCCTTGAGCGTCCTCATCATGTGGCTGAAGGCGAGCCTCGTGTTGACGATGATCTCTAGCCTGTCTGACTGGGCCACCCTCTGCTCGTTCTCCTTGAACGTCTGGAGCACGCTCTCCTGCATGGAAATCCACCTGTCCAGGTTCCTCAGGAACTCGGACAGGTCAGCCCTGGCCTGGGACACGCGGTTACACCCTCGCGGCGCCCTGGTCCCCGGGGCCTATTATTCACATGGACTGCAGGAGGACCCGTAATCCAGCTTTAATTTCCCAAGAGTTGCGACGGAATGGGTCGCCAGCTTGAAGGGCTGGAGCGGGAGGATGCTATGGGTCGACCTTACCAGGAAGGAGTGGAAAGTAGTCAACTACCCCGCCGAGTGGGCCCTAATGTACGTGGGGGGAAGGGGGCTCGCCGCAAGGATCCTGTGGGAGTACATGCCGCCGGGGGCTGACCCCCTGGGCCCCGACAACCCTCTCATAATGGCGATTGGGCCGCTGACAGGCCTGCCCGGGCCCAGCACAGGCAAGCTGCAGGTGGCCGCCAAGAGCCCCCTGACAGGCGGCTACGGGGACGGGAACGTCGGGACATACGTCGCGAACGAAATGAGGAAGGCTGGACTTGACGCCATAGTCTTCAGCGGGGCCTCTGAAAGGCCCGTGGTGACCGTAATCGAGGACGGCAAGGTCGAGTTCGAGCAGGCTGATGACCTCTGGGGCATGGACACGTGGAACACCGAGGAGAGGCTGAGGAAGAGGTACGGGAGGTTCGCCGGCATAGTCGAGATAGGGCCCGCGGGCGAGAACCTTGTCAAGTTCGCAACAGTGATAAGCCAGGAGGGGAGGAGCGGGGGGAGGCCTGGCATAGGGGCCGTCATGGGCTCAAAGAGGCTCAAGGCCGTTGTGGTTAAAGGGTCCTCATCCCCTGACCTCTACGACGACAGGTCCTACAGGGTGCAGGCCGCCAAGGCGCTTGTTGAGATCAAGGGCAGGCCCGGGTACCCGTTCTGGATGAGACAAGGGACGATGGCTACGATCCAGTGGGCGCAGGAGGTGAGCGTGCTGCCCGCCTACAATTTCAACGAGGGCGTCTTCGACGAGTTCAAGGGGATAGACGGCTTCACCATGGAGGCCAACAAGGTCGAGCAGAGAGGGTGTCCCAACTGCAACATGCAGTGCGGCAACGTGGTCCTTGACTCGACAGGTGTCAAGAGTGAGCTTGACTATGAGAACGTGGCCCTGCTAGGGAGCAACCTCGGCATAGGCAGGCTGGCCGACGTCGCCCTCATAAACAGGGTCGCTGACCAGATGGGCATGGACACGGAGAGCCTCGGCACCACGCTGAGCTGGGCGGTCGAGGCTTCGCAGTCCGGCCTGCTCAAGGGCTACGGGGACCGCCTCGAGTGGGGGGACCATAAGGCATTCACAGACCTCTCATACCAGGTCGCGAAGAGGTCCACCCCGCTGGGAGACCTGCTGGCCGAGGCTAGCTCCGGCGCCTGCAGGAAGGTGGGAGGGTGCGACATGTCCCTTGACGTTAAGGGGCTCGGAGTCAGCGCCTACGACTGCCACGCGGCGCCTGGTATGGCGCTTGCCTTCGCCACGAGCCCGATAGGGGCCCACCACAAGGACGCCTGGGTCATCAGCTGGGAGGTACAGCACGACAGGTTCTCATATGGGAGGGAGAAGGCCGAGAAGGTGATCGAGCTACAGAGGATAAGGGGCATGTTCGAGAGCTTCACGACATGCAGGCTGCCCTGGGTTGAGGTCGGCCTGAGCCTCGACCATTACCCCCTGCTCCTCTACTACTCTACCGGGGTGAAGTACAGCTGGGACGAGCTGTACCTCATCGGGGACAGGATATACGCGCTCATCAGGGCCCTGTGGATAAGGGAGAAGGGGGGCTGGTCGAGGGATTATGACATGCCGCCCGTCAAGTGGTTCAAGAGGCCGCTGACGAAGGGCCCCCTCGCCGGTGCCAGGCTTGACTACGACAGGTACAACCAGCTCCTTGACAACTACTACGACATCAGGGGGTGGGACCATAACGGCGTGCCTACTAAGGGGACCCTTCACAGGCTCGGCCTCGACTTCGTCATACCCACGCTGGAGAAGTACGTCAGGCTCTCGTAGGGGGAGGTATGAAGAACCAAAGCTTCCCACTGTGGTAGTCCCTGATCACGGACCGCGCGGCCTCCTCTATGTTTGGCTCACGCGTGCTCTTGTAGATCCAGGACCTCTTGAGCGCTATCTTCTCAAGTATTACGTAGGGGTCCCTATCCTCAACCCCGTACGCTTCGAGGACAGCCTTTGGGTTGTAGGAGAGGGCCCTGCTCAGGAGCATTACGGCGGGCTTGACGGGGTCCTTCATCTCCTCTGGGCTCCTCCCCCTTATGGCGGCTTCAAGGGGGTCTCCACCGACCGGGATGGTGCCAGGGGTGTCTATTATGTACAGCCCTTCGGCCACCCTGTAAAGCGTGTAGCCCCTAGTGTAACCGTGGCTTCCAGGCACCTTGCTGGTCGGGGCGCTCTTGTAGCCCTTGAGGAGGTTGATCACGCTGGACTTGCCAGTTTTAGGGTACCCTATGATTGCGAAGACCGTCACTTTGCGCCCCTCCGAGACCTCCCTCATAGCCTTGACTAACCTGTCCCTCCCCTCCCCCCTTAGGCTTGAGACGGCGACGCACCTGTGGCCCTGGGAGCCATAGTAGCTAGTCCACTCGCTCACTACCGGCCTGGGGATTAGGTCTGCCTTGTTTATCACGAGTAGTAGGTCCCTACCCATGGCCCTGGCCATGGACTCGGCCCTCCTGCTCCTAGTGCCCTCAGGGTCCCTGGCGTCTAGCACCTCAATTACTGCGTCTGACCTCCTCATGACCCTTGCAAGAGTGCGCCAGTCTGCAAGCAGCATTTCCTGACTATCCGTTTACTTTACCGTCATCCCTTTTAAGCTTATGATTGGCTTAGCAAGGACTTGTCATAATCCAGCCAACTGGGTTTATAAACTTTAGTTGAACGGTTAAAAGGGCGCATAGGGGGTTGACGCTTATGTCGGAGCCTCAGCCCCCTCCTTCCCAGGGGGCAGGCAAGGGAGGTGCCAAGTGCCCCCCTGAGAGGATAATATATGACGCCAACACAGGCGCGAGGATATGTCTTGACACCGGCGAGATCGTCGAGGAGCAGGTCATAGGCGACGAGGCCGAGTGGAGGGCCTACACGCCCGACGAGAAGGCGAGGAGGACCAGGGTCGGCGCCCCGCTTTCCCTCGCGAAGCCGAACCTCGGTGTTGACGTGTACCTCGGGGCGCTACACGAGGGCTCCGGGAAGAGGATAAGGGGCCTGAGCAAGAGGATAGAGGCGCTGAGGCTCCAGCGAAGCTACAGGCTTG
Organism: uncultured Desulfurococcales archaeon; assembly: GCA_964343115.1. Lineage (GTDB taxonomy): Archaea > Thermoproteota > Thermoprotei_A > Sulfolobales > Acidilobaceae > Acidilobus. The sequence continues at coordinate 17,550 of CAYFGU010000014.1, forward strand.
GCAGGACGCTCTCAGGGATCGAGAAGAACATAAACCAGGCCCTCAAGATCCTCGACGACATAGCCAACAAGATGGAGCTCCCAGACAAGGTCAAGGAGGCCGCGTCTAAGCTCTACAGGGACGCGACCGAGAAGGGGCTCACGAGGGGCAGGAGCATAGAGAGCGTTGTAGCCGCCACGCTCTACGCAACCTGCCGCATACTCAAGATACCGTGCACGATAGACGACATCGCCTCCTACCTACCCTCAAAGGGAGCTGACGTTAAGAGGGAGGTGGCACGCTGCTACCGCCTCCTCGTCCGGGACCTGAGCCTCGACATACCAGTGATAGAGCCGGAGCTGTTCGTAAACAGGATCGTCAGCTCTCTCGGACTGCCTGACTACGTGGCCGTCGAGGCCATTAGGGTTCTGAGGGAGGCCAGGTCAAAGGGCATCACCGCCGGCAAGGACCCCAGCGGCCTGGCGGCGGCAGCGGTCTACCTAGCTGCTCTGCGGTACGGCCTCAGGAGGACCCAGAAGGAGATCGCACACGTTGCCGGCGTGACGGAGGTCACCGTCAGGAACAGGTACAAGGAGCTGGTGGGCGACGAGACCAAGGGGGAGGTTAAGGTCCGCTAGCCTAGCCCTCCTCGGCTGACCTGGTCCTCATTATTTTTGGCTTCCCCATTACGAGCCAATACTCTATCTGTGCCCCCGGCTTGAGCCTCTCCAGCAGCTCAGGGTCGTCCTTAGGCTTCTCGACCTCTATGGTGTCGTAGGTCTCAAGGTCCATCAGCTGGATGGACTCGCCTAGGTCGGCGAGGACCTGGGCGTTCCTCTTCTCAATTATTGGCACCTGTACCTGGGCGTCGGAGGGGGCCACGAGGGTCCTCTTCTGCCCCGTGAAGAGGCCTATGGCTACCACGTGGGCCTTCGCGCTCCCGTGCTTGCCAGTCTTGGCCTTAGTTATCTCAACTATCCTGCAGGGCTCGCCATCGATCACTATGTAGTTTCCCTTCTTCAGGTCACCCAGGGTCGCGAACTGTACGCTCATGGGCGCCCACCTCTTCGACATTGAATCCTATAGCTTAAAAGGTTGGCGGGTTCATGCCAGCCTCTCTATGGTGACGCTAAGGTAGCCCACGTTCCTGTTGCGGGGCCTGGCGGTGCCTATGTCAGCGCCCACGACCCTGACGGCCTCACCCATCCTCTCCTTCACTATAAGGTAGGCCTCGACCAGCTTGCACACGGAGTCCTCGGTCGCGTAGAGCTCGACCTGAGAGTACCCCTTGTTGAACTCCAGTATAGCCTTGAGCGCGTAGTCCTCAGCGGTCCCCTGGTCCTCGACCACGATCCTGCTCCTGCCCTGCATACCCTAATCCCCCACGACCCTGAGGCCTACGGAATTTTAACTTACTCGTGACGATGACGGAGGAGTAGGCCGTTGAGGGCGGCCGTGGTGGGTTGCGGGGCGGTAGGGGCAGCGATATCGGTGGCCCTGGCCAGGGGCGGCGCAGAGGTGCACGTGATAACAAGGGAGGCCAGGGGGTGCTCCCAGGGGGTCGTGGCGGTTGAAGGCATCGGGGAGGCGCGGCTGAGAGTCTGCGGGTGGGGCGAGGCGCCCAGGGATGTTGACGTACTGGTCCTCGCAACTAAGGCCTACGACGTTGAGGGGGCTGTCCAAGGGGCCCTGACGGCGGGTCTGAGACCTCGCCTGGCCGTGTCTGTTCAGAACGGGCTGGGCCCCCTCGAGACCGTTGAAAGGGCCTTCCCATCGACGGCCGGCATGCTGCTATACCTCGGCCTGACCAGGGCAGGGGATTGCAAAGCAGTCCACACTGGCGGAAGCAGGGTCGTCCTGGGGTGCAGGCGTCCGTGCGACCTCTCAGCGCTCTCCGAGCTGGCTGGCCTGCTCGGCTCCTCGGGGCTTAGGGCCGAGGTAGTGGGACCGGCCGAGTTCGAGGGGGAGAGGTGGCTGAAGCTCGCCGTTAACAGCGCTGTCAACCCGCTGACGCTGATTAAGTGGTCCCGCAACGGAGCCGTCCTGACGGACCCACTGCTGAGGGAGGCCGCCGCCGCCTTGGCAGCAGAGACTGGGAGGGTCGCCGAGGGCCTCGGCGTGAGGCTCCCCCGTGACCCTGTCGAGGAGACCTTCAGGACCGCGAGGGAGACGTCTGAGAACTGTAGCTCGACCGTGCAGGACGTAGCCCTGGGCAGGAGGACGGAGCTCGAGTACATAAACAAGGCGGTGTGGGAGAGGTCGCTGGGGCTAAGCTTTAGAGCCGCCCTAAACCTACTTGCCTACGAAGCTGGGGAGGCGGCTTCAGCTTGGCTGAGAGGGAGAAGGTCACCGTGCGTAGGATAGCTCAGATGAAGGGCAAGAAGAAGATCGTCATGGTGACAGCCTACGACTACCCCACCGCTAAGATAGTTGACAGCGCGGGAGTCGACATAATACTCGTGGGGGACTCCCTCTCAATGACAGTCCTCGGCAACCCATCTACCCTCCAGGTTGACATGGAGACCATGTTGAGGCACACCGAGGCCGTCGCGAGGGCCACGCCCAAGGCGCTGCTTGTGGCCGACATGCCGTTCCTCAGCTATGAGGCGGGGGGCGCTGAGGCCGTGAGGAACGCGGGCCAGTTCCTGAAGGCAGGGGCCGACGCCGTCAAGATAGAGGGGGGCCAGGAGTACGTTGACGTGGTCAGGTCGTTCGTCAGGGCTGGGATACCCGTCATGGGTCACGTCGGGCTGACACCACAGAAGCACAAGGTTCTTGGGGGCTACAGGCTCGTAGGGAGAACGTCCAGCGAGGCCCTCCAGGTAATCAGGGACGCCGAGGCGATCGCCGACGCTGGGGCTTTCTCGATAGTTATCGAGTACACGGCCAGCGAGGTAGCCAAGGCGGTCACAGAGAGGGTTGGCGTGCCCACTATATGTATAGGTTCAGGGCCCTTCTGCGACGGGCAGGTCCTAGTGTTTCACGACATAGTGGGCCTCTCCGAGTCCTCTCCCCCCTTCGCTAAGAGGTACGTGGACCTAGCCTCGCAGATACTGGAAGCCATAAGGAGGTATAAGGACGAGGTAGAGAACGGCGTCTTCCCGGAGGAGGAAAGGTATTGGCACATGAAGGAGGGGGAGCTTGACAGGCTTCTCAGGCTACTGGGGCAGCGCGGGGGCGGCCAGGCCTGACCTAACCCGCCCAAGAGTGCGAGGCCTGCCACGCCCAGGTCATGACCTCACGTCGAAGCCCGCTTCCCTCACCCGGGCCATAATCTCATCCTTAACCCTGGCTATGAAGTCAGTGGCGCTCTCCTGGCCAGCCTCTATCCTGTCCAGGGCCTCCTCGAGGCGCCTGCTCTCGTCCTCGGAGAGCAGTGGGGCGAAAGAGGAGGACATGAGCACGTCGTAGACCTTGACGCCCAGGCTCGTGGGCACTATGAACCTCGACCTCTTGCTCTCTATGAAGTAGCCGTGCCTCATGTTGGCCTCTATCACCTTGGCGTATGTGCTGGGCCGGCCTACGTTCTTCTTCTTCATCAGCATTACAAGGTCGCCGCTCCTGTAAAGCTGGACGAGGCTACCCCTGAAGACCCTCACGTCGCTGACCTGGACCTGGTACTCCTTGCCAACCTCCCTCTGCACCCACCCCTCCAGCCTGGGCCTGCTAATGACCGTGAAGCCCTCCTTAACTATCCCGATAACGGTCTCAAGCTCCGTCGTGAGCGGGCCGATGCCCAGCTTGACCAGCGCCTTCTCCAGCGTGGCCGGCGCCATCTGGGATGCCATGAACCTGGCAAATATCAGGCCGTAGAGCCTGTAGTGCGCCCCCGTCAGCTGCATGGGCACGTTCACGGAGCCGTCCAGGACGGCCCTCTCCAGCTCTTCGGCGGAGAGGGGCCTCGTGGGCCTTATGGCCTCGTGCGCCCCTCCAGTCCCCCACGTCCTTGGCTTAAAGTACTGGGCCAGCCCGTGGCTCTCCAGGTACTGCCTCGCTACGGCTATGCCAGCGTCGGAAACCCTCGTGGAGTCGGTCCTGTGGTAAGTTATGAGGCCCGAGTAGAAGAGGTCCTGCGCCAGCTTCATGGTCAGCGGCGCGGAGTAGCCGAGCCTGGCCGAGGCCTCGTAGATCAGCTCATCCGTCGTGTATGGAGGGGGCGGGTTGACCTCCTCGGTCCAAACCCTCTCGGTGACAGCCCTGACGGCCTGGCCCGACGAGGCTGCGGCCTCGGCCTCGTCCCTGTCCCTGGTGTAGAAAACTACAGCTGTGCCGGAGGGCAGCAGGGCCCTCAGCTTGTAGCCCAGGGTGTCCCTGTACTGCCTGTACCTCTCGATAACCCAGCCCAGAACTGGCGTCTGAACCCTGCCCGCGCCGAGCCAGTTCTTTCCGAGCTTCAGCCAGAGGAACTGGCTCGTGAAGAAGCCGATCCACCTGTCGTCAACCCTCCTGGCTATCTGCGCGTCCACGAGACTCTGCGAGATCTGGCCAGGGCTCCTCAGAGCCTCCATGAAGGCCCTCGGTGTGACCTCGTGGAAGGCGCTCCTGTAGATCTGGGGGTTGTAGGGCCTGAGCGCCAGGTACAGGTCCCAGGCTATCTTCTCGCCCTCCCTGTCGGGGTCAGTCATGATTATGACCCTGTCCACCTCGCTCGCGATCTTCCTCAGGGTCTCAACTATTCCGAAGGAGTCTATGATCCTGGTCGACCCGCACCTGGGGCACACGTTCGTCTCCTCGGCGAACTGGTACCCGCAGTCGAGGCACCTCTTCACGCTCACGTAGACGGGCTCCCAGGAGCTGTCAGATACCCTAACCCCGAAGAGGCTGCCCTGCTCGGGCGAGGCTGTCAGGTCGAACACGTGACCCTTTGACGCAGTGACGGTTATCAGGTGCACGGTGTTGGTCATGTTGTCAACGACGGTGGTCTCGTAAATGTTGAGGTTCCCCTCTCTCCTCCTCGCCGGCTTGCCCCAGAAGCTCGCTATGGTCTTGGCCTTCGTCGGCGACTCGACGACTATAAGCTCGGTGACCACGTTTATCTTCTTCGAGGCCGCAACGGCCTCCTTCCTTGTCTCCTCGATCTCCCTCATGACCTCGTCGAGGTTAAGGGATCCGAAGGGGACGAACTCTGCCTGGCTGATCCACCTGAGCCTGTCCTGGAGGGCCTCCACGAGCTCAGGTATCCTGTCGACGACAACCGAGAGACCCCTTGTCATAGAGCCGTGGAACAACCTGCTCGTCCTGCCGCTGGCCTGAACGTACGTTGGGGCGTCAGGCGAGTAAAGCCATAGAGACCCTGACTCCCTCCTCACGACCATGGTCCCTATCCTGACAGACTGCCCCTCCTCCCTAAGCATGCCGTCAAGTATTGAAGTTACTTTCTCGACACCCTCCATCACGAGCTCCTTAAGCTCCTCAAGCCTCCCGCGCGCCTCCAGCTCCCCCCTCACTACCGCGGCTACGAGCTGGGTCTCCGCACCGTACCTCCTCAGGAGGTCCTCGAGCCTCCTCCTGAGGTCGTATAGGCTCCTGTCCTTCTCCTCTGCGAACATAACGGCCCTCAGCAGCCTGCGCGGGGACAGCAGGGCCGTCCTCAGGTCAAGCCTGGTTGCCGGGACGCCGACGAATACGGAGTACCTTATGACCTCCGGCAGGTCAATGCCCCTAACCAGTGCCCCATACCTTGAGGCCACTCCGACGGCAACGTCAGCCTCGCCGGACACCAGCCTCTCAACGGCCCTCCTCGGGTTTGATGTGGCGTGCACGGCCCTGACCCCAGCGTCGTTCAGCCTCTGGGCGACTACCTTGACGAACTGCTTGCCAAGGGTCTGCGATACGAAGACTAGGCCGCCCCTTCCAAGTCTTCTAACAGTCCCGACGACCGCACCGAGCAGGTCGTCCGACACCAGGTACGAGTCAACTACGTTCCTTAGGTAGTCGGTTCCTCCCCCCACCTCGAAGTTCAGCAGCTCCCTGAAAACGAGGTGCTTAACGCCCCTCGGCCTCCCTGTGGCGGACGCTATGACGAGCTGGCCCCTCTCGGACCTGTACTTCTGGAGCTCGTCCATAAGGGACGCTATGTCCTTCATTATCCTGTCGGCCCTCTCCTCGTTACCCGTCTTGAAGGCCTGGGCCAGCTCAAGCCTCAGCTCGACCAGCTTGAAGGCCGTGTTTATGGCCTCCTCCTTGAAACCTAGGAGAAGAAGTGTCCTGTCTATGTTCTTGCTGTTCCTCAGGAGGCTGTCCACGTCATCAACTATTATCAGGTCGTAGGGGGAGGCCTTCCTCAGGCTTTCGAAGTTCCTCACCATGAAGCCCGGCGTTATCACGAGTATTGCGTAGTCTAGGGACTCGATCCTCTTGGCCATAACCTCCTTCTCGTCGCGCCTCATGGAGCTGTAGTAGTAAGCCACCGAGGCCTCCCCAGCCATCTTGACGAGCCTATCGGCGGTTTGGACGACAAGGTTCTCGGTGGGGACCAGGTATAGGACCCTGCGCTTAACCTCGCCCCTGCCCCTCTCCGCCACGTACGAGGCGTAAGCCATGAGGAGGGTGGTCTTGCCTACGCCAGTGGGGGCGACTATGGAGAAGCTCTCGTCACGGAGGAGCCTTCTCGCCCAGCTCCTCTGCGCGCTGGAGAGCGAGAAGCCGTACTTGTCCTCAAAGTATGACGAGAAGTCCTTGAAGGCCTCCTCCAGGGAAACTATGTACTCGTACCCCCAGGCCGCGTCCCTGGCCCTCAGGGACTTGTAGACGCTCATTAGGTCAGGCTCAGGGGGCTCCTCCGGGAGGCACGACGAACACGGTAGGCCCCTGGCGAGCCTGCTGGCCGTTATCTCTCCACCGCAGTTCGGGCACAGGCCCTTGAAGACGGGCTCCAGCCTGGGCAAGTCATAGACCTCCTGAGCTCGATTAGAGAGTCTCGGCCAAGCTACGCTATTAAGGTTTGCAGCCCCGATGATAGAACTCCAGCCCAGGTATTACCTCATTGCCCCCAAAGCCTTGAGAGACCCTTGAAGTAGGGCTCGGCCTGAGTCGGGTCAACGACGGCGACGCCAACGGGCTCACCTGTGGGCTCGCTGAGCACCACCATGAGGCCCGTCCTGGAGGCGACGCTGTCTACGAGCGGGTGGTCGACAACCTTTACCCTAAGCCCGAGGGAAGAGAAGGCCTCGGCCTGCAGCCCCTCCAACAGTATCACCCTCAGGTCGCCAATGTGGGGGGAGAGAGACCTTGCCAGCCTCTCCCCCAGGCCATCACGGCCGAAGACCGTTGACACCGTTATGAACGCCGAGACCGAGTGCCTAAAGAAGTCTACGGCCGCCGATATCACGTTGTAGGCCCCCTTTACTATAGCGTACTGGGGGCTGCCCTGCCTGGTCTCGACCTTCTCAAGCGTGTCGGCGAGGGCCATTATCTCCGCGGCCCTTCGCCTCGACTCCTCCTCGAGTCTGGCTATGCTGACAGCGGCGAGGGCCCTCGGACCAACGGCCCTGTACCACCCTGCGGGGTCCTTGTAGACCATGCCCTTGCTCTCGAGGACCTTGACTATGTCATAGATCCTGGGCAGGGGGACGCCGCTCATGATGCTGGCCTCCTTAGGGTCGCTGGCCCCCTGCAGTATTGCGAGGTAGAGCTTGGCCTCGTACAGGGTCAGGTCAAGGGCCTTCCTAAGCTGCTCCACAAGGGCGTTCCTGTCAAAAGACAAGTCAGCGCCCTGAGGAGGTTAGGCTTCAAGAAAAGGCTTTATTGTTGACTGCAGGCGGCCCGGAGCGGCCTCACTTCGTGGAGGCGGAGGCGGCCGTCCCGGCCTGCTGGGCTGAGGGCGCCCCGACCTCCACGCTCGGGAGCTCCGGGAACTCCTGCTTCATCCTCTGCTCCGCGACTATGCTGGCCTCCTTCAGTATCTTCTGGGCCTCGTCGGTCACGTACTCGTTCTCGAATATCGGGACTGCGCCGGACGTGTACTGCGAGAGCGCCGCGGACAGCTCCTCGTCTATGTCCATCAGGTCAGCGAACACGTCGGGCATGGTGCCCCTGAGGTAGCCTGCGACCTGCCTCAGGGCTACTATGGCGGGCGCAAGGTCAGCGTTCACGTCGCCCATTATGAGAGTCGTGTCAAGCCTCAGCTTGACCTTCTCCAGCGCGTACTTGACGGTCATTATTATCTTCGCCATCCTCCTGACCTCGGCCACCTCGTTTGCGTACATGGCTGCCCTGTTCTTGTCGCCCTCGATTATGGCGTTTACGACCTTCTCGAAGAGCTGCTTGTCGTAGGCCTGGAGCTTGCTGAGGGTGTAATCGAGCTTGTTCATCTGGGCCGCGACCCTGTAGCTCGCCATCATTATCTGCTTCTTCAGGGGCGGCGGCGGCGAGATCACGTTCCTTACCTTCTCAGCGATGGTCTCCCTCCTGGACTCCTCATTCCACCTCTTGGGCCAGCTCTCGATGCCGCTCAATCCTATCCACCTGCCGTCCATGCTGACATTACGTCATGGGTGTTAAAGGGGGACCGCCCAAATGGAGGGGTTACCACTCTATATACGGCCGGAGGCAAGGCGCCTCCAGGTGCTGGTAGTGACGGCAATTCGTGTTGACGAGGCCTCAAAGTTCGTGGGTTCTGAGGTCTTCGACGACTTCGGGAGGTCGCTGGGCACCCTTGTCGCCATAGAGAGCAGCGTCGATGGAAGGGTCGTGAACGTCGTCGTCAAGGTCGAGGACAAGGGTCTCGAGATAATCGACGGCGATAGGGTGAGGGTCTACGAGGGGAGGCTCGTCGTCACGCCCGAATGGAAGCACCAGATATATGAGGTCATAGAGAACCTGGACAGGGCCTATAAGAGGAAGAAGGCCATAGAGAACATCGGCGGACGGAACGAGCTGCCTTCCACGGTCATTGACCCCCTGAGGAAGAAGCTTGAGGAGGAGATCAGGTCCCTGAAGGTGAGGGCCGACGAGGTAAGGAAGCTTGTCAGCTCCAGGATCGCTGAGATAGAGACCGAGGAGCTCAAGGTTGCAAGGTCAGTTGCCCTCGTTGGGATCACGTACTTCAGCGGCGAGGTGAGCGAGAAGGGCTACACGCAGAGCATGAACCACCTTAAGAGGCTCCAGGAGGCACTCAGCGAGGAGAAGAGGGCAGCCAAGGAGCTCCTCGACAAGCTGGACAAGGTGGTGCAGCTGGCCTTCGAGACTGAGGTGCCGCAGAAGCAGGCTGCGCCTGCCCCTCAGCCGGTTACGCCAGCGCCGCAGGCCCCGGCCCAGACAGTCGTGGTCAAGGTAGAGGGCTGAGAGTAACGCTTTATGGTCCTCCTGGACCCCTCCCCTTTTAGGTGCGGGGGTGCCCGAGCCCGGCCAAAGGGGGCGGGCCCAAGACCCGTTGGCGA
>CAYFGU010000015.1:0-24454 GCA_964343115.1 uncultured Desulfurococcales archaeon
TAGAACTTGCCCTTATAGCAGAACCTCCTCTCAACCATGGCCGCGTGGTTCCAGTAGCACTTCTTGACAGAGCTGTGTCTGCCGATTATGTGATAGCCCTGCTTTACTAGCCTCCTGTTCAGGACATCATAGACCTCCTCTTCCTCCTGGCCGATCTCCAAACTTCAACACCTTAGGCCTTTGAGGCTCCAGGCCTCCTAATCAGTCCCCTTTCGGTCAGGTAGGTGTAGGCGCTGTAGGAGGCTATAGCCCCTGATGCGGCTGCGTTAACGATCTGCCTGAACCCCCTCCAAAGACTGATAGCGTCACCGGCCGCGAAAATTCCAGGGAGATTTGTCCTCATCCAGACGTCAGTCTTGATGTAACCGTTCTCGTCTACCTCTAGGCCAAGCGACTGGTACCAGTCCTTTGGAGGCTCGAACCCTATCTCAACGAAAACACCGTCAACTTGTAACTCAACGGCAGAGCCGTCCTTGCCCTGCACCACAACGCTCCTAACCACCTTGTCTCCGCGTATCTCCTTGACGACGGAGTCTAGCATGAACTGTATGTTTGGCCTCTTCATGGCTTCCTCGATGTAGTAGGGCTTTGCCCTGAACTCCCTCCTCCTGTGCACTAGGTAAACCTTCTTTACGTAGCCGGAAAGGAGTATCGCGCCCTCGAAAGCTGCGTCCCCACCTCCAACCACAACGACCGAGTCCTTTCCCTTGAAGAGCGGCGCGTCACATATGCTGCAATAGCTCACTCCACGCCCTGTGAACTCAGCCTCGCCAGGGACCCCTAGCTTCCTCCTCCTAGAGCCGACGGCCAGGATTATTGTCTTAGTGTAGACGTCAAGGCCCCTCGTCCCAACCACCCTGTACTCGGTATCGCTAGCCTTTTCGAACCTCTGCACAGTAATGCCAGGGTAGACGGGCACGCCGAACAGCTTCTCCGCGTGGGTCCTAAACCTCGACACGAGCTCAGAGGCAGCTATGTTGAGCATCGCTGGATAATCGTCAACCTCGTTCGTGAGGTTGAGCTGGCCTCCCACGTCCTCTGTGACAAGCACGGTCTTAAGGAGGAACCTGGCAGCATAGATCGCGGCTGAGAAGCCTGCAGGCCCCCCTCCGACTATCAGTACGTCGTAGTGCTCTCCCTTCGGCGGCGTCTTGAATTGAGGCGCCGTTCCTAGCCTAAGCGACATTATCCTCTCCAGGCAAACTATGGTCTAGGCGGTTAAGAGCTTAGCTAAGTAGGCGGGTCACACTAGGATTCCGCCGACCATCTTCTTGGACTTTATGAACTCTATTAGATTTTGCTGGTGCCTGAGGGCGGCCTCGCGGGCCGCGTTAGGGTCGCCCTTCTCTACAGCCTCGTATATCCGCCAGTGCTCCTCAACCTCCTGGTTGACCCTGCCGCTCGAGGCGAAGAGATCAACCCTAACTATAGCAAGCTTGTTCCTGAGGTCCTTCAGGATGTCTCTGAGATACTCATTTCCGCTCATCTCGGCTATTACGTCATGGAACTCGCTGTTAGCCTGGGCCAGGGCCAGAGGGTTGTTCTTGTCTGCCGCCCTGAACTTCTCTGCGGCCTCCCTCAGCCTCCTTAGCATCTCAGGGTCCCTGTTCTGAGCCGCCTTCTCGGCTGCCAGGGCCTCAAGGACTGCCCTGACCTCGAAGATCTTGAGGATCTGCTCCTTTGTTAGGAACGACACGTGATAACCATCGCTGAGCTTCACGACAAGGCCCTCCTTCTCGAGTTTGTGAAGAGCCTCACGGATAGGGGTCCTGCTCACGTTGTACATCTTAGCCAGGGTGGTCTCGCTTAGCTTGTCCTTGGGCTCAAACTTCCTGCTAAGTATATCCCTCTTCAGCAGCTCATAGACGATGTCAGAATACTTAGTGGGCCTCTCCTTGTCGGCGCTCATAGATATACCCCGATAACGCTAAGTTCAAATCAGAGAAAATAAATATAGCTTGTGGGATTGTAATGCCCTCCAACGAGTTCTACGAACTTGCCTGGAGGACGGCGAGGAGAGGCCTGGGGGAACTCGACTATATGTTAAGGCCGCTGGGCCTCTCGGCATCTGAGCTTGAGATCAGCTGCGCTAGGTCTCAAGGTGTCCAGTCCATGACAGACCTGAACATCGCTCTCAGGTTCTCGTGCGCCGTCATCGCGTTAGCCGCCTCTATGTCGTCTGAGCTTTCCTCCTTCATCACAGAGGCGGCCCTGAGCCCTGGTTCATGCAGTTCCCTGAGCCCGCTCCTTGATATCATTGTAGACCTAGTATCGTCCCTTAGAAGGGACCTCCTCGAGGAGGGCGCAACGTATAACGTCATGAAAGGCAGGCTCCTTAGGGCTGCCCTTTCCATTGTAGACATTCTTGACAAGGAAGCCCAGCTACTGAGCTCGCTTTGCGGCCAGCCTTATCCTGAAAAACTTTAAACGACCCTTAGGATTCGGTTACTGGGGCAGGGGCCCGCCGTAGCTCAGCGGCAGAGCGCCCGGCTGTAGTGGGACGGGGCGGCTGGAGACCAAGCCCCTCCAGCCGACACCGGGTGGTCCGGGGTTCAATTCCCCGCGGCGGGACCACCCCCAAACTAACCCTCATATCCTGCCAGTTAACTGGAGCCTGGGGGCTAACTTGACGAGTCTTGCATCAGTGCTGCCAAACGGCGCCATTGACCTAGGCCGCTACGTGGTAGCGGACTCCTTCGATAGGCGGCCAGTGAGGGTCGTGACCCACGCGCATGAGGACCACACGAGGTACCTTTCCCGGAGCTCGGCCGAGAGCCTCCTAATAGTAGCGACACCCGTGACCCACGAGTTCCTTAAAGTCCTGGGCTACAACGTGCCACGGTCCAAGGCGCTAGCCCTAGACTACGATAAGCCCTTTCAGTTCGAAAATGAGGTAGTAACCCTCAAGCCCGCTAGGCATATTGCTGGGAGCGCCCAGGTCCTAGTCGAGACCCCGGAAGGGACTGTTGCGTACACTAGCGACTTCAAGATGCCTGGGACACCGCCTATACAGGGGCTTGACTCGCTAGTCCTTGATGCCACATATGGCAGCCCTCACCTCTCGCGCAAGGGCACCGAGTGGGACGCAATAGCGGCCCTGGTTGAAATAATTGAGAGGAACGTGCGCGAGACCCCTGTCTGGATATATGGGTTCAATGGCAAGCTTCAGGAGATAATGGTTGAGCTGAGGGTCCGGGGCGTCAAGGAAAGATTCCTCGCTGATCCAACGACCCTCAGCCTGGCCAGGATCGCTTCGAAGTTCTACTCGGTCGAGCTTGGCGATGTAGGCGTCTATACGAGGGAGCAGGTAGGGCCTGGAACTATAATCTTCGCCCACACGACCAGGTCACCCTCCCTAAGCAGGATGCCTGGCGTCCACGTAATATTGACAGGGCTTGAGAGGAGAGGCGTCTCTGTACAGGTCCGCGAGAACGTCTATAGGGTCGCCTTCAGCGACCACGCCTCATTCTGGGAGATATTAGAGTACGTAAAGGAGGCCAAGCCGAAGGAGATAATAGTTGACGGCTCCAGGGGGTTTGACCCAGGTTTCACCGCCAAGTACCTAAATAAGGTGCTGGGCATACCGTCAAGGGTGGAGCCGCTTGGAGCCTCTTCCGGCCCCCCAGGGGAGGAGAGCTGAGGAGGTTAGGGCCCTTTACGAGTACCTGAGGGGCCGCGCCGAAATCTCCTCGGGGCCAGCGCTCATGACCATGGGGTTGCTCCTCGCGATCCTCGCTTACCTTTCCGCAGTTGGAGAGACAACAACGCTGACAGTTGCCATAATTGGTCTCACACTAGCCATGTTGGGGGCAGCGCTAGAGCTCTCGTACCTCCTTGTAACGTCCAGGGCGGTTGACGTCGCCAAGGGCTCAGAGTCGAGGATGACCGCCGCGAGGGTCGCGATGATCGCGACACTGGTAGGCTCATACATCGTAATTGTTGGCATACCACTGCTAGGCCTCTACCTGAGCAGGCTGGCGAAGCGGGCCGGCCTTGAGGAGAGTGGCCTGCTGGGCGGCTACCTGTGGCTATACTCCCTGCTCTCACTCGGGCTCATTGACGTCGCCGCCCAGCTGGCCCTCGCCAGATCCCTCCTTAGCGTCCTCTCCGGCCTCACTATTAGCAGGGAGGGCCCCCCTCAGCCTCTCGGCGGCCAGGGCCAGCAGGGGCAGTAGGACCCTAGGGGTCGACGCCATGCCTTCGTCCAGGATAACCCTCCAGGTGGAGCCGCACTCCTGGCAGTAGGCCAGGCCAAACCTCCTGTCTCGGTCCGTGAAGAGGCCGACGCTGAACGGGTTCGCGTTTCCGCAGAAGGGGCAAGTCAGCTTGTCGCTTGAGACCCTCCAGGCGTAGCCGCACATGTGACACACCATTAAGAAGCCGTCCCTCGTCCTCACCATTGTCCTGCTCTCGCTCCCACAAATGGGGCAGTAAGCAGTCACCTCGTTAAGTATTCCATTGGAGCGCTCGTAGCTCTCCGCGAACGCCCTCGCGACCGCCTGGAACGCCAAGAGCGCGCTCTTGGCACCGGCGCTGTTCACGTCGCCCTCGAACGCCCTGACCAGAGTCTCGTCAATTTTATCAGGGGACACCTCGTCTCCTAGCTCCTGACCTACATAGACGATATAGTTCCTTAGGAGGCCTATGTTCGAAAGCCTTGCCAACAAGTCTGAGAGACCTTCTAGCCCCTCAGCCTGACCCTCTAGGAGCCTCTTGACGTCATCCATTATCCTTCTCTGGACGGCCTCTACCTTCACTGCCATCCCGATGTTTACCTTTAGGCCGAGCATCTGTGAATAACGCCTTAGGGCGCTCTCGAAGAGCGTTAGACCGTCAGGAGCGCTGCTCATTGACGTCGACCTTTAGCTCCGGGATCGCGCCCTTTGAGACCTGCTCCTTTAACTCCCTGAGCCTCTTTATCAGGCTAGGTATGACCTCCCTGTAGTCCGCTACTACGCCATAGTCCGCCTGGGAGAATATAGGCGCCGATGGGTCCTTGTTTATGGCAACCACGACGCTGGCCTCTCTTACCCCAAACATGTGCTGGGCGGCGCCGCTGATTCCAACGGCCAGGTATATGACCGACTTTATCGACTTCCCTGTCTGCCCTATCTGCCTCTCGTGCGGTATCCAACCTAGGTCAACTGCCTTCCTGCTACCACCTACGACCGCGCCAAGCACGCTGGCCAGGTCCTCAAGCATCTTGAACCCTTCAGCGGTACCTAGGCCTTTGCCCCCGCCTATTACAATCTCTGCCTTCTCGATAGGCGTCTCGGTCCTAGGTATGACCTTCCTTGATACGAGCCTGGCCCTTGGCCTGGGCACGTGCTCTACCTTTTCTTCTATTACCTCACCGCTCCTGTTGGGGTCCCTTGGGGGCATGGGGAACACGTTAGGTCTGGCGGTCGCCATCTGCGGTCTCCTGTTTGGGGTCCTTATGTAAGCAAGCAGGACGGCGCCGAAGGGCGGCCTTATCTGGAACACGTCACGGCTCTTCTCGTCTACGTCAAAGTCTGTGCAGTCTGCCGTGATGCCGGACCTAAGGTGGTTGGCTATGTAGGGGGCCAGCTCTCTCCCCCTCATAGTGCCGGCAACGAATATCATTTCAGGCTTGTACTTCTTAACGAGCTGAACTACCACCTCACCATAGACCTGTGGTGAGTACTCCTTCAACCTCTCATCGTCAACCACTATTGACTCGTCGGCGCCGTATTCTATGAACTGCTTCGCGAACTGCCGCACACCGTAACCTACGAGGACGCCCGTTACCTTAACCTTGAGCTTGTCGGCGACCCTCCGTGCTGGCGTCAACATCTGCAGGCTGGGTTCAAGTATTCCTTCAGGCCCTACCTCGCCTACTACCCACACGCCTCTGTAATCATCAGGGTTCCTGCACTCCCACTCAGGGCATATGTTGCTGCAGGGGTTCTGCTGAGCGCCACCTTGAGAGGCCCCAGACTGCGACCAGCTCATCTGCGTCACCCCTCCTTGAGCGCCTTAATTAAGGCCTTAGAGGCCTTCTCGTCCTTGAGGAGGGACTCTATTATCCAGCGAGCCGCATCGTCGCCGTCCTTAGGCTTGTAGACGATCTTTTTCCTCGGCACCTCTGGAACGTCTATGGTCTTGGCAACTATCGTGGGAGAGCCCTTAAGGCCAGTGCACCTCGTGTCGAGCTTCAGCTCGTTGTTGGTCCATGTTATTAGGCTGTCAGATCTCGTCTTGAACCTTATCTTGTTATAGAGGCTAACAGGCCTCGGCTTAATGGACTTCATGGCGACGCTTACTATCGCGGGCGGCTCTACCTCCCACTCCTCAATAGCGTCCTCCAGTATCCTCTCTACTCTCAGCTTGCCGTCCTCGGCAATCCATGCGTCGCGTACATAGTAGATGTAAGGCCACTCCAGCCAGCTTGCGGTCTGCGCGCCTATGTGGGCAGTGCTCGAGTCAGTGGTCTCCTGGCCGAACACGACGAGGTCTACCTTGCCTATGTCCTTATCTATCTTCTTGATCGCGTTTGCTAGGACATAGCTCGTCGCTAGCGTGTCAGCGCCTGCGTAGACCCTGTCGGTTAAGAGTATGGCCCTATCTACGCCCATCCCGACGAGATACTCGAGACCCTTAACCGCGGGGGGAGGCGACATTGACACCGCTATGACCTCGCCCCCGTAGCGGTCCTTCAACCTCAGGGCTAGCTCAACAGCTGGCAGGTCATGTGGGTTCACGATGCTTGGTACGCCCTCCCTGATCAGCGTCCCCGTCTTAGGGTCAATCCTAACGGACTGGGTCCCGGGCACCCACTTCATGCCGACTATTATCCTCACATTCCTCACCTCACGTGAACCTGTATATTATACCGTGGCCGCTCTTGGGGTAGTTCCAGGTTATGGCCTCCATGGGGCATATCACCCTGCACGTGCCGCACTCCACGCACCCCTCGTAGCTGAAGACGACCCTGTCGCCGGCCAGCGTGTAGCAGCCGGCAGGACAGAGGTATATGCACGGCTTCGTCTTGCAGTTCTCGCACTTTGTATAGTCAACCAGTATGTGAGGCTCCTCGTCTACGTTCCATACGTCGCTCTGAAGTATGTCCTCCAGCTTCATAGGCTTCGGCTCTTCCTTCTTCACCGCCTGCTGAACGCTCACAGGTTCCTCACCGCCGCCCAGGCCAATGGAATGAGGCTAAATAGGCCAACGCCCTCGGACGCAAGTGCGCTCGTAAGGGCCTCCAAGGGGGTCAGCACCTCGTAGTCCTGGTCAAAGAGACCTGAAAATACCTTGCTTATAACCGGTGACAGCTTAGCGAAAATTTCAGGGTTGTTCATGAGGAGCTCGACTGCTGTGTGCCTGCTCAGTTCTCTGTATATGAAGCTGCCCTTGAGCCTCTCCTCATAAACCCTTAGGTTCTCGTAGGTCATCCCCCCGTGGTCTCTCGCATACTCAACGGCCTCGGCGGCTAGCTTCCCGCTATAGACGGCGTAGTCCACCCCCCTGTAGTTAACTCCAGTGCTCAGGAGGAGGCCTGCCGCGTCGCCTGCTATTAGGAGACCTGGGTAAGCAAACTTACTTGGCGAGTACTTGAGCCCTCCCTCTATAGTGAGGTGGGCCCCGTACTCTGACAGTGTCGCGTCCTTCCAGAGTTTCCTGAAGTACGGGTGGAGCCTGAACTCCTCTAGCAGCTGAGATACGTGATCCGTGAGGACCCCCTTCTCAATCGCGTCGATGGCGTGCCTTAGGTGAAGGACGAGACCTATGCTCACGGTGTCCTTGTTCGTGTATATAAAGCCCCCTCCGGGCACCCCTCTAGTTACGTCGCCCACGACGACCCAAGCAACCCCCTCATCACTTTCGATGCCAAAGGCGGCCTCGAGTTGAGTCGAGCCTGTCCTTAGGACCTCCTTGACACCAAGGGCTACGTGGTCCGGCTTTAACTTTTCAACTATGCCGGCCCTCTCAAGCAGAAGCCTGTTGACGCCCTCAGCGTCTATTACTACGTCTGCTTCGACGACGTCTGATCCGCTTCGGACGCCAACGAACCTCCCGTCCTTGAGGACCAGCTCGTCTACAGTCACCTCGTTAACAAATATGGCCCCTGCCTGCTCCGCCTTCCTCGACATCCAAGATGCCAACTGAGGGAGTAAGGCCGTGAAGCTCCTCTTAGACGGGGTCTTGTACTCCACGGTGACGGACTCCTGACCGCTAACTAGGCTTATTCTCTCTCTCGTCACCCACCTCTGTATCGGCGCCTCCTTATCTAGCTCAGGCCACACGTCCCTCAGGGGCTGGGCGTAGACCCTTCCCCCGAAGAGCTCCTTGTCGCCAAGGCCTCGCCCCCTGTCGATGAGCAGGGTCTTGAAGCCCTTCTTGGCAAGCAGATACGCAGCTGCTGATCCCGCGGGCCCTGCGCCCACCACCACCACGTCAAACTTGGTGGGGACCTGCGTCAACGCTTAACACCAGCCAAGCTTAGGCCAAAATGCCCTCCATTTAAAGCTCATGGAGGTCTTTGGGATATAGACTGGCCAAGCCAAGCCGCTTAGAAGGGCTTCAGGGGCTGCTCAGCCCCGCACGCCTCGCACACCAGGACCCAGACCTTCCCCCTCCTCTCTATGTGGGTGTCAATGCTTCCGCACGTGGGGCACCTAACGTAGTTCTTGACGAATATGTCGAGAACCTGCTTAAGCACCTTGCCCGACACCTTGACGCTGAGCACTAACTGCCCCGAGCCCTCCTCGTAGCTGCCGGCCGACGCTAGCTCCTTCATCAGGTAGCGTGCCACCAGGTCAGGCTCCCTCTTCAGCTTCTGGGCGATCTCCCTGAAGTTCTTGACTATGGTCTGGGTTCCAACCCTTATGATCTGCGGCTCGGGGAGCTCCAGCACCCCTGAGCCGCTCTTGGGCGGTATCTTCTCGTAGACCCTTCCCAGCAGCCTCTCGTAGTCCTTTAACAGCTTCAGCTCCTCGTCCAACCTAGGCCCCAGGCACGGCGGTCTCCACGGCCTAATAAGCGTGGCCGAAGACCATGATTGCCTAGGAATTCTTTAAAGGGCCTCCGATCACGGCCCATCCAAGGTGGGCCGGTAGCTCAGCTGGAAGAGCGCTCGGCTTGCACCCGAGAGGTCCCGGGTTCAAGTCCCGGCCGGTCCACCACCTTGCCTTTCACAGTCATGTTACTTTAAAGGAACCCCGCAGAAGGAGTGCTGGGAACACAGGATTGCCCTGGAGCGTGCTGACGCTGCTTAGGACTAACCCGGACGCCCTCAGGGAAGTGGCCCGCAAGAGACAGATAGACCTAGGCGTGATCGACGAGGCGGTATCGCTTGACGTCTACTGGAGGAAGCTCCAGGCCGAGATCAACGAGCTCAGACACCAACACAACGTAATTAGCTCAATGGTGGCCAAGGCCAGCGGCGAGGAGAGGGCAAAGCTCCTTGCCCAGGCCAAGGAGCTGCGGCAGAGGCTGGAGCAGGCGGAGGCGGAGCTAAGAGACGTTGAGGCAAGGAGAGAGCAGGCCCTGTGGAGGCTGCCGAACATAGTCTTTGATGACGTACCTATAGGCGGTGAGGAGGCCACTGTCCCTGTCAGGTTCTGGGGGAGACCTAAGGTCTACCGCGAGCTGGTTGATGACTTTAGGGCGCAGACTGAGAGGTATGGCTTCAAGGTAGACTACGACCTAATAGACTGGAAGCCCGTTGGGCACGCTGATATGCTCGAGCAGGTCCTCAGGCTTGGCGACACCCTTAAGGCCTCCGAGGTGGCAGGGTCCAGGTTCTATTACCTATTTGAGGACCTAGTGTGGCTCGACTTTGCCCTGCTGCTTTACGCTATAGATAGGCTCACCGCCAAGGGCTACCAGCTCGTCCTGCCCCCCTACATGCTTAGATACAACGTCATAAACAGCGTAATTGATCTCGCTACGTTCAGCGACGCCATATATAAGGTCGAGGGGGAGGACCTGTACCTAATAGCTACTGCGGAGCACTCCCTGGCGGCCCTCTACTATAACGAGGAGATCTATGACAACGAGCTGCCCAAGAAGTTGGCTGGCATTAGCCCTGCCTTCAGAAAGGAGGCGGGGGCCGCTAACAAGGACCTCAAAGGCATATTCAGGGTGCACCAGTTCCACAAGGTAGAGCAGTTCGTCTTCAGCAAGCCAGAGGAGAGCAGGCAGCTGCACGAAGAGATCATATCCAACGCCGAGGAGCTCTTCCAGGGACTTGGACTACCCTACAGGGTTGTGAACATTGCCTCGGGGGACCTAGGGGCCTGCGCCGCCAAGAAGTACGACCTTGAGGTCTGGATGCCGGCTCAGGGAAGGTATAGGGAGATGGTCAGCGCGAGCAACTGCACCGACTGGCAGGCCTACAGGCTTAACATAAGGCTCGTGAGAAGGAAGGGGATGGAGCGCGGCGAGTACGTACACACCCTAAACAGCACCGGGATAGCGTCGACCAGGACGATAACGGCCATACTTGAGAACTATCAGGAGCCTGATGGCTCTGTCGTTATACCTAAGGTGTTAAGGAGGTACCTGGAGCCTTTCGAGAGGGCCCCAAAGGACATAATTAGACCCAGGGCTAGGAGGCCCGCCTAGCTCACCTTGACGTCACGAGTCTCTCTGCGTCAAACGATCTTAGAGCAAGGAAGGTGAAGAGGGCGGAGAACCCAACCATTATTAACAGGTATAGTAGCGTGTAGTATGCCTGACCTAGGACGAAGCTTGTTAACGCGGCCGAGGCCTCTGTGAACGGTATCGCCATAACTACGCCCCTTATGAGCGGTGGCAACGACTGGACGTTCACGAACAGCGCGCTGAAGTAGATGCCGAGGGCCACCATTAGGACTGCGTAGGCCGAGGCCTGGGCGGCCCTCGTTGAGGGGCTCCTCAATATTATAGGTGTTATCATGGAAGACGTCATAAAGACTAGCACTGCGGCGTCAACAACGTTGAGCGCTAGCAGCGTCGGGGTCAGCCTAAGCCCGTACCCGGCCAGCATGAGGAAATATATTATAACCCCCCCGCTATCGGCAAGAGCTACTACCAATCCCATGGCCGCCGCCGAGGCCAGCTTGCCTATGAGGAGGTCGCCCCTTGAGATGGGAGAGGACAGCAGCACCTCTAGCGTCTTCCTCTCCTTTTCTCCGAGAAAAGAGTCTGTCACCAGGACGATGGCCGGGTTAACTACGAAGAAGAGAGAGAACTCTAACAGCCTCACCGACAGTGAGAGCTGGACCTGCTGCTGAGTTGCGGCCGTGCCACTAGGGAGGTAAAAGCCGCTAATTACCTGGATTGGATTAAGGAACCTCGTGGGCTGAACGCTGACATTGGCGAGCTTTGCTAACTCCTCAACCCTCTGGGTCACAACCTGTCCGCTCAGCTGTGATATTATGGACGATATTATAGTAGTTACCTCCTGGGCCGCGTAGTTGCCTACTAGACTCGTCACGATAACTGTCGAGACCCCGTCTAGCTGGGTCAGGTTGCGTGAGAAGCCGGGTGGGAACAATACCTCAACGTCGTAGACCCCCGTGGGCTGTCTTGTGGATAGGGTAACGTTAACGTTGAGACCCTGCTGTGCCGCCTGCTGCCTCAGCTGGGCGGCGAGCCAGCTGGCTACTTGATACGAGTTGTTGTCTAGGGCTGCAACATAAACAGTCACCGTCTGTGCCGACGAAAGCCCGCCCGCTATTAGGGCCATAGCGGGCAGACCTACGAGCGGCACGAGTATCATTAGCGCAAGCGCCCTTCTATCCCTTGACATATCGAGAAGCTCCTTCCAAATGACAGCCCTCAGTGTCTGCCTACTGGACCTCGTTGCCACGGGACCTCACCGCCTTGACGAAGGCCTCCTCTAGGTCAGAGGCCCCGTACATCTCGACAACGTCCCTTACAGGACCGCTCGCCACGACCTTTCCATATGCCATGAAGGTCACCCTGTCGGCGAGGTACTGGGCCTCGGCCATGTTGTGCGTGGCTATCAGGAATGTGGTGCCGCTCCTCGAGAGAGACTTTATGAGCTCCCTGACCTCGTGCGCGGCAAACACGTCAAGCCCGTTGGTTGGCTCGTCGAGCAGGACTAGCCTAGGCCTGTGCATGAGGGCTCTCGCTATGAGGAGCCTCTTCTTCATGCCGTTGCTGTACTCGCCCGCCTTCCTGTTGAGGTCCATCTCAGTGAGACCTGTCAGCTGGGCGGCCCACGCGACCATCCTATCAGCTTCGTGTCCGTCTGTGGCGTATATCATTGCAAAGAACCTTAGGTACTCGTACCCGGTCAGCCTCTCGTAGGGCTGGGCGTCCTCAGGCACGTACCCTATCATTCCAGCAACCTTGGACCAAGAGCTGGACTCAGGGTCAACTCCAAGGACCCTTAGGAAGCCCCCGTCCCTCTTCAAGAGACCCACTATAAGCCTGAAAAGGGTAGTCTTGCCAGCTCCGTTGTGCCCGGCCAGGACGTGCACCTCCCCCTCGGACACCTCAAGGTCAACCCCCCTTACGGCCTCTCTCTTGCCGAACCTCTTAACGAGCCCATGGGCTTCGACTGCTAGTCCCGTGCCTCTCTTGTTCAGAGGAACTTGTTGACCGGCCCTCATTTCGGTATCCAAAGATAACCACCGGGGCCTTCTGCTTACTTGGCTGCGCTCCCCAATGGTTAAAAGGCGATATTCATGAGCGAGGAGCAGCCTACTCTCCGGGAGTTCCTGTCAAAGTACGGGGAGAGGGGCTACTATGTGATAAGGGCTATGCTCGACGCCTCGCTTTCCGGGGGGAGGGCAAAGCTAGGCGACTTTGACCTTAAGGGCCTGAAGGAAAGGCTGAGATCAATGGGCCTTGACTACAACCCCGTCCCGCTTCTTTACGCCCTCGAGAGGACGTATGGCGTGATAAGGACTACTTACAGAAGCTCGGCGCAGCACTGGTGGGAGATACTAGACAGAAGGGCGCTGCAAGAGACCCTAGCAGAACTGGGCGAGGCCAACGATGCTGACGACTACGAGGTGAGGCTCCTTAGGCTTCAGTTCTATAGCCTGAACCCCGAGCGGTTACTGTCCCAGCTCAAGTCCAGCAGGAGACCTAAGGAGCTCGCGGCCAGGCTTGCGTTCACAGCGCTCCCTCACCTTGTAAAGTTCCTCAAGAGGGCAAAAGAACGATACCCCGATGAGCTGGCAAAGGAGATTGACATGGCCGAGCAGATATTGGAGCTGGCAGAGAGGGCCATAGTAGGAGGCGGAGTTAGGGTAGGCCTAAAGGCTAACCTCGTCGCCAAGCCCGAGGTCTATGATGATGCCTCTGTTGGCGGCCCAAGAGAGCCTGTCTAACAGCGCCTTGAACGCCCTCCTTAACACCTCAGAGTTCCTGTAGCCGCTGACCAAATCCTTGAGCTCGTCCCTTGGCCTACCCTTAAGGTCTTCAGCCATCCTGACCATGTTCCTTGTGGCCCTTATCGCGTCGTCAACGATTGTTATCGAGGCCGCCTGGGCAGTCCTGCTGAAGGGGTTTAGGTCAATAGCGGCTACGACCTTACCAAGCCTCCTAAGCGCCTCCGTCCTGTCACCATCCTCTATGGCCACGAGCACGAAGTCTGCAGAATATATGCCGTCGATGCACACTATTCCCCTGGGGCTCTGCAGGTTGGGAAGGTGCGTCTTCGTGCAGCCCGCCCCATAGACAACCTTGGCGCCGTGGGCCCTCATGAACTCCTCAATTCTCTTAACCCTTTCCTCAGTCCTATGGAACACGTTAACCTCTATCGGCACGCCTAGGGTCTCGGAGAGCTGCACTATCTCGTCAGCTGCCAGCGCGGCGTAGTTGCCGTTGACCGATATTATTGGCCGTCTAGCCAGGATCATGGCTGCCACCGCGGCCCTCTCAGCTTCTACCGCAAAGTCGAGCGTCTGCTCGCCTAAGAGGTAGTCAAAGGCCTCGCCTCGGCCATGGGATATCAGCCCGTGGAGGACAACTATTCCATTCCTTGCAGCGTCTACAAGCCTCTGCCTCGTCACAAGGGACCAGTACCTAGGGTGAGAGGGCGGTATCTCTTCACCCATTAAGGTCACCTCAGCTCGGGCCCCCTCGACGAGGGTTCTAGCAGCCGCCCGGGTAACTTAAGTTGCGCGGAGGCCTGCATAAGCACGTCAGGTACCAGGTCACTCTCCACAAGAACTACGAGCAGCCTCTTCTTAACGTAGTAGCCTATAAGCCCAGGGGTCCTCCTCAGGTAATCCTTGCCCTTGTCCCCGATAACCCATGACAGTAAGCCCAGGGAGTCCGTGAACTCGGTCACCGAAGTCGCGAACCTCTCGAAGGTCAGCTCCCTGTCGAGCGACCTCACAAGCTCCTCTGACATCGAGTAATACCTGTCGCTGAGCACGGAGAGAAGCTCCTTGGTCGCCATGGACCCCGCCTCAAAGGCTATGATCGAGACAGACGCAGGGACAGGTGCACAGGTCACCTCTCCAAGCCCTGGGGCGCCTGGCCTCCTCCTAAGGACGACGCCGATGCCGCAGGATATGGCTAGCACGTCACCGAGGCCTGTCCTGTCTTCGACCTCTATCACATGCGCTGACTGAAGCGCGCTGGTCAGGTCACCGCCTCTCAGCGCGGATGAGATCATAGCCGCTGCCGTGGCGCTGGCACCGCTGGACGCATACCCAACACCCCACGGCAGGGTCCTAGACATAGAGACCGACGATGGGTCCAGGCCGTTGCGAACGAGGACCTTCCTGGCGGTCTCCGTTAGGGGACCCCCTATGTCAACGCCAGCGCACATCGTAAGCCTTGGCTCAACAGCAAGGCCAACGCCAATGGATCCTGCCATCAGAGGGTCCTCGCTCCACCTCGGCGCGAAGGCTGCAGTCACGTGATGAGGTACTGAGGCGCAGACCGGAGGTCCCTTGAGTCTGGCATAGCTCATAAGTACCTTACGACCTCTGAAAGCGGCGGGGACGGAGGCATCCTCCTCTTATGCTCGCTCGCCCTATGCATCGATAAGAGCCTTGATATGGCCTCCAGACTCACCCCAGTTGCCTCAGCGGCCTGCTCTGGGCTCATGCCTAGGTCCTCAAGGGCGTGGATGACCAGGTCGACCTGGTCATAGCTGACGCCAAGCTCGCCCTCAGCGGTCTGCCCTGCCCAAAGCCTTGGGCTGCTGGGCTTAAACGCTACCTTCTCAGGAACTCCGAGCCTTATGGCGAGCCTCCTTACCTGGCTCTTGAGAAGCGGCGCTATGGGGAGCAGGTCGACGCCGCCATCCCCGTACTTGGTGAAGTAGCCCAGGAACGCCTCGCTCCTGTCACCAGTGCCGAGGACCGCCCTGCTCATCTTGTTCGCGTAGAAGTACAGCAGTGACATCCTGATCCTGGCCCTGAGGTTACCCACGGGGACTACGTCAGAGGGCTCGTATATGGGTATGGCTGAGGTGAAGGCGTCCACGATCGGCGCTATGTCAATTATGTGCACAGTGCCCCCTACGGCGCTCACGAGGGCCTTCGCGTCCTCTACGTCCTCCTTAGGGGTGACCACGGAGTCGTGCATTATGAGGGCCTGTACTTTATCAACGCCGACGGACTTCACTGCAGCGTAATAAGTGGTGGCAGAGTCAACGCCCCCGCTCAGGCCAATCACAAAGCCCTTGACGCCCGAGTCCTCGAGGAACCACCTGATGAAGTCCCCTATGGCCTTCTGGGCCCTCTCATAATCTATCCTAGTTACGTCATCTAAGGTTATCTTGGACACCGGGCCCGCGCCTAGATTAGCTTGTACAGCGCTGATATTTGTTTCCAGCGCCTAACTGTCCACCCTCAGTATCGACACTACCTCGTCAAGGAGCCTCCTAGCGACTACCTCCTTCCTCTGCAGCCCAAGGTTAACATAGCTCCTAGAGCTGGCCCTCACGATCACCGTGTAGTCGTACAGGCTTGCAAACCCGTAAGAGCCAACATTAACCGGGTTTGCTACCACGAGGTCCGCCCCATACTTTGAGGCCTTCTCAAGGGCAGACCTAAGAAGCTCCTCGTCATCCCTTACTACGTCGGCAGCGAATGATACGAGCACCTTGGGTTTCTTAGCGACGCTTCCAAGGACCTTTGGGGAGGGTTCCAGGGTCACAGTGTAGGTCCCCTCGCTCTTCAGCTTCCCCTCAAACGACTCCCTGACCTTGAAGTCTAGAGGCGCCGCTGCCCCCACTACAACATCGTAGTCGAACTTCGACGTAAGCTCCCTGACCCTCTCAGCCATCTGCTCCGTCGTCTCGACAGGGTGAGGCGTAACGAAGTGTGGCACCTCGACATCGACGCTCCCGTACACGAGGTCGACGGAGGCCCCCCTTGAGAAGGCCTCTATGGCTACCTCGACCCCCATCCTTCCAGAGCTGGGGTTTGACACGAACCTGACCCTGTCTATCCAGCTCCTCGTTGCCCCAGCGGTCACGAGGACTCTCTTACCCTTTAGGTCAAACCCTCTGAGGACGAAGGCCGTGAAGGCCCTTGCGACGAGGTACGGGTTCGGGTACTTGGCCGCCCCTTCAACGACTCTCGGGGGGATTATCATGACCCCCTGCGACTTAAGCCTCTCCTCGATCTCGCGATACTGGGGGCTCCTTTCCATACCCTCGTGCATAGCGGGTACAACGGCTACAGGCTTTCCATACCCGCTCATGGTAACAGCGGTCAGGGAGACCGGGTTGTCCGCGATCCCATATGCGATCTTCGAGAGGGTGGAGTAAGTCGCTGGCGCAACGAGAAACCCTGTGCACTCCTTCGAGAGCAAAACGTGCTCTATGTCGCCAGTTATTCCGGTAGTTACCTTGTGGCCTGTGGCCCACTCGAACAGCGCGGGCGAGACGAGGCGGGCCGCCTCGGAGGTCATGACGACCCTTACATCAGCTCCTCGCCTCATGAGGCTCCTCGCAGTGTCGAGAGCCCTGTATATGGAGGCGCTTGCGGTGACGCCGAGGGCTATGCAGTGACCCCTGAGCTCAGACGAGACCGTGCCCGTTATCTCGAGCGACGGGTGTTTGAAGTACTGGTCCAAGCCTGTGCCCTGGGTTTGAGGCGTAAATTTAGTTTTAAACTTAAGAGCCGCTCCCTCGTTCGGGGTGTCAACAGAGGCGCGGAGAGTGGCCGAGGGCGGAAGCTCACGGTTCACTATAAGGCGAGCCACAGAGGACGACATAGACCAGGTTATTGAGGTAAACCTGAGGAGCCTCCCAGAGAACTACTGGTACGGGTTCTACCGGTACGTGCTGGCCGAGTGGGGTGACCTCTTCCTCGTTGCTGAGGCCGACGGCAGGATAGTAGGCTATGTGATGAACAGGGTCGAGGAAACTCACGACAAGGTCCTGGTGGGCCTTGACAACGAACTTGAGGCTTCTGCCAAGAGGCTTGGGCCCTTAGAAGCTATTAGGAGGGCCTTCGAAACCCCGGCACGCGTTGGCCACGTTATATCGATAGCTGTACTACAGGAGTACAGGAGGAAGGGCATAGGCTCAGCCCTTATGAGCGAGACCCTAAGGATATTCCAGGCGAAGTACGACGTTGACGCTGTTTACCTAGAGGTTAGGGTCTCCAACTTACCTGCGATAAGCATGTATGAGAGGTTCGGGTTCGTAAAGGCCAGGCTGATAAAGGGGTACTATAGGGACGGGGAGGATGCCTACGTCATGGTCAAGAGGATGAAGCCGCTTCAGCAGGGCTAGGCCCAGCCCTGCCGACCTTCCTCAGGGCCTCCTCCTCTGCCTCCTTTACGATCCTCTGGACCTCGCTATCGACGGAGCTCATACCTACGTCCTCTTCGGCAGGCGCCTCAACGCTTGCCCACAGCTGCGTCAGGTCGCCCTCTATCTTTGCGAGCTGGCTGGTTATGTCCGGGGAAAGGTGACCATACCTGCTTAAGGCCTGCCTGACCAGGCCCACAGTTAAGGCAAGGGACCTCCAGTCAATGTAGCCGCCCACTATGAGGGTGTTGAGCCTAAGGTAGACCCTCTCAAGCAGGCTTTCAAGCAGGTAGAGGCGTGCTACTACCTGGCCGTCAGCCGCGCTTTTTCCTAGCGACCTCCTCATGAGCCTGAGCCTCTCCTGCTCAACCCTGTTCCTGGCGGCCATGACAGCCCTCATGGACTCTATGAGACCTAGCCTGGCCCTGTGAGGGTCATAGGTCGCCCTACGGCGTCTCCAAGTTATGGGCACTTCAGCGAGCCCTAGAAATATGTGTACCCTGCGGGCTTAAGAGGATCAAACCTTGCCGGTCCACTTATACAGGAACACGACGACGCTGTAGAAGTACGTCTGTCCGCTGCCAGGCGGGCTCCAGTAGTAGAACACCGACATGAAGACCTTCACTGGGACGTAGTAAGGCTCAGGGCTCGGAGGGCTCACGGCCTGCGGCATAATCGAGCCTGTCGAAGATATGTACTGTAGAGCGGCGGGAACGAAGGAGCTGGCGTTCTCTAGGAAGGGCGCCCCAGTTATATCGCCATACTGCTTAGCGGCCTCTATGCCGTACATCATCAGGTCGTATATGGTCGTGTCAAGGACCGTGCTGACGTTACTTGAGGGGCCCCCGACAAAGCCAGGGAACTCTGCAAGCTCGGTGTTGCCCTGTGCGATTATAACGGAGGTATAGTTGGAGAAGAACGGTGATGGCATGAACGGGTTGACCCTGAGCGCTATCCTCAACATCTGATACGACTTAGCTATATCGCCTAGGCCGTACGTCACGTAGTAGTACCCTGAGCCAACCGGGATCACGTTGGGGTACGGGAATATCATAGCTGACCTAGTCTGGTTGTTGTAGATCCCAACAAATACGTCGTAGACCAGCAGGTAGGTCTGGTTCGGCGGCAGCCTTAGCATCTGGAGGTACGCGCCGCTCTGATTTACGGGGGCCGTCAGGGCGTTTGCGACAACCTCTATCTGAGTTCCGTTCACAGTTGAACCGTCGTCAACGGTCGTCCTGTTGCCGAGGGCCTCTATCCAGTACCCATAGTCCCACCATGAGACCACGACCGATTTGGGGCTCGTGTTGTACTTTATGTAGTTCAGCGCGTTAAGCCAGGCGTCGTTCAGAGGGACGATTACCTTTGAGCCCCCGGTCACAGTTGGAACCGAAAGGGCTGAGAGCCAGCCTGTCGTGACCGCCGGCGCCTCTAGCTTGAGGGTCGCGTAGTCGAGCGGCGCATAGTAGGCGGCGAAACCGAGGACAACTATTGTGAGTACTACGCCCAGCGCCAGCCCAGCCACGTCGCGCCTGTACGTGGTCTTCCTGGTCTTCCTGTCGTAGTGGGAGGCCTTAAGTGACGTGAACACTGATATCGAGGCGGCCGCGGACAGTGCCAGGAAGAATGCTGCCGAGGGCGCGAAGTAGGCCTCGTTCACGCTCGCCACGGTAAAGAGGATCCCAAGGATGAACAGGGCGACCTTCATGGTGTCTGTGGGGCCCAGCCTCTCGCGCCTGGAGGCCAGCACGTATATGAAGCCGAGCACGCCAACTACCGTCACGAAGAAGACAGGGCCGTACTCTGACATAGCCTGCGAGAGCGTTATGGGCATGTACTCCTGCACCGTCAGGGGGACTATGCCTGACGTGGCGGGGATTATGCCGAGGGCCAGAAGCACCCTGCTCGGCAGCGAGACGAGGCCGGGAAGCGCTGCCGCCACCAGAAGCCCCACGCCAAGGAATATTATCCAAACGTGGACCTTGACATTGAACTCCCTGGTCACGTGGATCCTGTCAAGCGGTAGCCTATCCATGTATGCCTCAAACAGGTATACCGCTATGACCCCGACGAGGGCGAGGCCAAGGCCGTGGTAGAAGTACCTGATGCCGACGGCGGGCGAGGTTGCCACCAGCACGAGGTAGCCAAGGAATGCCGCGAAGTGCCTGAGGAACCTGTCAGGGGTAGGCTTGACCAGGAACGGGTCTAAGAGGATGATCACGGCCATGATGAGGGCAACGTACTCATATCCGCCCCAGAGCCACGATATCGTGCCTCCGACCAAGCCCCCTACAAACGCCAAGGCTAGGGCCTTGTACCTAGAGCCGGACTTATACGCGGCCGCAAGGAAGAAGAGGGCGAGGGCTATTATGGCGAGACTTGATACCTGCTTTCCCGGATAAGTTGCGAAGGACTTATCCATTACGATGACCGGGTAGAACGCATAGACAGAGGCCGCCGCCAAGGCCCCCAGCTTCGAGCCAGTTATCTCGTACGCTGCAAAGAACGTGGTAAGGACCCCTAGAGCTGCAAAGGCGACAGGCATGAGACCCTCAACTGCAGTTATGTAGGCGGGGCCCTTGCCAAGGAGCTTGGTAACAACTGCCACAAGTATGGGCAGGCCCAGGTACTCGGACCTCAGGAAGTTCCTGCCCCAGGGGTACCAGAAGGTCTTCACGTCAGAGAGCGCCCTAAGGGAGCTCAGGCCTACCCCGTGGCTGTAGAAGTACGTGGCCAGCCAGTAGAAGGCCCAGGGGTCGTTGCCGTTGACGTACTTCAGCCCATACATTATAGCTGGCACGAGCCTTATGTAAACGCTGACCCCAGTCATAGCGAGGGCAAGCGCTATGGAGAGGGGCAGCGAGATCCTTTCTATTAAGTCGAGGCTCAGGGCCTTCGCCCTAGAGTTGCCTTTTGCCAAGCCAGCGTCCCCTGCATCCAAGGGGGGCGGAATCTAAATCCTTTTTAAAGCAATGGTCCTCGAGGGACGGCCCTGAGAAAGACCTAAAGGCCTTATAGGTCGCCCTTAGGACCCTCTGGCTTGAAGGGCCGTGAGCGAGGAGCTAGAGAAGAAGCTGGCTGTCGATAGGCGAACGCTCAAGGAGCTGTTAAGCGAGCTGAAGCAGTGGTCAGCGCCGGCCACTGTGCTTCTGAGCCTCTACATACCCCCAGGGAGGCCAATAAGTGACGTCACCCAGATGCTCAGGGAGGAGCTGTCGTTAGCCGACAACATAAAGCTCAAGCGAACAAGGAACGCAGTTAAGAGGGCCATTGCGGCGGCAATTGACAGGCTATCTATGATCCCCAAGGTCCCGCAGAACGGTCTTGTCGCCTTCTGCGGGGAAAATCTAGACACCGGCGACTTCGCCTGCTACGTGTTCAGCCCCCCTGAGAAGGTGCCCGTCTTCTACTACAGGACTGACAAGAAGTTCATTACCGAGATCCTTGAGAACCTGTTGGACACGGAGGACTCCGTCGGGATAATAATTATTGAGAGGGACCAGGCAACAATAGGTCTCGTTAAGGGGTCCAGGGTCGAGGTGCTTGACGAGCTAGAGGACTACATACCTGGAAAGCATATGATGGGCGGCCAGAGTCAGCGAAGGTACGACAGGATCATAGAGCAGATGGTAGAAGAGTTCATGAAGAAGGTGGCCCAGAGGGCCAACGAGCTGCTGCTCCCGATATATGAGACGGGCAGGCTAAAGGCAGTAGTAGTTGCAGGCCCGGGTTATGCCAAAAGCGACTTCGTCAAGTCAGGTTACCTTGATTACAGGCTTCAGAAGGTCCTCGACCCCCACCTGATAGACGTGTCCTACCAGGGCGAGGAGGGAGTCAGGGAGGTCATATCGAGGGCCCAGGACGTTATACAGCTCTCCCTGTACAGGGAGGTTATGGGCGCCTTTGAGAACTTTAAGGCAAATCTTGCTAAGGGCACAGGCCTTGTTGTCTACGGCCCTGATGACATTACTAAGGCGATCGAGATGGGGGCCCTAGCAGTTCTCCTAGTCCATGAGGCCAGGCCTGACGTGGAGGCTTGGAAGGAGAGGGCTGAGGCCTCTGGGGCCAAGGTGTACGTGGTGCCCGAGTCCCTGCCTGAGTCTGAGTGGTTCCTAAAGACGTTCGATGGACTTGCGGGACTGCTCAGGTATAAGGTCGACCTCAGCCAGGTCTAGTCCTCTGTCGAGATCCTCCTTATCCTCTCGATGCCGCCTATCTCCTCAATGAACCTCGCGACCGAGGGCGTCACGGCCTCCCTCCAGCTCGGGTCGCCCTTTGCTATGAGGGCCCTTATCCTCTCTCCCCTCCACTCCTCCCTGTTAAATGATGGCGGCACTATGACCTTCACCCCCGCGTCATTGAAGGCCTTGCCTATGACAGGGTTCCTGGTAAGTATTGCCTTGACCCTTGGCACGTAGGAGAGCACGTAGTAGGCGCACCCTATGCTTACCTCGAGGGTCTCTATTGTCGCCGTTATGACCCTGTCCAGGGCTATACCCTCGTCCCTGGCCGAGAGCCTGGCCATCTCTATCCTCTCCCCAGCCGTGAAGGGGTTCCTAACGGTGTAGTTCTCTGAGGCCATGCCTACCAAGAGCACTACCTCGTCGAACCCCTGCTCGAGCGCCCACCTCAACAGGCTGGCGTGGCCCCTATGGAAGGGCTGGAACCTCCCGTAGATGAGCGCCCTCTCCAACCTTTCCCCCGCTCTTTGGCGTAGGAAAGACTATTATAGGTAAGGTCCGTGCTCTGGCAAGGGATAAGTCAGGCCTTGGCAAGGCCTTGGTATCGAAGGGAGCTGGGGGAGCCGCTTTCGTGGATAGTGGGGGTGCTGTCCACCCTCGTGGCCATGGAGGGACTCGCCGCCTTCAGCCCCAGCACATATACGTCCGTGTACAGCTACTACATAGTCGGGGTTGTGGTTGGCATGGTCCTCCACGAGCTGATGCACAGAAACGTGGCAAGAAGGTACGGGCTCAGGTCAAGGTATGTAGTTAGCCCGCTCGGCTTACTGATCACACTGTTGACAACCCCCTTGCCGTTCAAGATCATTGCCCCCGGGTACACAAGCGTTTACTCATATGGGTTCGTGAGCCCCATCACTGAGAGGAGGGGCTTTATGGCGTCGGTCATCGCTGGCCCTTCCATCAATATCGTCCTCTCGTTGGCGGCCGCGGTTGCGGCCGCGCCCCTGGCCCTGACAAGGCATGGCCTTATGGCTCAGTGGCTACTTGGGTTCTCATGGGTTAACGCGTACCTCGCCTTCTTCAACCTCCTCCCGATACCTCCACTGGACGGCTCAAAGATATTCAGGTTCAGCGTCGTGATGTGGGGGGTCATGTTCGCCGTTTCTATTGTGCTGCTCGCGCTCAGCATCTTCTTATGAGCGAAGGACCCGGGTAAGCGGTTTTTACCTTGCCGGCGCGTATGCTAGGCCGGTGGTGCTCCGTGAGCTCTGACGAGAACCCAGAGCTCGCAGACGGCAAGAGGAGATGGATAGCTAAAATAATGAAGAGCGCTAAGAGCCAGCACAAGCTGTGCCCATACTATGACAAGAAGACCCAGATATGCTTCCTTACCATAACGATGTTTAACCAGCAGGGCAGGTGTGATAGGGAGGGCAGGTTCGACGGCTGCCCGCTCTTCACGCAGTTCCTTGAGAAGGTCTATGACGACTATACCTCAAAGAGGAGGGCGCTCCCCAACAGCTTCCAGGATATAATCTGGGGAATTACGTCACTTTAGGGCTCGAGGCCATCCATTCCGCCTGGCCCTTCAGCGCCCTCCTGCCAGTACTCCTCGGCCTCCTCGACCCCCTCTAGTAGCTCCGTGAGGTAGAAGTAGCCCTGTCGGTCCATGGTGACTATCTCCCGCCTGAGGAGGTCATTGAGGGCGTAGCGGATCTTGTCCTCGCTGGCGAGGCCGGAGAGGTAACGGTGGAAGTCCTTGACAGTCATACGACCGTTACGTCGAAGAAGGTTCAGGAGTATCTCCTTAAGCTCCTCCTCGTTGGGGGCTGTATAAACTATTACGTCGTCGTCCTCGTAGACCCTCGAGAGAGTCTCTCGGACAGGGTCATCAAAGGCCCTCTCCTCGCTCACGCGCGACACCTCCTTGCTTTCGGATTACTAAAACTTAAAAATCGAATAGATGGAACGCCTGGGGGAAGTTAGTTACACCTGTTTCAGCGATTAACATGCTGGCCACCGCTCCCATCCCAAGCTTTAATTAAATAGGTGCCCAGCCTGTAGATATTGGGGCTGGGCGTTTGAGACCCAGTAGAGCAAGGGACAGAGCCATTAAGGCCTCCCTGATGAGCCAGGCAAGGGGCAGGATCGGCCTCGACGAGTTCGTCGAGTGGCTCTGGGACGACTTCGGTATAAGAGCTAGGAGGTCCTGGGATGACATAGTTAGAGCCGTAGTATACTCCGACGAGGTGCTCCCTCAGGACTTAGCGGCCTTCATGATAAGCGAGGGTGTAGAGCCTGACGAGGGGGCTTGGGATGTCATACCTGTCCCAGGCGGCCTGCGAGGCCGTGAGGGCCCTGAGGAGGATAGCGGCAACTGAGAGGGGAGGGGCCCCCGCGTACTCCGAGTGGCACGTCCTGGAGGCGCTGAGGAGGCTGTCGGCGGAACCCGTTGGAAGGCTCTCGCTCAGCTCGGAGCTCAGGATAGGTGAGGCCTCGGCCAGGACGCTGCTTTCGAGGCTTGAAGAGGAGGGGCTTGTGAGGAGCGCGGGGAGGGGGAGGG
>CAYFGU010000016.1:0-20525 GCA_964343115.1 uncultured Desulfurococcales archaeon
CCCTTGAACCCCTGGCCCTCATCATAGCCACCCACCTATAGTAGTCGTCCGCTGTGACCTCGGCCGCCGCCTTACCGGTACCTATGAGGGAGACGAAGGAAGCTATCGCGGCCCTGTAAGACTTAACCGTGAGGGGTGACGCGCCCGCCTCTGCCAGCGACCCCAGGAAGGCCTCGGCGGCCTTCTCGAGCGTCCACGACTTGACGTCCTGAGGCGGCCTGGGCCTTATGGGCAGGGCCCCCACCCTTTCTACATGGCCCTTGGCGGGGGTAAGGGGGGCCAGGCCCGATGTTACTTCCGGCCAGGGGCGAGGGGGAGTGGTTACCAAACGTAGGCGTCTCCTCATAAGCCCCTGAAGGCTAAGGGGTCGGGGAGTACTTTGAGGTGCCCAGTCTGCGGCTCTGACAGGCTCGCCTGGAGCGACGAGCTTGGCTACCTCGTCTGCCAGGACTGTGGCGCCATCATCTCAGAGCTCATCGACGACGACGCAGCTCCAGCGGTCAGCCCCGTCCAAGCCCACAGGAAGAAGTCGGCGGGGCTGCCTTCCCCCGTCACCGCCCCCCTTGAGGAGGCCGTCGAGGAGGCGTCCAAGAGGGCCGTGGCCAGGGGCAGGGTGCTTATTGTTGTCGGCAGGTCTGTCAGGCTAGCCCCGCCCATTAGAAGGGACCTGGGCGACATAGGGGACCTGCTTGAGATTATGAGGGGTTTCCCGGACCTCAGGTCAAGGACAAGGAGGGTTAGGGCTGCCATAGCGGTCTATGCAGCCCTCAGGGCCGCCGGCCTCAGCAGGTCCAGGGCTGCCGAGGTGGCCTCGAGGGCCGCTGGCGTCTCGCCCAGGAGCGTAGCCAAGGTGTGGGAGACCCACAGGAGGTCCATGGAGGGGTACGAGAGGGCCGTGGCCCTATCGCTTTCGCGGACCGGGCAGGACCGGCTTATGCGGCTTCTGAGCGGCATAACGGGCCAGCAGGCAGGGGGCAAAGGTTAAGTCGTCGGGGGCTTCACTCCTAAAGGCATAGGGCTTGGACCCGGCCACGGTAGCGAAGGGCATCTATGTGCCGACTTATCACGAGATACTGGCGAGGGTTAAGTCCAGGTACCCGCATAACGTGGGCGTATACGAGAGGGAGAGGAGGTCGCTTGAGCTCGTTAGGAACGTGATAGTGGACAGGACGGAGCCCATACTTAGGCTGAGAAGGCTGATTTCGTCTCTTCACCCCTTCTATAGGGAGTTTGTCAGCATAAGCTTCGATCTAGCTGAGATCGAGAGGGACTTCGCATGCGTCGAGAAGGCCAGGGCTGTAGCCGAGACCATGTGGGAGAGGTACAGGTACCTCCTGATGTCAGCAACTAAGGCCTCAGAGGCCAGGAGGATAGGGAGGGAGGGGAGGGGCAGGATGATGTCACAGCTGAGGCGATGTGCGGCCTCCCTTGAGAGGCTAAAGGAGCTGACGAAGTTTATTTCAGGCCTCCCAGGTATTGACGTAGACGAACCAATAGTTATCGTCGCTGGGCCGCCCAACGCAGGCAAGTCGACCTTTGTGGCCACGGTATCAACGGCGAGGCCAGAGGTCGCCCCGTACCCATTCACGACCAAGACCATAACGGTCGGTCACGCCGACGTTGACGGGACAAGGTTACAGGTCATAGATACGCCCGGGATACTGGACAGACCTTTTGACGAAATGAACTACGTTGAGAGGAGGGCCGCCGCCGCTATCCGTCACCTCCCTGGCCCCGTGTTGTTCCTCTTCGACCCCACCCCTGAGGCCTACATGGACCTTGACTCGCAGCTGGGCCTTGCTAGGCGTGTCATTGGCTTGATGGGAACGAGGCCCTTCCTGGCGGTCGTTAACAAGGTAGACCTGGTAACGGCGGATATCGTGAGCTCTGTCGCGAGTAGAGTCAAGAAGGCCCTTGGGCTAGAAAGCGTCCGTTCTATGGTTGCAACTGAGAGGGGCTCCGCCCTGGCAGTTCTCAGGGAGGCCCTCAGATCCAGCCCCTGAGCTTCATGGCCCTCACGACGCGGTCCACGGCTATGGCCTGGGCCGCTGTCCTCATGCTATAGGCGCCTGCGGGACCACCTAGCCTCTTCTCCCAGAAGTCCCACACGGCGTTGAAGTTGTCGCTCATCTTCTGCATCAGCTTTGACCTGGCCTCATCTTCTGTTATCCAGCCTCCCATCCTGTTGTTGACCCACTCTATGTGTGACATGACGACTCCACCTGAGTTCGCTAGTATGTCGGGAACTATCACGACGCCCTTCTTAACTAAGGTAGCCTCGGCCTCGGCGGTCGTGGGGCCGTTAGCGCCCTCAACTATGAGCTTTGCCTTGACCTTCTGGGCGTTCTCAGCTGTTATCACGTTCTCCACGGCTGCAGGTACTAATATTTCGACGTGGCTTGTGAGAAGCTCTTCGTTGCTTATCTTCCTCTCAATGTTGGGGTAGTCGATGACGAACCCCGAGCCCTTGCTAGTTATGTAGTTCTTGACGTCATCTGGGTCAAATCCCTTGCTGCTGTAAATGCCACCCTTTATGTCCGATATCGCGACGATTCTCGCGCCCATCTCGTGGAGGAACTTGGCCGTGAAGTAGCCTACGTTGCCGAAGCCCTGCACGGCGACAGTCTTTCCCTCAATGCCGCCTAGAACCCTCTTGGCTGCCTCCCTCGCGACTGTGGCGACCCCCAGGCCAGTTGAGTAAACCCTCGTCTGAAGGCCGCCCAGCTCAAGTGGCTTGCCAGTGACGACGCCGAGCTCCCTCTGGCCGGTCCTGGCCTGGTAGGCGTCCAGGAACCAGGCCATGGTCTGAGGGGTCGTGTTTACGTCAGGGGCTGGTATGTCAAGGTCTACTCCGACGAACTCGCTGATAGCGGAGAAGTAGTTCTTTGAAAGCTGCATGAGCTCAAGCTGGTTCAGCTGGAACGGGTCGACCTGTACCCCGCCCTTGGCTCCACCGTATGGCAGGCCGGCAAGGGCGTTCTTCCACGTCATCCACATGGCGAGGGCCATCACCTCGCTCAGGTCGGTCTCCGGGCTGTACCTGACACCCCCCTTGTAAGGCCCGAGAGCGCTGTTGTGCTGAACCCTCCACCCTATGAAGACCCTTGTGCTTCCGTCCCTCATCATAACGGGTATCTTGACCTGTATTATCCTCTCAGGCGTAACCAGGTTCTCGTAGACCTCCCTGCTAAGCCCGAGTATGCTGGCGGTCACCTCAAGCTGCTTCTTGGCCTCCTCATATGGGTCCGGCCTGACGGACAACCCTTCCACCTCGCATGTATACAGAAGAGGCTCGCTACACATATAAACTATTTGCATAATAGGAGATGAGTTTTTCTAATAGGAGTGTGAGAAAAGTCATGAAAACCTAGACACCCGGCTTCACGGAGAGCGCACCGCAGATTGCCATGGTTGCAGGTGACCACCAAGTAGCAAGAGTTATATACAGAGAAGCCCATTCTCTTATTGGTGAAGGGCGTGTCCCAGGAGAGGAGGCATCTCATAGATGCGAGAGGGCTTGCTTGCCCTGGCCCCATAACCGAGATTGTCAAGGCTTACAGGAACGCAAGGAACGGGGACCTTATCGAGGTGTGGGCGACCGACCCGGGATTTAAGCCGGACGTAGAGGCCTGGATTAAGAGGACGGGCAACGAGCTAGTTGAGATCAGGGAAGAAAAAGATAAGCTGGTGGCTGTCATAAGGGTTACAGCAAAAAAGTAAATTTATTTATTTTTGATTACATTTCCCTTGCTATTCTCTTAACTAGCATGTAGGCCAGTGGAATCACCGCAATTGCGAAGGCTATGGCTAGGCCCCAGCTGAAAGCGTAGATTATCTGCGTCACGTTGTAGAAAGGCTGCGCTATGATGGCTATCGCTATTAACAGGAACATGAAGTACAGGAGGAACCTTCCGTAGCCTGCCACGTCCTTAAGCTCAGGGTGCACCTTGAGCAGCTGGTCGACGACAGAGTCGGTTATAGTCAGTGTGGCCATGAGTATGACAGTAGCGATGATTATGTCATAGAAGAGGTACGGGTTGATGAAGTGTATCCAGTAGAAGATAGAGAGCTGCACGGCAATTGTGATTATCACGGCGTAGAGACCGAACTTAAGGATGTTGTAAATAGACTTGAGGAATGGGCTGTCCGCGCCCACCTGCTTGGCAATATAGTCAACTAGCAGATCTACGAGAGCCACTCCAAGCGTGAGCAGTACTATGGCCCCTGCCAGTGAGGGCAAATAGTTAGCGATAAGCTGCATGTAAGTCGTGGCCGGGCCCAGCTGCAGCACAGAGAAGCCTATCGCGAGCGCTATGAGTATTATAAACGCCTTCACGGCCCCAATGCTGAGGTCAAGGAGGTTTATCAGGGTTGGCGACCTTGAAACTAGCTTTGAGACTATGGCCCACCTTATTGCGGCTCCAACCCCATAAGCCACTATTATGCCTATTATGACTATTATTATGAACTCTATAATCGAGGGCAGCCAGGTCAGCAGGGCCTGCTCAAGTTCATAGCCTAGGACTGATGCAAAGCTCAAGAGATCTCACCTATATTCTATCTATTACTTATGGATTTCCTATAAATACTTTTTGCAGAAAACTTCAGTGATTTGTATTTATTTAACATATGCGTTAATCATAAAAACGTTCAAAACATTTCACGCCCTATGTAAGAGTAAGGTGAGGGTTACCCTGAGGGGTGAGTACCCGGAATTGCCCATCGTTGGCGTCGGCGCCCTCGTCATTAGCGACGGCAAGGTCTTGCTAGTGCTGAGGTCGGCCCCGCCTGAGGCTAACAAGTGGGCCCTGCCCGGTGGCAAGGTCGAGCTCGGCGAGGGGATCTGCGAGGCCGCCAGGAGGGAGCTCTCCGAGGAGACAGGCCTCAACTGTGAGCCTGTCGGAGTTGTAAACGTGGATCAGATAATCGTTAGGGACGAGTCATACAGGGTGAAGTATCACTACGTCTTGTTGACGGTCCTGATGGACACTTGTCGCGGTGAGATCAGGCCTGCTAGCGACGCGCTCGACGTGGCATTTTACGACATAAGGGCCTCGGCAGTGAGCACAGCAACGGCCGAATCCACCAGGAGGTTCCTACAGAAGATCTTGAGGGGGCAGGTGCCCCTAGCATCACCTATAAGGGTTGAGACCTCGAGCCCTCGGGACTGACCCCCTCCTCCGCCACCTGCTCCCTCACCCTCCTCCTCAGCTCCCTCTCCTCGAAGGGAAGCAGGTCGCGTAGCCTCTCTGGTACGGAGAGCCTCCTCGACCTTATCATCCTGAGGAGCGTCTTGTAGGCGGCGTAAGAGGCAAAGGCCTCATCATCCATCGCAGACTCGGCTATGACCTTCGCCACGTCGTAGAGGGCCCTGAGTTCATCCTCGTCCTCGACCACCGTGGCCTCTCCCTCCCCCCTCTCGACAGCCTCTGCGAGCCTTGCGAAGTGGCGCGAGTCAAGCCTTATGATGAGCCTTTCCCCCCGTTGGACGGCCTCCACTCCGTCTGGCTCGCTGCCCTCGTAAAGGCCCTCCGCCTCCTCCTCGTCGCCTGGCTCAGGATATATCAGTAGTGTGTCGGGGAGGTAGACCTCTAAGGTCGTGGACCTTATCTGCTTGAACATCTCCCTCGCAAGCCCACTGACGAGGGCGTGGACAAGGAAGAGAGAATCCTCATGCTCATAGCCTGAGTACTCCAACCCCACCTCCTCCTCAACTTCGTCATCTTCTTTGTCTCCAAGCAGCTCCGAGACGAAGTAAGCAAGCCAATCATGAATCCTCCTCGCGATGGCCGCTAGCGCGACGAAGGACAGCGCCCCTGCCGCGATGCCTACAGCGGACGGCACCCATATTGGCCCCCTCAAATAACTAACTATCCCCCACGTGGACGAGAACGCGAGGAGGCCCAACAGCACAGCCCCAATCAGCGCCATCAGAGCCGTCCGCGTCCCACAGACCCTCGCGCCCACCAATGGCAGGGCTTATAAAGCGTTAGCCTTGTCTCCATAGCTTCATGTAAAAACCCCGGGTATTACAACATGCCTCGAGGGAAGGCGGTTGCCAAGGATTGATGAGGGGTCTTACTTAGTCGAGTTCGCGGACGTACTCACGATGAGCGACACTGAGCTCGAGAAGCTAGCGAGCTGGTCCACAGCCTCTCAAGCTTTATTCGTCACATCACCCTCCATCGTGACGATCAGGACAAGGGCTGGACCTGTCAGGGTCGGCGTCGGGGCAGGCTCCCTGATATCTGATGAGGAGCCTCCAGTGAGGCATTACGTGGTCTCGGCTCCGGAGTGGGTCGATGCCTGTAGGTCCGGCCTGAGGGATCCCGATTTTGACGTTGCGTCAGGAGCCGTCAAGGAGGTACGCGGCGTAGCCGTCGCCCTCGACACCTCGTTGCCTGTGGCGTTAATGTTGAACTCCCTTCAACTGGAGGGCCTCTTCTCAGACCCCGCCGACGGTTATCCAGCCCTTGTAATAAGTGGCGGGAAAGGTAACGCTGTAGCCTTAGCAGTTGCCTCTACTAGGCTTGTGTCCGGCGCCGTAGGGGGGAGGGCCTGGTCCCTCCTGAGGTACGGTCTCACGCTCTACACTAGCTGTGGGAGAGGGCCCTCCTGATCCTCTCCTTAAGAATATCTGCGACGATCTTACCGTCGGCTTTGCCTCTCAGCCTATCCATGGCCTTTCCCATGAGAGGTCCGAAGGCGGCCTCACCTCTCCGCTCTATCAGCTCGACGTTCTCCTTAACTACCTCATCAATTATTCTCTCGATCTCCTCTTTGCCCAGAGACTCTAGGCCCAGCGCCTTAGCAGCCTCCTCAGGCCCAAGCCTTGGGTCCTCTGCCATCTTGGTAAGTATGGCCTCAGCAGCCTCCTTCGCAACCCTGCCAGCTGCCATCAGCTCGACAAGCCCCCTAACCTTCTCCTCCCCGATCTGGTCCACGTCAACCCCTTTACCCCTCAGCCCCTTCATGGTCGTCACGAAAAGGGATGCAATGACTGTGGGCTGAAGCCTGTTGCCATAGGTCTCAATCAGCTCCTCTATAATGGGCAGTCTCGGGTCTGAGACGACCTTCTCAGCAAGCTCACGGCTCATTCCATACTTCTCGACGAACCTCCTTACCTTGACCTCTGCTGGCTCTGGGACCATCCTCTCGGCCTCAGCTAGCATGTCAGGCGTGACGAAAAGCGGCGGTATGTCAGTCTCGGGGTACATCCTCTCCTTACCGGGTCTCGGCCTCATGTACTTGGTGGTACCATCCTCGTTGGCAGCCCTGGTCTCCTCCGGTACGCCGTGAAGGGCCTGTCTGACCCTCTCTGTGATTATGGAGATAGCCCTAAGGGCCCTGTCAGGCCTCTCGGCCACCATAGCGAAGGCGTCTTTTGCTGGGTCTGCGCCAAGGGCTCTGTAGACGGCTTCTATTTCCTCCCTGCTAATGCCGTACCCCGGCAGCTCGTCGCTATGGAAGAAGCCCTGCACATCGCTCCAGAACCTGACGTAGTCGGCTATCTCGGTGCCGAACCTCCTGCCGGGCTGTACCTGGGTGCCCAGGAGGCCTTTCATGCGAGGAAGCCTTACTGCCAGCACGCGCCCGCCAGACGACAGGACCCTGGATATCACCTTGCTCTTGGTCTCCTTGAATGCCTCAGTTACATCGACGGGGGTCTGCATCAGATCCTCTTCCGTGATGCCCCTGGCCTTCATCTCGTCCCTAATCTTAAGCAAGTTCACCTGCCTCAGAACCTCGTACCTAACTATCTTGTCGATAAGGCCCAGCTCCTGGACCCCCTTTATCTCAGTCTTCGCGCCTCCTGCTATGCTCACGTTGAGGTCCTGTCTTATGGTCCCGAGCCCCCTCTTGACAGCCCCTGTCATCCTCAGGAGCATTCCTATGGCAAGTGCCACATCCCTCGCCTCCTGAGGGTTGTGGATGTCAGGTGCGGTTGCAATCTCGATAAGCGGTATCCCGAGCCTATCAAGCCTGTACCTAACGTCCTGGCCTTCCTCGCCTACCTTCCTGGCAGCGTCCTCCTCAACGACGATGGTTTGTATACCGTAGTCTTTTCCGTTCACGGTTATCCTACCGCCGAGAGCCACTATGGCGGTCCTCTGGAAGCCGCTTGTGTTGCTTCCATCTATGACGATCTTCCTCATCACGTGTATCTCATCAACAATAGATGACCCTAGGGCCTTCGCGACCGCGAGTGCTATCACAATGGCCTCTCTGTTGATCGGGTGTGGAGGCTCTTCATCGGCCTCTACGAGGCAGTGATGGCCAGAGGGGGCCTCATAGACGTACCTGCGACCCTTCCTGTACTCGAAGAGGGCGGCAACGTCAACCTCTCCTGTCTCGCTCCTCGTTGGCCTAAGCCACCTTGGGAAATGGGCAGGACTCTCGGATTCCGTGAGATCGGTAGGGCAGGAGCAAAACAGCTTGTGGCTCGTGTTCAGCTGCTGGTGAATCTCTAGGCCGACCTTCAGACCCAGGGTCTCGTAGTCCAGCTCTTCAGAGCCTGTCATGGTACCACCTCGGATAGAGCCTTACATCGTGCCTGGGGTTGATCTCCCCAGCCAGGTTAGTCGACATAAGCCTCCTGACCTCACCGAGGTCCTTTGTCCTGGCGAGCGCCCAGGAGAGCTTCACGTATGCGGTTTCTGGAAGCATGTCCTCAGCGGGTATCACGCCCGCTTGTAACATCCTCCTGCCCGTGCTATAGACGTTGAGGTTAACCCGGCCGAATATCGTTTGTGAAGTAATTACAACAGGGATCCCTGACTCCGCGGCCCTTTGTATCGTAGGAATTAGCCTGTTGGCCACGTGGCCGAAGCCCGTGCCCTCTATGACTATTCCATGGAAGCCCCTGTCTATAAGGAAATCCAAAACCTCTGCCTGCATGCCAGGGTAGTACTTAAGGAAGGCGACCTTGGGGTCGAAGCCGTTCTCGACATCTAGAACGCTCTCCTTAGGTCTGTAGTCGTCCCTTAACAGCTCTATCTTGCCCTCATATGGCCACACCTTGGCCAAAGGTATGTCGTTAATGCTCTGAAAGGCATCCCTCCTGCTCGCGTGCATCTTCCTGACCTTGGTCCCCCTGTGCGCGAGAGCGTAGGTGTCGCCGGTCTCGCCGTGCATCACAACTGTGACCTCGCCGAAGGGGGCCTGCGACGCGACCAGAACGGCCGAGGTGAGGTTGAAGGCGGAGTCGCTGCTGGGTCTGTCGCTGCTCCTCTGGGCCCCAACGAGTACAACGGGGGCTGGTAGCCCTCGGTGAAAAGCGAACGATAGGGCGGCGGCCGTATATCCCATGGTGTCTGTGCCGTGTGCTATCACGATACCCTGATATCCGGCCTCAAGTCGCCGTGCTACCTCGTCAACCACCGATGCCCAGGTCTCAGGCGTCATGTCCTCACTGAAAACAGACATGAACTGCTCAACTTCAACGGACGCGTACCTAAATATTTCGGGGACGGAGGCTGCAAGCTCCTTAGCATTCATGTAAGGGTGCACGGCACCAGTCTCGTAATCTACCCTGCTGGCTATAGTTCCCCCCGTACCTATAATCATCACCCTAGTGCTCGGGGGCCTAACCTCGGTCTCAGACAAGCTCACTGGCTCACCTGGATGCGACGCGAGAGACCCCCTTAAGACAACCCTGACCTCGGACCTCGCCCCGAGTCTGACCCCCACGTTGTACCCGTTCTCAAGCTTTAGCACCACGACGTCATGGGCTGAGAACTCATCCTTGGGCATTAGGAGACCCCTGAAAGTGGACCCGTCGTCTCTCCTAACCTCAACCTCGTCACCTGGCCTCGCTCCAGCTAGCTGCAGCGCCCTCGCCACATGTCCTATGTAGCCGTAGTACTCGTCCAAGCTTGCCACCCAGGCTGAGAAGGCTACCTACCTAAAAAGGGACCAATTAGGAGCTCTGAGGGGCCCTGGCCTGTTGGGCCGCCTTTAGGACCCTTCTGGTGAACTCAACCCTATTCCTTATCCTGGGCGAGAAGTTCTTCTTAGGCTTCGGCTCAATCTTGGGCGTCTCCTTCCTTACCTTGCCGGCCTTTGTCATAGCGCCGTGTGTAGGCATCCCCAGTCCCAAAGGCTGGCGTCAGACACCCGTTAATAACCCTTACAGAGCTGTGGCGGAGGAGGGCAAAGCTTTTTGAAGACGCCTTGCAAACTAGAGCGAGGTGAAGCCGCAGCTTGAAAGTTTACGTCGTTGATACCCTCGCAGGCTCCTACGCCCTTGACGAGGCCGGGAATGAGATAGCGTTTGAGCCGAGCCCTAAGAACGTTAACGACATAGTTGAGGAGGCCATGAGGTCATACAAGGGTGAGGTCCT
The DNA here is from genome assembly GCA_964343115.1 of uncultured Desulfurococcales archaeon. Taxonomy (GTDB): domain Archaea; phylum Thermoproteota; class Thermoprotei_A; order Sulfolobales; family Acidilobaceae; genus Acidilobus. Next base: position 10,344 of record CAYFGU010000016.1, read on the forward strand.
GTCCTCGTTTGCGAAGCTCGCAGAGAGACTCAAGCGGATCTCGCCAGAGCTTGTAGTTGTTGAGGACGAAGGCGAGGCCAAGTACCTTGGCCAGGCTGGCATCAAGGCCGTAGTTGAGGAAGGGAACGCTATCGCAAGGTCCCTCAGGGGAAGGCTGGGCGAGCAGCTCGTCCGCGCTGAGCTTGTCAAAGCGGCTGAGGAGTATCCCTCCTTCCTGTTCAGCGTCGCCTACGAGTTCACAAGGAGAGGCCTGATGGGGGCCGCGAAGAAGCGTGACCTCCTGGCAGCCCACGCTATAAGGACCGTGGATGATATCGACAAGACCCTAAACCTATTTGTCAACAGGCTCCGCGAGTGGTACAGCGTGCACTTCCCCGAGCTCAACGACATAGTAGATGACCACAAGCTATACGTCACCATAGTTTCACACGTTGGGGCAAGGGACGAGATGACTGAGGAGAGGTTAAGGTCCATTGGTGTCCCAGATGGGCTGGCGAAGAAGATCTCGGACGCGGCTGGAAAGAGCCTGGGGGCCGAGGTCTCAGAGCACGACATGGAGGCTATGATGACGTTTGCGAGCATAGCCCTGCAGCTCTACGACCTAAGGTCCCAGCTGGAAGCCTACATAGAAAGAGTTTTGAAGGAGGTCGCTCCAAACGTGACCGAGCTCGTGGGTCCCCTCCTCGCTGCGAGGCTCATAAGCCTCGCCGGAAGCCTCGAGGACTTGGCAACCATGCCAGCCAGCACGATACAGGTGTTGGGCGCCGAGAAGGCCCTCTTCAGGGCCCTGAGGACCGGAGGGAGGCCTCCTAAGCACGGGGTGATATTCCAGTACCCTGAGATATTCAGGGCGCCTAAGTGGCAGAGAGGTAAGATCGCCAGGGCGCTGGCGGCCAAGCTTGCCATAGCTGCTAAGGTCGACGCGTTCAGCGGAAGGTTCATAGGAGATAAGCTGAAGGGCGAGCTTGAGGAGAGGATAGCTGAGATAAAGAAGCTCTACGCTTCTCCACCCAAGAGGGAGAGGAGGGAGGAAGAGAGGAGGGGAAGACCGCCCCAGAGGGCACAGCCCAGGAGGGATAGGGGGTGGGAGAAAAGGGGCAGAGGAAGAGGAGGTGAGTCGTCGTGAGGGTCTACGAACATGAGAAGTGGAAGGGGGTATACGTAGCTGAGCTTGAGGACGGCAGTCTCAGGCTTGCAACCAAGAACCTTGTGCCTGGCCAGAGGGTGTACGGGGAGAGGCTTCTAAGCTACCAGGGGGTCGAGTACAGGGAGTGGAACGCCTACAGGAGCAAGCTGGCCGCCGCCCTCCTCAAGGGACTAGATGAACTTCCAGTGAAGGAGGGGGACAGGATATTATACCTAGGGATAGCAAGCGGCACCACCGCCAGTCACATAAGTGACCTAATAGGTAAGGGAGGCCTAATATACGGTGTCGAGTTCTCACCGAGGGTCATAAGGGACCTAATGCAGATAGTCGTTGACAGAAGGAACATACTTCCAATACTCGCCGACGCGAGGGCGCCGGAAAGGTACCGATTCATGGTGGGCAACGTCAACGGGCTTTACTCTGACGTGGCGCAGCCCGAACAGGCCGACATCGTTGTTAGGAACGCGAGGTTCTTTCTCGAGGAGGGCGGGTACCTACTGTTGGCTATTAAGGCAAGGAGCGTTGACGTGACGAGGGAGCCTAGCGAGGTCTACCTGAGCGAGATGAGGAAGTTAGTTCAGGGAGGCTTCGAGATCAGGGACATTGTGCACCTGGACCCCTTTGACAGGGACCACGCCATGGTCTACGCAATATACAGGGGAAGCAGGTAATGAGCAGCGATGTGAAGGGCCTGGCAGACAGGGTAAGGGCTAGGTGGAGGGAGGAGGTAAGGAGGCTCCAAGCCAGATGGCCAGCGGAGCAGCTAACGCTCGACGAGCTTACTGGCAGGAGCTACATTAGACTCACCGATGGCACGGTCCACGATATGGATCCATATGAGGTTAAGAGGCTCCTCCAGCTCGTCCCATCGTACTTCAGGGCGTTCATGAAAGTTCCGTTGCTAGTTGGCTACGTTAGGCAGGAAGATGGGTCAGCAAGGTACGTAGTTATGGGCGACAGGTGGCAGAGGAGGCTTGCCGAGATTATGGTGCGCGGCGACTACTCCTCTGAAGGCTTATCTGAGCTGACCGTCGACGAGTTCGTTAGCCTGCTTAAGGGCTTCAGGTCCTTGGTCTTCGTGTCGCTGGGCATCGCCTAGCCACATTTAATAGCGTTTTTGCCGTCTACCTCTCCCAGGTGGTCGAGCTGTCCAAGCTTTCAGAGGAGGTGTACCAAGGGGCCCTTAGGGCAAGGGAAGTCCTTAGGGGTATTGCAAAGGAGACCCCTCTTGACCTCAGCCACACCTTCTCCAGCGTGACTGGTGGGGAGGTCTACCTCAAGCTCGAGAACCTCCAGAAGACCGGTTCCTTCAAGGTTAGGGGCGCGTACTACAAGATATGGAAACTAGGAGACAGCGCCAGGATTAAGGGCGTCGTGGCGGCCAGCGCCGGAAACCACGCACAGGGAGTCGCCTACGCAGCTGGCCTCCTCGGCGTAAGGGCCACGATCGTTATGCCCGTCATAGCGCCCCTGTCCAAAATACTAGCGACAAGGTCCTACGGCGCCGATGTCGTGCTTCACGGTCAGGTCACCGATGAGGCTGTTAAGAAGGCGCTAGAGATTTCCGCCGTAACCGGCGCTATATTCGTCCACCCATTTGACGACATTGACGTAATGTCTGGGCAAGGCACTATCTCACTTGAGGTGCTGGATCAGCTCAGCTCACCGCCAGACGTTGTTGTGGTACCGGTAGGAGGGGGTGGCCTCATATCCGGTAACGCCGCCGTGCTCAAGGCCAGGTACGGCCAGAGGGTAAAGGTGATAGGCGTCGAGCCTTCTTACCTGCCCAAGTACAGGACGCTACTAAAGGAGGGCAAGGAGCTCAGGGTGAACTCATCGCCCATCGGCCTCATGGACGGCCTTATAGTTAAGGGTGTAGGACAGCTCACAAAGGAGTTGATATCAGAGCTTGTGGACGATATAGTGACCGTGGACGATCGCGAGGTTGCAAAGGCTATGTTCCTTCTGCTCGAGAGGGCTAAGATACTTGCCGAGGGGGCTGGGGCTGCCCCTGTCGCCGCGCTCATCGAGGGTCATATTGACGTAAAGGGGAGGACGGTGGTCGCAATCGTTAGCGGAGGAAACGTCGACCTGACCAGGCTCGCCAACATAATTAACTACGAGCTCTTCAGGAGCAAGAGGCTGGTGAAGCTAGCCGGCTCGGTACCTGACCAGCCAGGCATGCTTGACAGGGTCCTAAAAGTCCTTGCAGACGCCCGCTTCAACGTAGTTGATATAAGGCATGAAAGGTTCCTACCCTTCCTTACCCCCGGCTGGGCTCTTGTGGAGGTTCTCGTCGAGGCCCCCGAGCCAGAGGCCGTCAACGAGGCCCTGGAGGCTCTGAGGAAAGAGGGGCTTGATTTCAAGGAGGTATATTGACCCCGAGCTCGCTAAGGAGGGCTACGTAGTCAGGGTCGCCGTATATCCGCTCCTGCTCCTCCCTCACCTTCTCAAGCAGTCCCTTCGATGACCTCCTAACGAAGGAGGCGATCCACTCAGCGTCCTCTCTTGACGCACCCTTCGGCCTAGGCGGAAGGGCGACCCTCCCAACGCTTGCCTTGGCCATCAGCCATGCCCCCACAGAGGTAGGTGTGGCGTGCTGTGCAATATCGTCCGCCGAGGCGTTTCCGCCAGAGGCCCAGTAAAGCTCCCTCACGTAGCTTACTGCGGCTGCCCTCCTCAGCTTATCCCTCCACTGGAGGAAGAGAGCGGTGCCCTGACCAGCCACTGCGTCAGCGACCTTGCCTGGGTCGATGCCCGTGAGCGGCGACCTAACAGCAGCTGATGCAAACTCGGCGTCCGCTACAGGTGAGATAGACCCATTCACGAGGGCCACGGAGGTTGCAAATGAGCTGTGAATTACGGCGTTCATAAAGGCCTGTAGGGGGTCATAGATGAGCGGCCGTGACCCGTTGAGCGCTGAGACAACCTCATCGGCGTCCGTGGGGTCGGTTATTGCTGGCCTTCCCTCGAAGAGTATCCACGGGACGCTCCAAACACCGAGCCTTATAGCATCAGACCCCCTTAGGAGGGGCACCAACTCAACCCTTGTCAGGAGCCACCTCATCCTCAGCCCCAATATCACGTCTCTGCTCGTCGCGCAGCTCGGGTGGAAGTATAACGTGACCCACATATAGTGCCCCTCGACCCAAAGGTTGTCATGTTTAAAGGCCTTTCTCCGTAAATCGGAGGTTACGTACAAAAAGAGGTGAGGTTACTTCCTGCTAAGCCTCTCCCTGAGCCTTCTAGTCAGGACCGGCACGAACTGGTACAGGTCCGCAACTACGCCGTAGTCGCTGTTCTTAAATATTGGCGCTGACTTGTCGTTGTTTATGGCTACAACTAACTTAGCGTCGGTTATCCCTGCTAGGTGCTGGGGAGCGCCGCTTATTCCGATAGCAACGTATAGCTTAGGGGCGACCTTATGTCCACTTAGCCCGACCCAGTGGTCCTCGCTAAGCCACTTCAGGTCAGCGGCTATTGGTCTCGAGCATCCTATCTGCGCACCAAGGACGTCGGCCAGCTCGAACGCGAGCCTAAGGTCCTCCTTGGACCTGAAGCCCCTTCCAACGCTCACTATAAGCTCGGCGGCCTCTATGTTTACGCCTCCCCTCTCCTTAGGTCTCCTCTCGACCACCTTCACTGCCGAAGGCGGTGCCTCAATTGTCTCAACGGGACCCTTAGCGCCTCCCTTCTGCGCGCGCGGGGTCTTCCTTGCGGCCAGGAGGAGGATCGCTGGTAGCCTTGCCTCCTCCCTGGCTATGGCCCTCCCGCTGAGGAACGCCCTGCTGTAAGAGACTGAATCCTGTGAGAGCTTAACGTCATAAACCTCTGTTGCCATCGGCATGTCATATAACCCCGCCAACCTCGACAGGGCATCCTTGAGGTCCTTCGTCGTGGGGGCCACGATCAGGCTGGGCTTCAGCCTCTCGAAAAGCTGTTTCAGCGTAAGGTAGATCGGCTCGGGCCCGTCGCCCTTGAGGTGATGGACAGGGTGTCCGAACTCGGCGAGTGCCTGTGGGTCGGCGGACCCAAATGACAGTATGTGTACCTCCCCAGCTAGCCTGGCCACCGTAAGGGCCTCAGAGACGTCGTCCTCCCTCTGGGCAACCACAATAGCTGTCACGTCTATCACCTCATGCCTTTATTACGCCCTCCGCCGCGAGCGCGTCTATCAGCTTGTCAGCGACCTCTTCAGGGGTCTTGCCCTCTATTATCACCTGCTTCCTCTTCACGGCTAGCACCCTTGCCTCCAGCAACCTCTTCCTTGTCTGAATGCTCTCCCCTAGGTCACTGACAGTGAGCGTCTTTTGGGGCTTCTTCGACGCCATCCTAATTTGGATCAATGTGGGCGGCCTCGGGACGTTAATTTCCCTGGTCACGCTCACCACAGCGGGTAAGGGGGTCTCTACTACCTCAACGTAGTCCTCAACGTCCCTCTCGGCAACAATCTTTCTATCCCTTATATCGATCTTCCTGGCGAAGCTCACGTAGGGGAGGCCGAGCTTGGCGGCCACGCGGCCAGCGACCTGTCCAGAGAAGCCGTCTATGGTTGCCTCCCCAGCTAGTATAATGTCGGGTTTGAGGCCAAACTTCCTGATCACGCCTACAATGGCCGAGGCTGTGGCTACAGGGTCACCAGGGGTTATCGAGTCGTCTTCAACTATGAAGGCCTCATCTACGCCCTTAGCCAGGCCCTCCTGGACTGCCATCTTAACGTCTTTATCTCTCTTGGAGATAGGACCCCAGGTGGTCACTGATATTGAGTAAACCTTTGACCCCTTCAGATAGGCATCCCTTAACCTAACGGCCTCCTCAACCGCATTCCTGTCAATGTCCGAGAGCTTCAGCGGCATGTAGTCAAAGTCGACGAGACCTTCCTGCGTGCCCCTTATCATCTCGGGGTTCAGGGCCGGCTTGAGAAGTACTACAATGTCGCCCACGAGTTTCACCACGGGCGGGGGCGTGCTTCAGGATAATAAGCGATGGGCCCGGCGGCGCTTATAGGGGACCCTCAGGTCAGCTTAAGTGCTCAGGGCATCAGGGACCTGAAAACCTGAACGTAAGGCACCCCCTCGATCTCAATCTCGGATCCCGGGGCCACCAGCCCAAGCTCCTTCGCGAGGGACACGGCCTTTGTCCCTATAATGACAGCCATGTCGGCCTCTACCAAGGCCCTGGTGACCTCCTCTTCGTCGCCAACCATTGCCCCGAAGAATTCCTCGCTTATCTCAACGACCACCCCGTTGCTAGCCCTTAGCTTCCTGTTGAGGAGGTCAGCGTCAGCTACCGCGACTATGACCCCCTCTTCAGTCCTGATGATATTATAAGCGAGCCTCGCCAAGGGTTCACCGTCAGGTCTGTACTATTCTGTCCTTGAACGCCTGGAACGGGTTAGTTAGCGCCCTACCATTGAGGTCAATAGGTCTCCTGGCAGGGGGCATCGTGAGGTATCCTGGCATTATCTTCTCGATCCTCGCGTCAAAGGGCTCTACCATAGTGTTCCTGTAGAATATCCCCAGGGGTATCCTTGGCTCCCACTCCATCATCTTCTCGACCATCTTCGGTATCTTCTTAACGTCCTCGGGCTTCTCGATGTTGGGGTCCCAGCTTGGGTCCTCCTTGTCCAGGTAGTATATCCTCTTCTCGTACCACTCCTTGGTCATGATGTCGTTATATGTCGGGCACGGCTGTAATATGTCGATAACAGAGGTGCCCTTATGCCTAATGGCGGCCTTTATCATCTCCTTAAGCTGATCTACGTGGTATGCATAGGCCCTCGCTATGAACGTGAACCCGCTAGCGAAGGCTAGTAAGAGAGGATTCACGGCGCTCTGGATGTTTGGCTGCCCCAGTGCCTTTGTCTTGAGCCAGAGCGGTAGCGTGGGCGCTGCCTGCCCCTTAGTGAGCCCGTAGACGGCATTGTCGTGTAGCAGGACCTTTATATCAATGTTCCTCCTGCCTATCGCGACGAAGTGCCCTGCCCCTATCCCGAGCAGGTCACCATCCCCGGACGCAACGATTACTACCTGGTCTGGGTTCGCGAGCTTGACGCCCTGGGCGACAGGTATGGGTCTCCCGTGAAGGGTGTGTATGTTTGACGTCTTAATGTAGTAGGGAATCCTGCTGGAGCATCCTATCCCTGAGACTATTGTAACCTTCTCGTTTGGGAGGTCAAGCTCTGCAAGGGCCCTCTGGAGCGCCGTGAGAATGCCGAAGTTGCCGCAGGCTGGACACCACTGGATCCAAGCCTCGGTCTTGTAGTCCATCCAGCTACGAGCCATCGCTCACCACCACCATGCCCTCCTTCATTCCAAGGGCCTTCTTTATACCCCCGTACACTTCATGCTCCATCAGGCTCCTGGCATTAAGCTTTGCTATCCTCTTCTTGACATCAAGCCCTGTGAACATCCTTATGGCCCACACCATCTGGCCGAAGGCGTTGTTCTCAACGGCTATCACGTCGTCTGACGACTCTATTACGCCCTTCACGAGCCCTGCAGGGAAGGGCAGGAATGTCTTGATTTGCAGGAACCTGAGCTTGAGACCCTCCGCCCTAAGCCTTTCCATGGCGTCGAGTATGGGGCCCTTTGTGGTCCCCCAGGAAATCACAGTGATCCTAGCGTCTGGGTCGCCGTGGAGGACGGCCTTCTCAGAGTCTGGTATCTCCCGCTCTATCGTCTCCATCTTCCTTATTCTCTTCAGGACCATCTTCTCCCTCATCACAGGGTCCTCCGTCACAATGCCCTCCTCGTTGTGCTCTAAGCTCGACACCGTGTACCTCGCAGCCCCTAACGGGGCCCTGGGGCTTATGCCGTCCTCTGTCAGCTCGAACCTTCTATATGTCTTCGGGTCTGGCTGTGCAACGAACTTACCCCTTTCGAGCGGTATCTTGTAGGGGTCAACGTCCTCCATGTCAAAGCTCATCATAGAGGCCGCCATGTACTTGTCTACCAGGTGTATTACGGGGACCTGGAACTTCTCGGCCCAGTTAAGCGCCTTTATCGTGTCGTAGTACGCCTCTATGTGGTCCCCACTGGCAAGCACGATCTTGGGCAGGGCCTCACCGTGCCCAGCGAACATGGAGTGCAGAAGGTCCCCCTGTCCCTGCCTGGTGGCGATACCTGTTGAGGGCCCTGTCCTCATCCAGACAGTAATCACAACGGGGGCCTCTGACATCACGGCGAAGCTTATAGCCTCGTTCATCAGCGACAGGCCTGGCCCGCTTGTAGTGGTCGCAACCCTGGCCCCAGCGATGGCTGCGCCTATTGCCATGTTGAGAGCGGCCAGCTCGTCCTCTGCCTGCAGGGTAAGCGACGTCATCTTTGGGCTGCCGATGGCCCTTGCTGCCTCCTCGTCTAGGTCGAAAACCCTGTGGGACTCCATGTAGAAGGCCTCGTCCTGGCTTGGCGTGATGGGGTAGTAAGTCTCAATGGTTACCCCACCAACTATCTTAGCCATCGCAACAATGTCGTTGCCTGTGGCGACCATCCTTATCTTGTTACGGTGGGGTCCGTCTGGGAGCGGCTTCGAAATCCCATAGTTCTCCCTGACGTACTCGTAGGCGGTCCTGGCGGCCTCGATGTTCGTGTCTATTATCGATTTCCTCCCCGCGAAGTACAGTGTTATCGACTTCTCGACAGTCTGAAGGTCAATGCCGAGCATCGCGGCGAGCGCGGTTATCGTCATGGTGTTGACGGTCTTTGAGACGCTCACGACGGTCGTCTTTAGCCTATCCGCTGTAGTCTTAAGTAGGTCCTTGAGGGGCAGGCCGACCGTTCTGATGCCCTGGCTGGCAAGGTACTTAACTAGGTCTGATGCCACGGGCTCCACGCCTCTTTTCTTCAGGTCCTCCCTGACCCTTTCCTTGGTCTCGGGCTCCATGGGAGCTATCCTGTCCATCCTCGTCGCGAGGCTGTCATTGTCATATATGAGGTAGCTTCCCTGCGCCAGCTCATGGTAGTGGGTGAATATGGCCTCGGCGTCGAGGGCCAACAGGGCGTCTACCGGCAGCCTCACGCTCCTCGGCTTCCTAGCCTTGACCCTAACGTTATAGTAGCTGTGAGCTCCTATTATGTCGCTATGATACTCCCTGATCCCAAAGACGTCATATCCCTTTATCATGAAGACCCTCAGCGTCATCTGCCCTGACGACTCTATGCCCCCTCCCTGTGGCCCACCTATCATGACGTCAAGGTCTACGCTTTCGCTCAATCCTTAGGGCACCCCGCTCCGGTAGCCTGAAAAGCCTGAGACTTATTAAATAAGGTATATCCATCCGAAATAACGCAGCTAGAACGCCCCGTAGATCTCCTCCCTCACGTCTGGATCAACGTATGCCCCCACGTAAACCCTGACGCCACTCCTCACAAGCAGCCTCGCCTCCTCCCCCGTCACCCTTGTCCTCATTTCTGGCACCCAGTAGAAGGAGCCGTCATCAATGATGAGGGGGCGAAACCTGTCGCAGCCATCATCTTCTGTTGTCAGCTTCCCCCAAAGGGAGCATAGCCCTACAAACGGATAGAGCACGTGGGGCCTCCACATGGCGCAGTCCCTGCAACTTCTTACAAGTGCTGTCAAGCTTGAACCCGTTGCGCCTTAAAATCAGGCGGTTATTAACGCCTATCTGGTGACGCGCGTGACGTTCAGGCTCGTAATTCACGTTAACGACGACAGCAGGGAGAGGCTGACCGCAGCCATAAACATGGCCTACAACCTCATCGATGTGGTGGGCGAACGTGATGTCGATGCAGCCATAGTGTTTAACTGGAGGGGCCCCGCTGCCCTCCTAAGGGGGGGCTTAGACAACTACACCAGGGAGAGGATTAATGAGCTCCTGGGAATGGGAGTTAGGGTATACGTGTGCTCGATATCCATGAGGTCCCTTGGCCTGAGGAAGGAGGACCTGATTGAGGGCGTCGAGCTCGTGGACTCTGGCGTGAAGAAGATAGTGGAGCTTCAGAGCCAGGGCTACGCATACGTTAAGGCGTGACTAGGAGCCCGGAGACGTGTGTGGTGGGCCCGGAGGGACTTGA
>CAYFGU010000017.1:0-18514 GCA_964343115.1 uncultured Desulfurococcales archaeon
CTCCCGTCCCTCCCCCTGACCTCGACCTCCCCGTCAAGCCTGAAGACGACAGCGTATACCCCCTTCACGTCCGGCAGGATCAGGCGGCGTCCTTTACCCCGGAGCGAGTCATCGCCGTCCGCGGCTTCCCCCGGGCACAACTGACGTCACCCGCCGCCCGCTGTACCTAAGCCTACCGGAGTTAAAGCCTCACCTCCTTCTCCCCTCCAGGGGCCTGGGCGTGAGGGTGCTCGTCTCGGGTCTGCTTCACATCGACTCAGGTAAAACTGTGCTGGCCGCAAGCCTCGTAAAGGCGCTGACCAGGGAGGGCTTTGTCGCGGCCGCCTCCAAGCCCCTTGGCGCAACCGACCTGTGGGGTCACCCCGAGGCCCTAGCAAGGACGAGGGAGGCTAGGCTCGTCGTAACCATGGACGGGTACGTGCTCCAGAGGGCCTGCGGGGAGAGGCTGCCGCTCGAGGTCGTGAACCCTGTGGGGGCTCTGCTGGCCCCCGTCCTTCTGTCAAGGCACGGTGGCCTCCCGAGCTTTGAGACAACCCTCACGGAGCCCTACAGGAGGGCTGTGCTGGTGAGGGTCACCACGTGCCTTGGGGAGAGCGGGTCCCTTCACCTGGTGAACTCGGATGCCCTTGGGAGGGCGAACCGATACGTGGGCGAGGCCGTGGAGGAGGCCGCCACCTACCTCAACCCGCCCCCATCGAGGGCAGGCGACGAGGCGGTGGCAGGGCTGTTCTCAGGCAGCGGCGCCGCGGCCGCCGACACTTGCGTACGCCTAGCGGAGACCTCAAGCGACGTTCTTGTGATAGAGTCGAACAGCAACGTGGCCGCCCCGACGCTCACGTCCGCATACCCTGACGTCGCAGTCGTCGTGGGCTACGGCGAGGCCTACGTGGTTGACGGCGGAAGGTTCTCGAGGGCGCTTGAGGCGCTCGCCCTCTCAGGCAAGCCCTGGGTCGCCAGCTCCATGGAGGTCCTCCGGCTGACTGGCGCCCTCGAGAGGGTCGAGCTGCCTCTCCTGGAGGACCCCGACGAGGGGTACCCTCCTGAGCACCTGGAGCCTATAGTCAGTAGGGTTAAGGAGGCCCTGAAGGTCAGGGGTTAGCTATCTCTTATTTGAGAATGTTTAAATACCGCAAATCTCTATATAGAGAATAGGGATGAAGAATGGCCCTATTCGTGGACATCCTTGACGTCCAGCTCCAGGTGCTCGCATGGGGCCTCCTCGCTGTAGCTTCCTGGGTCGCACTCAGGTTTGCCCGGCGTAGACAGGGCTCTCCCTCCCTTGACAGGGGCTTCGGCCTCGCCTTCACGGCAATAGGCTTCTACGCCCTCGTCACTGGCCTCTGGGCCACGTTCGCCTGGCCGCTCCCCAGCTCGTACAACATAGTTCTGTCCGACCCCTACGCCCTTTACGGCGTTGCCATGCTCGTCCTCGGCCTCGCGCTGGTGTACTCCGCGGGACTAGAGGGGCCCGGCTTAACAATATCGTTCCTCTCGATCTCCGTCCTCATATATGCGGCTGACATTATGAAATACGGGCTGACCAATGAGCCGGCGGCGGCCGGCGGGCTTTTCGTCCTGGTTGGGCTAGCGGGTCTCCTTGGGCCACTCCTCCTACACGGGCGCGCCTCCAAGTGGGCCGCATACGTTGAGATAGTGCTGCTAGTGCTCGCTGGGCTGCTCTCCGCTTACATAGGGGCCTCCGCCACCTTCGAGCACACCGCCGACTGGGCCAAGTGGGTCCCCTTCTATGGGTGACCCCTTGACTGGACCAGGCTTTTTTCCCTCACAAGGCAGGGGAAGACCGGACGTCTTGCAGGGCCTCCCCATAAATGAGGGCATCAACAGGTACGACCCCTCTAGGGGTAAGTGGGTCAGGGTCAGTCGCCTCAGTCCCTCTGAACTGGTCGAGGGCTGCAACCTCATATACTTCAGGAACCTCCTCTGCACCCCTTGCCGCATCTTCGACCTGAAGCTCCCTGACCTGGTAGCCTCGTACGCCTGCAGGTGCGCCATTTTCATGGTTACGTGCGGCTTCTACGCGAGGCTGTGCCTCTCGAGGCAGGCGAGGGACGCTTTCACGGCCTTCGGGGTGAGGGAGGCGCCAACGGTTTACGTCGCCATCGCCAGCGGAGGGAGGGTGGTCAGGGAGGCCTACATAGTGGGTAACCTCTCTCTGTCCGAGTTCAGGTCGTACGTCCTCAGGAGCTTCGGGATAGGGCGGTGTGGCGGGCGTAGGAGAGGGTCTTGATAGAACTTATATATCATGATGTATACAGCGTTAAGCGCGTGAGACTTTGAATAGAGCAGGAAGGGCGTTCGCCCTGGCCCTGGTCCTGTCGGTTGCGCTGGCCGCCCTGGCCCCGTTCCTAGCGTCGATTAACTCAGGCGGGGTTGCCAGGGCCCAGCAGTCCTCCGGGCAGCCGTACAGCAACTTCACGGTAACCTTCAGCGGCTACCTGACCGTCTACCTCTACGGCGTAAACCCTGCCTCCAAGGTCTTGCTCTGGTGGGGCATAGAGCCCTACCCCCAGGGCCCCTGGTACACCGTTAACGGCACGTCCGGCAACATGGAGACCCCCATGACGTACAACTCCACGCTGAAGGCCTTCGAGGCCACCATAGGCCCCTTCAAGAACGGCACATACGTGGCCTACGTCTTCAACGTGAACAGCACGATCTGGATAAACTATGACAACCACGCCTTCTGGAACTGGAACGTCCTCATAAACCCACCCATGAACGTAGTAGGGTACACGAGGGCCTGGGTCCTCCCCAACGGTTCCATTGAGATAACTACCATCGGCAGGCCTCCGGACGAGATGATACTTTGGTACGGCCTGACCAACGGGTCGCAGACGGGCCTCCCGTGGTACACCACGGCCGGCACCTCCGGCGCCAACCAGACTGTGATGACGTACAACCCGCTCTACGGCAACTACACGGCAATGATAGGCCCCTTCAAGCCCGGCCAGTGGGTCCAGTGGGTCTACCACGACGCCTACACCGGCTGGTGGATACACAACTCCAACGTCAGCTCAGGCGCTAACTTCGCGATACAGGACACGTACTCGCCTGTTCACGCGGTGACTATGTACACGAGCCAGCTCGTCTACAAGGTCGGACAGGAGGTCGTCATGAACGTCACGGTGCAGAACGTTGGGCCCGCCATGAACTACAGCGTGGCCCTCCAGGTAGGCCCAGAGGTCGTCTCGAACGCCACGGTTACGGTGCCCAGCGGGTACACCAACCTGACCTTCAGGTTCCCAGCCAACCTTCCCATGGGCATCTACAACGTGTTCCTGCTAGTGGGCTTCAAGGGCGTATGGAGCAACAGCTCCGTCGGCCAGCTGTACATAATCAACACAACGGGAAGGAAGCCGATAAGCGTCGTCATAGTCTGGAACATGCACCAGCCACTCTACCTGGAGCCCAACGGCACGTGGGGCCAGCCCTGGGTGCAGCTTCACACGGGCCAGGACCTGACCTGGGACGGGCAGCTCGTAGGGGCCTACGAGCTGCAGGCCATGCTCCTGAGCCAGTACAAGAACGTCAACGTGACGATAGACTTCACGCCGGTCCTCCTCTACCAGTGGGAGGCCTTCACGCACCAGGCGAGCCCGACGTTCATAAATGGATGGTCGTCCGCCGTCCAGGTCAGCCACGACCTAGCGGCGGTAAACGAGACCCTTGCCCTCTATAGGCAGCTCGTGGAGGAGGGGAGGCTGCAGGTGCTCACGGTCCCCTACTACCACCCGCTGCAGGCCCTCGTCTACGATAACGGGTGGCAGTCTGACCTCCTGGCCCAGCTCCTGATGGGCAAGCAGATGACCTACAGCGTCTTCGGCGTCAACGCCAACGGCGTCTGGACCCCTGAGATGGGCTTCAACATGGGCCTCCTCTGGCTGTACTCGGACGCAGGCATCAACGTGACCGTCCTCGACTACGACGCCTTCGTCCAGATGGCGCCCGCCCTCACGGTGGTCAGCGGCAACACCAGCCTCGGGCCCTACGGGATATACGTAGTTGAGAACTCGCTTGGACAGAAGGTCTACGTGCTCTTCAGGGACACCACGCTCTCCAACGAGTTCAGCTTCCTGTTCTTCCACCAGTCGCCCCAGCTGACAGAGCAGGAGCTGGTCCAGTACCTGGTCAAGGTCTACATGGAGCACCCAGGGGCAGTGGTAGTTATCGCCCTCGACGGCGAGAACCCGATAATATTTAACCCCATGCCTCTTTCGGCGGAGGACCTCAACGCGATATACCAGGCTCTCTCAGCCGCTGAGTCTGAGGGCTGGCTCGTCACCCAGACGGTCAACCAGGCCATAGCCACCCACCACGTAGCCGCTGTGCTGACCAACCTGCCCGAGGAGAGCTGGGCAACTAACCTGAACAACTGGAACAACGGCGCTCTGCCCAAGGTCTACATATGGGACAACGTGAGCGTCGCAAGGGAGTACCTGGTCGCCTACTCCAACCTACTCGGCATGCCCGTCTCGCCCGAGGTCGAGCTCTCCTATGTGCACGCCCCCAACGCGAGCGTCACCTACTTCCAGACGACGATGGGGCAGAAGGCCTACGTCACGGTTAACGGCGTCCCGGTTGCCAACCCGCTCTACATGTATTACACTCTATGGAACTACCTCTACGTGAGCGAGGGCAGCGACTGGTTCTACGCCGCAGGCCCGCCAAACAACGGTCCCTACTGGTTCTGGGTCCAGCCAGTCGTCTATGACCAGGCGATCGTCAGCTACGTTAAGCAGGCCTTAACCCAGATCGTTCCGGTCGCCGCATCCACTTCAGGGGCTGGCACCCTTACAGTCACGGTCTACAATAACCTGAGCAGGTTCGGCTTCAGCGTGCCCGCCCACGTGGTGCTGGTGGCGTCGAACGGCACAGCCAACGTCAGCGAGGAGGTCCTCCTGGCCGGGCAGGTGAACACGGTCACCCTGTCAGGCCTCGACGTCAGGCCTGGGAGCAGCGTGACCCTTTACCTGTACGCGCCTGTCACGGAGCAGCAGCTTGGGGCGTACCTAGTCCCAGTGTCCCCCTACGGGCTTCTGATGGGCACCTACACCCTGACGGCCGGCAGCATCACCACCACGACCACCACGACGACCTCCCTGCCAACAGTGACTGTGACCAGCACTACCACCACGACGACTACTAGCACTACCACGACTACTAGCACCGCCCCGCCGACAACCGCCGTTTCAACCACTACGGTCTACAGGACGCCAAGCCTGTACATTTGGGTTGTAGTGGCGGTCGTGATAGTAGCCGTCGTCATTGCCGTAGTCGTGGCTCTGGCCAGGGCCTGAGGGCCTAACCTTAACTTCAAACTTTTTGTTTTTAGTTTTTATGGTAATGTTATGGGTGCAATGGTTATCAGGCTGAGTATCAGTAAGAGGGTCACCAGCTCAATGGCCGACGTAACGGTCTTACCCGAGCTCGAGAGCCTCGACAGCGTCTCCCTGAGGGCCTGACCGCCGTCGGTCTCGATGCCAAGGCCTGGCAGAGGTATCGAGAGCGGGGCAGCGTTAACGAGAGCGAGGCCAAGGTTGACGACGTACATCGCCGACACGAGGCCCATGAGCCACTGCAGCCTGAAGCTCTGCACGACGCTGATGCCGAGCCTGTCGTAGCCTGACGGCTTGAACACGGTCACGTTCCTCAGGGCGCCCTCGAAGTACACGGTGAGCGTCACGTTAGCCGGCCTCAGGCTCTCCGCCCCCGCCCTGGTCAGGGCCAGCAGGCCCTGGGTTACCGTCCTCACCGGGAACCCGTTGACGGCGACTATGATCATGCCGGGGCTGAGGCCAGCCCTCGCGGCAGGCGACGACGGGACAACGGAGGTTATCAGGACCCCGTTAGCGAGAGCTGGCGCCGCCGCCGAGAGGGCGTACATGAAGGCCAGGCCGAGGGCGAGGTTCGCTGCGACTCCGGCAGAGTATATCATTACCTTGGAGCGCAGGGGGGCGGCCTTCATGGCTTCCTCGTCGGGCTCCACGAACGCCGCGGGTATGAAGGCGAGAAGCACGAAGCCAGCGCTCTTGACCGGGACGCCAACGGACCTTGCGACCGCCGCGTGGGAGAGCTCGTGAACCATTACCGCGACGCCGATGGCAACCAGGAAGTAGACCAGCTGGCCGAGGCTGATGGTGACGCCGGGTATCAGCGGGACGAAGCCCTGCTGGGAGGCCGAGGGCGTCGGCACTACGTACCTGCCAACGAACAGGGTCGCGCTGACGTAGTAGAAGAGCGCCGCCGCGGCGGCCGTCATCGGCACCGACGCCGCCCCGTAGGCCCTCGCGGCTATGGCCTTTGACCTCTCCCTGTACGGCCCCCTCGCGTACCCTACCCTGTATATCAATAGGAACGGGTATACGGTCAGGGGCCCACTACGCCCCCTCGCAAGGGCGTAGAGGGCGGCCCAAAACGCCAGGAACCCTAGGGCAGCTGCCTCCCAGGCCTGCATCATCTCCAGCTCCTCAGGTACTCAGCCTGGGCGGGCGTAAGCTCGTCTATCCTGACGCCCATGGTCTCCAGCTTAAGCCTCGCGACCGTCTCGTCCTGCTCGCGCGGCACGTCATATACCCTGGGGGGCAGCCTGCCCCTGTTCCGCACGTGGTAGAGCACCGAGAGGGCCTGGTTAGCGAAGCTCATGTCCATGACCTCGCTTGGGTGGCCCTCGGCGGCGACGAGGTTGACGAGCCTGCCCTCGGCTAGCAGGTAGAGCCTCCTGCCGTCAGGCAGCCTGTACTCGACGGTGTTCGGCCTTATCTCCCTCTTAGAGACGGCGATGGAATCCAGGTCCGACACGCTCACCTCGACGTTGAAGTGGCCAGCGTTCGCGAGCACGGCCCCGTCCCTCATCCTCATCATGTGCTCCCTAGTTATCACGTCCCTGTCGCCGGTGGCCGTGATGAAGACCTCCCCCACCTCGGCGGCCTCCGACATGGGCATCACGTCGAAACCGTCCATAACGGCCTCGAGGGCCCTTATGGGGTCGACCTCGGTAACTATCACCCTGGCCCCCATGCCCCTCAGCCTCATGGCTATGCCGCGGCCCACCCAGCCGTAGCCGGCTACGACGACCCTCTTCCCGGCCAGGAGGACGTTGGTCGCCCTCAGAACGCCGTCAACCGTGCTCTGGCCCGTTCCGTACCTGTTGTCGAACATGAACTTGGTTAGTGCGTTGTTAACGGCTATCACCGGGTACAGGAGCCTACCCTCCGCCTCCAGGGCCTTGAGCCTTATGACGCCCGTGGTAGTCTCCTCGTTGCCGCCTATGACCCTCTTGCCGACGTCAGGCAGGTTCTGGTGTATGTAGACGTGGAGGTCGGCCCCGTCGTCTACAACGATGTCCGGCGACGCCCTAGCGGCCTCAGCTATCGCGTCGAAGTACTCGCGCTCGCTCATGCCCCTCCAGGCTATCACTGTCACGTTGTCCTCCTGCGCGAGGTAGGCAGCCACATCGTCCTGCGTCGAAAGGGGGTTGCTGGGGACAAGGGTGACCTCAGCGCCCCAGTCCCTCAGGGTCCTGACGAGAGCCGCCGTCTCCTTAGTTACGTGAAGCGCCGCGGATACCCTCAGCCCCTCGAGGGGCCTGCCGGCCGAGTACATTGACCTCAGCTTCATGAGGACGGGCATGTGGGCCTCAGCCCACTCGACCTTGAGCGACCCCTGCCCAGCTAGGGAGGGGTCCCTGACCCTTGACCGCGCCAAGCCTTCTGCCCGGCGGGGGACGAGGCGGGGGCGATAAAATAGTGATCTATGCTGGCCCCCTGAAGGGCTCACGCCCCGCGTAGACCGCTGCGGGCCCCAGCATGTCCTCTATCTCGAGGAGCCTGTTGTACTTCGCGAGCCTCTCGCTCCTGGCAGGCGCACCAGTCTTTATCAGCCCGGCCCCAACGGCCACGGCCAGGTCTGCTATGAACGGGTCCTCGGTGTCGCCGCTCCTGTGGCTGACGACGGGCCTCATGCCGCCCTCCCAGGCCATCCTGACGTACTGGAGCGCCTCGGTGAGGGTGCCGACCTGGTTGACCTTGACGAGCGCCCCGCTGGTCGCCCTCCTCGCTATCCCCTTGGCTAGGTACCTAACGTTGGTCGCGTACAGGTCGTCGCCAACCACTATCGTCTTCCCGGCCAGCTTAGACGTCAGCTCGGCGGAGTGCTCAAGGTCGTCCTCGTGGAACGGGTCCTCCAGGTACGATATGTTGAACTCCTCGGCCAGGGACCTGTAGAGCTCGAGGAGGGACGGGGCGTCAAGCTCCCTCCCGTCGACGAGGTAGGTCTTCCTCTCCTGGTTGTAGAACTGCGAGGAGGCCGCGTCTATGCCGAGGAAGAAGTCTGTACCAAGTACGTACCCGGCGGCCCTGATGGACTGAGAGAGCGCTGTCAGGGCCTCCCTGACCTCCTTCATCGGGGGCGCGTAGCCCCCCTCGTCGCCGAGGTTCGTGGCTGTCTTGCCGTACCTGTCGGTTATGTACGACTTCAGCGCCTTGTACACCTCGACCGCCATCCTCATAGCCTCAGCGAACGTCGGCGCCCCGACGGGCACTATTATGAACTCCTGGAACGCCAGCTGGTTCCCCGCGTGCACGCCCCCGTTTATCACGTTAAGGAGCGGGGTCGGGAGTACGGTCGCTCCGGGACCGCCGAGGTACTGGAAGAGCTCAAGGCCTGAGCTGGAGGCCGCCGCCTTAGCGACCGCGACGCTCACTGCCGTGGTCACGTTACCCCCAAGCCTGGACTTGTCCTGGGTCCCGTCGAGCTCGACGAGGATCCCGTCTATCCTTGACTGCTCCCTTGAGTCGAGACCGATTAGGCGCGGGGCGACGTTGGTGTTGAGGCCAGCTAGGGCCTGTGAGACACCCATCCCTCCCCACCTCCTCCCCCCGTCCCTCAGCTCGACGGCCTCCTTGGTGCTCTTGCTTGCACCGCTGGGCGCTATGGCGACCCCGACGCCTGAGGCGGTCCTGACCACGGCCTTGACAGTCGGGTTACCCCTCGAGTCAAGGGCCAGCAGGCCCCTGACCTGGGTTATCACAAACGGGTCCTGAAGCAAGCCGCGCACCGCGAAGAGTTGGCGAGGGGCTGATAAACGCTTACCGCCTTCTGACCATGAAGAGCAGAGCGGCCACCACTACGGCCGCGACCACGACGCCTACTAGGACGAGCAAGGTCGACGCCTTGGGGCTAGTCGCGAGGCTAACGCTCGTCTGGGTCGGCACCGTTATGACGCCGGCGTACGACGAGGTCCCGCTGCTAGTCCTCACCACGGCCTGGTACCTGTAGATGCCGGCCGGCAGGTAAAGTGTGATGGTCGTCGAGTTGGTCGGCCCGTATGCTAGCGTCCCGTTGATGTAGACAGACCAGGAGACGGTCCCGGCCGGGGGCCTGAAGGAGACTGAGTACGTTGGCGGCAGGGCCGCCGTCATCTGAAGCGTCCCGTTAAGGTTCACTGTGCCGCTGGGCCCTGTGAAGGTCATGTTTGATGTCCTGAGGTCGATGAGGTACGTGGCCCTGCCCGAGCGCAGGTACACGCTCACCGAGCTCGTTGACCAGTTGCCGACCTTGGTTCCGTTTATGAAGAGCGTCCAGACGCCACCCGGTGGCAGCCCCTGGACAGTCAGCTCTAGGAGGGAGACGGGAGAGGGGATCAGGAGGGTGACCGGGCCTGTCGCCGGTAGGACGCCTGAGGGCCCAGTCAGGGCCCCGCCCGGGTAGCTGAAGTAGAGCTGATATGAGATGGGCGTGCTGGGCAGCTCGACCGTGAGGCTTGAGTTGGTGAACGGGCCCAGCGTTGTCCCGTTCAGGGTCAGCCTCCAGCTGACCGACGGCAGCAGTGTTGAGACCCTGAAGGTAACCTCCCTTATGTAGGTGAACGGGACTGTGACCGGCGAGCTGGAGGTCACCGTGACAAGGCCCCGGTAGACGGTGACGTTGAGGTCGAGGACAGCGACGTAGTAGACGGCCTCAACTGAGTACGCGCCCTGCAGCAGGTAAAGTGAAGTCCCTGAGGCGCCCAGCGGCCCGACGGCTGAGCCGTTGATGATGAGCCACCACTCCCCGCCTGGGAACGTCTCCGGCGTGAAGACAACGCTGTAGAATGGCCTGTTTATCGGCAGCGTCACGTTCGAGCTGACGTTCAGCACGGCGGTCGCCACGGTCACGTTGGCCCGGGGCAGCGTCAGAGAGACTACAACCTCCACGTTGTAGGTCCCCCTCGGGAGGACGACGGTGAGGTCCTGGGACTTCCCGCTCGCTACCCCTCTCCCGTTGACGAAGACCCACCACGTTACACCCGGGGGCTTCGTCGGGTAGTAGAACGTGACCGAGAAAGACTGCACCGGTATAACGATGGACTCTGACTGGTTAACGAGTAGCGGCCCAGACGACACGTTGACATAGGTCATCAGGGCCGGATAGTACATGGACACGTAGTATGTGTAGTTGCCCCTGGGCAGCTGTATAGTTATGGTGGGCAGGGTTGATGACGCGACCTTCTTCCCGTCAATGTATAGGCCCCACTCGGCCCCCGGCTGCGCGCCCTCGAGGCTGAACGTAACCGTGTAGAGGCCTGCGTAGAAGGGTATCGTGACGTTTGAGGTCAGGTTGAGCACGCCCTCGACGGCGAGCGTGTACATGCCTAGCGGGGCGTAGTACGATATGACCTGGTACCTGTAGACGCCCATAGGTACCAGGGCCGTGCCCACCGACGAAGTGGTCATGTTGATTATGGGGGTGCCGTTAAGCATGAGCTCCCAGCTGAGGCCGGGCACCTCATCGAACGCGACGACGGTTAGGTTGTAGAAGTGAGGCCTCAGCGCTATGAGCGCGTTCGAGCCGAGGTAGACGACGCCGGCGGTCTCGAGTACGTTAAGGTGTAGCGGCTGATAGTAGTACGAGACCGAGTAGGCGTAGACGCCGGCTGGGAGCGAGAGAGTAACGGACGTGTTAGTGAAGGGCCCCATCTTCGTGCCGTTGATCGTGAGGTACCAGGGCGTCCCCGCTGGCAGCCCGAACTGAACCACGGTGAGGTAGTACTTGGCGGGGTAGGCTATTATGACAGTCTCGTTACCGCTCACGTTGAACCTTCCCGTCTTGACGAGTGTGGTCGAGTAGGAGCTGACGTTGTAGGTGTAGAGCTGGTACACGTAGCGGCCGGGCCCCATGCGGATGGAGTAGTTCCCAGGCTCATAGGGCGTCTGGAGGCTTGAGTTTATGAGTAGGTACCACATGAGCCCAGGCGGGATGCCGAGGACCCAGAACTTCACAAGGTAGGCCGGAAGGGGGACCGTCTCGTTGGAGAAGAGCTGGAACGTCCCCGTCCCGAGCGGAACCCACTCCGTCAGGGACGCGTTATAGTAGGACGCGGAGTAGCTGTAGACGTCGGCCGGCAGCCAGATGTATGTCGGCCCCGACCCCTCCACGTAGAAGGTGCCGTTGACGTACACCCTGTAGGTGACGTTGGCGGGCAGGCCCTGCGGCTGGAACTGGGCCCTGAACACGCTTATCATGACAGTGTAGTTCGAGGTCAGGTCGACGACCCCCGACCTCACAGTCAGGTACTTGCCTGACGACGTGTTGAAGTACGTGACTATGTACGAGTACACCCCGGGGGACAGGTAGAAGTTGATCACGTTGGAGTAGTTCGTCTCTATTATGCTGGAGTTAATCGCGACGGACCACATGAAGCCCTTGGGCAGGTAAGTTAGCATGAACCTCAGTAGGTACTTCGTCTGCTGGGCCGAGGCGTTGGCAGGCGCGAGGGCCACGAGGAGGACGGCGATGAGCACCAGCGCTGCCGCCAGCGACCTGTAACTCAATCTGCCCGCCCCCTCTCAGCTGACGCCCAAGCCCTTAAGTAGGTTATATAGGCCGGGCCTGCCCAGCCAGTTACCTTATTTACTTCAGAGCGTATGCCCCAGGCGGGGAAAGGGGTTGCCAAGGAGAGGCAAGGCTTCCGACCCGTTCACCTGCCCCGTATGCGGCGCAAGGGTGACGGACCCAGAGAGGACCTGGACCATAGTCTCCCCGATACCGGACAGCAGGGGCAGGGTCACAGTGACCGTCATGGGGGCCTTCAGGTGCCCCAACGGTCACACGTGGAAGGCCGTGATCAGGAAGTTCAAGAGCGGCGGCGAGGAGGAGGGAGGGGAAGGGGGAGGCGCCCCGGAGCGGGGCGAGGTCATAACCCTCGACCTCTCGGACATACAGAACTTCGACGAGAACCCCCCGGACGAGTGATCTTGGCCGTCCTTGTCGTCCTCATAACGGGCCCAAGGGGCTCGTCAGGGGGTCGAACCCCTACGAGGTGCCTGATGTGATAGCCCTGAGGGTCGGGGCGGGCCTAAGGGAGTACACTTCCAGGGTTGAAGGCTCAGTTTCGCCGGGGGGAGGCCAGCGTAGCTCGTAGCCCATGTCAGGGGACGGGTTAAATCCATCCACGGTATTACCTTATCAGGCATGTCCAGGAGGGGTCAGGACATATTTGAGGGGATGGTGGCGGACCACGTCGCGAGGATAGCCGCGGGCCTGGAGTCGCCCACCGACTTCAGGTCAACCGCCCTCTCGGGCCACGTACAGGAGGCCGTCAGGCTCGTCGCGGCCAGGCTGTCGGCCCCCAGGGACTCGCCCGCGTTCTGCCCGCTGTGCGGCCCGAGGGCAGGCTCCTTCACTCGGAAGGGCTACTACCTTCACCTCCTGAGGGTCCACCGCCAGGAGATCCTTGACCTTGTTCGGAGGGAGGCGTCACGGATAGCAGGAGCCGCGAGAGCCTTGGGGCCCTGACCACCCTCACGTCGCCGCCCTCCAGCTGCAGAAGGACGTACTCGACGTCCTCCTCTGCCTTCAGGGGGCCGTCGTAGACGTAGGTGTCGGGAGGCGCGTCGTACCACTCGACCGCCTGAAGCCTGAAGACGGCCTGTCCCTCCCTTACGGCCTGAGCGAGCTGACCGAGCCTTATCACGCCTACCCTCTGCAGCCTCCTCGGCCCTGGCGCAAGGAGCCGCGTGGCGGTCCTGTCCTTAACCCCCTCCCCCACCACGTACCTTGCCTCCGGACCCTCGCCCTCTATCAGGGCGAAGTCGCCCCTCCTCGACCTCATAACGTCCTCGGCTGCTGCGAGGACGGCGTCGAGGGCCCTCCCCTGCACCTCGAGCTGGCTCTCCTCGAGCGGCACGAGGGCCTCGAGCTCAACGGGCCCTATCACAACGTTCCTCCTCGCGAACCAGACTACCCTGAGCCTCACCATAACGGCTACGCGTTAACCGCACGCCCCACAAGTTAAATGCTCTCTTTGTACCTCGCTGTATCACTATACCTTTTAAATTTGGAAGCGCAATTACCTATCGGTGTCGGGCTTGTCGGCGGGCCCAAAGGGGGCGCCAACGCTCGCCCTCAAGGACGAGATGTACGCGATACAGGGCGAGAGCGCTTTCTCGTACCTCCCCATCATAAGGCAGCTCGAGTCGCGCGGGATGAAGGTGATAAGCTTCGGGATAGGCCAGCCTGACTACCCCACGTTCAAGCACATAAGGGAGGCCGCCAAGGACGCCCTTGACCAGGGCTTCACCGGGTACACGGAGACGGCGGGCATACCAGAGCTAAGGGAGGCCATAGCTGACTACCTCAACGGCAGGTACGGGTCTGACGTGAGACCTGACGAGATCATAGTCACGACTGGCAGCAAGACTGCCCTTTTCATGACCGGGGCGGCCTACCTCAGGCCGGGTGACGAGGCCATAGTCATAGAGCCGAGCTACTACGCCTACGCCCAGGTAGCCAAGTTCTTCGGGGCGAGGCCGGTGTTCGTGCCCATGGACTTCAGGCCAGGCGTCGGCTTCACCCTTGACGTGTCAAAGGTTGAGGCCGCTATCACCCCGAGGACCAAGATGATATTCTTCAACAACCCCCACAACCCGACGGGGGCAGTCGTGCCGCCGAAGGAGGTGAGGGAGCTCGTCGAGCTTGCCAGCTCCAGGGGCGTCATACTGGTGGCAGACGAGATATACGACAACTTCCTCTTCGACGCCAAGTTCGAGAGCACGCTGAGCAGCCCCGGCTGGAGGGACTTCCTCGTCTACATCAACGGCTTCTCTAAGACCTTCTCCATGACCGGCTGGAGGCTCGGCTACATGGTCGCGAGGCGCGAGGTTATCGAGAGGATGCAGGACCTCGCGGTGACCGTCTACAGCTGCGCAAACAGCATAGCCCAGAAGGCCGGGGTAGCGGCCATGAGGGGCGACTGGACGCCGACCAAGGAGATGGTCGCTGAGTTCAGGAGGAGGGCCCAGGCCCTCTACGGCGCCCTGAAGGACGTGCCAGGCTTCGAGGCGTACATGCCCTCCGGCGCCTTCTACATGTTCCCTAGGGTCTCGGGCCTGATGAGGGCCCTCGGGCTGACCAACGTCTCAGACCTGGTGAACAGGCTGCTCTACGAGAAGGGGGTGCTCGTGCTGCCTGGCACCGCCTTCCCCGACAGGGCTGGGGCGGAGTTCGTGAGGTTCAGCTTCGCCACCTCGCTCGAGAACATCAGGGAGGGCGTGAGGAGGATAGCTGAGTTCGCGAGGGAGGCCGTTAAGGGCTAAATTTCGTTCCCTCCCCCATGCCACGGAGGTCGCCGTGCCAGGCTTCATAGGCCTCGTGACGGACTTCGGGGACTCTGTCTACGACGGCATAGTCGAGGCCGTCGTAACCTCCATAGACCCGGAGGCCAGGCTGATAAGGCTAGAGGGGAGGGTCCCGCCCTTCTCTGTCCTCGCGGGTAGCTACGTTACGTACTCCTCATACAGGTGGCTGCCCCAGGGCTCAGCTCTCGTCGTGGTCGTGGACCCCGGCGTCGGGACGTCTAGGAGGGCGATCCTGGTGGAGACCAGGAGCTACCACATGGTTGCCCCCGACAACGGAGTCATATACGAGTCTGCCCTAGAGGACGGCGTCAGGGCCGTCTACGAGCTCGACCCGGCGGCCGTGAGGAGGGAGGCCTCCAGGTACGTGGGCGCGTTCAGGGCCGTGCCAATCTC
Organism: uncultured Desulfurococcales archaeon; assembly: GCA_964343115.1. Taxonomy (GTDB): domain Archaea; phylum Thermoproteota; class Thermoprotei_A; order Sulfolobales; family Acidilobaceae; genus Acidilobus. The sequence goes on from CAYFGU010000017.1 coordinate 15,030, forward strand.
AAGCACCTTCCACGGGCGTGACGTCTTCGCCCCCGCCGCGGCCCTCGTCCTAAGAGGCGTCCCGCCCAGCTCGCTCGGCAGGCCAGTCCCCCCGGGCTCCCTCGTCAGGCTCAGGCTGAGGGAGGTGAGGAGGGGCGGGCCAAGGGCCGCGCTCAGGGCCGTGTTCGTGGACCGCTTCGGGAACGTCGCGCTCAGCGCCACCCCGCGGGACCTGCCCCTGCGCCGCGGCTCCCTAGTCAGGCTGACGAGGGGGGAGGTTTCCGTCACAGCCAGGGTCTCAAGGACGTTCGGCGACGTGAGGCCGGGGGAGTGGGTGATTTACGAGAACAGCTTCGGCTTCTGGGAGGTGGCCGTGAACCAGGGCAGCGCCTCCTCAGCGCTGGGGGCGGGCGTCGGGGACGTGGTGGAGCTAGAGCTGGGCGGCTAGACGCCCTCGCATATGGAGTCGAAGGGCTCGCTTGGCCCCTCCTTCATGGCCCTCCTCGGCGACAGCAGCGGGTCCTCGTCAGCCACGCCCTCGGCAACGTCTACGACTAGCCTCGAGAGGGCGGGCGACAGCGTGAGCCCGGCCCCGTCAAGGCCCGCTATAACGTAGAGCCCGTCATCGACCTCGCCGACAACGGGCATGCCGTCAATGCCTGACGAGCAAGGGGCGGCCCAGGAGGATAAGGGCCTCGCGCCCTCAGCCGCAGGCACCCTCCTCGCGACCCTCTCCAGCACGTCGTACGCCTCTGAAGGGGATACCCTGAAGCCGTCCTCGGGCCTCCCGAGGCTGTCGTCAGGCCCGCCGACTATGGCCCTCCCCTGGGACTCAGGGACGAGGTAGAACTCGTTCTCGTCGTCCTCGATCACAACGTCAGGCAGCCCGTGGAACTCAACCGAGTGGGCGGAGCACCTGTAGCTCCTGAGGCCGACCTTGGTCAGCTCGCCTGTCCAGGGGCCCGCGGCCAGGAACGTGAGGTCAGCGTCCAAGGGGCCGCCGTCGTAGTAAAGGGACCCGCCCCTCGGCCTCACAGGGCCGACCCTGAGGGAGGCCCCCGAGGCAGAGAGGGCCTTGTAGAGGGCGTTGACAACGTCGCCTGCCCCTATTACGCCCTGGAACATGAAGACGGCGCTCTCGTCTGAGCCGCTGATGAGGCCGTCCACCTCCTCGAGCCTCATGGGCTCAGCTATCACGCCGAGCCTCCTCAGCTCGGCAGCGACGGCCTCAGCGCATAGCCGCATGCCCCTCCTCGGCACCCACAGGCTCGGCACCTCCCTCATGCCCATGGCCGAGTACTCCCTGAGGCCCTCGACAGCGTACCTGAGGAGGCTCACGGGGAGCTGGAGGGAGACTATGCCGGCGGCCCTTGAGGAGGCTCCGAAGCCAGGGAACTCCATCTCGTAGACCGTCACCTGGTAGCCCCGTCGGGCGAGGCGCAGGGCTGTCCAGAGGCCGGCGAGGCCGGCCCCGACGACGGCTGCCCTCCTGCCCCTATGCAAGCTGCCACCTTCTTGTCCGCTGACGTAGTCATTGCCAAGGGTTATTAACCTTGGCACGGCGCTGACGTCCCACGAAAGTTACCTAGCGGGGCCTAGAAGACCCCGCGCAGGAGGCCCCCGTCCACGGGGATGGCGGCGCCTGTAACGTAGCTCGCCCTCTCGCTCAGCAGGAACTCTACCACCTCACCGACCTCCTCGGGCCTGCCTATCCTCCTCAGGGGCACGTCGGCCATCTCGGCCTGCAGCTCCTCCTCGTAGGTAACCCCCTTAGCCCTCGCCCTGCTCTCTATGACCTGCCTAGCCCTCTCCGTCTCTATGTTCCCCGGCATGACCATGTTCACCCTGACCCCGTACCTCCCCAGCTCCCTGGCCAGCGTCCTGGTTAGGCCAGCTATCGATATCCTGACAACGTTGCTGAGGGCGAGCACCTCAACCGGCTCCCTTATGGCGAAGCTGGAGAGGAGCACAATAGAGCCCTTTGAGGACTTCAGGTAGAGCAGGGCCTCCTGGACGAGCCAGACGGCGCTGAGCAGAAGCTGCCTCGTCGCGAGCTCCCAGTCCTCGTGCGTCAGCTCCTCGAACCTCCCCGGTTTCGGGGGCGGGGCTATGTAGACGAGTCCCTCTATCCTCCCCATTAGCTCTGCGGCCTCATTGACGAGCTTCTTCACCTCCTCCCTGCTCGTGAGGTCGGCGGCGACGCCGTGGACCCTCCCAAGCTCCTTAAGCCTGGCCAGGGAGGCCCTAACCGAGCCCTCTGTCCTGCCGTTGATCGTGACCTCGTGCCCCCTCCTCAGCAGGACGCTCGCCACGCCGAAGCCTATCCCCCTCGTCGAGGCCGTGACCAGGACCTTCAACCCTACCCCCCGACACCGTCCTCTGGGCGGCTTAAAAGGCGCCCGAGTTCCCCTCATGCTCGGCCCCGGTGATGCGCGAGGCGCCCTGAGAGGTGAGGAGCCATTGCAGCGCTGAGGGGCCTCAGGGGGGCTCCCTCGAGAGGAGCCCCTCGGGCTCGGCGACGTAGCCCAGCAGCCCAAGTAGCTCCTCACCCTCCGCCACGGACCTTGCGACGAGCCTCAGCTCGTCGCCCGGCCTGAAGACCTCGAACTCCGCCAGGACGCCTATCGGGTCGTAGCCCCTCGTGTAGAGCTCCTGAAGGACGACGATAAGCCTCCTGGACCCGTTCCTCCAGAGCTCCAGCTGGTGGACTGAGGGGGAAGGGCTCTGGTTGTAGAAGCCGAAGAGCACGAGGGCCCTGTCCTCGGGCAGCCTAGCCCTGACCACCTCGACGTCGCCTGGGGAGACTCGGAGCCTCCACTGGGGGCCGGGGAGGCCCACGTCCTCGGGCCTTAGCTGCCTCACCACGAGCCTCCTAGGCCCCAGGGAGGAGAGGAAGGCGACGCCCGCCTGCACGGCCCTCTTCCTGGCCTCAAGGTAGACGCTGTAGACGGCCTCCCTAGGCATTATTGTGACCGGGTAGAGGACTGCGTACTGCCTGTTCTCGAAGCCCGCGGACGATACGTCAACAGACTCGAGCGACCCCTCCGCCGCCAATCCAGCTCCCGCCGAGGTCGGCCCCTGGGGGGTAAATCCTAAGCGTAGGCGCTCGATGTATAGAGGCTAATTATAGGCCCCGGGAGGCTATGCTAGAGGGCGCCTTGACCGCGGAGAGGCAGAGGTCGCTTGCCTACCTGCTGGCTCTGAGGGGCGTGAGGAGCGTTGCCGCTGGCATAATCTTCGTCGTCTTCCCCTACATAGCTAAGGAGCTCCTGCACATGGACATGTTCACCCTAGGCATCATTTACGCTACGGCTGGGGCCTTCACTGCAGCCCTCTCGGTCGCCGTCGGCTACCTGGCTGACCTGATGGGGAGGAAGGCCTCCCTCTACGTGGCCTCCGCCCTCCTCGCTCTTACCCCCCTCGTCCTCCTAGTCAGGGTCTCTGAGCTCACAGCCTTCCTCTCCGCCATCCTCGGCGGGATCTCGGCGACGGGGGCGATGGGGGCG
>CAYFGU010000018.1:0-12812 GCA_964343115.1 uncultured Desulfurococcales archaeon
GGATCTCGGGCGGGGCAGGCCGGCGTCCTAGCCCAGGCTAGACTACCGCCGCACCAGTGGGGGCATAATGCGGCCAGCTTATTAAGTTAAGCGGGAGCGGCAGGCCGGGAGGCCGGCTTGCCGCTGAAGCCGTTCGAGTGGACCTACAGCTGCGTCAGGGTTCACTTCGGGCCGAGCTCAGAGGAGGCCCTGAGGAACTACCTCAAGGACTACAGGAAGGTCGTCGTGGTGACGGGGAGGAGCGGCGCCAGGAGCAGCGGGGCCCTCAAGGACGTCGAGTCCGTGATCGAGGAGACCGGTCTCCAGCACGTGGTCTATGACAGGATCGTATCGAACCCTCCCTCGTCGGTCGCCGAGGACCTGGCCCAGGTCGTCAGGTCCTTCGGCGGGGAGGCGATAGTGGCCGTTGGAGGGGGGAGCGTGATAGACACCGCCAAGGTGGCGGCCGCCATAGTTGGGAGCGGGGGCTCGGCCCTCGACTACCTGTACGGGAGGAGGAGGGCCTCCTCCTGCCTCCCGGTCTTCGCCGTTAACCTTACCCACGGGACAGGCTCCGAGGTGAACAGGTACGCCAACATGACCGACGTAACCAGGGGCGACAAGCTCGGGAACGAGGTCTGTTACCCCAGGGCCTCCTTCGACGACCCCAGGTACACGCTAAGCATGCCGAAGGAGCAGGTCCTCTGCACCACGTTCGACGCCCTCTACCACGCCTACGAGTCCGCCACGACCATAGGCAGCTCCCCCCTGGTAATGGCCCTCTCCCTGGAGGTCGTCAGGAGGGTCAGGGAGAACCTCCCCGTGGCCGCTGAGAGGCCCAACGACGAGTCGGCGAGGTACTGGCTCATGTACGCCGCCATGCTCGGCGGCGTCGCGATCGACCTGAGCCCGACCAACATAATTCACCAGATAGAGAACATACTGAGCGGCCTGGCCCCGTCTCTCCCCCACGGCTGCGGCCTCGCCATAATAGGCCCAATACTTGCCCCCCTCGTGCACCAGGCCTCGCCCGAGGCCTCGACGTCCCTCCTCAGGGTCCTCGACCCCTCCCTGACCGAGGTGACGCCCGAGGAGGCCGGAAAGGCCCTGGCCAGGTTCGAGGAGTCCGTCGGCTTCTCGAGGAGGCTCTCTGACTACGGGATAGGGAAGGATGTGCTGAGGGACGCCGTGAGGAGGGCCTTCAGCAACCCCGTGGTAGCGGAGAGGCTGAGGACCCGCCTTGGCGGCGTTAAGTTTGACGAGCAGAGGCTCCTTGAGCTCCTCACGGCCGCGCTCTAGCCCTTCACGTAGTCCCTTCCTATAAGCTCGCGTGCCACTATGTACCTCATAACGTTCTGGGTGCCCTCGGCGCCTACGTAGTAGGAGAGGACGCCGAGGAGGTTCCTGAAGACATTGGCCTCCTCGGTGTAGGACAGGGCGCCGTAGGTCTTCATGGCGACCTCGGCTGCCGCGAGGGCTGTCTCGACGGCCTGTATCTTTGCCGCGGCGGCCCAGTAGTCCAGGTCATGGGGCCTCAGGCCCGGCTCCTTCCTTATATATATCCTGTCGGCTACCTGTGCAGCCTTGTATACGAGTAGCCTGGCAGCCTCGAGCCTGGCCGCGACCTCTGCTATCGGGAAGCTGACCCCCTGGAACGATGCTATGGGCCTGTCGCCGAAGAGCCTCCTGTCCCTGGCGAACTTCACGGCCGTCTCTAGGGCCCACTGGGCGGCCCCTACGTTGGCCGCGCTCACGAGGACCCTGGCGAGGGAGAAGCCCTCCATGGCGGCGTAGAAGCCCCTGTTGACCTGGCCGACTACGTGGCTCTCCTCAACAGGCGTCCCGCTGAGCCTTAGAGTGCCTGTCGATATGGCGTGCCTCCCGACGGTGTTGAGGATGGAGTACTCAAGCCCCTCGGGCCTCCTGCCGCCCCTGTTACCTATAAGTGCGAAACCCGTGAGGCCCCTGTGGCCTGCCTCCAGGGGCGCCGTCCTGGCTATGAGGTACCAGCCGCCTATCTCGAGCTGCTCCATGGCCTCCCTTACGCCACTTATGTAGACCTTCTCCCCCGTGACCCTGTAGACGTTACCCTCCTTGACGGCGTAGGTCTTCTCGCCGGCCACGTCGCTCCCTCCCGAGGGCTCCGTCGAGGCTATGCCGAAGAACCCCCTGCCCCTGCCTACCTTGGGCAGGACCTCCTGCTTGACCTCCTCGGACCCGTAGAGATACAGTATGTATGGCCATGCGTTGTTCAGCAGCGTGAAGACGGCCGTTGCAACCGCGGGGTCGTTGTAGGCGACCTCCTCGACGGCTAGCGCGGCTAGTAGGAAGCTGCCCCCCTGGCCCCCGTACTCCTCGGGCACCGGTATGGCGAAGAGGCCCTGCTCGCCCATCCTGTTGAGGACCTCGGTCGGTATACGCCTGGCCGAGTCCATCTCGGCCCACCTGGGGGCGAGCTCCTTTGAGAGGAACTCGTGGACGGACTGCTTGAACAGCCTCTCCTCCTGCCCTAGCTCGAAGTCCATAGGAATTCTCCTCCAGAGCCCAGGTCCTCAGGATTAAAGGCGTTTCCCGGGTCCGCAGGAGGCCTCTATCCTGCCCACAAGACCGGAGCACCTCCTGAGCTTCTCGGCAGCAGTCACAGAGCCGTGGTCGGCCGCGCCCCTGAGGGCCGAGGCCACGCCACAGAGCAAGCGGTTTACGTCGACCCTTAGGGCCCTCACGGCCTGCTCGTCGACCCTGACCTCCTGGGTCCTCATAAAGGGGAGGAAGTCGTCACGGGAGGAGGCCCTGAGGAACGCGCCCTCGGAGTTCACGACAAGGGACCTCCCGAGGCCAAGCTCGACCGAGAGCTCGTAGTCCCCGGGGGGAGGCGCAAGGCACACGGCCAGTTCAAGCCCGGAGAGCCCCTCACACTCGCAGCTCACGGCCTTCTACAGGCCTAGGGCGCTTACGCTTATAAAAGCAGGTCCCTCAGCGGCGTGTGGCGGACGCCACCATGTCAACCCCGGTCGCAAAGCTGACTGAGCTCGTGAGGGGCATGTCAAGGAGGGGAGGCGAGGCTGCGGCAGCCTCAGCCTCCGTCTCCCAGGTCATAGAGCTCAGGGACTCCGTTGACGAGCTCCTCAGGTACGCGGACTGCCTCTCTACGAATAAAGGCGAGTGCACGAAGCTGGACTCTACCTCCCTCTGCGACACCCGCTGCGGGTCCCTCTACCTGATGAGGGAGGGGGATACCGTCAAGGCGTGGAGGGTCGGTAACAAGGCCTTCTCCGCCGTCGTCGGGCCGGAGGTGTTCTCGGTGAGCGCTAGGGACTACGGGGTAGAGCTCACCAGGGACGGGTACAGGGTCAGACTCATGTCAGGCTCGCTCTCGGGGGAGCTGTCACCGGAGGCCCTCACAAGGGACTCCCAGCTCATAGCGGAGGCTGCGAGCAGGCTCCTCGTTGTGGTCAGGGCCGCCATAGAGTCCCTGGCCTCGTGCGCGAGGGAGCAGGGCCTCAGGTGCGCCTGACTGCCGCTTAAAGGCACCCACGCCCGCTCCTGGGTAGGTGCATACGGCTTTGGACAGGGTAGGAGTGATAGGGCTGGGCGTAATGGGCTCAAGGATAGCGGCCAACCTGGCCCAGGCAGGTATGCTGGTAGGCGTCTACGACAGGACAAGGTCGAAGGCCCAGGAGTTCTCGAGGTCCCACGGGGTGCAGGCCTTCGACAGCCCTGAGTCACTGACGTCTAACGTGGACGCAGTTATATCGGTGCTGAGCGACGATGCGGCGGTCTCTGAGGTGATCTCAAGGGTCGCGCCAGTCTCGTCAGGCAGGCTCATAATCGAGATGTCAACAATATCGCCCCAGGTCAGTGTAGAGCTCGCCTCAAGGGTTAAGGAGAGGGGAGGGGTGATGTTCGACGCGCCTATAATGGGGACCTCGGTCGACGTGGAGGCCAAGAGGATAACAGTGCTCGTAGGGGGCCCGAGGGAGCACTTCTCGAGGGCTGAGGCTATACTGAGGAACACCGCGGGGAGGGTGGTCTATGTAGGCCCCAACGGCATGGGCCTCTACATGAAGCTGGCCGGCAACATGGCCTTCGCAGTCTTCCTCGCTGGCCTCGCGGAGGCTGTAAGCTTCGCGACCAGGGCAGGGCTGACGTCAGAGCAGGTGAGCGACCTCCTCCTCAACATCAGCGGGACTAGGTCGCCCACCAGCGGCCTCAAGGTGCCCAAGATCCTCTCCTCTGATTTCAGCGTCCAGTTCGCCCTCAAGCACATGAGGAAGGACACCGAGATAATGGTGAGGGAGGCGCAGAGGCTCAGGGTCCCCCTGCCGGTAACCAGCATAGTCTCGAGCCTGCTGAGGATGGCTGAGAACATGGGGCTCGGAGATCTCGACGTGGCCGCCCTCGTCGAGCTATACAGAAGGGCGGCCACGTCGCCCTAGGCCGGCGACCAGGCCTCGGGACGCGGCCCAGCCCTGCCTGTGCTAGGCCTTCCCCCGGCCCAGCCTCATGTGGGCCTTGGCAAGCTCACCGGTCACCTGTGACGCCAACAGGTTAAGCTCGCCTGCCAGCGCGGTGGCCGCGACTATCTCGGCGAGCTTCAGTGCATTGATGCCAGGAGGCTCGCCGCCGCCCGCAGCGCTAAGGAGCTCCAGGGCCTCCCTCTGGGTGGGGAGCCAGGTGCCGCCGCCCACAGTGCCAACCTCGAGGCTCGGGAGCGTCACCGATATGTACAGGTCCTCCCCCCTGAGCTCGGTCCACGTGTAGGCCATGCTGCTCTCGACAACCTGCGCCACGTCCTGCCCTGTGGCTATGAAGACGGCCGCTATTATGTTGGCCACGTGGCCGTTGAAGCTCGGGCTCCCCGCTACGGCGTTCCCCAGCAGGTTCTTGGAGACGTTACCATAGTGCACCTCCTCAGGCGTAGTCTTCATCACCTTCTGCAGCACGTCCCTCTTGACGAGCGCCTCGGCGACCACGTACTTACCCCTGCCCAGGAGCCTGTTGACCGCGCTGGGCTTCTTGTCGGTGCATAGGTTCCCGCTCACCGTCACGCACCGCGCCTGGCCGCCGTACTTCTCCTGTATCACAGAGCAGAGGAGGTCAGAGGCTATCGTGGCCATGTTCATACCCATGGCGTCCCCTGTCCTGAAGATGAACCTGGGCCAGAGGACGTTGCCGACGATGAAGGTCTGCACGTCGACAAGCTCCCCATGCCTTGTGACCTTCTTAACCTCTGACCTCAGCAGCTCAAAGTTCCCCCTTATCCAGGACGCCAGCCTCTCGGCCTCGTCGACGCCTGGCGTCCAGATTAGCGGGGCCCTCGCCATGCCGTCGTGGATGACCCTCGCCCTGGCCCCGCCGCTGAGCGTAATTGCCTTGACCCCCCTGTTGACGCCAGCTATGAGGGCGCCCTCCGTGGTTGCCATTGGGACGTAGAACTCGCCCTTGGCGTAGTCGCCCCTCACGATCAGGGGGCCCACGACGCCGACGGGGACCTGGACAGCCCCTATGGGGTTCTCTATGTTACGGCCTACCACACCCACGAAGTCTATGACCGTGGATGCTATCGAGGAGAGCCTTACGCCGTACCTCCTCTCGAGAAAGAGCCTCCTCACGAGTGCTGCCAGGTTTGGGTTACCCAAGAAATCGTCGAGCCTGCTTAAGCTCAGCTCCCCGGCCTCGAGCTTCCTAAGCGCCTCCTCTATCTTGGCCTCGAGCCCGGGCTCAGACATCAGGTACACCCATAGCCGGCCTGAACTTGAGGGCGTAGTATATCAGGCCGGCCTCCCTGTCCACCCTTGTCCTCCTGAGGACAGCCTCGACCTCCATGCCCTTCCTGAGCTGCGAGGGGTCGGTTACGTCAGTTAGCTCTGTGACGACCCTGGCGGGGCCGAGGTCGACCAGGCCGACGTATACCGGGGAGTACTGTCTGGACCCCTCGGGGACGGCGTAGACGACCGTGTAGCTGACCAGCCTTCCCCTCTTGGGCAGCTGGACCGGCTCAAGGTCCCTGCTGCCGCAGTAAGGGCACGCCTTCTTCGGAGGGTAGTGAACCCTGCCGCAGGCCTTGCACCTTGCGGCCTGGAGCCTGTACACGGAGGTCTTGAGCCTCCAGAACTTAGGTATCGAGAGCTCCATCGACATAGCTCACACCCCCTCCACTAGGGCGGCATACGCGTTAGACCCTAGGCCGTTCACTGATATAACTAGGCCCCTCTTGGCGCCCCTGACCTGGACGCCTGGGAACCTGCCAGCCACCTGGAGCGAGGCCTCGGCTACCTGGTAGACGCCCGTCGCCCCTATCGGGTGGCCCCTGGCCTTAAGCCCGCCGCTTGGGTTGGCTACAGGCCCCCTGCCAGTAGGGGAGAAAGCGCCCTGGGCCACCATCTCAGCCGCCTTGCCCCTTGGGGCAAGCCCTATAGTCTCAAGGATCAGCAGGGCCATTATAGTGAAGGGGTCGTGGAGCTCCACGAAGTCGAAGTTGTCAGCGCCCGTGAGGGACTGAAGCCTCTTGTAGGCCTCCGCCACGCTGTCTATTGACATAGGGTCTTCGCTCAGCTCGAGGGAGCCGAGGCCTGTCGAGGACTCTATGCCAGCTATCCTCGCCAGAGGCCTGGCGCCCGAGTCCCCGCCCGAGAGGACAAGGGCAGCGGCCCCGTCGCCGAGCGGGAAGGTCTCCATGAGTGTCACGGGGTCAGCCATAATGAGGGCCTTGGAGACCTTGTCCGGCTTGATGGCGAAGTTGAGCATAGCGTAGGGGTTCTCCTTGGCGTTGCCGTGCATCATCGCCGGCCAGTAGGCGAGGAGCTCCCTGTCAACCCCGTACGTGTCCAGGTAGAGCCTCGTCAGCATGGCTGCGTCGGCCGCGAAGCCGAGGTTGTAGTGGGACCTGCCCTCCGAGTCGTAGAGCATCTGGAGGTGCCTGTAGGCCTTGGAGCTCGGGAACTCCGTTATCTTCTCGACGCCTACCACGAGCGCCCTCTCAGCGGCGCCCGACTCCACCAGCGACGCGGCGACCTGGACAGCTGCGAGCCCGCTGGCCTCCCCGGCCTCCACAGTTAGGGCCCGGGCCCCCCTTAGGCCCAGCGACGTAGCCAGGTAGCCACCCAGGTCGAGCTGCTCGTCCTGAAGCGCACCCAAGGCGTTCGAGACGACCACGTAGTCTATACCCTTAGCGCCCTCCGCCTCGTCAACGGCCCTGAAGGCGGCCTCGGCGGCTAGGTCTGCCAGGCCCTTCTCATAGTGCCTCTCTACCTTTACCATCCCTACGCCCTCTACCATCACCTTCAAGCCGGCCACCTCACTTTATGACATATAGTATGTCCCTGCTCTTCGAGTAGAAGCCGTAGTCGACCTTAACCTTCCTGGCTATGTACTGCATAACAGTGAGGGCGAGGGGCTTCTTGGCCTCCACGGCGTCGGTCACCACTATTGAGTAGGCGTCGCTGCCCGCCCCGCTGCCGAAGGGGGCCAGCAGTATCCTGTCGCCGGGCCTCGCTAAGTCTAGCACGTTTGCGAACCCTATCAGGGCGCTGGCGTTGTACGTGTTGCCTATCATCGGCGTTATGAGGCCGTCCTTCAACTGGTCCATGGTGAACCCGAGGTCTGTACCCACCTTAACAGGGAACTTGCCGTTGGGCTGGTGGAATATAGCGAACCTGAAGTCGCTCGGCCTCAGGCCGGTCTTATCGAGGAGGGCCTTGACGGCCCCCTCTATGTGGTAGAAGTAGGCGGGCTCTCCCGTGAACCCCTCGCCGTGCAGGGGATAGTGCTCGTGGGCCCTCCTCCAGAAGTCAGGCGTGTCGGTGACGAAGGAGACGGAGTCCTCTATCACGGCCGCCGCGCCGCTCTCCGGCCCTACCACGAAGGCCGCCGCGCCGCTCGCAGCCGTGAACTCGAGAACGTCGCCGGGGTTCGCCTGGGCCGTGTCGCTCCCTATTACGAGCCCATACTTAACGAGCCCCGAGGCCACCATGCCGGTCAGGGCCCTCATGCCCTCGCTGGCGGCCCTGCAGGCGAACTCGAGGTCGCTGGCCATGGTGAGGGGCGTGATCCCTAGGGCCTCGGCTATTATCGTGGCGCTGGGCTTAACCGCGTAAGGCTTTGACTCCGTGCCGAAGAAGACGGCCCCTATCTCCTTCGGGCTCACCTGGGCCCTGGCTATAGCGTTCCTGGCGGCCTCATAGCCCATGGTGGTCGCGTCCTCGTCAGGGCCCGCCACGGCCTTCTCCTCAACGGCGAGCCCCTTGTACTGCTCGGGGTGCCACCCCCATATCCTGGCTATCTCAGACATGGGGAGCCTGTAGATGGGCACATAGGCCCCCCAGCCATGTACGCCGGCCCTCGGACCTCCCAAGGTGAAGTGCACCGAGGGCCAAGGGGTTAACTGGTTAATAAAGAGTTAGGCACTTGGTGAAGGGTGTTTCGACAGTTGTCTTAGTAACCACGGCATGAACGCTCTTAAAGGTGGCTAGGGCAAGACGGTGCGGTGGGCCCGTAGCTCAGCCAGGTAGAGCGGCGGGCTCTTAACCCGTAGGCCGCGTGGCCTGGCCAAGGCGAGCGGGCGGAAGTCCCGGGTTCGAATCCCGGCGGGCCCGCCACGGAGCGGAGGGCTCCTTTCCACTTGACCGCTTAGCCTAGCCTCCAGCCCTTGCTAGAAGGCGTTCCCACTTTCTTTAAAGGTAACCATTAATAATACTTTTAAAGATCCTAACCATAGTCTCCTTGATAACTTTAAATTACACCAACAACGCTTAATAGCTTGGCGCAGTCCTTGGAACATGAGCCATAAGGGGTGAAGGAGAGTGTCCAAGCTACCCGCGGTAAAGGTGAAGGACCCGACGACCGGGAAGGAGGTAGAGCTCACGCCCATAAAGGTCTGGACGCTCGCCCCCAAGACCAGGAAGGGCGTCAAGATAGGCCTCTTCAAGAGCCCTGAGACCGGCAAGTTCTTCAGGGCCAAGGTGCCGGACGATTACCCCGTGAAGTAAGCGCCCCCGCGCCGGGGCCCTCCAAAAACATACCCTTTTTGTCCTCACTTCTGCTTTGATGCGTTAAGGACGTTGAAGACTACCTGCGCCAGGTGCTGCGGCTTCGTGTACCACTTGTCATAGGTGTACTTCTGCCCCTGGTAAGTTATCTCAACGTTGTCATCAGCGTCGCGTATGCTCATTATCTCGGCCCCTCCCTTCGAGATGCTGAGCACGCTCCTTCCCTTCATCTCGACCTTTATCTCGTACTTACCGGCCTCCTTGACCAGGAGCTCCCTTACCTCAGACAGGTATTCGCTCATATGGGTCGCCTTCAGCCCTGGTTAAAGAGCGCCTTATAACCTTTTTGCTATAGACGTGCGTCCCCTTGAGGACTTAATTACTTGGCGGCCTCTCTATCAGGGAGCAAACATGGTGAGCGCCCAGGACGTACGCGTGATCCTAGTTGTAGGCGCCGGAACCATGGGTCACGGTATCGCAGAGGTCGCCGCCATAGCGGGGTACAAGGTATACCTGGCTGACGTCAGTCAGGACATACTTAACAACGCGCTGGAGAAGATAAGGTGGAGCCTCTCAAAGCTCGCCGAGAAGGGCCAGCTCAGGGAGAGCGTTGACACGGTGATGTCAAGGATATCGACCGTCGTAAACGTGAGGCCCGGCGGCTCATACACCGAGGAGTTCGCCAAGGTCGTCTCTGAGACCGACTTAGTGGTGGAGGCCGTCGTGGAGAGGCTCGACGTCAAGCAGTCCCTCTTCAGGTTCATAGACCAGCACAGGAAGGGCAGGATAATAATGGCAACCAACACCAGCAGCCTGCCGATAACAGAGATAGCCTCAGCAACCACGGCCCCTGAGCTCGTCGTCGGCATGCACTTCTTTAACCCACCGCCCCTCATGCCGCTCGTTGAAGTCATAAGGGGCGAGAAGACCTCCGACGAAGTGGTTCAGGCTGTCGTGGAGATATCGAAGCGCCTAGGCAAGCAGCCCGTCGTGGTAAACAAGGACGTGCCCGGGTTCATAGTGAACAGGGTACTCGCCAGGTTCATGAACACGGCCTGCTGGCTCGTCGCCAAGGGCAAGGCGACGACCCTTGAGGTGGACTCTGCCATCAGGTACAAGCTCGGCCTTCCCATGGGGGCCTTCGAGCTAGCTGACTACAGCGGCATCGACGTGTTCTACCTGATAGCGGTCGCCATGATTCAGAGGGGCTTCAGGCAGACGCCGTGCCCCCTCTACGAGGAGATGTACAAGGCAAACAGGCTGGGCATGAAGACCGGCAGGGGCTTCTACGAGTACCCGAAGCCCGGCGTTTACGCTAGGCCGGAGATACCCAAGGAGCTTGCAGAGAAGGTCGACCCAGTCCTACTGCTGGCACCCGCCGTCAACGAGGCGGCCTGGCTCCTGGAGAACAACATTGCGACGAGGGAGGACATAGACAAGGCGGTGAGGCTCGGGCTAGGGTGGCCAAAGGGCGTGTTCGAGTTCGCCGACCAGTACGGCATAGACGCAGTAGTTAGGGCGCTTGAGCAGCTCAGGCAGGACATAGGGCCCGAGTACGAGCCTGTCAACACGCTAAGGCAGATGGTCTCCCAGGGGAGGCTCGGCGTTAAGACCGGCAGGGGCTTCTACGAGTACGCCAAGTACGAGGAGGTCGTCAAGGGGACGTTGATAGTTAGGTATGAGAAGCCTATAGCATGGATAATCCTGAACAGGCCTAACAGGCTGAACGCCATAAGCCCGGACACCATCAGGGAGCTGGGCCAGACCCTTGACGAGCTCGAGGAGAACCCTGACGTGAGGGTCGTCATACTGACAGGCTCCGGCAGGGCCTTCAGCGCGGGCGCAGACGTGACAGCCTTCGCCGGGATAACGCCGTTCCAAGCCGCCGTCTTCTCGAGGAAGTTCCAGGAGCTAACCCTCAAGATGCAATACTACACGAAGCCCATCATAGTCGCCATAAACGGCTACGCCCTCGGCGGCGGGCTCGAGATAGCCATGAGCGGGGACATCAGGATAGCCTCAGAGACCGCGATGCTCGGGCAGCCTGAGATAAACCTAGGGTTCATACCAGGCGCAGGGGGCACGCAGAGGCTGCCCAGGCTCGTCGGGAGGGGAAGGGCTAAGGCGCTCATCTTCACTGGTGACATGATATCTGCCAGGGACGCCGCCTCCATGGGGCTCGTTGACGTAGTGGTGCCCCCGGAGAGGCTCGAGCAGGAGGCGAGGGCCCTAGCCATGAAGCTGGCCGAGAAGCCGCCGCTGGCCCTGCTGGCAGCTAAGCTGGCCGTCGAGACAGGTCTCGAGAGCAACATATGGGCAGGGCTCTCGCTGGAGTCAGGCCTCTTCGGCCTCCTGTTCAGCACGGAGGACGTGATGGAGGGCGTCTCGGCGTTCCTTGAGAAGAGGAAGCCCAGCTTCAAGGGGAAGTAGCCCTAAGCCTTCACGCTTTTTTGCTCCCACCACTGGGCATCAGAGCGGCCGGGTGAGGCAGCCGGGTCGTCTAGCGGCCCAGGATGCGGGGCCTTGGACCTAAGTCAGGGAGGAGCCCCCGTGACCGGGGTTCGAATCCCCGCCCGGCTACCAGGGTCCTCAGGTCTCCCTTACCTCGACCCCCAGGTTGGAGAGGGCTTTGGCCAGGGCCGCCCTGGCGGCCGACTTGACGCTGCCCCTCTCAATGTAGGCCACCCTGGCCCCGCCAGGGAGCGTCTTCCTCACAGCCTGGGAGATGACGTCGTCGCTGAGGGAGCCGACCGCGTGCTTGGATATGATGTGACCGAAGCACGCCTCTCCCCTCAGCTCGATTGATGTAAAGGTCCTGGGGTAGTGCGTTGACCCGAAGCCGACGCCTGTCGTGCAGCTCGGGACGGTCCCCGCCAGCGCGGACTCGACGGCTGACGCCATGGCCTCCAGCGCCCTCCTATCAGACCACTCTGCCTCTGTGCTGCCGACCTCTATGAAAACAAGGGGCATGCTGTTACCAGTAGGGCCGTGGTGGGTGGCCTCCAGCGTCACCTCATACTCTCCCCTGAGGCCTAAGGACTCGGCCTCCCTTGCGTAGGCCTCCAGCAGCTTCATCCCTAGGTCAGCGGGGGCATATGAAAGCTCCCTTGGCCTGCCGCCGAACCTTGCCTCGTCAGTCGGGTTCCCCGTGAAGTGGACAGTAAGGGACCTCGTTCGGCTTGAAGACTCGTGCCTTGAGAGCACAATGACGGCCTCAGCGGACGGGTCAGGCGACCTGTCCAGGAACTCGAAGAGGACATCGTCTACCCCAAAGCCCCCCATAACCACTCCGTCCCCAAGCTCGAGACACCTGGTTGCCATGGGGCACGAGGACTGCCTGGCCCCAAGCCTCAATGCTATAAGCTCTGACACCCTCACGCCGACAGGATCCAGCGTTGAGTACGCTATTGCGATCCTCAAGGCCCGCTACCTGCGTTCGCTATTAGGGCCCAGGAAAATAACCCCGTGGTGAGACCCTTGCGGTCCTCCGTAGCCTTCCAGATGGTGTACGAGGACCCTGGTCAGATATTCAAGGGGCTCAGCTCTGTGAGGAGGATGCTTGAGTCAGAGGGCTGCAACATGGCCACTGGTCCTTCATGGGTCGTCGCGTCGTGTAGGGGCCTTCTTGTCAAGGCGAGGGTCGTCATCGAGGGGGGCCCCGAGAGGCTCCCCGTAGGCGGCGTCAAGGGCGTCCTCGTGATAGAGGCCGAGGGGGAGCCTGACGAGCTGGTTAGGGCCTCAAGGATGGCCCTGGCAGTTGCGCAGGAGACTGGCGGGGGGCTACTGATGGTATAAGTGTGTGAGCTTTAATTTTCGGCCTCACGCGCAAGGCGAGGTCGGCTGGGT
>CAYFGU010000019.1:0-5137 GCA_964343115.1 uncultured Desulfurococcales archaeon
GTTCAAGGGGGCCGAGGGGGGGAAGGTGGGACTCGACCCTACATTACTACTCCATATTCGTCAGGAGGTTCCTGAGGTGGCTCGGCGTCGGTGGGCAGCTCCAGGCGGAGCCAGGGAGGGGGAAAGGCTTCTCCGGGGCCCTCTCCTGGAGCGAGGTTGAGGGGCTTCTGAACGCCGCCAGGGACGTATATGACGCCCTCATAGTGTCCCTGATGGCTGAGTCAGGCCTGAGGGCGAAGGAGGTGGTGGGCCTCAGGTGGGAGGACGTGGACCTGGCTAGGGGCCAGGCGAGGGTAGTTGGCAAGTACGGGAAGGAGAGGGTCGTGTTCCTGGGACCCAACTCGAGGGCCCTGCTGTCGGTGCTGTCTGGCGGTCAGGGTCCCGAGGAAAGGGTCGTGCCGCTGAGCTACCAGGCTATCTACAACAGGCTCAAAGCTATGGCGGAGAGGGCAGGCATCGACCCTTCAAGGGTCAGGCCCCACGTCCTTAGGCACACGTTCGCAACGGAGGCTCTCAGGAGGGGGGTCAGCCTCGCTGTGTTGCAGAGGCTCCTTGGCCACAGCGACATAAAGGTCACCCAGCTGTACCTGCACCTCCTGGACGACGACGTGAGGAGGGAGTACGAGAGGGCGTTCCTCCAGCCCCAGCAGGCTGTCCCCTACCAGGCCATAGGAGGCGTGCTGCCCCAAGCCGGCTGGCAGGAGCCCGCACGGAGGCAGTACAGGCCCTGGCCCTAGGAGAGGGACCTCTCCAGCCTCTCGAGCCTCTCCCTCAGCCCCCTGAGCTCCTGAAGCCTAGCCCTAAGTAGGTCAGGCTCCACCGAGGCGAGCCTCTCCAGCTCCTCAACTACGAGACCTAGGGCCGCTAAGGGGTCGTTGGGGAGGGGCATGAGGGCGCCTGCTAGGGACCTGCCCTTCTCAGTCAGCTCGTACTTTCCGTCGGCGCGCTTCACGATAAGGCCCTCAGCGATCAGGTCGGCGAGCATAGGGTAGACGCTGCCGGGCGATGGCCTCCACATACCACCTGTCAGGTTCTCTATCTCGTCCATGATCTCGATGCCGTTCATGGGCCTAAGCGTGAGCAGCCTGAGTATCATCGGCCTAAGCCAGCCTCTCTTCCTCCCACCCGCAAAGTGAGCCCACGGAGGCCCCCATCCCTCCCCCTCGCGCCAGCCGCGCAATCTAAGCACCCCTTCCTTGCCTAACGGAGTCCTGGGGAGTTAATGCATTAGCCCCTGGCAATATGGGACACCATGGGTCTGGGGCCCACGCAGTGCCGTGGGCCGCCATCGCCCTCGCGGGGCAGCCTCCCCCGCAAAGCCCAACCATGGGGCACGACCTGCAGGGGGCCGGGGCCTCTGACGTCCTCCTCCTGATCCAACCGAAGCCCTCGCGCCAGATGGAGGTGATGTCGCGCCTCCTCACGTTACCCTCGCTCGCATGGAAGGGTATGAAGAGCTCGCAGCCATATACGTCCCCATTGGCGTCGATCACCATCCTTGTCCTCCCTGCCGGGCAGGTAATGTACCTCTCAACCCTTCGTCCTAGGATCGCTCGGGCTGCCAGGTAGGACCCGTATAGGTCAGGCAGGTAGAACCTCATGGAGCTGAGCGAGACTGGGACCGGGCCCCTATAGCTGGCCAGGTCCCTCAGAACCCTCGCGCCCATCTCCCTGGTGAGCCTAAGCTTATTCGCGGCCGCCCTCCCGAAGCCTACGACTGCCTCGAAGGTGACGGCGTCAACCTCCAGCTCCTCAGCGAGCCTCAGGAAATCCATTACCTTGTCGTAGTTCAGTGGCGTCAATACGTATGCTAGGGTCACCCTCAGGCCCGTCGACTTCAGATGTCTTACGGCGCCGACCGCGGCGCTGAAGGAGCCAGGTACTCTGATCATATCGTTAACTGACGCTGTCGGACCGTCTATCGAAACCTGGACCTCGGCAAGGCCTGACCCTGCAAGCCTTCTGGCCTCAGAGGGGCCTATCATTGTACCATTTGTGCTCATAGAGACCCTCATGCCGAGGCCCGCGGCATATGATATAAGCTGATAGATGTCCTTCCTCATCATGGGCTCCCCTCCCAGTATGTAGAGGTCCTCGGTGCCAAGGTCGTGGAGCTGGTCGAAAACTGACTCCCACTCCCTTGCGCTCAGCTCGTCGGGAAGGGGCTCCCCGGCGCTGATATAGCAGTGAATACACCTGAGGTTGCAGGCCCTTGTAACGTATATCGTGACCTGTAGGGGCTTCCCGACCTGGGCCGTAACCTTATCCGGGCCGCCTTGCAGGTGGCTCAGCGGCGTCGCTGGACATTCCATAAGGTAAACTAGGCCATAGAAGTCCTCCCTAGGACGCCCCTCCTCCAGCTGCTTCACCTCAAACTAGGGTTTTTGACAGCAGAAACTTTACGTTTAACAGAGACCGATTCACGGTGCCCGCGCTGGGGCTTGAGGAAGGCGCTGTTAGGAAGAAGTTCAGGAGGGGCATGACGAAGGTAGCGCTCCTCTACCCTTCAACCTACGAGGTAGCCCACTCCTCGCTGGTCTATCACAGGCTTTACTTCATCCTCAACGATATGGAGAACGTCTACGTGGAGCGCTTCGTACTCAGATCCCCAGCTGGGTTACCGGAGCCTCTTAGGGGGGTTGAGGCCGGCACGCCCCTGAGGTCGTTTGACTTCATAGTTTCCCCGGTCCACTATGAGCTAGACTACGCTAACCTGGCCAGGGCCCTGATAGGCTCTCAGATCCCCGTCCTCTCAAGGGAAAGGAGGTCCCCGAGACTGATACTGGGAGGTCCCGCGCCGACAGCAAACCCGGAGCCCATAGCTGATATGGTCGACGCGGTGGTTATGGGCGACCTAGAGGTCTCCCTTCCGTGGCTGGAAAACGTCATCAATCAGGGCGTCGCCCTGGAGCCGGCTGAGAGCGTCTATGTCCCCTCCTATGGAAAGCATGTGGTCAGGATTGGAAACGCGGACTCGCCTGCTAGGGGCGAACGCAGGAGGATCATGGCGCCCGGCGCGGCGTTCACTATTTCTGTTGAGGTGGCAAGGGGTTGCCCGTTCTCGTGCGCCTTCTGCCTTGAAGGACACATAGCTAAGCCCTTCAGGCCGAGGAGGCCCCAAGATGTGGTCGAGGAGGCCGAGGCGCTCTTCAGGAGATACGGGCTGAGGGTTGCTCTTGTAGCCCCTACCGCCAACGCCTCCCCATTCTTTAAGGAGATCCTAAAGCAGCTAGTCCAAAGGGGTGTTCCATTCTCAACCCCGTCGCTGAGGGCCGAACTGCTGGAAGAGGAGGACGTAGACCTGATAAGCAGGGCTGGGCAGCTCACGCTAACCTTGGCCCCAGAGAGCTCGCAGAGGCTCAGGCGCGCACTAGGCAAGAGCTCATCAGACGACGACTTCGTTAGGGCTGCTAGCTTGGCGTCCAAGAGGGGGATGTCGATCAAGCTCTACGCCATGGTTGGGATACCTGGTGAGACTTACGACGACATCAAGTCCCTCGCGTCGCTCACCGTCAGAGTTGCAGCTGAGAAGCCCAGGTCGCTTGAGCTCAGCGTCAACCCACTCGTCGTGAAGCCTCAGACCCCGTTCCAGTGGCTACCTATGCCAAACGAGGACGAGCTCGACGCGAGGCTCAGGCTGGCCAGGGACGAGTTCTCGTACACAGGGTTCTCCTCCTACGACCCGTTCGACGCTCTCGTCCAGGCGTCTCTCTCACTCGGCGACAGGGACGTACTGCGCTACTTGGTTGAGGTCGCCCAGGCTGGCGTGGGCAGGGGGTCATGGAGGAGGATCGCACAGCGCGGTCTTATCAGCGTCGCGATCAGGCCTAGGAGGTCGCCGCTGCCATGGAGTCACGTCAGAGGCCCCATTGACGAGGGGACCCTGCTGGAGAGGCTAAGGTCATACGTTGAGCTGGTACCTGAGGCAAGGGACCTTGTCAGACATATAGTTGGCTAGCACTGTTGATCGCATCATGGTCAGGAGGCCCTCTTCGTTGACTCCTGGATCTCCCTGACAGCCCTCATCACGGCCTTTATTATCTCACTTCTTGCGGGCTCCTCGTCATAAGTCCTGCAGAGCGCGTCTACGGCGACTACGTAAGTTGTCTGAGTAGTGTCAAGCACCTTCACAGAAGGGCTACCAACTACAAACTCAAGCCTGGACACCGCGTCGCTAACGGCCTTGAGGACCAGGTCAACGTCAAGCTCCTTTGGGACCTCGTACTTAGTTCTGACCCTCCTAGCCTCGACCTCCGTGTGAACGAAGATGGCGGCCTGGGCCATTATGCCGTTAGGCACCTTGAGCGGGACGTTGTCATCAGTTAGGATAACGGTGTACATCAGGTTTATCTCCTTAACTACGCCAGTATAACCAGGTATTAGGAAGTCCTGTGAGAAGAATTTCGGGGGATACGTGGGGGCTAGTAGGCCGTACTGCCACGTAGTGAACGTGATCCTGTCCCCGACCCGGTAGGGCCTGGTCAGTATTATTGTGAGGCCGCCGAACACGTTCGACAACATGAACTGCGAGGCAAGGCCCACTATCAGGCCGGCGAAGCCCCCGGCCGCGAGCGCCTCGGTGACGCCAACCCTTATCATGGCCAGGAAGCCTATGAGAGCTATCACATAGCCTGTGAGCCTAACTACAAAGCTCACTGATGCCGCGTTGGCCTGCCCTACAAGGGGTGACAGCCTCCGCCTCACCACGACGGACACCACGTGCGTCACTGCGATGGAGCCTATGAGCCACAGAACGCCATAGAGGTAGTTCTCGTAGCCTGTAGGAATTATGTCAGTTGATATAAGAACGTAGCCAACGGCGGCGAGCATGGCTATCAGCACCACCGCCATCAGCAGGTAAATCGTGACCCTAGGCTGTGAAGGGCTCATCCCAGCCCCCTGGCGCTCTTGCGCCGCGTTATCGTAGGGCCTAAAAGCTAGCCTAGGTCCAGGCCCTGTGCTTTTCCTTGACCGGCCACACCGTTTTAATGTTTTTAACGCCCTAGTCCTAGAGGCCGTGAGGGTGCGGCGGTCGTCTAGCCTGGTCTAGGACGCCGGCCCCCCAAGCCGGAGGTCCCGGGTTCAAATCCCGGCCGCCGCACCACCTCTTATTCACTGGACCTCAAAGCCTCCCTTA
>CAYFGU010000020.1:0-4252 GCA_964343115.1 uncultured Desulfurococcales archaeon
GGGGAGGGCGCTCAGTGAGAGGGGGAGGGCCCTCCTCGGGACACTGGAGTCGGTCCTCTCTCTCAGACGCTGCTCAATCCTCGGGCTCCCAGGGTTCGAAGAGTGTGTTGAGGCCAGCTTCCCGACAAGGCCCCCAACCGAGCTCACTCAGGTATATGATATGAGGGACCTCCTTGTCTCAAGGGGTTGTAAGACCTCGCTCATTGGGTACTGGAGGGCCTCGGATTTCGGGTTCCCAGGTATGCCTCCTGAGATACTATCGCTCGTGAGAGGCTCTTTGACCGTGCCCCGGGAGGGCGAGGGCGCCATAATAGTCGTCCCCGCCCCCTGCGAACCCCAGCTCGTCGGGGCCCTGGCCGAGCTTGCGCTGAGGGCGTGCGGCGGTTAACCCCCCGGTTTACGGTAAGGGCCGGTAACACCGGCCCTTCCCAGGGAATTCCCCTGCTGGTCAACGATGTTAGAAGGGAGCTCCTTGACCAGAAGGCAGAGCCAGGCCGAGAGTGCAGAGAGGGCGATAGAGCAGGCGCTGAAGGGAAGGGGGGGCCCAAGGAGCAGGGTAGTTGACGCCATCCTCGTCCTCCTTCTCTCAAGACCTATGAGGTCAGCCGAGATCGGTGAGGTCCTGGGCAAGGAGGCCAAGTACGTCTCAAGCTACCTCTCATACTGGAAGGACAGGGGCTACGTGGACTACGACCTCGGGCTCTGGTACCTGACCCCCAAGGGTGAGGAGTACGCCAGGCAGATCGCAGAGAGGGAGTCTGACGAGAGGTTCAACGAGTTCGTGGCCCTGGCGCAGCGGATTGCCTCAAAGGTTAGCTTAACAATGAATAACAACGCTAGGGCCCCGCGTCCCGAGCTTGCGGGTGGACCCCAGTCATTCATTGCTGGTAGAACTGGTCAAGGGGACAAGAGACAACAAGGGAACAGGGTCTCCGTTGCGGCCTGTGCGCTGCAGTCGCTCCAGGAGAGGCTGACGAACGAGGAGTCCGAGGTCGTAATGGAGCTGTTGACTCACTACTCCAAGTACGGCGTCACTTACATGTACCTTGACCAGCTCGCAGAGAGGCTCAAGGCTGACTATGACTGGCTCCTAAGGAGGGTAAGGGACCTCCAGAGCAAGGGCGTCATTTACATATACACTGACCCAAGGCTTGGCATCCGAGTCGGCTTCTCTAAGTCTGTAAAGGAGGTCTTGGCCTCCTGCGAGCATCGCTAATAGTAACTCTACTACTACAAGCCCGAATTATTGGAGCCCTCAGACATGAGCCTCATTGCGGCCTAACCATCTATAGTACTACTGTTTGTACTATGGTCAGGGTATTACGCCCCTTGCTCCTACCAGGGGGCAGTCGGGGGCAGGCAGGCCAGGAGGTAGTAGTTAGGGGCGCGTATACTGGGGGGTTTACGCTGACGTCAGCATCAGGGCTCACCTCCTAAAAACTGGATGAGATAGAGTAACCCGGGGGAAACATGTCAATTAGCGAGCCTGGCAGGGGGGCCAGGGACAGGCCAGAGGAAGATGAGATCACCATGCTGAAGGAGAGGGTCAGGCTGCTGACCATGCAGAACATGTCGCTCGAGAAGGACCTCGACTTCTACAAGAAGGAGGTCCAGAAGCTCCTTGAGCCCCCATACATAGAGGCAATGGTCCTTGAAGTGCTGCCTGACGACAGGGTCGTAGTCAAGAGCTCGACGGGCCCCAACCTGGTAGTTAACGTCAAGGCCGGCATCGACGTGAGCAGGCTGCGCCCAGGCACGTCCGTGGCCCTTAACAACAGGGGGTCCACCATAGTTGAGATATTGCCCTCCATCCATGACCCCCTTGTGGAGGCCATGGAGATCGAGGAGAGGCCGCCCATCACATTCAAGGACGTGGGAGGCCTTGAGAGCCAGGTCAGGGAGATCTACGAGGTCGTCGGCCTCCCGCTTATAAAACCGGAGCTCTTCGCCGAGATAGGGGTTGAGCCCCCAAAGGGGGTCCTCCTCTACGGACCCCCTGGCACTGGCAAGACCCTTTTGGCCAGGGCGCTGGCAGGTGAGGTCAAGGCCACCTTCATAAGGGTCGTCGCAAGCCAGTTCGTTAACAAGTTCATCGGGGAGGGCGCTAGGATAGTGAGGGAGGTCTTCAGGCTGGCCAGAGAGAAGAAGCCCTCAATAGTTTTCATAGACGAGCTCGACGCTATAGGGGCCCGCAGGGTCGACATTGGGACAAGCGGCGACAGGGAGGTCCAGAGGACCATGCTCCAGCTCCTTGCCGAGCTCGACGGGTTTGACCCGCTTGAGGGCGTTAAGGTGATAGCCGCCACCAACAGGATAGACCTCCTGGACCCTGCCCTCCTGAGGCCGGGCAGGTTCGACAGGCTTATCGAGATACCGCTGCCGGACAAGAAGGGAAGGGTCGAGATACTTGGGATACACACAAGGAACATGAAGCTGAAGGACGTGGACCTTGAGGAGATAGCCGCCATTACTGAGGGCTTCTCAGGGGCTGAGCTTAAGGCGGTCGTCACCGAGGCCGGGTTCTTCGCCATAAGGGACGGCATGAGTTACGTGACACAGGAGCACTTCATAAGGGCCGTTGACAAGGTCAGGAACAGGATGGAGAAGAGGAGGCAGCTCTTCGGGACCCACATATGAGACCTAGCCCTCGCTGAGCGCCTTCATAACGAGCTCGGCGAGGGCCCTGGCCAGCGGCACCGGGACCGCCTCGCCCACCATATTGTACTGGGAGTCCTTACCCCCAAGGAACACGTGGTAGTCGGGGAAGCCCATCAGCCTCGCCTGCTCCCTGACCGTGAGCAGCCTATCCTCGAACGGGTGAATGAACCTGGAGGACCCCATGACCGTTGGGGCGGGCCTGTCCGGGGCCAGCCTTATGTAGTTCCTGAAGACCCTTGAGCCGGCGCCCTCGAACCTGACCAGCGCCCTCCCCCACCTCAGCCTCGGGACCTTCCTGGCGAGCCTCCTTGAAAGGCTGGCCGGGGCGTCGTGGTTGGGAGGCCACGGCGAGCCGGGTTGAGGCAGGCCCTTCAGGGCCTCCATTACGGGCACAGGCCCCGACTCAGGAGGCCTGAGGGGAAGGTTTGACACGAAAACCCTGACCCTCTCGCTCGCGACTCCGTACCTCTCCGACCTTAACACGTTGAAGTACACCTCCTCATAGCCGGCCTTGGAGAGCTCCTCCTCTATGACCCTCCTTATCGGGCCCTCGGCGACCCCGCTCACGTTCTCGATCAGGAAGTACCTGGGCTTGAGCTCCGATATGAGCCTAATGGCGTGCAGGTAGAGCTGGCCGATGGGGTCCGTCAGGATCCTGTCAACGGGGTTCGGCATGCGGTTCCTGTTGGTCGGCGTGAAGGGCTCGCAGGGAGGGCTTGCAATAACAACGTCGAAGTCGCCTCTGCCGAGCCCTGAAACCTCCCTAATAACGCGCTCGCTGACGTCCTTGACATCGTCAGCTATCAGGTGCGCGTGGGGGAAGTTCGCCTTGTATGTCTTGGCAACGGGCGGGTCGTTCTCTACAGCAACAGCGACCCTGAAGCCAGCGAGCTCAAACCCCCTAGAGAAGCCTCCGGCGCCGGAGAAGAGGTCAGCGACCAAATAGCCTTGCCTCATCCTGCCTGATCTCCTCCTCGAGCCTCCTTATCCTGCCCTCAAGGGCCTTAACGTAGGATTCGTTGTTGTCTGGCACCAGCAGGGATCCGCACTTAGGGCATGTGAACTCGTACTCGAAGGCGTAGTCAAAGGTATACCTTGTATTGTCCTTAGGGCAGACGTAGAACTGGTTCGACCTCTCGTACTCGAGCCGGGCCTTAAGCTTCTCAAGGACCAGCCTCTTCCTCCTTAGCAGCGCGAGGTTAAGGTCCTTGGGGTCTAGGTACCAGTAATACCTCGTGGCCCCAGTCTCTGGGTGCTTGCCCCTCCTGTAGCTGGCTATGTGAAGGTCGTAGAATATCCTGAAGACCTTCCTAACGTCGGCCTGCTTGTACCCCTTCATGGCCTCGACCTCCTCATCGCTTATGCCCTTGTCAGGGTTCACGGTCATCAGCAGGTCAAGCAGGTCGTCGGTCATGGCCTCGTCGACGCCAGACTTGACGGCTAGTAACCTTATCAGCTGCCTCAGCTCCTCAACCTTCTTCTGGTCCTCCCCTCCGCTCAACCCTCTTTCCCCTCTCTGACGGTATGATTACGGCCTTAGCGTCCGTATACCTTAACAAGAGCTCCCTGCCCTTAAATAACCTATCTAAGAACA
>CAYFGU010000021.1:0-2464 GCA_964343115.1 uncultured Desulfurococcales archaeon
CCCACCCTTAGGCCCATCTCGGCCAGGTAGTCGAGGGAGGCCGGGTAGTGTATGTAGCAGGCGTCCAGGCCCACCGGGACGTTGGCCTGGGTGTCCAGGTATATGTCGTAGCCCCCCATGGACCTCAGGGCCCTGGCCGCGGACGCCGCGGCCTCCACCCTTCTAAGCCTCGCCAGCCTGTCCCCTCCCAGCCTCCTCAGCAGCGACGCGGTGATCCCCGGCCTGACCAGCCTTGGCCTCGGGTCGCCGGGGCCAGCTATGAGGCGCCAGGCCGCCTCGTTGAGGTAGGTCGTGTAGAGGTCCACCTCGTGGCCCAGCTCCCTGAGCGCCCTGGCGAGGCTTATGGCCAGCCTCTCGCCTCCCCCTGCCTCCTCGAAGGCCGTGTGTAGCACCGCGACCCTCAAGCGTGCTCGCGCCTCGATCAGGTTCCCGGGTTATTATTCTGGGGCCCGCCAGCGACCGGGACGCACGAGGTCCCGTGGACAGAGAACGAGGAAACCGCCAGCCGCAGCGCCTCTTCGCTGGCCGCAAGCACGTACCTGCCGTTCGTGCACCTGTAGGGCCTGAGGTCGACTGCCGTCCTTTCCGACGCTCTCCTGACCACCGACCACAGCTCGACCTTCCCGGCGAGGCTCCATATGAGCGAGATCGAGGCCAGCCTCGCGGGGGCCCCCACGACGTCAGGGCCCACTGAGGTCTCGACCCGCATCAGGTCGAAGAGTTCAAGGTTAAGGAGGGGGCCGACCGCCCTATACGTGCCCCTTGCCCACCCCACCAGGGCCTGGCCGAGCACGACCGGGGCTGTCACCACTGATCTCGGGCCGGCCCTCCTGAGCTCGGCCCTGAACCTCTCGGACAGCGTGTAGCCGTTGCCCCTGTAGTCGTCAGACCCCGACCTCAGGACCCTGGCCGCGTACCCCAGAAGGCCCCTGGCGTACCTCGCCTCCCTCGCGGCCCTCGTCCTCACTATGGGAACCCTCGTGGGGACGGGTATGCTGTAGGAGAACCCCACCCTGACCCAGAACTCTACGTCTTCCGCGAAGTTCAGGTCCCTCCAGCCTCCCCTGGCTATGGCGTACTCCCTCATGGTCAGGTAGTGGAGGGGGTTTGGCACGCCCTGGGCCATCCCCCACTCCAGGCTCCTGTGGAAGTACTCGTTGTACTCGTCGTCCAGGTCGAAGTAGGCGGCGTAGCTGCCCTCGGGGCACTTGTGTAGCGCGTAGTCCCTGGCCATGCCCCTAGACGAGCCGGGAAGCCTGTAGACCCTCATGTTGTAGTCCCTCGAGATCTCTAGCAACTTCTCGTAGGTCCCGTCCGTCGAGCCGCCGTCCACAACGACGATCTCGGCATCGGACCTGAAGACGCTCCTTATTGATCTCTCGACCGTATCGACGGAGTTGAGCACCGTGCCGTAGAGGCAGAGGCGTGCCAACGCCCTGAGGCCCGTGGCCCTAAAGCCGCGACCTCCTTAAAGCTTCCTGGGGCCTCGGCTTCGCCTTTCGACACGCCGCCGCTGGATAGGGTCAAACCCAAAAGGACGGCGTGGAGTCACGTGGGCTGACCCTCGCCAGTATTAGATAAGAGGTGGCGCCTCACCATCTCAGCGACAAGCTCGCTTACCCCTACCCCCCTCCTCTCCGCCTCCCTCCTTAGCATCACCCAAAGGTCGTCGCCGGGGATCTCAACGCACCTGCCTTCCTCCCCGTACAACATCCTCTCAAGCCTTGACAACTCGCCGAGGAACTCCCTGAGGGCCCTCACCCCCCGCCCCGTGACCCTGTACACGACCTTCCTGCGCACCAGGAAGAACGGGACGTAGGACCTCTCTACGAGCCCCTCCTGCCTCAGCCTCTCAAGGTGGTGCTGCAGGTTCCCCTTCGTCACCTTGACCCCGAGCCTCACGAGCTCCTTGTAGAGGTCGGTGAACGACATCTCCTCAGAGACGTAAAGAAGCGTCAGCACGTAGGCCTGCAGCCTCCCCTCAATCGACAACCTTCATCACCGCCAAATCGGCTAGGTCAGCGACCGCGACGACGACGTACGAGCCGCCGGGGTCGAGGAAGGCCACGGCCGAGAGGGCAACGTTGAGCAGGGTCGCGGCCAGCGCCTCCTTTGCCCCGACTATTTCCTCGTCGACCCTACTGTACATGTAAAGGACGAGGCTGACGAGGAGGGGGGTTAGGTAGACGAGCCTGAAGAGGATGAGGACAGCGAAGACCGCGTTGAAGGCCAGGACGACGAGGTTGACGAGCCGGAACCTTTTTCCCAACCTTTCAACGCTGCCCGCCTCTGTCAGGCTGAGGAGCCTCGAGTACCTCCTGTGCAGCATCAGGGCCCTCCAGATGTCGTAGCCGGCCGCCAGGTAGAAGAGATAGAGGACGATGTATAGGTAGGGACTGAGGCCGGACGCCGATATCAGGTAGAGGCCCAGGAAGGCAATTGACGACATCAGGATTATGAACTC
>CAYFGU010000022.1:0-1964 GCA_964343115.1 uncultured Desulfurococcales archaeon
AGGCGGGGCCTGCGACCAGAAGCTGGGGGATGAAGTTGACGGCCACCCTTAGGCCAGCTAGGGCCAGGACCCCGTATGCTGCACTGAAGGGCGCCGCCACGAGGAACGCTATGAGGCTCTGCGAGAGCGCCGCTGCCCTGAGGTAGTCCGAGGCCCTAACGGAAGTGAAGGCAAGCCAGGGCCTCTCGAAGCCAACCTGCCCTATCGAAGTAGAGTCTATCATGACGAGGACAACGAATGTCGGGATTAAAAGGGTCACGAGGGCGACCTGGGCAGGGCCTCCCTTAACAGCGTTTAGGGAGCTCAGCGGGGGCAGTCCCAGCTTCTTGATGGCTATCATCCCCACAAGGACCCCGAGCAGAGCTCCGAGCCACATGTATGCGAGGAACCTCTTGGTGGGATACCTCCTGTATAGGAACCGCGAACCCCCGGCGCTCAGCCCCCCTATCCTGCCTGTCACGGTGATGGTGGACAGCCTCATCTTGAGTACGGCCCTCAGACCCTTAACGTCATTGAAAGCTATAGTAAAGGGCACGTCGTTGGGACCCCTTGGCTGTGAGGGGAAGCTGTAGAGGAGTGGCGCCTTGGAGAGCCTTTTCGCGAGAGCATAGTAGGTCAGGCCTATTGAGAGGGCAGCCGTGGTGAGCGTTCCGGCCAAGTATTTACCATAGAAGGCGGCGCCTGGACTAAATGGTATCCCAGCGAGCGCCAGCAGGACCCATGCAGCGATAATTGCCGAGGTGAGACCCCTGGCCTTAGCCTCAAGCTCGGCCACCGTAGTGCTTAATGAAGTTAAGAGCAGCACGAAGAAGGCCATGTATGGGGCGGCGTAAACGGGAGGAACCTCAACGAAGGGCAGGTACCAGCCGAGCCACACTATAGACCAGATGCCGCTGAGCATGAGCTGGCCTACGTAGAGGGACAACGCGATCTCCCTCTTGCTGAGCGGGAGGGTGAAGAGGTAGTCCCTGTCCGACCTCAGTACGGCAACGCCGCCCTGCATTGAGGTGAGGAACACGAGGATGGCCATGTAAATGACTGTGAGGGTCCTCTCTTGCCTAACCAGAGAGGGCGACAGATTTACGTGGCCGGAGTAGAGGGCCAGGGCCCCGAGAACGCTGTAGCCGACCATGAGGAGGGTTATGTAGATGAGCGGCCTTGAGAGCCTTGTCTTGACGACGAACCAGACGAGCTTAAGTGATGGCACCTCTCATCAGCCTCGCTACGACGGCCTCCACCGGTTCGTCCTCATGCGCCATTTTCCTCAGGTCATCAAACGTGCCCTGCCATATCAGGGTACCGCCGCTGATGATTAGTATCCTGTCAGTGAGCCTTCCCGCCACTGATAGGATGTGGGTTGAGACGAGGAAGGTCGCCTTCATCCTGCTCAGGATTCCAATTACCTCCTCCTGCGTCGGGATGTCGAGGTAGTTCAGGGGCTCATCAAGGAGGACCACGACAGGCTCGTGTATTAGAGCTAGTGCTATCGCGAGCTTCTGGAGGTTCCCCCTTGACAATGTGGAAACCATTTTCTTCTCATAGTTTCTGAGGCCTAGGAGGTCCATCATCTTCTCGGCCCTGTCCCTTGGGTCATCAACGCCCCTCAGGGCCGCTATGAACTCGAGGTTCTCCCTGACCGTAAGAGTTGGGTAGGGCGACGGGTCCTCTGGCAGGTACCCTATCCTTCTCTTCACTTCGTAGTCAACGGCGGGGTCCCTGCCTAGGACCCTGACAGTGCCGTAGTCCGGCCTCAGCAGCCCGACAAGCAGCCTGAGCGTTGTTGTCTTGCCCGCGCCGTTGGGTCCAAGGAGGGCGTACTTGCCTCCTTCGGGGACCTCAAACGACAGCCCCTTGAGGGCCTTGACGTGGCCGTAGGACTTATGCACGTCCCTGACCTCTACGGCGGTCGCCACTAGCACCCCTTGGCCGACGCTTTTGTCCAGGCCTTTAAGGGTTCGTTGATG
>CAYFGU010000023.1:0-1872 GCA_964343115.1 uncultured Desulfurococcales archaeon
GGCCTCGCCTGCCCCCTGGCCTTCCCCTCCCTGCCCCTCTCAATGAACCTCTTGTAGACCAGGTAGTCCTCCTTGGCCTTCAGAAGCGACTCGTAGAAGGCCCTCTCGCCGCCCCTCATGAGCTCTTCCATGACCCTCTTGGCGGCCCTGGGCCCCACGCCCTGGGTCATGAGCGCCTCGACGACGTACCTCCCGAGCCCCTGAGTCGCGTAGTTTATGTAGAGGCCCGCCCTCTCCTTGACCTCTTCTACGTACTTCCTCTCCTCCCTCTGCAGCCTCCCAGCCTGGCCCCTCTTCCAGGCTACGTACAGCGAAGCGACCTGCTCACCCCACTGGGAGGCAGGCAGGGGCGCCACCATGACGGCTCCACACCTTGGGCACCTGACCGGGTGGGTCAGGTCGGAGGCCTTAGCCCTCCAGCTGTGGCCGCAGTGAGCGCAGACGAAGAGGACTTCCTTCCTCAGGGCCGACCCCCTGAGCCCGTTAATTATGTAGTCCATGGCGACGTCCTTGATGTTCACCGCGATCTCCCTCCTTAGGTAGGGGTTCTTGACTACCTCCTCGGCCAAGGGGCTAGGAGGGTCGCCCTTCACCACCCTCACCTCCTTCACAGACCCGAGGAAGGAGCTAAGGGCATCCGGATCGAGCTTGTCGAAAGAGATCTCTCTGAGGGTCTCCTCCTCTACGACGCTGCCCCTGTAGGCCTCAAGTATCCTCTTGCCCTGCTCTATCGAGACCCTGGCGTCCGGGTCGATGATGCCCATCCTCTTGGCGACCTGGAGGAACCTCACCACGTACAGCGGCGTCGACTTCAGGGCCTCGTAGGCCAACGAGATAAGCTCAGGCACGTCGAGCTCCTTTGCCCTGAGGAGGGCGTGCCTCACCTCCTCCCCGCTCACACCGTGAGGGGACGAGAAGACTATTGCGTAGGGTATGTAGTCGAACCAGGCCTTAGTAGTGGGCTCCATGAGCTTGGAGAGGACGAGCGAGAGAAGAAGGTTTCCCTTGCTGCCCAGGCAGGCGTACAGTATGCTGACACCTCTGACCTCCTCCACTACGGGCTCTGTCATGGCCAGGGGGAAGCCCCAGCGAGCCGTGGTCTCAGAGACGACGCTAACGACCTTACTGACCGTTTTCTCTTCCAGGCCTCTCGCCCTCAGTAGGCGGCCCGCGGCGTCAGGGTCAATGCCGGCCAGGCTTACGATAGCGCATACCTCTCTCGCTACCTTGAAGCTCACGGGTATCAGCTCCCCCTCCCACGACGGTACGAGCCCCTCAGCCGACCCGAGGGGCTCGGCGTCTATCCTAAGCCCCTCATAGTCGACGTTGACGATCCTCCAGGCCCTCCCAGCCAGCACGAAGGTCGGCCTCTGGTCCCTGCTGGCAAGCAGGGCTGCCTCTACGAACCTCTCCCCGACCTCGCCAACCTGCTCGTTAGTAGCAACGTCATAAACCCTGAAGCTGGCCTCGTCAGGTATCATGGACACCTTGTACAGGTACGTGAGGGTCCGCCTTCCCCTTGAGACCCTCCCAGTCTCAGGCTCATACCTAACGACCCTCACGGAGTCTAGGTGCTCCGCGACCCTCTCAAGCTGGTCAAGCGTCAGGCCTGAGAGGGGTCCCGACCTCGTCATGACCTCATAGGCCCTACCTAGGTCGGTGGCCGTGCCCTCAATCACGAGGGCAGCCAGCTGATGGGCAACTACGTCGAGCGGGTTCCTGTGGTGGGTCAGGTCCTCAAGGTCGCCTCTGCCCGCCCTCGCTGAGATGACGGCGGACTCCAGGACCTCGAATATGTTGTCGAAGGTGACTATGGTAGCCCTGCTGACGCCGCCGTACCTGTGCCCCGCCCTCCCCGCCCTCTGCGTCATG
>CAYFGU010000024.1:0-1620 GCA_964343115.1 uncultured Desulfurococcales archaeon
GGCCTCCATCGTGAGGTCGCTGCTGGGGGACGAGGCCAGGAGGAGGGCGCTGGCCCAGAGGGCGAGGGAGGTCGCTAGGGGCTTCTCGTACGAGGCCTTTAAAGCCGACGTCGCCAAGGTGATTGACGAGCTGGCCAGGCTCAAGGGCCGTCGCGACGAACTCAAAGGCCCCACCTGAGGAGGCCCGCCGCCCTCCTGAGCCTCAGGCCCCTGCCGTAGTCCCTCAGGAGGTAGAGGTAGGCCAGCTCGTGGGCCTGCCCATCTTGGAAGTCCTCGAGCAGCCTCCGCAGCAGCCTGTCCCTCTCTTCAAGCCACCACCCCTTCCTTCCGACGGAAAGGCCCTGGCCGTGTACCCTCCTAGTCACCGTCGGCTCCGGGTCGTAGACGACGGTGAGCCGCTGCTCCACCGCGCTGAGCAGGAGCGCCCTGCCGAGGAGGGTGGGGTACGAGGAGGCCTTCCCGAGGTCTAGGTCGGCGGTGAAGGCCATGGAGCTGACGTTGCCGCCCAGCGGGAGCATCGGGGGCGTGGTCCCCGACTGGTAGAACACCCTGCCCCCGGCAAGCCACCTTGCCGCCCTCTCAAGGTGTCCAGGGGCCCAGACGTCGTCGTCCTCGAGGAGGGCGTAGGCGTCGACGCCGGGGCAACCTTTCACTGCGGCGGCCAGCCTCTCGCCCTCGCTGTCCGTTTTGAGCCTCTGCACCCTCACGCCAGGGATGTCGTAGGGCCTGTCGTCGCCTGTGCTCAGCAGGACGCAGCCTGGCCTTAGGGACTGCGAGAGGGCCGACCTGACGGCCTCCTCTGTGAAGCCCCTGTAGTGGTGCTCGAGGACGATGACCCCAACCCTGACGTCCAAGGGCGTACCCGCGCCTAACGACGGCTGAGGGCCCTAAAACTCCTGTCCCGTGCCGTCGCACCTGAAGGTCCTGAGGGGTGAGGCGTGTAATGAAGAGATAAGCATCTGTCCACCTCAACGCGGAGGCCTTGAACTTCTTCATCTTCGTCATACTTACGACACACCACAGGATAAAGATGTTTGTCGGAGACGCTGAGGAGCCTTGAGAATCAGACCCATGACAAGGGTTCCCTCTAACTTAGGCTAGAGCTAAGGCGCGAGCCGTATTATCCCCGCTCATATATTGCTCGCAGCAGGCACCTTGTTGGCACAGGTGACGCCTTAAAAGGGCCTAAGCAAGCAATAACGGTCCACCAGGGCCTACAGAGCGCTTATTCTTAGGCTTGGTCACGGCCTTTTAGTCCTCGACATATGTTTATACATGTCATTATGTCATTAACTAGTGAATCGGACGCCGCCATAGTCTAGGCTCTGTGGGTCAGAACGGCCAGGAGGTACTCGAACCCGTCATCTAGGTTGACGGTCTCCTTTATAGCCATCAACCTCTCGACGGTCAGCTCGTCGAGCGACCTGACCCTTATCACCTGGGCGTCCCTGGCCTGGAACGAGTCGGTGGCGATTATCGGCACTCCCAGGCCTACCGGGAACCTGTACGACCCGCTGACGCCTCCCGTGTCGTCCTGTGCGAACACTATGTGGGAGCAGTCGGAGAGGAGCCTAAGCACCTCATCGTCCGCGAAGAAGCCGTCATAGATCTCCACGTTGC
>CAYFGU010000025.1:0-1532 GCA_964343115.1 uncultured Desulfurococcales archaeon
GTCCGGCAGGATCAACCGGAGTTCAGCCGCAAGGCGCGGCTGAGGCGGGGTGGGCACCACCGTTACGTGGCCCACAGGCCCCCGTCAGACCTAAGCCTCCCTGAGGTACCTGCCCCAGGGTTTGCTTAGGCCCCCATTTCGCTAAGCGTCAGGTCCCCCTGCGGGGACCGCATAACTACCATTACCCAACCAGGGTATATAACGCTTGCTGGTAGCCATAGCAGCTAACAGGAGTAATACCCTGATGGAGCTCTGACGGTGTCCCCGCAGCCAGAGACCGGGCCTCACCCCGGGAGCGACGACTCCCCGTAGGCCCAGCGCCGCCGGGAGTTGGCTGCGGGGCGCTGTCCAGGTGGGCGCCAAGGCTATTAGAGCTTGAGGCCCAGCCTCCTCGCCCAGGCCTCCCAGTCCACCAGGAAGGTCAGGACGCCTGCCGCCATCCCGCCAGCCACGAAGACAAGCAGTACATAGGTGGCGGGGACGTGGATGAGGCTGGAGACCAGGATGGACAGGTAGAGCACGGCCGTCACCTCGACGATCGTCTTGACGAACTTGCCGGCCACCGCAGCTAACGCCATAAGCCTCGCCCTAAGCCCCGAGGCGCCACCGGCAATGTAGACGAAGTCGTCGAGGGGTATGACCGGTATGATCGCGGAGACGAATGCCAGGAGGTAGACCCAGCTCGAGGTCGAGTACCTGGCCAGGAGCCTTACGTTCCTATTTCTCCTCAGCGGACCCCTAAGCCCTATGCCCAGGAGGTACATCAGCATCTTGGCTAGGGCGGCGCCTAAGGCCGCCGAGAGCACGGGAGGCCATAGGCCGAGCCCGCTTCGACCGACCTCATATGCAACGAATATTACGTAGGGAGGCGCCCCGAACGGTATCAAGTTGAGGACGAAGGCGGAGGCGAAGCTAGCCCACACCGCGTATAGATACGTCACGAGCTTAACCTCGTGACCGCCTCAACCTGCACGTCCTCGACCCCAGGCACTGACCTTATCGCGTCCTCTAGGGCGTCGGTCCCGCCCTCGTACTCCTCTGGCATCGACACGACGAGCTTAAGTGCCTTCAGCCCAAAGGCAAGGGGCTCCTCAGCGGAGCTCAGCAGCCTGAACTCTGAAGGAAGGGCCCTCTCGATGCCGCTGACCAGGTCGGAGAGCCTCACGTCAATCGAAGACGGTATAACGGTCAGGAGGACCGCAACGCGTGCCACTCCAACCACCTCAGGGCCCCACGAAGCCGCAGCTTGGGCACCTATAGGGCGTTCCCTGCTTCCTGCACTTCTCACACCTCCAAATCAGCGCCTTGCCGCAGTTGGGGCAGTAGAAGGCGACCGCCCTCTCCTTTGGGTGTATTATGCGGCCGCAGCTCGTGCAGACAGGCGGCTGGACCGTGTCGAGCATGTCTATCTTCTTCACCACAGCCACGGACATAGCGTGTCTCCGGGACAACCCAATTGGGTAGCTTATTAAGTGTTAGGCCTGTGAGGTCCCGTCCTGGGTCTCCTTGCCCCCTTGCCCTCCCCCCTCCAC
>CAYFGU010000026.1:0-1526 GCA_964343115.1 uncultured Desulfurococcales archaeon
CTCAAGGGCCATCGCGACGAACTCAAAGGCCCCACCTGAGGAGGCCCGCCGCCCTCCTGAGCCTCAGGCCCCTGCCGTAGTCCCTCAGGAGGTAGAGGTAGGCCAGCTCGTGGGCCTGCCCATCTTGGAAGTCCTCGAGCAGCCTCCGCAGCAGCCTGTCCCTCTCTTCAAGCCACCACCCCTTCCTTCCGACGGAAAGGCCCTGGCCGTGTACCCTCCTAGTCACCGTCGGCTCCGGGTCGTAGACGACGGTGAGCCGCTGCTCCACCGCGCTGAGCAGGAGCGCCCTGCCGAGGAGGGTGGGGTACGAGGAGGCCTTCCCGAGGTCTAGGTCGGCGGTGAAGGCCATGGAGCTGACGTTGCCGCCCAGCGGGAGCATCGGGGGCGTGGTCCCCGACTGGTAGAACACCCTGCCCCCGGCAAGCCACCTTGCCGCCCTCTCAAGGTGTCCAGGGGCCCAGACGTCGTCGTCCTCGAGGAGGGCGTAGGCGTCGACGCCGGGGCAACCTTTCACTGCGGCGGCCAGCCTCTCGCCCTCGCTGTCCGTTTTGAGCCTCTGCACCCTCACGCCAGGGATGTCGTAGGGCCTGTCGTCGCCTGTGCTCAGCAGGACGCAGCCTGGCCTTAGGGACTGCGAGAGGGCCGACCTGACGGCCTCCTCTGTGAAGCCCCTGTAGTGGTGCTCGAGGACGATGACCCCAACCCTGACGTCCAAGGGCGTGCCCGCGCCTGGCGACGGCTGAGGGCCCTAAAACGCCTGCCCCGCGCCGTCGCACCTGAAGGTCCTAAGGACGAGGAGTGTAATGAAGAGATAGACGCCTATCCACCTCAACGCGGAGGCCTTGAGCTTCTTCATCTTCGTCATACTTACGACACACCACAGGATAAAGAAGTTTGTCGGAGGCGCTGAGGAGCCTGGAGGATCAGACGTTAGACAAGGGCGAGTTTGAGGTCATAGTGGTCAAGAACTTCGAGAACCCAAAATCAACAGGATTATCAGGAGGAACGGGTGGAAGGACGTAGTCACAGATGTGGTCCCTGTCGGCGACAAGCTGGCCATAGGGGTCGAGGAGTCGAGGGGCGAGGTCATCACCTTCCTCGAGGACAACCACATGCGCGTCACCCAAATGCTTCAGGGCGTGGAGAGTGCGTTTAGGGAGGCCAGAAGCCTAGTCCACTTCCATAACGGCTAGCTCCTGCTAGACGGGAAGGGCAAAGTCGTGCCAAGCCGTGGGGTTAAATAGTTTGTCTTCCCTTATCTGCTAGAGTAGGATCTCATAGTCGACGAGGATTGAAGAGGATTTAATGTCCTCTGGACGACGTGAAAATAATCACCTGCGCTGGCTTCAACAACTCTTCGATAGCCCATAAGAGGGGCTTACTTGGGCCCCGAGACCTAAGCCTAAAGTTGCTGTCCACGGCAGCCGACTCCTGCTTCTACGCCAGGACGTATACCTCTGACGGTGCGCTGTACCTGACAGGCTCGAAGGTTGACAGCCTACTGTGTCAACCGGTAACCTCAGCGA
>CAYFGU010000027.1:0-1525 GCA_964343115.1 uncultured Desulfurococcales archaeon
AGGTCCCGGGTTCAAGTCCCGGCGGGCCCGCTGCCTCGGGTGCTGAGGAGGGGGTCGTGAGGTTCAACACCGAGTACTTTAGGGAGACGGGTAGGAGGGCTGGGGCCGGCGCTTAATAATGGCTGCCGGCGACCAACTGGCGGGCTCCCGGTTGAGGCTCTGGTCCATAAGTCGTTCGTCCCTACGCCCTCACTCCAATCACTTTATTTTCAGTCATGGTCAGGCGTAGGGACTTGGCCCTGGCCCACAGGGACTTGCTTACCCCTGTGGGCTCATGGGGCCCCGTCGAGGGCAACGGCACGGCCCTCCCATCTACGGCAATCAGGGCCAGGGCGGGGCTCGGAGCGTCGCTCCCATCGCCCCGCGCGGCCCTAAGAAAGAGGTTCCACACCGCCACCACGTCCCTGTGCCAGGTCTCACCTCCCTTGCTGCACTTTCCTACTCTTGAGCCGTCGTACTCTATGGGTGCGCCGTGTACCGGGCAGAGCCTGGAGGTGTTCCTCGGATCCACATATATGATTGGGACGCCGTACTCTTTGGCCTTCTCCTCTATTGCCCTCTGGACCCCCCTGAACGCCGCCTGGTATATCCTGAACCTGAGCTGGGGGTCCCTGAAGTGGGATATCATGCCCTCGGCTGGCCTCTTGCCGAGTCGCTCCATCACTATGGCGTACCGCCTCTCGTACGCCGCCCTGACTATGATGTTTGCGACCTTCCACCTTATGTCATCCTTCCTCTTCCTCTCCTTCAGCTTCCTGAATACCCTCCTGGCGGGCCTGGAGCCCGGCCCATAGATTTTGTCGTACCTCTCCTGTACTCTCTTGACGCGGTAGTGGTAGCCCAGCGTCAGCTCCTTGACGCCCGTCTCGAAGAGGTACGCGATTCCGTCGATCAGCGCCGTCACGTTGTCCTCGTTCACGTCAACCGAGACGTAGCCCCTCGGCGCATACTCATTTATCTCCTTCTCGAACGTAAAGTAGAACACGAGGCGCCTCTCCCTCCTATCTAGCTTCACCTTGGCCTCGGAGGCCAGTTTCCAGCCCCTGTTCACGTACATCCAGTAGTGCCTCGTGGGCTCAAGCCATATCGTGAGCCTGCCCTTATGCGTCGAGACCTTAACCGAGGTCAGGCCCGAGGGCCTCCACAGGCGGTCGTCCAGCCAGACCGAGACGCTCCTGACCTCCGGATATTCCCTCTTCGTCAGCCCCTTTTTCTTAAGTCTGAGGAAGCTCTTGGCCCTCGCCGCCGCGTCCTGGCACGCGGTATATGGGTAGTGCGATGGTAGTTGGGGGTAGAGCGACCTGAGCTCGCGGTACTTGAGCGCCTTCAGCCTGGCGAAGCCCTTTATGTCGTTCCTTACTGCATACATTGTCAACTGTTCGACCATGTTGCGGTACATGCCCTCTAGTTCAACGAGTGTCCTAAACATCCTCCTGGGCAGCCTTGTGCTCCTGACTACGACGGTTCTCCTCACTACGTTACTCCCTGGCACCTCCTGTACGCCTCTATGAGCCTCCTTATCACG
>CAYFGU010000028.1:0-1515 GCA_964343115.1 uncultured Desulfurococcales archaeon
AGGTCAACGACGTGTTCGGGATCGACTACAGCGGCAGGATAAAGGACCTCTCCACAGGCCAGAGGAAGAAGCTCTACCTGACCCTCGCCCTCTCGGGCAGGCACGACTGGCTCCTACTAGATGAGCCCTTCTCAAACCTCGACGAGCGCAGCGTGGGGGTCCTCAGGGACTACCTCAGAAAGGTCGACAGCCCGATCGTGATGACGACGCAGGCTGAGGACGAGCTGTGCGGTGAGTACGTCAATGTCGAGGGGTTCGCTGCTTAGGCTTTTCCTCTACACTGGGGTCAGGAGGAAGAGGTTCCTGGCCCTGCTGGGCGCCTTCGCCGCCCTCTCCGCCCTGATGGCTTTCCTCGACTACAGGTCCTTCAGGCTCGGCTATGACGCTGGACCTTACGAGACCTTCTTCACGACCACCTTCAACCTCATCGTGGTGGCCTCCATAATATTCGCTGGCGACCTGGTCAGCGAGGACTTCGGCTCGTACGTCAAGTACGTCCTCCTGCAGCTCGGCGACAGGGTCACCATAGCCTTCAGCAAGCTCGCAGTCGCGCTCCTGATGGCAAGCCTCGTTGGCTACGTGATCCCAGTCGCCGCTCAGCTCGCCGTAATCGCGTACTTCAGGGGCGTGCCCGACCTGTCATACGTCGGCGCGCTCTACCTCTACGTGGTCGCCTACACCTCGCTGAACGCCATGGTCAGCGCCCTGCTCTATGAGAAGGGCGGCAAGGGCACAATGACGGCCAACATAGTGATATGGCTCGTCGTTTACTACATCTACACCAACGCCGTGATGAGCGTCAGCGCCCTGAGGAGGTTCTACTACACCTCCCTACCCATGCTAGCCGAGGGGCTCTACAGGTACTACACCTCCTTCTCGTACGGCTTCTACGCGATAAAGCCGAGCTTTGCCTACAGCCTGATCGCCCCGGTAATTGCGACCGCGGCCTCCCTCGCGGTGACGTATTTGGCGGTGAGGGGCGTAAGGGTGTGAGGCGGAGCCCTGAGCTGCCCCTGCACGAAGCCGCCGGCTCGCGGGCCCATTTTATGCCCATGAGGGCCTCCCCGCTCCTGTTGGGCTCAGCCCAAGCCGGCCCACCGGCGCCCCTTTAACGTCCCGGCTCGCACGGCAAATGGACGCAATGCGGGGCACGTGGCCAAGGTGGCTTGCCGCGTACGTGGTCAGCCAGGCCGCCCTCTACTTCACCGTTAAGGGGTCCCTGGCGTCCCTTGGCCCCGCCCTCTTCCTGCCCGTCTACCTCCTGGGCAGCTCGGCCCTCCTCGCCCTGGCCTCAAGGAGGGGGCTGAGGGTCTCACGGGAGGTCATAGCACTCGGCCTCATGCAGGCTGCCAGCGCCGCGCTCTGGCTGTCCGGCCTCTACCTGCTGGAGCCCGCCACGTCCGCCTCAATAAACTTCCTGATGCCCTTCGTCGCGATGGGGCTGTCCTCGGCCCTCATGGGCGAGGGCCTGGGGGCCTGGGAGGCCGCTGGGGCAGCCGTGGGGGGAGCCGGGGT
>CAYFGU010000029.1:0-1501 GCA_964343115.1 uncultured Desulfurococcales archaeon
GCCCGCGGGGCTCGGAGCGTCGCTCCCATCGCCCCGCGCGGCCCTCAGGAGGAGGTTCCACACCGCGACCACGTCCCTGTGCCAGGTCTCGCCTCCCTTAGTGCACCTCCCTAGCCTAGAGCCGTCGTACTCTATGGGTGCGTTATGTATGGGGCAGAGCCTGGACGTGTTCTTTGGGTCTACGTATACGACCGGCACGCCGTGCTCCCTGGCCTTCTCCTCTATGGCTTGCTGAATTCCCCTGAACGCCGCCTGGTATATCCTGTACCTGAGCTGCGGGTTCTCGACGTGGGATATCATCCCTTCGGCGGGCCTCCTCCCGAGGCGCTCCAGCACTATGGCGTAGCGCCCCTCGTGTGCGGCCCTGACTATGATATTGGCGAGCTTCCACCTAATGTTATTTTTCTTCTTGCGGTACCTGAGCTTCCTGAGCGCCCTCCTGGCGGGCCTGGAGCCGGGCCCGTAGACCCTGTCGTACCTCTCCTGTACCCTCTTTTTACGGTAGTGGTAGCCTAGAGTGACCTCCTTGGCGCCCGTCTCGAACAGGTAGGCGATCCCATCGACCAGCGCAGTTACGTTATCCTCGTTCACGTCCACCGACACATAGCCCCTCGGCTCGTACTCGCCGACCTCCTTCTTGAATGTAAAGTAGAACACGAGGCGCCGTTCCTTCTTATTGAGTTTGACCCTCGCCTCGGAGGCCGGCCTCCAGCCCCTGTTGAGGTACTTCCAGTACTGCTTCGCGGGCTCCAGCCACACCGTGACCCTGCCCCTGTGCGTCGACACTTTAACTGAGGTGAGTCCTGTGGGCTTCCATAGGTTGTCGTCTAGCCATATGGACACGCTCCTGACCTCGGGGTACTCCCTCTCGGTCAGCCCCGACTTCTTCAGCCTGAGGAAGCTCTTGGCCCTCGCAGCGGCGTCCTGGCACGCGGTGTATGCGTAGTGCGAAGGTAAACGAGGGTAGAGAGACCTGAGCTCGCGGTACTTCAGCGCCTTCAACATCGTGAAGCTCCTCACGCCGTTCCTGACAGCATACATTGTCAGCTGTTCAACCATGTTCCTGTACATGCCCTCAAGCTCGGCGAAGACCCTGAATGCCCTCCTCGGCAGCCTTGTGCTCCTCACTATGACGGTTCTCCTCACCACGTTACTTGCCGGCATTGCTCCCGTGCTCGCCCCTTAGTATCCTCTCCAGCTCCGAGTACGGAACCCTGTACCTGCCCGAGGGAGTCCTCACCACGCGTATTTTGCCCTCGTCCACCCAGCGGAGGAACGTCTTGTAGCTGATCCCGACGGCCTCGCAGAACTCCCTGGGCCTCAGCAGCCTCTCCGCCTGCGGCCTGCTCACAGGTATAATTGACTATAAATGAGCATATAAGTTTTTCTGTTGCCGCGAAGAATGATTCATCCCCGCCCGACCCGGACCGCGAGGCCGATGAGCTATCGAGGTCCGTCTCTGCGCTCTGCGGCTGCAGGGTGGCCGTCGTGCTCTGCGACA